>JBJKST010000020.1:0-13830 GCA_046703705.1 Thermoplasmataceae archaeon
CTCGTCCATTGAGGCGCTAAATCAGGTCTGGTGTTATGGATTTTGCCAAAATGTCATTAGGCATTATTCGACTTTAGCCAAGCATGAAGACCTTTCCCGCAAATTTTTCCCAAGCAATAGAAGTGCATAGAACCACAGAAATCAATAACTATTGCATCCTGATTTGGAAGAAACAGATGTCTACAAATAAGGAAGATAATTTCAAAAGCCTGGCGAGAATCAAGAGATTCATCGGCGGAGTCTTAATTCTTTATGTTTATGTCCTTCTGGGAGTATGGTTTCTTGACGGATACCTTATCATCAAACATCTTAGTCCACTTCCGGATTTGCTGATGATAGTGACGCTTATGGCATTCATTCTCCTGTTTTGGTTCAATAGGAGACTCAAGAGGTCTATCGGGCTGAGATAGACATGGAGGATAGGCCAAGTTATTGGCCATTGACGAATATATGGCGCACCCCAATTTATTCGGAGAAGGGAGTTCCATTGTCCCACACACCGCTTGAGAGCGTTTCGGTGAGATTCCGGGTGATGTCGCCTTTGGCCTTGGGTACTATTGCAATCATACCCCCCTGCTTGCCATCGTTCCTGATTAAGGCACTTCTCAGGTTTTCTGATGGCTGGACAAGGTACCCGGACATTCCCCGCTTCTTGTAATTTTCCTGAAGTATGTAGTATATCTCCTCCCTGTCTCCCTGTATCTTACGTATCATTCCTGCCAGGATGACAAAATGCCCAACTGACCATTCATCAAGTTGCCCGCATCTATCAGTCGAAAGAAAGCTGAAAATGTCAACAGGCGATTTCATGCCGGAATTGGAACATAGAAGGTTCACTTGAAGGTTCAATATGACGTTCAAATCAGCATCCTGAATATTCTCCCACAAAATCTGGCCGAGCCTTTTGAACCTTTCAGCACTGAAATTCGTTTCATCTCCGATTTCTGCGTAGAAAGGAAGCACGTCGAAGTTATCTCCAAAAACTCTTTCAGCCGTTTTATAAACCCCTACTGCACTTGTGCCAAGTTCCTCTTCGCGATCTGACACTTTCATTTCAAGAGGATAAAACATCTCCCTGTCAGCAGGATCTAGGTCATCTTCGTTTTTTCCCCGAAACCGATCACTCAGTTCCTTTTCATCCTTGGAAATAGTTGTGCCGCAGAGTTGAGCCAGCGAGTCTTCCGTCAGGCCATAGTCCGAGTCAATGAGGAGAGCCCTTGAAATTTTCAGAATTGAGTATGGCCCGCATGTTTCGCTCTTCTGGTCTTTGAGAGTCCTGAATACCTCATCGAGCTTCGGGATTGATTTTACAAGCCTAACTTCGAATTTCAAATCTCCTGCATCGTTATCAGATGAATTCAAGGAAATTTTCCACCTCCCACTTGTCAACATTCTTGTAGTAGTCGTTCCACTCCGACTTCCTCACCTTAATGTATTCATCGAACAGCAACTCTCCCACATATTTCCTGAGGCTGCTGTCCTCTTCGGCATAATGGATTGCCTCAATCAGTGCAGTTGGAAGCATATCAACGCCCTTCTTCCTCAGCTCAGACTCGTTGAATTCAGCAGGATCGTAACTAAGTGGTTCTCCAGGATCAGCCCTGCTTTCGATTCCCTCCAACCCGGCAGCAATCATGGCACCTATGGCTATGTGAGGGTTTGCAGAACAATCCGGGAGCCTGAATTCAATCCTCTTTGAGTCCGTATCGTTGGGCGGGTTTGAAGGAACCCGTATGGCCACGCCTCTGTGGTCATAGCCATATGACACGTGCGCAGGTGCCCAGCTTCCCGGGATCAGTCTCTTATATGAATTGGAAAGTGGATTTTCAAATGCACACAGCGCTTTCATGTGCTTCATAAGCCCCCCTATGAAATGATATCCAATCTCGCTTAATCCTGTCCCCCTTTTGTCATTTTCATCATGCAGAATATTCTCCGAGGTCTTGGAATCATAAAGTGAGAGATGGATATGCAGCCCGCTTCCCGGCGATCTGCTGCCAACCTTTGGCATGAAAGAGGCGATCAGCGACCGCTGTGCTGCAAGAGCTTTTATTACGTTCTTCATCACGATGAACTGGTCTGCAATCAAAAGAGGGTCTCCATACCGGTACGTTATTTCGAACTGGGACCCACCATACTCCTTCTTGAGATGTTCTACCTTGATGCCCATTTCACCAAGCGTACTTTTGGTGGCACGGATGAATTCAGCTGCCTTGTCGATTCCAAGGCTGTCCATGAGTTTTCCGCTTATGAAGGGGGTCTTGTCTTGCGCATTGAAGAGATAGAATTCCGCTTCCAGTGCACATTTTGCCTCTATACCCCTTTTCCTGAGCAATCCGATCATCCTTCTAAGGAAAAAGCGCGGATCAGAATCTGTCGGCCTGAGATCCTCCGGCTCGGAAAGTTCCGTCTGCATTCTGCCGACCCCTTTGATATGGGGAAGTGGAGCGTAAGTTCCAATGTCCGGAACAAGTTTGAACTCCGAAGATTGGGAACCATAAAGGCCGTCCGGCACGAGATGGTCAAGAACATTGAACGACTGTTGCGCCTTTGTCACCCCTATTCCGTACTTGATTGCGCTCTCCAGATAATCAACCGATGTAGACATATTTCTGAGTATCAGGTCCAGGCCCATCCATTCAAACTTTACAATTTCCACTCCAGTCTTCCGGACCTTTTCCACCAATGCCCTTACTTCACTATCGTTAACCATGACACATCATTCCGGGCACAAATCCAAGTGCCCTTTCTGTCTGGTTCCATTGAGGAAGGGCTATTGAGTGACAGCTGTACCCTAGTAAAGGACTGTCATGCGCTATTTATTACTTTCTCCTCGGCTTCTATGCCGTGTTAGATAAAAATCTGCCCTTCTCAGAATATTTTGGTGTAAACAAGAACGATCCCAATTACTATTATGACTGCTCCCACCGCGTAGAACAGATAGTTCCTGATCGAATAAGGAGGCTTGTAGTTTTCATCTGCGAGCATATTTTCATACCGGTATTCCTGTTCCTCCTGCTGTTTGTCCGGTGAAGACTGGGCAGGTACAGGCCTCGGTGTTCTCCTCCCGCCACGGCGCCTGAAGAATGGAAAAAAGAAGAAGAAAGGAATGAAATAGCCATAACCATTGACCTGCGGGAAAAACCTGGGCAGTACGATTATCCAGAGAAGCCAGAAAATGGGGTAGATGATCCAGATGTATGTTCCAATGCTGCGCCTGTTCAATGATGTCACCCTCACATGTGCTACTCGTTATTAATGATAATTAAGGAGGGGGAAAGCCAGCAGAAGATGTTCAGCGCCTGCGCCTCAGTATGCTGCACATCCATCCTTCAGGAGGCTGTGCATGCTCAATTTCGAACAGGATCATCTCTGCCTGCTTGTCTATGTCCTGTTGCTCAAGTTCCCCATATACTGTTCTTTCTTCTGCCTGATTATGTGTTAAGAGTACCCTGATAAGGCCTTCAGTGCGATCTATTGCCAGCTCATCTTCCCCGGTTTTGGCATAGCCTTCAATCTTGTCAAGCAATTTCCAGATTCCACCGTGTTCAACCTCGAGGCCATGTATTCTCGCGGAGTTTGAACCGTTCTCAATCACACTGAAGAGTACCGACTCCTCCCAGAATATGTGGTTGTGAAGACTGTTCCTTGCTTTTTCAAATTCACTCGGCTCTGCCTTTCCCTCCCTCAATGACTCAAGGTAATTCTGCAGATGCCGGGCGACCCTTCTATGGCTTTCCTCAAGAATATCTGACAGCATAGGGGCACCCTTGTGGCATGATTGCAGGTGCGTATCTAAACTTAATCCATGAATGACAGGGCTGCTGCATTTCCAGCATAATGTCCGCCGGCACTTTGTGAACATATTTATAGGCTTATTGAGTTGTTCAAACATGAGACAGGGTGTCACTGAAGGAAGAACAGGCGCCCTCCGTGGGAGGGTAGCCCTCATAACTGGTGCAAGCCAGGGAATAGGAAAGGCAATAGCCCTCGCGTTCCAGAAGGAAGGGGCGCAGGTTATTGTGCACTACAAGGGTGTTGAAAACGAAAAGGATGCGTTGCGCCTGAAAGAGGAGATGGAGAAGTTGGGAGACACATCCCCTATTTTGGTCTCCGGAAATGTCACGGTGAAGGAAGATGTGAGCAGGATTGTTGAGACAGTTATATCAAAGATCGGCCGAATAGATATTTTGGTTAACAATGCCGGGGTGTTAAGCCAGTATCATGTCCAGGACATGCCTGTTGAAGAGTGGGAAAGAGTCATAAATACTAACCTTAGGAGTGTTTTTCTGTTCACACGCCTCGTTGTTCCGGATATGATGAAGAGAAAATGGGGGAGAATTATAAACATAGCATCCCAGCTTGGGCAGGTGGGAGGAGCTGAAATGTCCCATTACAGTGCCTCTAAGGCCGGGATAATAGGTTTCACAAAATCAATCGCCAGAGAGCTTGGAATGCACAACATAACTGCCAACTGCATAGCACCGGGGCCAATAGAAACTGACATGCTCAAGGATGAAACAGACGAGTGGAGAAAGACCAAACTGTCCGAATTGCCCATGAAACGGTTCGGGTACCCTGAGGAGGTTGCCCCCACGGCTGTCCTTCTTGCTTCAGATCCAGGCGGAAATCTCTACACTGGGCAAACACTTGGGCCAAACAGCGGCGACGTCATGCTGTAGGCAACGGCCAATTGTCACTGATGTGGCCACCACAGCCGGCCTTCGGGGTGCTTTCCCGTTTCCGGTGAGTGGGTGATGTCAACCGGATATCCGCATTCGGGGCATCTCCCACCCTCTGCCAGATTAAATGATATTGTACGCATGAGGTCCCGTTCAACACACAGAGAACTGCATTTAGGGCAGTAAGTGTTCTGGTATGGAGTGCCAGGGACATTCCCTATGTAAACGTATTTCATCCCTTCCTCCCTTGCGGCATTATAATGGTTCACGAGGGTTTCCATAGGAGTTTGCGGCAGGTTCATCATTCTGTAGTCCGGATGAAATTTCAAGAAGGACAATGGTGCACTGTCGCCCAGTATATTCTTGATTCTTTTCACCATTTCCCTGGCGTCATCTATTGAGTCTCCAACCTCCGGCACAACCAGGTCTGTAACCTCTACGTGTATCCTGGTCTTAGAGAATTCCCTCAGTGCATCGAATATGTAGTCGGGGGATGGCACAGACATGTAGCGCCTGTAGAAATTCAGGTTAGCGTTGCCTTTGAAATCCACAGTAATGTAATCAAGAAAACCTGATAGCTCCTTTATGGCTTCCGGCGTCTCGAATCCATTTGAAACAAAAATTGTAGCCAGCCCCTTTTCCTTTGCGAGAAGCCCTATGTCCCTTGCATATTCTAGAAAGATAGTGGGTTCATTGTAAGTGAATGCAATACCCTGGCATCCCTCAGATATGGCATTTTGAACCACTTCCTCCGGCGTCATTGACCCGCTCCCCTCTATCTTCCTTCTCTGGCTCATTTCATAATTCTGGCAGAACTGGCAGGCAAAGTTGCATCCTGCAGTGCCTATCGAGTATATCCACGCACCCTGGTCTCTATGGAGAATGGGCTTCTTTTCAATTGGATCAACAATTGCAGCAAGTGGCCTGCCGTATGCCAGGAGATCCAGCCTTCCTTTTTCATTCTTCCTGACACCGCAAAATCCGATCTGCGCGTCACCCAGTATGCAATACCTGCTGCATGCGGTGCACTTCAACCTGCCCCCGGATAACTTCTCATAGAGCGTTGCTTCGTGAATCAACAATTATTCAGTACTTTAATGGATTAAACTATTGCCCTCAACATTGCCTGGCGATTTTCATGGGCAGGCAACCATGGAAGCATAGCCTACTACTGATGTGTAATCACCGCTTGTCTCACCAGATGTCCTGTAATCAAGAAGCTTGAGCTTTCCTCCCCTCATCCTTGTGATTTCCATGAGAACAGCAATGGCGCCGTAGCCACAGGAAGAGATCTTTTCTTCCCCAACCGTTTCATAAAGCTTAGAAATGTCAAGTGATTCGATAACCGATATCAGGTCGTGATCCTTTCTGCCTGCAGATTCGTGGCTTTCATAATGGGTAAGATCAGAAGACGCCACAAACAATGAGTCTCCAGATGCTTTATGCAGAACTGAAGCTATCTCTGTTGCAGTACTCTTTGACTGGTCCCCGAGGATAATGGGCGTGAATTCAAAATCTTCGCCGTATAAGTACTGAAGAAAAGGCAACTGAACCTCTATGGAGTGTTCCACAGAGTGAGGGGCAGGATCAAGAGCTATTTTATCCGACATCTTCGCGATTTTTTCTGATAGTGAGGAATCCACTCTTGCTGGGCCAATGGGGGTGACCCATGATCCGTCATGGTAGGCGGCTGCAATTCTCGGATATGCATTGTGGTTTGGGCCTATTATCACAAATTTCCTTTTTCCTGATTTTGAAAGTGCCTTGTAGGAGTGCATCGCCGTGATCCCGGAATATATGAATCCCGCATGGGGAACGATCACACCTATGGGGTCACTGCATACTTCCTGGTCTGGTACCTCTTCCGAAATGTGGGCAATGAGCTCCAGAAGTTCCTCTTTAACCGATGGGTAGAAGAAACCGCTAACTGCCGGACGTCTGTCCATGGATTTACATTCACAAACACTTATATTAATTAGATCTTTTTGATCATAACTTTAAATCCTTGATCGGCTTATTTACACCATGGCTGAGTCTGCAAGACAGGGGCAACCGGGGAACATATTCAATCTGTTTACCGAAAGCAGGCAGAAATTTCTTCTTGATTATGCGAAATGTGCCCTGAAAAAACATTTCAGGCTTGGGGATTGCAGGCACTCCAGCGATGACTCCCTTGAAAATTTCAGGGCGGGGGTTTTTGTAACTCTCAAGGAAGAGGGGGAACTAAGGGGCTGTGTTGGCTTTGTAACCCCTGACAACAGTCTCCTCACTTCTGTCTCAGATGCCGCTGTTTTAGCTGCAACAGAGGACCCGAGGTTTATTCCCCTGAGTGCAGACGAAACAGATCGTGTAGAGCTGGAAATAACTATACTTGACACTCCAAGGGTTCTCGATTCGCGTGAACTCGAAAAACCTGAGAGATCCATAGTAATCGGGAAACAGGGGCTAATGGTCGAAAGCTCTTTCGGAAGGGGACTTCTGCTGCCGCAAGTTGCACTGGAATGGGGATTCGACGCAACTGAATTCCTGGAAGCGACCTGCCTGAAGGCCGGACTTGGAAGAAACTGCTGGAAAGACTCGGGCAGCAAGATATATGCCTTCGATGCCATCAGCTTTTAGCTGTTGAATGTGGGATGCCGTTTCACGCGTCCACTGTTGCAGTGTGCTTTATTCCTCAATTTGTCTTGTTGCACTCTGCACTAGAATGAAATAAATATTTGGGAAGGATAATTGACTATGGAACGAGATGTGATATGCGGAATGAATGTAAGCGAGGAGAGCGACATAACCAGTACCTTCAGGGGAAAGACATACTATTTCTGCAGTGAAGGTTGCAGGGAAGAGTTTGAAAAGAACCCCATAAAGTATACGCGGTGAGAATAGCCTATGCCAACCGATCCGGTATGCGGAATGTTCGTTCCCGAGACTTCGGATCTGTTCATAGAGCGGGACGGGGAGAAGTACTACTTTTGCTCCAAGACCTGCCTTGAAAGATTTGCCTCTCCAGAAGAGGAGTCCCGAAGACTGAGATCACGGCTGCTGGTTGGTTGGTCACTTTCTATTCCCATTCTCATACTTACATTCCTTCTCCACTGGCCATACAAGAATTACCTTCTGCTGGGACTCGCCCTGCCTGTACAGTTCTATTCGGGCCTTGGGTTCTACACGGGAGCATACCATTCATTAAAAACCAGGACAAGCAACATGGATCTGCTTGTAACCCTGGGTACACTGATTGCTTTTGTATTCTCGCTTTCAATCACCATCTTCCCTGGAATAATTGAGAATTCGCCTACATTCTTCGATGCTTCGTCGTTTATCATAACGATGATCCTTACTGGCAACTACATTGAAAACCTGACAAAGGTAAGGGCAGGGGGAGCCGCAAGAAAACTTATGGAGATGATTCCCGACACAAGCCACTTCCTTGAGAAAGACGGTTCAATTTCAGAGAAGAGCACTGACCGGCTTGAAGTTGGGGATTCCATTATTGTGAAGGCAGGAGAAGTCATTGCTGCAGATGGAACAGTAGTCGACGGAAGCAGCGAAGTGGACGAATCAATGATCACCGGAGAACAGCGGCCTGTTTTAAAGTCCAAAGGTTCTGAGGTCATATCCGGAACCACAAACCTAAACGGCTCAATAACCGTGAAGATCACAAAAATCGGAAAAAACAGCACCGTAAGGCTTATTCATGATCTTCTTGAAAGAGCTACGTTTGGCAGGTCGAAAGTACAGAGAATTGCCGATGTCTTCTCCAGTGTATTTGTTCCGGTTGTGCTGACCATAGCAGTAATAACATCTCTTTTCTGGTTCTTCTTCCTTGGAGGGATATCAAACAGGCAGGCTCTGGAGATTGCAGTACTATCATTTGTCTCAGTGGTAGTCATCGCCTGCCCCTGTGCCATAGGCCTTGCTGGGCCGATTACATTCCTGGTTTCATCCACAGCCTCATCCTCAAAGGGGATCATAATCAGGAATCCTGGTGCCTTTGACCGGTTTGCAAAGGTAAACAGGGTAATATTCGACAAGACCGGAACAATTACGGAGTCAGAGCCATCAATAAGGTCAATAGAGGCGAAGGGGAGCCACACAAGGGGCGAAATAATCCTCCTGTCAGCCTCACTGGAGAAGTATTCCAACCATCCCATAGCGAAAGCGGTTGTGAACTTTGCCATGGATGAGGGGATAGTACTCTATGAAGCCAGCAATGTTCGTGAAACCCCGGGCCGAGGCATTACCGGGAATGTGGCGGGAAAATCTGTAGAAATCAGGAGGAATTCAGAGAGTATTGCTTCATCGGTGACCGTGTCAATAGACGGGGAAGATTGCGGATCGTTTGAGATAGCGTACAGGATAAGGGAAAAAGCGCCATCTGTTGTGAATGAGCTAAAGAAACTTGGAATCAAGACAACTATGGTGACAGGTGACTCCGAGAGCGAGGCAAACAGGATAGCTCAAGAAGTTGGAATAGAAGAAGTTCATTCAGAGGCATCCCCGGAAGAAAAGTCAGAAATAGTGAAGAAATACCAGATGGAAGATGATTATGTCCTCTTTGTTGGTGACGGAATAAATGACAGCATAGCCATGGAAGTGGCCGATGTTGGAGTTGCAATGGGTTCCGGTACGGACATAGCAAAAGAGAGCGGTGACATAGTTCTTCTCAACAATGACCTCATGAACATCATTCGCTCAAAAGAAATAGGCGAGAGGACGCTGACCAAGGTGAAACAGAACCTCGGATGGGCAGTCGGCTACAACTCCCTCCTCATACCGGTAGGAGCAGGGATTCTCGTGCCCTTCCTGGGAATCGGGATATTTTCCGTGATGCCTATTTTTGCCTCATTTGCAATGGGTTTCAGTTCGACATCAGTAGTCATAAACTCCCTGTTCCTGAGACAGAGGCTGGAATCACTCTGAAGTGATCTATGTACCAATAAATCTTTATTTAGTTTGCAATTAAAAAGGTGTGAAACCAGTAGCAGTGATTCTCGCGGTTGCTTTCCTGATCCTTGCTTTTTCCACCGGAACGGCAATGGCGGATACACAGGAGTCCGAGGTACAGGTTCTCCCCTCCCCAAGCATTACCCTGAACGTCACAAACGGAACCTTCTACAACCTGACATATGCCGGAATAGTTCTGGCTACCCAAACCGGAGTATATAACACCAATTTTAATGAGAATCACTGGACTTTTAAGAAAGTCAACAACACCTCTTACTTTTACCAGTCAAATGTGCAGCTTACAAAAAATATGCCCGGAGGGGGAGTGAATAATGATGTGGCTCCCTTTGACCAGCAGGGCAGTCCAGTATCAAGCTTAAACGCTAATGTGAAGATATCACTCAACGCCCTTACTTACTCGCTCTCAAACCTCAGCATTGAAAACCTGTCATCAGGCACTTCAAATTATTCCTTCCCAGACTATTCGGTAATGGAAATTACCATCTCAATAATCATGCAAACGCCCGTTCAAGGGCCCGGTTCCCTGTACCTGTACCAGCTGATAAAATCCTCAAATGAGTCCAACAGCGCAGTGAAGTATTTTCTTGGCAATGTTACCCATGACATGAAGGACAGGATGCATGGGGGGCACGAAGGCATGCAGATCCTGCCGTCCGCCAAAACAAGGATTAGCGCTTTTTACTGGTGGAACAACACCTTCCAGCTTAATGGGGTAAACGAGAATCTGAGTTCAATAGCGGGCCTCAAGGACGGCGGAATATACATCGCTTTCAAGTTCCCGTTCAACAACACACTTAGCAGCATATACCAGGACCCGTTCTTCGGTGTCCCCGGGACGCCACTGTTCAAAAACCCAGTGATACAGAAAGACTTTGGCAAGCTTGTAAATTACATTGTGATACACGCAGAATATCTGAGCACAGGGCTTGCGACAGGCGTTGGGCTGCTTGGAATATCCTATTCCATTTACCGGAAGAGAAGGTTCTGATCACTCTTCCCCGTCGATAAGGGACATAAAATTGTCTGAAAGCGTATCTATGAAGCTTGCGCGGTATTTCCTAGCCGTATCCAGGAGCCTGGTCAGGTCCTTTATCCTGACATAACTCTTTCCGTTATCGTCAATAATTTCTATGATCCTGTCAGATGCCATCTGGTTGAGGACCTGTTTTCTCTTCTCAAGTTTGGACTTTCTAACCCTAAGAAGCGATGACAGCGGGACGGTATCGTTATGAGCCAGTTTCTGCAGAATCTCTCTGCTGTTGTTGCTCCTCAGGTAGAAAATCAGCTGCCTTTCTGAAAAGCTGTCTGTCGATATGCAGAAGTACCTCTTGACTTTTCCGTCCTCCCTTGAGACTATCTTGTCGCTCTTCTCGAGCTGGTAAAGATGGTATTCAACCTGCCCAACGGCGAGACCTGACCTTCTCTGTATTTCCCGGAAATGGATCCCGGGATTTTCCTCGATCAGGCTGAAGATTGAGTCTCGTGTTGTAGGTTGTTCGTTCAATTAGCTTAGTCCCCTCATAATTGCTGCGTAGAACAGAATCAGTATCAAAAGTTCCACACCGAGAAGGATAGTTACCTCAAAACCAGTGAATGGGATCAAGGTAAATACCTGCAGGATGAAGATCACGTTTGACAGGAGGATAACAACAAACACGCCGCCTATGTAGGAAAGTATCTTTGCCTTTCTTCTGCGGGAAACTCTCCTTATCACTCCCAGCAGGAAGACGGAAAGGACTACTGAAAGTCCAGATATGAGCAGTGCGAGGTCATACATCAAATTGCTAAATATCATTCTATATGTTAATTTTCCCTCATGGGAATCTCAATCATGGAAAAACAACCGCATAGCCAAACTCATTGAGTTCCTTCTTGGCGCTTTCCCTGTACTTGTTTTCGCCAAAGACCTTTACGACCCTCAGTGTGTACTGGTTCTTCCTTGTCTGGAGAGCTGTCACAATTTCACCGCCCTTGATGTAGAAATACATGTTAAGTGTGCCGAACCTGCTTCTGATATAGTCCTGGAAATAAAGCGTCAGCAAGTCCTTTGGGGAAGCAACCCTGCTTCCGGATGCTTTTTTTACTGGCTTTTCAAATCCCTTTTCCACATATACGGTCTTCCTCTCAAGGCTGATGATACCTTTTATTGCCCCTTCCTTCAGGAGTTGGTTTCGAATCTTCCTGAAATCGTCGTCTATAGGGCATCCTGTGATCCTCGTGTACCTTTCTTCATCAAAAAAGCCGAAGGTGGAGATAAGTGACCTTATGATGGTTGAAACCGCTTCTTCGTGGGAGTATTTTTCCGGGACAAACACCAGTTTCCTGCTGAAGTCCTTTGCAACGAGGTTGTTGGCATGAAGCTTCTTGATAACATCCTTTGTCCCGAAAATGCTCTTCTTGAGGCGGGACAGTATTTCATTCTCTGTAGCCCCGCCTCCCTCTATAACTGCCCTGAGGACCCTCTGGTCCTCCTGGGTAAGTTCAAGATTCTTTAGAGCGCGGTAAAGTGAGATCACCTCTAGCGGAGCATAGGCCTGTGCAGAAAATGGGCCGTTGAATGTGTAAATCAGCCTTGACTGGAAATAATTGTTGAGCTGGACATTTCTGATGCCGAGATAATTGGCCTCTATGTCAGTCCTCACACCCAGAGGCTCTTCCCTCAGCATGTTATAGATAGATTCCCCATCCCTTTTTTTTCTGGCCATCTTGGAATATGAGTAGGAAAACAGGTCTTCCTCCCCAATATCTGTGATCTCCGCATCGCCTATGGAGACAAATCCGGCTTCTGCCCTGTAACCCATAGAAGTGGCGTCGGAAATGAATTCCTCCGACGGGGGAGATACAACTACCGATGTGAGGCCCATCCTTTCCTTGATTTCCTTGAGGGTCCCGAGAAGGTCACTGCCTGATTTGTCCGAGTAAAGGACAACGTTTTCCACCCACAATATTGAATTGTTCTGCTCCATGCTGAATGTGGCGTCGTCACTGCCTCTTGAAATAAGCCTGGCGTTGAAATCAACCTCCCTTTCGTATACCCTTCCCAGATAGATGGCTATCGGGTCCTGCAGCCTCACGATTATGGAATCTGTCCCTTCACCCGCCGGCTTTTTCCCGTAATAAAGGCCGTTCTTGAAGTATACAGGCTTCATGGCTGTCTTTTCAAGGTGTTCCGAGGCATATATCCAGAATGTCCTTGAGAGTTCCTCCGCTGTGACCGGACCGTATATGTCCACAAGGTAGTCTATTGCCTCGATCTCATTCCCGCGCCTTTCAATGCCGAACAGAGGGTTGAAGAGGCCTTGGTTGTCCCTGGAAATGCTGAGCCTGTATTCCAGATCCTTCAGGATCTGCCTGACAACTTTCTGCGGGTAGCCCGATCTGTCGACTATGGATTTCTCATCCCTGAAACCGTCTGATACCAGGTCCATCACCTTGATTGCCTCCTCCGACGGCTCATCGTACCTCAGCCTGTTGAGTGCATCGGCAAGCTCAATTGAAGCATATGACAGCTTATGCTTGATGATCTTCCCGTATACGATTTTCCTCTCTTCCACAAGGCGATTCAATGTCTCGCCGGAGAAATCCCTGACCCGTACCCTCATGTCCCAGTCGTTGATGGCGAAACCATACCTTTGGAAATAAGTTTCAACATTATCGACAATGGTGGACATGTTTCGAATCCTGTCCATGGTGAGGTCTTCCTGGGGTCCGCCTGTCAGGTCTTCAAGATCTTTCTTCAGCATGTACTGCTTGACGAATACCGGCGTGACATAATCGAGGACAAGAACGTTTTCAGAAGTAAGCTCCTGCAGGGAGATTTCCATGAGCTCCTGGTCAATTGGAAGCTTTATCAGAAGTTCATCCATCGTAAGGGGGCCGAATGATCCTATGATTCCTTCGAGTATGTGCTTTGCAGCCTCTTTCTGGTCCCCAGGAATGTACGGGATGTCATTGCCGTAGTATACAGTGGTTTCGCCTCTCATTTTCTTCCTGACCATGTAGGCGGATTCCAGGTTTACAAGCCGGTCCTTGAGTTCATTTTCCGAGATAGAGAGGGCATCCCTTATCTCCGCGAAGCTTTTGCCTGTGCATTTCTCCAGTACCTTGTCATATCGCTCGTCCGGAGAAATCTCCCTCTTGAAAAGTGTCATGAATTCATTGTAATAATCGATGTGCGTCCACT
>JBJKST010000021.1:0-72520 GCA_046703705.1 Thermoplasmataceae archaeon
AGCCAGATGGGCGGAAGGGGAGAAATGCCAGCCGACTGGGCGGACATTATTCCTGAAATCGGTCCAAAGGAAGGTGATATCGTGGTTACCAAGAGGCAGTGGGGTGCTTTCTACGGAACTGATCTTGAACTGCAGCTCAGACGGAGAGGCATCGACACAATAGTGCTCGGCGGAATTGCTACCACATATGGAGTGGAGAGTACAGCAAGGTTCGCATACGAATACGGCTTTAACCAGATTTTCCCCGAGGATGCAATGACTGACCTGTCCGAAGAATCTCACTACAATGCCATAAATTATGTTCTGAAAAGGATGGGGAGAGTAAGGAAAACCGAGGAGATTCTAAAGGCACTCTGACGCCTCATTTTTTTTATTGGTATCTCTTCCGATAATCTCTTAATACGTATTAGGCATGGCTGAATCAGCATGGAATACAATCCTTCTTCCAACTACATGCTGGTGGCCAACCCCGGTTCAGGGAAAACTCACCAGCTCTCAGAGGCAATTTGTGATTACATAAAACAGGGCGTCAGCCCTGAGGATATGCTCTGCATAACATTCACCGAGAGGGCAGCAGACGAGATGGAGAGGAGGATATTCCAGAAGCTGAGGGAATACAATATTTCATCTGCCCTCCCTGAAGTGCATACATTCCACAGTTTCGCCTTTTCTGTTCTCAACACAGGAAACAGGGAAATGAGGGTGATAAGTGACAACCTTGCCAGATATGCGGTCCTCCAGAGCATAGTTGACAACAAGATGCTGAATTATCCAAAGGAAACAATACTCAACGATGAGTTTGGATCAATACCTACAGTTGGAAAGTTCGTGAATGCCATCAGGTACCTGAAAAGTTTTGGCGTCTCACCAGGTGATATTAACCCCCTCACTGTCATGAAGCACCTGGAGGAAATTATCGGCGCCAACTACTCCAGGAACTGGGACAAGTATGAGGAGGAACTCAACGAAGCCGAACACCTTCTCAAGTTCTTCCAGGAGGCATACAGGGACTATGAGAGGGCCAAATCCGCAGGAACCATAGATTATGAGGATATGCTAATAGAATACCTGAGAATGGCGCAGCCCAGAAAATACCGCTACGTTTTTGTTGATGAGCTCCAGGACATAAACGACATGGAGGCCAGAATAATCGAGAAGTCCGGTGAGAAATTCTTCCTGGTGGGAGATGTGAAACAGGCAATATTCGGGTTCCAGGGCGGAAACATCCAGAATTTCAGGAGGTTCAGCAGCGAGAAGAGCCTCAACCCGCTCAACCTCGTAAAGAATTTCAGGTCCGGAATGTACCTTGTGCTTTATGCAAAGGAGTTTTTCCTGAAGAATGTCCCCGACCCCCAGAACTACGGAGAGCTTCCCGAATATGAGTCAGCCATAGGCGGAGAAGGTGAAATTAGCAGGATCATTACGAGGAAGCCGGAATCTGCAATACTCGACTCCCTCAGGTACCTCAAGGACAGGACACCGGAATTTGAAAAAGAAAAAACCGCAATAATAGTAAGGAATAACGCCCAGGCGGACAGGGTCACCCACATGCTGGACATCAATGGGATTGACTATGAAAGCACTTCGTCATCAAGGTTTTCATTTACAGCCCGCAGGGATATCGTAACATTCCTGCGAGGATTCATAGAAAAGTCTACAGATACCCTTAGGGAGTGCATTTTCTCACCGTTCTCTGGTTTTACCCTCAAGGAAGCCTTTGAGATATGCAAGATAATCCAGTACAAGGATTATTCCGAGGCCATCAGCATAATAGACCTGACGGATTTTGTGAAGAAACTGAACAGGTATGGAAAAGATCACCAGGGAATAGAGGACCTGTTCCAGGAGATCATCATACCGAAATCCGTTGCAATGGGGAAGAAGTATTACAATACAGCAAAGGGGATGTACGAATCAACCACAGAGTATTTCGGCCAGATAAATGGCACACTTGAATCATACATGGACTTCCTGAGGCTTGCAAACGAAGGCCAGGTGGAGCTTACCGGCAAGTCCAATCTCGTTGTTACCACTGTTCACAAGGCCAAGGGGCTTGAATTCGACAATGTAGTATACTGGCCCGTGCAAACCCCAAACAGGCGGCTTTCAACCCTGGATTCTGTGGTTAAGGCAATTCTCACATCCAGAGGAATCACCAGTGATGAGGGTGAGCTGGCCCTTGAAAACCTTAGGGTTGACTTTGTAGCAGTGACCCGTGCCAAGAAAAGGCTCTTCCTGGTCCTTGACCCCAAATCAGCCCAGAGGTTTGAAGTGGGCACACCTGAAGTGGAGGACCTTGATCTCTCGGAGCAGAAGATCGAGGACCCGTTCAAGTCAAGGCACATAATGGCCTATTCCCTCTTTGTGGATGGAAGGTATGATGAAGCGAAAGCCGCAATGGAAGGGAAGACGGGATGGCTCAGGGAAGCAATAGGAAATTATTTCACTTCCCCGGGGAATATAAGCCACTCACTGCTGGGTAAAATCGACAGCCCCGTGGATTTCCTGAAGCAGTACATACTGAAGGTTCCTTTCCGCAGCGAATCCATGACCATGGGAACAAAGGTGCACAGCCTTATTGAGAATTACATAAAGTCTGGAGGAAAAGACCTTCCGGAAGATCCGACACCTGAGGAAAAGAGGGCCTTCGACAATTTCCTTACATTCCATAATTCTGTCCTGAGCCAGCACAAAGGAGTCAGGGTCGAGGCCGAGGCCGCAATGAACAGCGATACCGGGTCAATATTCGGCGTCCCGGGCACGGCCTTCAAAATGAAGGGATTCATAGACGCAATCTACAGCTATGAAGAAAACGGAGAGGCGCACTACATTATTGTTGATTTCAAGACTTCCAGGAGAATTGAGTCCGACCTGAGATACCGCAAGAACAATGAATCGGTTGACACAAACTACAGAAGGCAGATTACCCTCTACAGGAAGATGCTCTCTGTCCAGAGGAATGTCAGGGAGGAAAATATAGAGACAATTATCCTTTACGTATACCTCAGGCCTGCAGTCAACACCGGAGAAGTGGGGATGCATGTCGACGCACCAACCTATCACGCCCAGCATTTTGAGTTTGAGAGGAGAAAATTCCAGAAATTTATGGAATACAGGGAAGACGTAGAGAAATTCATAGAAGACGTGAAAAACGACTCCGACAGTTACGGGGACATACTCAGTGATGTCATCCTCGAGGAGCTTAACTCAGAGAAGGTTTAACATGATTGGGTGTCAAAGCTTAATCCTCCACACCACAACCATGCTCACAAAGTAATTGACAGGAAGAGCCACTACAGCACCGGCGATGTTTCCGAGAAGGGGATATACCGCAAAGTGGTAGAAGAGGAACAACTGCACCGCAATTGAGATTATGTTTCCGACACCGTACACCATTTCGAATTTTAGGAGCCTGAAGAGAAGGCCGGTTATGTTACCGCCATGGTTCCCCTCATTCTTTGAAGTCCAGAATTCGTTTATGAAGAAACCGCCGGCAATGCTCAGGATTGCTGCAAATATGTTTATTTCAAGGAGGTATGTTTCTCCGACCAGGAAAAGGCCAATGAAAAGCAGAGCCTCCGCGATGAAAAATCCTGCACCTCCCGCTACTGTAAACTTGAAACCGCGCACTATGTTTCTCTTGACGAAACTCCAGTTCGGAAAGCCGTCAAATTCCGATACGTCAATAGACTGGGTTTCTCCCTGCATTCCCGTGACACAATGTAATTGGCTAATAAAAATTATTGCCGGAACTTATTCTCATGAATATTTCACCTGCCTGAAATGAATCCCCAGTTTCCTGGCCATTTCACCGTCGATGTCATCGCGGTCGCCTACCATTATTGACTGGGACAGCAGGATATCATGGTCCTTGACAGCTTCCTCAACCAGCCCTGTTTTCGGTTTCCGGCAATTGCAGTTTTCATCGGGGAGATGGGGGCAGTAATATATGCCGTCAATTTCCACTCCTCTTTTGGACAGTTCATCTATCATCTTCTGGTTGAAGCTGTTAAGCTGTTCTTGTGTAAAATAACCCCTTGCGATCCCGGACTGGTTCGTTATTACAATAATAAGGTATCCGTTTTTCTTGTACTGCTTCATCAGGCGCACAGTGTCTTCATAAAGAACCAGATCATTGGGATTGCTGCAGTAAGGGCAGTCCCTGTTTATGGTTCCATCCCTGTCTATGAATAGAGCTCTGTGAAGTAAACCCACACCCCATTATTGGTGCGTTTCTATTTATCTTTTCATTTCCGGTTATTTCTTCCTCCCTCTGCCTGGCAAGAGCATTTCGCAAACCATGATTCGAGTGTTGCTCCGCATTTCAGGCAGATATAGGCGGACCTCCTGAGGCTGATGTATGCATAGGCACCCGCCAGCGCTCCGGATGCTGCGATCAAGGGTGAAAAGTTCATGATTTTTTCTAACAGGGCTCCGCCATTTCCCTTAGGGTGGTATGCAGTGAAAGTTATCACCACGGTCCTGTTTCCATTGTCCACTACTACCGTGCCGTTTCCCTTAGAAATCGAGTATCCCGGGACCTCTGTCACATTGTAATTATAAGCACCATTGTGGACCGCATAAACGAATGTGTTTCCTGGCGGGACAAAAGTGCTGTTTCCAATAGTTATCGCCCATCCGTATGACGGAAGTGCACCCCGGGCCAGAAATTCGATGGAATAGTTGTTCTGAAGGTATTGCACACTGACAGAGGCGTTGCCGGAAATTCTGACTGCAAAGGATGCATTGGCAGGGTGGTAGCCGGTAATATTTTGGGCCCGGAAAGTGCAGTTTCCCTTCGCAACTTTGACCATTATGCTTCCCGCAATTGACTGGATTATGGTATTGTTGACAACTACTCCCCAAAGAGTTCCTGTAGGAATTCCGAGCCGAGTTATATTTAGGTAGTAATACTCGGTCCCGGGAACCGGTTCCTGGCTGAATTTTACCTGAAGCTTCTGGCCCGATGTATTGTAGGGGTCCAGCCCTTGGGGCGGCACGACTACAATTGTTGCGTTAGTCGGTTCAGCACTGCTGTTGAACTTGACTGGAAAGAGAACAGAGGACTCTGGGCCCAGATTGGCACTGGAGGAATACTCCCCGATGAAAAACCCTGCCGCATAGAAGTAAATCAAAAGTGCAGTGTTGTTTGCATACTGATCTCCGACGTTTGAGACAGTAGCATTGAGAAGAATGCCCTTTCCTGGAGAGAGCCATGAATAGTTGTAGCTTATGCCAAGATCAATACTGGAAAATACATTTAGGCTGCCATAGAACAATGTGTTATTGTCATTGTAGGTGTAATTGATGCCCGAGAAAGTCACCGTCAATTGGTATTTGCCGGGATTCAGGCTCTTGAGTGGGGCAAATGACCAGTTAATGATCAGTGTCCGATTTGTAGAGATGCTGGCATGAGTGGATCTCAGAACAGTGTGTGAAGAACTGTTTGATGCCAATGCATTCACAGTAAGATTATTGGAAGGCCCGTACATCGATGATACTGAGATGTTCAGGTAAAACGGTTTCCCGAATATAGCCTGTGAATGTGAGAGGCTGGCATTCAGTTCGGGAACAGTCAGGTTGAAAGTCACTGGCAGTGACTTGTTCAGGTAAACATTGCTGTAATTTTCCGAGAAATAATATTCGCCTCCCCCTACAATGTCCTTATAATTGCCGCAATAAAAGGATGAAGTGGAGTTTGTGAAAGACCTCAGCAGGGGAAGGTTTGCGGCTCCGTTGACCGATGTGGATGAATAAGCTATGCCATAATCCTCAAGGATCTTGCCCATCTTAGTGTTCTGGCTGTTGGAGAATTCATTCAATGAATAGTTCAGGTTATTTGCAGTGATGTTGTTGACAAAACCGTTTAGCCTGCCTTCAGAGGCCATGTCCCATACCCTCTGAAAAGAGTAAACATAAAGCGATGAATTGACAATCTCGAAGGGGGAAGAATCTCCCACAGGTGCCCCATACTCTGCATAAGACCCCACGGAATACATCTCAGACCCGTCGTACAGGAAATAAGCATTCTTCTGCGGATTGTACTCCCCGAATGACGTATAGTCAGAGGCATATCCCAGCTGCAACTTGCTTCTCACTGAATAGAAAGTCGAATTGTAGAGTACAGGGCCAAAGAATTTTTTTCCGTAATACGAGACAGTGTCGTTGGAATTGAATGAAACACTAACATTGAAGAGAGTCGTGTTTGTCTTGTACGGGACCATGTTGAAGAAAGCCGTGAATTCTCCTTTTTCAGCTAGTGCGCAAACTGAAGGGAGCACTCCGGAAATCGGGATGGAAAGGTTCACCGTAGTTTCATTGAATGGATAGCCTGTACTTGAGAGGACATACTTTAACAGAGTTTTTCCGGACACGTTGAAAAGAACATATGAAGCATTGCCGTATGTGTACCCGCCATAACTTAAACTTACAAGAATACTGTTTACCTTGGTGAGCGAGTACCTGGATACCTGGCCCTTGAGGGGAACATAGCCGATATTGCTGTATAATGGATCAGAGTTGTAATCCATTCCTGCCGTGTACTCCGATACATTTCCCTGCTGCCTTTCACCGGAGACCGTGGTATTGTAAACCATCACCGTGCTGTTGAAGAAATCTGTGCCGAGGAATCCCGAACCGTGTGGCATACCGCCAAGGGTAGAATTGCTTGCCTCAAAATTGCCATTGAAAACATTAAGGCTTCCGTTTAGGGAAATGGTAGAATTGGACATCACAAGTAAAGCCATATTGCCTGCTGTACCGTTCACAGTCATGTTGAGGCTGTTTTCTCCTCCCGGTCCGCCATTCATTGTGATTTCTGAGTTGTAAAGGTATAACTTGCCTGAGTCTGTCAACTGGCTTTTCCTGAATGATGAGAATGAGAATATAACCACTGTGTTGACAATCTTCAGCGTGGAATTCTCGGTGATCGAAAGGTTTCCGGATACGGTGTATGAAGACCTGCTGAGATTGTTCCCTATAATTGTCTCACCGGAAATAACCTGTGAATTGTTGTTGAATGGCAGTGCGTGAAATGCAGCATTGTTCTTCCTTGCAATAGCAATTGAAGAATAATGCCCAACCGGGACTAATAACAATAACAAAATGTACACTAAAATAATCTTTTGAACTAAATGCACACACGGGAATAAGGACCGAATTAATAGTATTTTTCTACGGGGCTTGAAGTTTCTTTGATTTTTTTACAGTTCAACAACATACTGGTTGATGGAGTAAATAACATCCCTGTAAAGCCTGCTCCTGTTTTTGAGATAATTGATCTCTTCCCTGGTAAGAATCATATTCGCCTTTGTTTCCTCCATCCCGTACCTGGCAAAATCCTTGAGGACAAGGGACTCGAATATGTTCTCCATGAGTATCAGGAAGTTGTTCCTGTCAAACCTGTAAGGCTTTATCCTGGATGCCTTGGATGCATAGAACAGGAGGGAAAGGAGTATCTTCCTGCTAAAATTTGCCCTATTCTCTTCTCCGGCGTAGAGGGCTAACAGGTCATCGACGTTATAATTGCAGGCAATGATGTGGTCCCTGATCTGCCTAAGAGTTGCTTCCCCATTCCTGGATTTAATAAGCCTGTCAGTGCTGGGCGGCGGAGATACCAGCGGCACTTTGTTGAACATGGCGGGATACGCCACGACCCCATACATCATCGCTATCCTGCTGTAGAGGTCTATATCATGGCTATGGGCTAGGTCCCTGTACCCTCCGACGTCGGTGATCAGATCACGGTGTATGACTGGCAGTTCGGTGAGAAAAAGCTTCTTTTCCCTTTTCATGAGAAAAGAGTGTATGAGATCGGCATAACGTATGTCGTACACAAGTTCTGCATCGAAAGGGATGAAAAACTTGTTTGTGCTTGCCTCAAATCCCAGCCTGAATGCCTCTCCGCGAGTCCCGGACTGCTGTTTAAGCACGTAGAAATTGTCAAGCCTGTCTGCGGTTGCCCTTAAATTGTCCCTGAATACACTGTCCCCGGGCTGTGACACCAGGATAATTTCATACGGGAAGCCAATCTCGGCGGCTATCCGATTGATGCTCAAAAGGGATTCTGGAAGTTCATCTCCCCAGGATCCAGCCGCGGCACAAAAGGAGAGTGAAATCTCGGAAGTGTAGACTTCGTGCATCTTGATCTTGCGGCCGGTCAGGTACTCCATGGCGTCCATTGTTATCTGTACCTAGCTGAAATTAGAATTAAACCTTATCGATAGTACGGTGTTGCGAGACTGGCACGAAGCTGGCGATCGTGGTATAGAGCGCCAGGTTTTTAGAAGAGCTCTGGCAGCACTACCCTGTCTACGAATTTCATTACATTTCTTTCGTGCTGAAGCATTCTTTTCAGGGCCTCGTCCGCGTCCCTTTTCTCAATTGCCTTGAAAATGTGCTCATGTTCCCTGAGCTCATCCTCCCTCCTGTCCATGCTGGTGAACAGGCTGGTTCTGACAGCCTTGAGCCGCAGCCTTATATCAGTGCAATATTTTGCAAGTGTTTTGTTTCCCGATGATGATGCAATAAGCCAGTGGAATTTGCCGTTCATCTCAGTAAGAAGCAATGGGTCCGGGTTCTCCTGGTTTGTGAGGTCTGCTATAACCTTAAGTGTGGATCTCATGTCCTCGATTTGCTGATCAGTTGCCCTCAGTGAAGATAATCTTGCTGCCTCGGCTTCCAGTATTATCCTTGTTTCATAGAGGTCTATCACGTCCTCCTTTGAGAGGTACATAACATTGTAGTACCTGCTCCTTCTGTAAACAAGGCCTTCTCCTTCTAATTCCACCAAGGCCTCCCTTATTGGTGTTTTGCTCATGTTTAGAGTAGCTGAAAGTTTGTCTATGCTAAGTGTTTGACCCACCCGGTACTTGCCTGTAACGATACCTTCAAATATGTGTCTGTACGCTGCTTCAGTGAGTGTACTCTTGTTTTCCATTGTATGTTTATTTCATACTCATTATTTAAAATATCACTTTTAGAAATATATAGAATTCATGGAATGGCATGGCGATCAGCCAGTTCAGACAATCAAAGTAATGCGGATTTTGCGTGAACCAAGCCAATACTCACGACTCCAATCACCCCCAAGTTGAGTAATACAATAACAATGAGTAGTATGGGCAAGTTATAATACCCCTATCCTCGATTTGAAAAAAGGTGACGATACGTGATCTAAAAAAGTTATTCAACTTATTAAATTTATGGATTTTTAAAATTTTTAGTAGGATAGATTAAAATAAGTTTTAATAGAAATAACAGTTAAGTTCATGTTTTCTATGGAACAGATAAGTTTTCTTGTGCATAACTCGCCGGATCACGTTGGCGTAGCAACACGCGATATCAGCGAGGGAGAAGTTGTGAAAGGAAAGTACCTGGACAATGGTGGAATGGTTGAGGTGAAAGCTCTGGAACTCATACCTCTCGGCCACAAGATATCCCTTTCAAGCATTCGTGCCAACGAGCCGGTAGTGGAATACGGCCAGACGATAGGCACTTCAACTTCTGAAATAGAGCGCGGAAGCCATGTGCATACACACAACATCAGGTCTAGGAGGTGGTAGGTTGAACCGGACTTTTCTTGGTTATGAAAGAGAGAATGGCAGGATAGGCGTACGGAACCATGTGCTTGTAATACCCGTCGATGATATTTCAAACGCAGCGGCACAGAATGTAGAAAAAATAGTGGCAGGTACGAGGGCAATCCCCCACCCCTATGGAAGGCTGCAATTCGGTGAGGATCTGGAACTCCTGTTCAAGACACTTGCCGGTATGGGCAGGAATCCCAATGTTTCTTCGGCAATCGTTATCGGCATAGAGGACAACTGGACGCAGAAAATAGCGGACAGGATAGCAGAAACAGGAAAGCATGTTGAAGCCATCGGAATTGAGGAAAAGGGAGACCTGGCTACTTTGGAGATCGCCTCAAGGTGGGCAAGGAGAATGGTCCAGGATGCTTCAGAGATACAAAGGACGGAGCATGATGTGTCTGAGCTTGTCATAAGCACAAAATGTGGAGAGTCAGACACAACCTCCGGCCTTGTCTCCAACCCAGCAGTTGGCCGTGCATTTGAAAGCTTTGCGGAGCAGGGCTCGACACTGTTGTTTGGTGAGACCTCTGAGATCACAGGTGCCGAAAATATACTGGCAGAAAGGATTGCGGACAGAGAACTGAGGAAAAAGTTTCTTTCCATTTTCAATAGCTACCAGAAGGAAATCATGAGGCAGGGTGCCGATCTTCTTGGCTCTCAGCCAACACAGGGGAACATAAAGGGGGGTCTCAGCACAATAGAGGAAAAGGCGCTCGGGAACATACAAAAAGCGGGACAGCTCCCGATCGTCGGTGTTCTGGAGTATGCGGAGGAGCCTGTTGCCAAGGGGCTTAATTTCATGAATTCTTCCTCGGCGGCCGCTGAATGTGTAACTCTATTCTCAGCGGCAGGGGCGGTTGTGCATATTTTCACGACCGGCCAGGGAAACATTGTCGGCAACCCCATAGAGCCTGTGATTAAAGTTACTGCGAACCCAAAGACTGCAGCGACAATGAGTGAGCATATAGATCTTGACATATCCGGAGTCCTGAACTTTGAGTTCGATCTCGATGAAGCTGCAAAGAGGCTTCACGACCTTACGTTGAAAACTGCCGGCGGAAGGCTCACCTCCAATGAGATTCTGGGGCACTATGAGTTTTCTCCGACCAAGCTTTACATATCAGCTTGATTAGATATATGCAATAAAATATTAAACCAACGAGATGATGTGTAGCCCGGGATACGCCATGGAACAGGCAGCTGCAGATACAACCGGTGCCACCAGGAAGTATGACGTGGCCATAATCGGTGCCGGAGTCCTCGGCGTTTCACTTTATTTCTGGTTGACGACCCATTTCGGGATGAAGGTTGCTCTTCTGGAGAAAGAAGCTTCTGTAGGCCTGCACACTTCCACCAGAAACACCGGGGTTATTCACCGGCCATTTTACCTGAACCCGAGTGACAAGAAGGTCCAGGCGAGATCTGCTGGCATTTCATACACACTGTGGCAGTCTATGGCCAAGATGGGTGGAGTACCATGGCTGCCATGCGGCACAATTGAGGTTGCCAGATCGGATGCTGACCTTAATATGCTTGAGAAATATGAAAGGTGGTCCTATGAGAACGGGCTTTCAGAAACCGACTTCAGCATTCTCGATGGGAAAGAAGTGTCGGAAATTGAGCCTGAAGTTGAATGCAACGGTGCGATTTACTCGAAGACGGACGTTTCCACAAACTTCGGCCTGTTGACTGATGAGCTCTTCAAAAGGTCGGGAAATCATAACTCACACCTGCTCTCGGGAACAACAGTCAAATCCGTCTCCGAAGGCAGGGAAGGCTCCAGAATAGAGGTGGCACGGAATGGAAGCAATTTGACCATTGAAGCGGACCTCTTGATAAATGCGGCAGGTGGCTCATCATTATCCATCGCCCATTCAATGGATTATGCTGAAAGCTATTCGGTGCTTTTTTTCAGAGGTGAATACTGGAAGGTTTCGGATGAGTTCGGGTCGAAAATAAAAAGAAATATTTACTCTGTACCAAGGCACACAAAATACCCCTTTCTCGATCCGCATTTCATCAACAGGGCAGAGGGGATGAGAGAGATAGGCCCAAATGCCGTACTTGTCGGAGGTCCGGAAGTGTACAAAGGCCTATCCTCACACGGGAACAATATCATTTCAATGCTTCTGGGAACTCCTGTTTCACCGAAATTGCGCCTAATTTTCAACAGGGAGTTTCTGTCGCTTGTTTCCTCAGAATGGAAAAGCTCACTCTACAAGTCTGAAATGGCTGGTAGGGTGAAGTCTTTCATTCCGGGCCTTGAAGAAAGGTTTCTGACGGAGAGAGGGATAGCAGGAGTCAGAGCCTCCCTCATAGACACGACCGGCTTTGTGCCTGAAGCTGTCCAGGTAAACGGAGAAAGTTCAGTCCACGTCCTCAATTACAATTCTCCGGGTGCAACGGGTGCACCTGCATATGCCGTAAAAGTGGTTGACAGCCTGGTCAAGGAAGGCTACATCACTGAACCAAGGTCAACAGGCATCGTTATTTCTGAAGATTGGGACTACAATGACATTTCATCCAGAATGCCCTGATGACGATCAAATTTGCTTTCGTCCGTTTTAAGTATTTGTTTTAGATAAAGTCCTATGAACCCTTTGCTGTCGAAGATTCTCATAGTAGCCGTTTCTACGGCAGTAATAGTTCCGGCGGGTTACTACCTCATTCTTCAGCAATCGACTTCTGCTTCTGCAAACAACCCATTTACCTATATTCCATCCGAATCACAGCTCGTTTTAGAAGGCCATATGAATTCTTCGTCTCTTTACCTGTTCGAAGATAATGGTTCCATAGGGCTTATCCTTCCATTCACGATAAGTGAGTTGCAGCTGCTCTCCAACACGTCTTCAAGCCCCTCGGGCCAGCACATCAGCATAGGGCAATATTCCTCTTATCTCACAAAGAGCATTTACGCTGTAAACAACTTTTCAGCATTGATAAGCGGTTTCGGGCTCCGTTCCGTTAACAGCTCGTTAATTTCAATGGCCTCGGCGGCCCTTGCAGGTACGAACAACACCTTTTATGCTACAGATGCTGGCGGTGCGGGAATGGTTCTCGGAAACATCAGCGCCGTAAAGTCCTCTATTGCATCCACGCAATCAGGAAGCACTTTCGTTTCCTCCTCCTCAAAATATCTTGACGGATCCAGCAATTACACCTTCTACTACAGGCCGGGCAATATTTCCCAAATAAATTATGTAACGGGCAACATTTCGGACGGGCACAGCAATATTTACATTAGCCTTTCAAACACCACATCGCTTGGCTCTTCGTATTTTGTTAAGAATGGCACATACAACGTAAGTGTCAGCGTCAGGCCCGGCGGAATCATGATAGCCATAACCGGCAATTATACTCTTGCTCAGTTGGAGGCCTCCCTCTCAGGCTATCTCAAGAAGGCGGGCCTCTAATGGCGGGGCGGGGGCGTTTCCTGACCGTTTACGGCCACTATTTCAGGAACTACTACAGGTCCAGAAGCTTCTATGTTATGCTGATCCTCATCCTGCTCATTTCGGCACTCATGACTTACCTTTCATTCAGGTATTCCAACAATCTGCCTTCGTTCCTCGGAGGAGCCCAGTTCAACAATCTGCCCATTTCAGAAAGGGAAAACATCTTCTCGTTCCTCTGGGCATTTGTTCTGCTGGACATCCCGGTGTTTGCATCAGTTTTCTTCGGCTCCCCTGCTGTTTCAAGCGAGATTGAGAACAAAACGGCATACCACATATTTTCACTCCCCATAGGTCGATATACCCTGCTGAGCGGAAAATACCTGGCCTCGTTCACGGTAACGCTGGTGATAACCTCAATTTACATTGGGTTTGAAACTGCTGTCCTTCTTGTCCTGTTCCATTCCCTGCCGTCTCCCGGATTCTTTTATTCTTACGGGCTGCTTGTGTTGTTTATATTGTCCATAACCTCCCTGACATTCCTCATAAGCAGCATATTCAGCAAGAACCTGTACGCATACATCACGGTTTTTCTGATCTATTTCCTTGTTTTCAACGTGGTTGACATAATGATGCAGCTTCTCTATAACTACAATGCCTTTTTCCTCCTGAGCAACGCTTCAAGCATTGTGCAGAGAGTCTTTGTCAACGTTTCCACCGGGGGACTGAGCACCCAGGGTTCCATATCGCCAGCCAGCACTCCCGAGATCATGACCTCATTGCTTGTCATGGTTCTCTACACAGTTTTCGGCCTTGTTGCCTCCCTGTTCATATTTGAAAGAAGGGAGGTGCACTGATGGTTTCCATCAGCATCAGGAACCTTTCGAAGAATTTTGGCCCAGTACAGGCACTCAAAGATGTTTCTCTTGAGATTGATGAGCCCATGGTAATGGGGATACTCGGTCCCAACGGTGCAGGCAAGACCACCCTTCTTAAACTCGCTACAGGGATAATGCGCCCGTCCAGCGGGAAAGTGCTCATAAACGGCAGGAATGTCATAGGTGACCAGAAGAACGTGCTGAAGGACGTGGGATCGCTTATTGAATCTCCGGAATTCTACCCGTATCTCACTGGCTATGAGACACTGAGGTTTGTATGCAGGATAAGGGGAATGAGCAGCGCCGACTGCGACAACGAAATAAGCAGGGTTGCTTCCATGACCTCCACGAAATCATACCTTGACAGGAGAACTGGCAATTACTCAAGAGGGATGAAGCAGAGGCTCGGCCTCGCAGCAGCCCTGGTGTCCGACCCCCAGATTCTGGTTCTGGACGAGCCCACTACCGGCCTGGACCCTAGCGGCATGAAGCAGATCAGGGAGATTATCAAAGAGATATCGGGAGAGGAAAAGCACATCGTAATATTGAGCACCCATCTGCTAAACGAGGCAAGGGAAGTGTGCGACCGTGTAACTATAATCAATAACGGCATTCTTGCCTATGACTCAAGGGAGATAGGCAGAAGCGATGTCATCGTAGCCAGGATAATGAACCGGGTGAGAGACCGGGCTATCAATACGCCATACATAATGGAATACAGGACTGAAGGCGACAGGCTTGTCATCAAGAAAGCGCCGGGAGCCAAAAACCATGAGATAGTGAGATATCTGGTGGACTCGGGCTGGGAGATAGACGAAGTCACAAACTATGACAACCTTGAGGAGAAATACATCGAGATCGTTGGCGACAGCAGGGAGTAATCAGTTTTTTTCCTTCTTCCGGGACCCAACAGGAGACCACACAAAGAGTTCACTGCCCAGGTAATTTGCCAGAAAGCCCAGCGCTATCCCGGCCAGGTCTGCCAGCAGATAGTGCACAGAAATGAGGACAAGTGCATTAAGTGCAGCATAGTTTATGACCGCTCCAAGCAGTGTAACCATATTGTATTTCAGCACCCTTGACAGCAGGCCACCCTCCTTCTTGTTCCTGAAGGTCCAGGCGTTATTGACTGCAAAATTCGAAAGTATTGAGGATTCGATTGAAACCGCTCCGGCAATGGGGATGCTGAGGCCAAGTGTGTGCAGAAGACCAAGAATGCCCAAGTTTATTGCCACTCCGCTTATGCCGACTAAGACAAATTTCAGGGGTCGGTATTCCGCAAGCCTGAGAATAAGATGGATGTAATTCAGGTCTTCCCAGATTGACAGCTTGCTGCTCCCCATGAACCTCGGCCTGAACGTGTATGGTATTTCCTCCATGCTGTTTGCGTGCCCTTTTATCAGGACCTCAAGCAGTATCTTGTACCCCACGGGGTTTATGTTTGCACCGTTCACGACATCCTTCCTGAAAACGAAGTACCCGGACAGAGGGTCCTTGACAACCTTGGTCTCCCTGAGCATAACGTGGGCCATAAGCGTGGCACTCTTTGATATTATTCTCCTCGTGAGGGTCAATTTCCCGGGATTTCCGCCTGCGGTGTACCTTGAAGCAATAACAAGGTCGTTGCCCTGCTTAATCTTGCCCAGCATCTGTTGAAGAAGATCAGGAGGGTGCTGCATGTCGCCGTCCATCACCGCGATGTTCTGGGATTCTGCGATGGCCATCCCGTCCAGGATTGCGGATGCGAGGCCTTTCTTCTTGGGCCTGACAAGAAGCTTGAGATTGCCGTATTTTTCCCTAAGGTTTTCAACTATCTGTGCAGTGCCGTCAGGACTGCTGTCATCAATAACAATTATTTCGAGGCTGAGCGGAAGTTTCTCCAGCTCATCAATCAGCCTGACTATGTTTTCTGCTTCATTGTACGTTGGGATTTCAACGGAAAGATCTACCAGCTGACCACCTCACGTGGTCTCCCGACAGCCACTGGACTTGAATTGGGGTGCAGAGAATAAACGTTTGCAGGAAAATTGGGCGATTCAAGCGGCAGCGACGTGACGTATGGCGAAATGGCAGTGCTGTTTCTGGCAAATGAAATTCCCGACACTGAGAAGGCAGTTGTGGCATTCTGGCTTGATGCCATCTCATAGCTCAGCATGGCGTTCCCGAATCCCCAGCCCATCCCCTGGAGGTATGACTTTATTTTGCTGAAACTGACTTCGGCATGGGGCGACATTATTGTTATGTTTACCCTGTTGTATGAATAATACCTGTCCTGTGGCAGCGAAGAATTATATCCTATCCAGAGGTTTTCCTGGCCCGAGTTGAATGAGAGCCTGACACCGTCAAAGATACCGATTCCTCCGGTAGAATTCATTACACTTCCAGTCGTGTTGCCCGGAGAATAGGACAGGGAATAATTGCCTGCGGCCAGAGCAGTGAAGTCTATCGGTGTAGAAATAGCGATGGATTCCCACCTGTCATTCCCGTTTAGCATGTTATGGAAATTGAAATTCACTTTCCCGGTAGAATAGGTGATTGAACCTTTTCCTCCCGAATAAGAAATACTCCAGCCTGGGAATGGGTTGTTGCCAGAGCTTTCAGGATAAAGCAGATACGGATTCTGCATCATGCTTTGCTGTATCTGAGGGGACACAGACCGGTAATAGGCAGTTAGGTTTCCGTAGTATGCTTCCAGGATGAAGCTGGTGTTGGCCGGAAGAATGGAGTTGGCGTAATCCGGTAAAATCGTCAGGGTATTATTTCCTGGCTTTACATATGGGGACGGAGAGCTCCACAGCAGGGCGTTTATATTTGAACTGATGGAACCGTTAGGTATTATGCGGAAGTAAACTGGAATGGTGGATTTCGAATGGTCCAAAGGATTGTATGAAATATTGACTTTCATCGAAGTGATTGCGGAGTTGACCATCACGGGATCTGAAAAGCCGTAAATTCCAGTTATATTCAACTGATTCTTGTATGTGCTGTGTTCGTGGTAGACATAGCCGGTTGAAATTCCGCCGCCCAGAATGACAACCACCATGAGGAATATCGTGAAGTTCGATTTTTTCAGGAGTCCCTTGGACGCTGAAAAAAATCTGCCTTTGGATGTGGGTGGCAAATCATTTACACCATTTTCCGGATATTTAGCGCGACGCTCATGGAGGAAGTCCGGGAGCACGAGCAAGGTCAGAAAAGGCCAGTAAATGAGGTAATTCTCGAGGCTCCGGAAATTGAACAGGAAGATAACGACTGGAAAGGCAAAGAAAGCGTACTTGACTGAATCGTAGTATCTCACGTAGAACACGAAGAGGAATGCCAGGGAGGTTATGAGAAGGTCTGAGAAGATCGCAGACGGTATTTGGGCAAAACCGACGAAGGATAGGATGCCAAAGCCAAACCCGACTCCTATTATGGGCTGTGAAACGGACATCAGCATGCTGGAAAGCCAGACGGAAGGTCCCATGGCTATGAAGGGGAGATTTGCTCCAAGGAATGTAAGGGCTGCAAAAGCTGAAGCCGCGGATGCTGAACGCAGGCTTTTTCCATTTTCCCTGTAGACCAGGTAGAGAAGGAATGGGGCTATTACAACCGGTATCTGCTTCTGGGCTATTGCCAGGCCAAAGAAGATCCCCGCTGACCAGGGCTTCTTCCTGAATATATAGGACAGGGCGAGGAAAAACACCCATATTATGTCTGTTTCACCTGTTATGGCCCCTATGAGGAGTTCTGCCTCGACAAAGACTATGACAGCAATAAGCGGTATGCTTGCTGCCATGCCCTGCTTCCTGTAGTAGTATACCAGAAGGAAGAAGACAGCGATGTTGAAGAAAATGGGTATCCAGTAATCCGGTATACCAAGGACGACGGAAGGGATGAAAGCGTATACAGACAGGGCGGGATATACAAGGTAATAGACATAGCCACCTTCATTAAGCGGAGTGGTGTGTGACAAAGGGAAATGAAAGTAATTGAAGACGTTGACCATGTTTGAGGCCAGGTATGGGTCCGCGTGGTGGAGAAAGACGTAAGCTGCATACGTATCTATGGCTATTTCATCGTGTATGGCAGTCGGGTAAATCATTTTAGAAATGAGCATGAAAATCCAGATGGATAATGCCAATGAGACGAACGGCAATTTTTCAATGATCCTGTTCCTCGAGCCCATAGCAAGAGCGTATACAAGATACATGAAGCTCAGGATTATCAGGATCCAAATGGGAATTATAGCGGCCAGATTGGTATAGCCCAGAGTTCCCCATGCTATTATGGAAGCAATCAGGAAGAAAGCTCCGTAGAAGATGAAGAGCACGCTACGGCTGGACTCAAAACCATGACCGCCTGAATTGCCCTTGTTGCCTTTCCCGACCGATTCCATATGACTGCCTCACGAGCCCCCTCAGTAATGTTTATACACCATTGGTGTAATTTTTAAAAATCTTGGCATGCGCTCCATTGCGGATAAATTGCTGCCTGATCACGTCCTCTATCCCACATAATATATCGTAGTATTGTTGTCGTTATATACTGCCTTGTAAAAGGCCGGAACCGTAGTATTGCTTGAAGTGGTGACATAATCAACGTGATACTTTGCTATCAGGTGTTCTGTCAGGCTTATGTTATGGGTAGGTATAAAAACTAAGCTGTAGGCTGCAATGCTCTCGTTCCATTCAGCCGGCTGGGTGAGATATTTCAGGCTCTGGTACACAAGTGTAGGATTGCCGTCGTATCCCATTATATAATATCCGAATTCTCCGAACGATGCGAATGTTGAATTTTTCGGGACGTTGGAGTGTATCCAGTTGAGGGTGGAGTAATCTATTACCTGGTTCGGGCTGCTGTCCAGGTACGAGTTGTAGAAAGTGTGTGAGTTCATGCTTGCGGAGACTCCCATTGTGGAAACCATCAGAAAAGGAACAAGGATTGCTGCCGCGGCCACCTTCTGCCTTCTAATCGGGGAGATCCTGCGCTTTATTTCCGCAATATTCTTCCCGGAGTACAATTTCCAGAAATGCACCAGGCCGTAGGATGATATCATCAGAGAGGGGAGGAACGTGTAATACCCCATCCTCGCAACAATGATGGGATCATGGTAATCGGCAATGCTCACAAACAGTGGCAGGAGAGCGAATATAAGAATGACTCCTGTTTTTTCCGGCATATGCTTGAAGCATAGGTACATGCTCCAGACTGCAAGTGGCAGCAGGAATATGGCGAAACCGAGCGGGGAAAGAAAACCGTTAAGCCCCTGATAGATGAGTTGTGATGAGCTAGAGGTCTGGGTGAAAACAGATGGGAGGTTTGCGTTTATGTATGGAGCTCCGGCATCGATAATCCACCAGTACCTTGGTATATACCAGAACAGGAGTGCCGGCATGGAGATCAAAAGGGCAACGGGAACCTTGCGTATTATTGAGTTGAGGTGAGCCATGTTTGGCTCGATTGCGCCGACCCTGATCTTCTTGAGGAAAAGTGAAACTATTAAGATGGACAGGAGCGAGAAAAGCATAACGAATATGGTCAAGTCGTGGGTAAATGTGAGCACTATGAGAAGAAATGCCAGAATGAGCGTGTTCCGGTATGACCTGTTTTCTTCCCTGGAAATAAGAACTGTGAAGTAAATCACCCACGCGAACAGGAAAGTTGCAAATAGCTGGGGCACACCTCCCCACGTAAGCGCAAACAGGTCCGGAAGATAAACAGCAAAAAGAAAAGCTGAAATCACACCGGTGGGCTTGCCAAAAAGAGTCTTTGCGGTTTTGTATACAGGAACCACTACCAGTGAGTCAATTGCCATCCCGCTTATCTCTATCACGTAGAACGGTGTAAGCGGCTGGTTACCGAGGAAGTGGATGATGACGCCCCAGAAATACGGCAGCAAGGGAGGGTATACCCAGAAGCTGCCGGGAAAATGAATTGTATTCAGCCCGGGAATAAGGAATCCGTTCTGGGATATCTCCCTTGCGTATGCAACATACCCGGGTGTGTCACCGCCGAGCAGGAACGTAGGACTGCTGGAGATCACAAGAGTTCTGACACCAAGGGCAATGACTATTGCCATCAGGAGAATCAACCTTTCAGATTCGTAAATTTTCCCTATAAATGCCGGAATATTTGGCGTAGTTGGCGATCCCAATCTACTATTATTAATTTATTGTGACCCGGAGTGATACTACATTGGCAGAGCGTGAAATTAAGATTCAGTAAGATAAATGTGGTATCTAGAAATTACCTGACTCCGCTGTCACTTTGGAAAGGACATCCCTGTCAATCTCAACACCAATGCCTGGCCCCTTGTTGGGAATAATGACTCCCCTCTCCATGGTGAACGTGTTTTTCACTATGTCATTTATGAAGTACTTGTCATTTGGTGAAGTGTCACCCGGCAGATCTACTATTTCCAGGCTTGCCAGTGATACGTTGTATGCCCTTCCGATTCCGGTTTCCAGCATTCCGCCTACCCAGGTGCGGGCACCATGTTCCTTTGCAGTTTTTGCGATTTTTAAAGACTCGGTGAATCCTCCCACCCTGCCTGGCTTTATGTTGATAATTTCACAGGCATCCACTTCCAGGGCTTGCTCAGCTTTCTCTGCCGAGGTAATGGATTCATCAAGGCAAATCGGGGTGGACAGTGTTTTGTTGAGTTTGGCATGGTCCAGTATATCATCGTGTTCAAGCGGCTGCTCTATATATACAAGATTGAAGCGGTCCAGTTTCCGCAGGATTTCTATATCCTTCAACCTGTAGTCTGTATTGGCATCGACACTGAGGGGAATGTCGGGATAGGCATCCCTGATAGGCTCAAGGATCCCCATTTCCTTCCCCTTGGCGATCTTCACCTTTATCCTCTTGTACCCCCTGTCCAGTGCCGCCTGTATCTTCGCCAGGGTCCTCTCTGTGGTGTCAATCCCAAGCGATATGCCAACATCGGCATAGCCCTTTGATTTTCCTATATAGTCAGAAATAGGCTTTTCAGCCTTCTTGGAATGGTAGTCCCAGAGCATCATCTCCAAGGCAGCCTTGGCCATGTTGTGGCCCTTAACATGCTTGGCGCGCTCTAGAAACTCTTCGGGCTGGGGGGCATCAATGACCAATTCTGCAAGATATGTGCTTATTATATGGAAGGCAGTCGTATTATCTTCATAACTGTAGAAAGGTCCTGGTGAAGTCACGCACTCTGAAAATGCCGTGATACTGTCATGCGTGAACTCGAATACGTAAGCCTCTTTTGTCGATTCCGTTCCAAAACTTGTGGTGAAAGGGTCAACAAGTGGCATATTAACCCGGTGATACTTGAGCATCCCCCTCATGAATACTGTTATGGGGAGGTATGCATAAACGTTCTCACGCAATGTGTTATAACCCAATTGGCGTTTTGAGTTCAAATGTGCAGGATGCTCTTGATTAAAGGAGACTACAAAAACAGGCTCCCGGGCATATTCCGTTCGTTCCAGCTCGCCTCGCAGAAGGACCCGTTCCCCGACCCAGATTATAATCATGAGCACCACACCCACGGAGATGGATGGGGCTTTGCCAATTTTACAGGGAAAATGATCAATCACGCCAAGTTTCTTGACCCTGTCTACCAGTCGGCAATGCCTGAACTTGAAAACGGAATACTGATGATGCACAGCAGAAAAACGTCATTCGACCAGCCCCATGGAGCCATTAACAACCACCCATTTGTATCCAGCACAGAAGATGCACAAATTTACCTTTCCCACAATGGCTGGGTGAACAAATACACCCTTTATCCCAACGAGGCTGAGGAAAAACTGGAGAAAATCACGGACAGTGAAGCGTTCCTTCGCTACATCACCGAAAAAAATCCGGTTAAGCTTGAAGATTTTGAAAGCGTCTTTGATGCACTTGAAAGGGAAAAGGTGGAGTATGCGCTCCTGAATATATTTATAACGGTTGTCAGCCGGGCCGATGGCAGTTTCAGCTCATTCTACTTCACAGACAAAGGTCGAAGCGGCAAGGGATATGAAGACTTTGACAGGCTATATTTTGTCAGCGGCGACAATTGGAAAGGGGTCTTCTCTTCCAGCCTGCTTGAATTCGACCAGTTCCCGGAATATAATAGCAGAACTGAAGTTCCGAGGGGAAAGCTGTTTCGCCTGCAATAATATTTTTAGCCAGATGAACAGTCGGGTGAAAGAATTATATTTCATTCTCAAATATTACATCATTGATAAATTACCTGATTTTGAAAGGAACGGGTGCCTCTGAAGCCGATGCCAGCTTTCTCGATGATTTAGCGGGAAATCTTGACAAAGACAAGGTTCTCTGGATAGATGTCAAGCTGGAAGACAACGATGAGATTAACCAGCTTGGTAAGAAGTTCGATCTTGATCCATATGCGATAGAAGATGTCATTACCGGAAACCAGAGACCCAAGATCGAGGATTATACGGATTACACCTTCTCCGTAATAAAAACACCTGAGAACCTTTCAGAAGACGGGCTCAGGTTGACCATGGAGGAACTGTTTGTATTTCTCTCCAAGAAATGGATAATATCAGTTCACCGGAGGAAGATAAATGTTGTTGACATAGTGGAAAAGAGAGTAAGGGTACGGGGCTTAAGCCCTTATGCAAAAGTCCCGTCAACCGACCTTCTTTATTACCTGTTCCTTGACAATTCTGTTGATTCGTTCTACCCGATCCTAGACTCATGGGATGATGAGCTTGACAGACTGGATGACGATGCGGTATCCACAATTGCGAGGAGAAAAAACAGGATAGCAACCGTGAGGGAAGTGAGCTCAAAGTTCGGAGAAATTCGCTCAGACCTGTCCCAGATAAGGAATACGATCACACCGACAAGGGATATTCTCAGCACCATAATGAAAGGGGCAGTCCCATTTGTTCAGACACACAACCTGAAAAACTTCAGGGATATCTATGACCACACCTTTCAACTTGTGGAATTGGTGGATTCTTACATAAGCAGGGCGAGTGACATCAGGAGCCTGTACCTGAACCTGATGTCTGCGGTGACCAATGAAGTGCTTCGCCTCCTTACGATAGTAGCAACTATTTTTCTCCCGCTATCACTGCTCGCCAGTGTTTTTGGCACAAATTTTACGTCCGGCATAAACATTCCACTGACACACCTCAGTTTTGGGTTCTACCTTTTTGTGCTGATTCTTGCAGGCCTTGGCATTACCCTCATTCTTCTTTTCAGGAGATACGGGTGGATCTGAGAGCTAATCGCTTGTCTCTCAGGAGGAAGAATGATTGTGTCTTTCGCGGGGTTCGGGAGCAATATTTATTAGGGATAAAAAAATAATCTTTTGAAAAGGATAAAATTGGGGAATAACGATCTTTTATACAACAGGAGATTCCTTTTTTCCACGATCGAAAGTTGCCGGAAGGGATGCAGCTAATGGCTGAAGAAACCGACGGTAAACGATTTTTGCATGCAGGATTAGCGTGCGGGTTATTCTTTGAAAAAAAGAAAATTGTTGAAATGATGTAAAATGAATGTCAGACGTGTAGTTCTTGATGTAGACAAAAGTCTAAACAGGCCAACATTGATAGAGCTTGCTGAGGCAATTGAGGCTGTCCCTGGTGTCGAGGCCCTGAACATAAGTGTTACTGAGATGGACATGGAAACCATGGGCACCAACATAACAGTTGAAGGCACAAACATCGATTTTGAAAAACTGATAGATACCATCGAAAGAACCGGAGCGGCCATACACTCTGTGGACGAAATAGCAGTTGGGAGAAGACTAACAGAGAGTGTTAGACACATAGAATGAGGTTTAAGCTAATATTTCCAATAACCATTGGATTATCGGACGGCATCATCACTGCCCTGATGCTCGTTTCCGGCGATATTCTTCGAGGCTCAGAAGTATATCTTAGCCTTGCTTTGAGGGTTGCATATGGTTCCTCCTTTGTGGGGACCTTCAGCTATTTTATAGCACAGTATTCTGAGTTGAGGGGTGAACTGTCAAGGACGTCCAGGCAGCTCAATCTGAGGTCACCCACATACCTGATCAAGAGTAAGCTTGGCAGGGACATAATTATAGAGTCCGTAGCTGGTGCTGCATCAGCAGGATTTTTTGGGTTTGTAGGCGCCCTGATCCCGCTGGCAACCAGCGTGTTCGTTCCAACTGATCCAATCCTGGCCATAGCTTCCGCAGAGGCATCTCTGGCAGTCCTTGGGCTTGGAATTGGAAAAGCTGTGAAGGGAAACTACTTTTTCTGGGTAATAATGATGTTTATCATTGGAATTGTTGTTGCCTGGGCAGGAGACTTCCTCTATCTTGTCAGGTGATTCGATTTATCCCACAAGGTATTCTCGGGAATAATCAGCAATTGACGTATAGAGGCACAACAAATAAGTGGAAATTATTAAGAATAAAATACTGATTTTAGAAACATATGCTAGATTTCGAGCCGAAGTACTCACCAGACCTTAGCAAAAAGACGACGAGATCAAATCTTGAGCAGATTGGCAAAAGCAGCATGATGAGCCTTGCAGAATCTTTGAACAGCAATTTTGCAGAGAGGCTAAAATCTGCCATACTGGAAACAGCCGAGATAACACAGGCATCATCCATCAGGATTATGGACGGAAGCGATAAGGAGAGGGAAGGGCTTCTTTCATCACTTGTCAATGACGGCACTCTCCTGAAACTGAACGAGAAAGAGTACCCAAACTCGTATCTTCACCGGAGCAACCCACAGGACGTTGCACGGTCCGAAGGGGACACGTATATATGCACATCGGGAACAAAGGAAGATGTTGGTCCCACGAACAACTGGATGCACAGCGAGGATGCAAAGGAAAAGCTTTACGGCCTGCTTAAAGGGTCCATGAGATCAAGGACCATGTATGTCGTCCCGTACTGGCTGGGACCGGTTGGCTCCAATTTTGCACAGGGAGGCATCGAGATAACAGACAGCCCGTACGTAGTCGCAAACCTGATGATCATAACAAGGGCAGGAGAAGCAGCCATTAGGGAAATGGCGAGGTCGGGTGACTTTGTTCTCGGAATCCATTCCATGAAGAATCTAGATTCAAAGAACAGGTATATCACGCACTTTCCTGAAGAGAACCAGGGGCAGGGGCTCATCATAAGCATAAACTCAAACTACGGAGGCAATGCCCTGCTCAGCAAAAAGTGCCATGCCTTAAGGATTTCAACTGTAAGGGGAAGGAATGAAGACTGGCTTGCCGAACACATGATGCTCATTGGCATCAAGGACCCGGAAGGAAGAGTCACCTATGTTTCCGGAGCTTTTCCAAGTGCCAGCGGAAAAACTAACCTTTCTATGCTGGACCCGCCCAAAGCATTCAAGAGCGAGGGATGGAGCACGGAACTCGTCAGTGATGACATAATCTGGATGAATCCGCTCGACGGAAGATTTAATGCCATCAACCCGGAAAACGGATTCTTCGGTGTTGTCCCCGGCACAAACGGAAAAACCAATCCTAATGCCATGGCCGCTATTCATTCAAACACAATATTCACCAACGTTGCAATGGATCAGAATAACATCCCGTACTGGGAGGGGCTTGAATCAGTGCCAGGCGTTCTATTCGACTGGAAAGGAAAAGAGTTCAACGGGGAGGGAAAGGCGGCCCACCCCAATTCAAGATTCACAACTCCCATTGACCAGTATCCAAACCTGTCCAAGGAGTACAACAATCCCATTGGTGTTCCAGTATCCGCTGTGCTTTACGGAGGAAGGAGAAAGGATCTGGTCCCGCTTGTCTACCAGGCATATTCGTGGGAACACGGAGTCCTGATAGGAGCCATGCAGAGAGTTGAGACAACCGCTGCTGCAATTGGAAAAGTTGGCGTTCTCAGGAACGATCCCATGGCCATAAGGCCATTTATGGGCTATAACATGGCAGATTATTTTGCCCACCACATAAGGATGGGGAAGAAGGTTGAGAATCCACCCTCTGTGTTTAATGTCAACTGGTTCAGGAAGGATGAGAACGGAAACTTCATCTGGCCCGGATTCTCAAATAACATGTACGTCATCAAATGGATCGTGGACAGAGTTTCCGGCAAGGCCGATGCAGTTGAAACTCCCATCGGGTATGTCCCTGACCTGGATACTTTCGAATACGGCGATACTCCCAGATCGGAGATGGAAAAACTTGTTCACGTGGACAATAAAGGTTTCCTCAAGGAACTTGAAGAGGTACGCCCGTTCCTTGAGTCTTTTGGGGACCGCCTGCCCAAGGCATTGTGGGTGGAGTACCAGAAGCTCCACGAGAGGCTAACCAGCTGGTAGGCCTCATTTTATAATTTCATTTTCCAGTGCCGGGATCCTTCTTAGCATCAGCCGTTTTTCCCCCGCCATTGCCCCTCAGAGCGGAAAGAGCCCCTGAAATCAAAAGTATCAGGATGGAAATAAGGAGTGCTGAGTGGATTCCACCAAGGAACTTTGTAGTGACCCCGCCAACCAGGTTGCTTGTGCCGGCAAAGACTTCGAATGCAACCTGCCTTGGAACGGATGCGGATGCTACAGATATTGCCATTACGAAGCTGAACAGTGTTCCGATGTTTGATAGGGTCCTGAGGAGGCCGGAAACTGATCCGTATATTTTCATAGGCGCACTGGACATCACCGACGAGTTGTTGGCTGGCCAGAACATTGAGGCACCAATCCCTGATACAAGGGAGCCTATGATCACCACCCAGAGTGTCGTATGAAGGTCCAGGAGAAAGAACACCAGTACCCCGATAGCCATGAGGAAAATTCCGAGGGTAGCCATTATTCTGGAGCCGAAACGGTCGGAGTAATGCCCCATCCTAGGAGAAAGGAAACTTGCGACGACGTAGCCGGGAACTAGCAGGAGGCCTGCCTGGAATGGTGTTAGCCCGCGTATCCCCTGCAGATACATTATGAGTATGAAGACCACAGAAATATATCCGATAGCCTGGGTCATGGCTGCCACAAGGGAAAATGTCAGTACCCTGTTGCTGAAAGCTTTCAGGTTGATGATTGGGTTCTCTGTTGATCTCTCCTCAAGTATGAAAGGGATGAGTACAACAAAGCCTGCGGCCATAAGCAGAATATTGAACGCATTTGTTCCCCTGCCAGCTATGTCGGTTGCACCATATGATATTGCAGAAAGTGATGCTGCAAGGTACAGCATGCCCTTGACATCCAACCTTGAAGGCTTTTTTTCGCTTGGCTTTATGTACCTCATTCCGAGGAGAACCCCCACGATGCCAATTGGTATGTTAATGTAGAAAATGAATCTCCAGCCGACGAAGGTTGTTATTATTCCCCCTAAAACGATTCCCAGTACGCCACCGATATTCCAGCCGAGCGAGATGTAACCGAAGGCTTTGCCCCTTTCCCGAGCTTCATATGTGTCTGCGATGATGGCTCCGCCGTTTGCCTGTATCATGGCTGCGCCCAGTCCCTGCATGCCCCTGAAAATGATCAGCAGAAGGATGTCAGGAGAAGCGCCCGACAGCCCTGAACCAATTGTGAAGATGGCAAAACCCACAATGAACAGTTTTCTCCTCCCATACGTATCGCTCATGCTCCCAAGCTGAGTCGTGAGCACTGCAAGAACCAGGAGGTACAGTATAATGGTCCATATTGAGAGGAAAAGGGAAGTATTGAGATCGTCAGTTAGAGTGGGCAGTGCCAGTATGACTATGGTTGCATCAATGGCAGACATAAGTGTGCCTAATAGAACGCTTATGAGGACCATTGATCTTCTGTCTGCCATTAGCCAAATCACCCGAAAGTTACACGCAATTGCGGTGAGTGTTTCTGCATCGGGTTAAACTACTTATTCGTTAAGAAAGGGGCTGAAGTACATCTATGTTGAATTTATCGCAAATGGTTCATTCTGAAGTGATATTGTTGACAATATTTTAAAGAAGTCAGTACGATTCGATTACGGGGATGAAATAGGGCATGCATGCTAGAATTCCGGTAGACCTCGCCAAACAAAGGAAGATAGCACTAATGTTCGTTGCTACGGGTTCCATATTCACCGGGATAGGCAGCATTCTAGGAATGCTCATGATTTTCGGCAGATCTCTTGGCGTTTCCATAATGAATTTCAGGACCTTTTCTGTCCACCCTTACCTGCAGATATTCGGATTTCTTGCGGAATTCGTCTTTGGTGTCGCTTATTCCCTGGTACCGTCACTGAAGTCCCACGGACTCCCATCATACACCCTTGCATTCGTTTCATACGGGTTGATTACTGTTGCTAACGCAGGTTTCCTGGCATCTGTCTGGGGACTGCCTCCAGGAGTCTTCTCCAATACAGCATTTTACCTTTCAATGTCACTGGAGATTATTGCGTCGCTAATCTTCCTCTACGAAATGTCCTTTGTGCTGAGGCATGGAAGGAAGTCAATGGTACTTGGAGACGGGTATATCCTTCTTTCCGCAGTTTCTTTTCCGACTGCCTCAATTTCAGTGGTGATAAGCTCTATATTAGGGCTCGACACATTCAGCTTCGGTATCATTTACCTGCTTTTGGTAGGTTTCGTTGGATCAATGATATTCGGCGTCACCATGAAGACCGTCGCAATAAGGTTCACTGTCAACATGGGCAAGACCTACCCGTACGCCGTATACGCACAGATGGCAGCGGTATTTGCCTCAGCTTCTTCAATTTACCTCACGTACTCTGTAATGCCTGAACTGGTATCCGGCCTGTTTTTTGTTTCCGCGGCACTTTTCATCATTTCGTCCCGCACTTTATCGCAATCAAGGCTCCTAATCCCAACCGCGGACAGAAAAGCGGCACACCTTGGTAACACGAGGGGCCACGGAAACCTAGTGTATGTTGAGGCGGCCCTAATTTCCGCCTCTGCATGGCTCATCACAGGCGTTCTCTTCAGCGCCCTTTACTCCATAACAGGTTACTTCTGGATCAGGATAGCTTTCATACATTCCTTCAGCATAGGTTTCATCGGGTCAACAATAATAGGAATAGCACCGGTTCTGCTGCCCGGGATCCTGAGCAGGAATGCACCATCCGGCGAGAACAGCTCCCTACCGCTATATCTCCTTAATGCCGGGCTTATAATTTTCGTTGCCGGTGATATTATAGCGTCAGGCAATGTTGCTCTTCCATTCTGGACCGGCCTTGGAGGTGTTGTGATTATTCTTTCAATGCTGGTCTTCATGTACGATATTCACAAAAACCTGATTTCAAAAAAGAGCCGGGACGAGACCAGGACAAGTTTCTCAGATGACTGGTGACCAAATCACCAGCCCTTTTGAGTTTATTTTACAAAGGGAGTGCTCAGTTTCAGGACATTTATGAGGAAATCGTCCGACACTCCAACATAGCTCTCGTACTTCGCCACGCCGTACCTTTTGACTATTTCCCAGGCTTCAGAGTTCACTTCATAGCTCTCCGGGTATTCGTAAACCTCTTCCCTGCTGAATACGTCTGTCTCCTCCTTCTGGTTGTGTTCCATAAGGGTTTCAAAGAACAGTTCAATCCTGGAATCGATAAGGTCCTCCCTTCCCTGTGATTTCCACTTTACAAGGTTCTGCGCAAGGGTCTCGAGAAGCTTGTGGTCACTCGAAATTCTCTTTATGTTTTCAGTGAGGTCTTCCGGCATCCTCAGATATGCAAGCATTCTTGGGAAAAATACCATGTCTTCAGTCATTGCGTGTACGTTGAATACGAAATCCTTGAGCCCCAGAAAGGTTTCATACCTGTTTTCAGGCGTGAGATTGCTGATGTATTTTTTAATTGCGAGATGCTCTACCTTCAGCATTTCAATAATATTTCGCATGAGTTCAAATAGGAGGCTATTTTATTATACTCTATCCTAACATATTAAGTATAAATATGTGAAATATGCAGTTTTTACAATGTTTTAGCCCATCAGAGTTAAATCTAGATTTTCCCTTATTTACACGGGTTTCATTTTGCCGCATCACTGCAAGACTGGGTTATCCTTATGAGCGGAAGACGCTTCATTAAATTGCAATGCCGTCAATAATATCTACTATTTATTAATCAGGTGGAGAAGATTATGGGGAAAATCAGAGCCGGGTTTCTGGGCCCATTTGGGACCTGGAGCGAGGAGGCTGCAGCATCTTTCTCGGAGAACTTCGAACTTGTGCCGTACAGCAGCATCTGCAGCATAGTTGATGAAGTGGACAACGGCAACCTTGATTTTGGGGTAATTCCGGTAGAGAATTCCATTGGAGGCGGCGTAGTGGACACACTTGACTGCCTTGCAAACAGCCTGAATTCCACCATAGTATCCGAGAAAATCCTCAACATAAACCACGTACTGATGTCGTCCGGAGACATGTCCCAGATAGATGTTGTAATGTCCCACCAGAACGCAATAGCCCAGTGCCGCAGAACCATATCATCGCTGCTCCCAAATTCAAAGATCGAGTACTCCCAGTCGACCGCAGAAGCTGCGAGAATGGCGTCCCATGATAAGAGAATAGGGGTGGTCGGAAGCAGGAGGCTCTCTGACCTCTACAACCTTAAGGTGCATACCGAAGGGATAGCTGACGTAAATACCAATTATACCCGCTTTGTGATGATTGGCCGGCAGCCGAGCAGTAGGAGCGGAAAGGACAGAACCTCCATCTGCGTAACACTGTTGAAAAATGAGGCAGCGTCACTCTGGAGATTCCTTGGTGTCTTCGCTGCATTGAAGATAAACCTCTCCAGGATTGAGTCAAGGCCTGATCCCGTTTCCCCCGGGGAATACAAATTCTTTTTTGATATGTTCGGCCACCACGAAGACGAAGAGATAAGGGTCGCAATCAAGGCAATAAGGAGATATTGCTCGTCCGTCAGCATACTCGGATCCTACCCAAGGCAGGACTGGCCACGCAGTTGACACTCCAAATCACATGGCTTCAAAATCCCGGAATTTAATTTTCAGGCCCCTTTTACTTTTGCCCGTACAGCCCTTTCCTGCGACCTCAGCAAAGGAAGCAGGAGGGATGCGCCTATGGCGAATATCATCATTGTCCAGAAGGACACATTGAGGCCATGCCCGTAGACGAGGAAGCTTGTGAAAGCAATTCCTGTTGCGCCGCCAATATACTGGCCGATTCCCCAGATAATCCCGCCGGATGAAGTTGATATTTCCTTCGGCACCACCTGGTTGAGATAACCCAGCAGCGTGGGGAACCCGCTGTATGTGAAGAATGCGTACATAGAGAAAAATACCGCGTCAAGAATTACGCTTGAGCCGGAAAGAAGAAGCAGGAAAAAGGCGAGGGTCGAGAATAGTGTTGTCACTGTTATTGAAAAGAACCCCCCTTTTCTGGTTGTTATAATCCCGAAGACAATTTGCCCCGCAACCGGAGTCAAAGCCCCGACTGTGAATATGAAAATGCCTATGAATTGAGAACTTGTGGCTGACGCAAGATATGACGGACCGTAGGTGGCCACTGCCCTTATTACCATGGAACGCAGGAAAACAACCACCATAAGGGAGAGTATGAAGACTCTGAAGAATGACAGCTGGCTTGAAATGGACACCTTTCCTTTCTCCCTTGGAGGACGTGCAGATAACTCACGCAGCTTCGGCATTCCAAGCCCAACCAGAACGACAGCAGCAAAGGCCATTCCGAATGCCCAAAGGACGACCATTCCTTCAAACAGACCGAATGCGCTGATCAGGGCTGCGATTATCAGCGGAAAGATTCCCCTGCCGAAACTCCCGAAGGACCCGTTTAGGCCAAGTATGACTGGAGTGGTGTTTCCGTATTCGGCACGCAGAATGCTTGATCCTATCGGGTGATAGAAAGACTGGCCTACACCAAGCATGGTCACACCCGCAATAATGTAATCAAATTCAAGCGCACCATGCTTAACTGAGAAAGCAAAAAATAGTGCAGATACGCCGTTCAAGGCGAGGCCAAGAGAAATCAGGACACTCTTTCTTTCAAGCTTGTCTGCGAGTATGCCGACCGGTGTGCTCATGACGCCGGAAATTATAGGGTTAGTAACTGCAAGGACACCAAGGATGGCGAGATTGATGTGCGGAAATTCGGCATGCAGGAAAGTTATCAGTACAGGATAGAGAAAAGTGCTGCCATCGTTGGCAAAATGTGCAAATGAAGTTATTCCGAATATCCTTCTTGACAAATTTACTAAGGCCACTATTGATAGGTCACCTTAAATTTTCGCAGGATCCTGCCTTTTTTGTGCCGAGAAATCCCGCAATATTTAGGGTTGACCTTTGAGACGTGATGAATCGAGATTCAATGATAACTTTCTGTTCTTTTTTAACGCGCTCAAAAGGGCTGTGCTTCAGGTGTTCTGAGAAGACATTGACCGGCAGGATGGATTTTTCATGTGCCCTTTAGCAGTATACCATGAAACTGCTTTATTAGCCAAATTTTTCAGGCGTTTTGCCCTCACATTTGAGGCTTACTTTATTAATTAAAAAAGAGAATTGAACAGTGCAATGATCCCGATGGACCTTTTTGACAGGTTTCTCTTTGCTTTTACCATTGGATCCCACATAATACTGGTGACAATGAGCATAACCCTGATCGTACTTATTTCTGCTGCTGAGTTTATAGGCATCAGAAGGAACAACCGCTATTTCATGGCACTTGCGAACCGTCTTACCAAGGTATTTGTGGTATCGTTCGGAGTAGGTACTGCAAGCGGCATAGTTATGGCGGTAGAATTAGTGAACCTGTTCCCCGGTTTCATGACGCTTGTGTCCAAGACAGGAGTCATAGCACTTTTTTACGCTGAAGTTTTTGCCTTCTTCCTTGAAACTATTGCCCTTGTTATCTATGTCTATTACCGAAATGCCTTCAGGGGGAAGTATTCACACTGGCTTGTTTCAGTATTTGTGGCAGGAGGAACAATCGGCTCTGCTGTATTCATAACAATGGTAAACGCATGGATGAACAGTCCCAATGGATTCAACTTGCAACTATACATTTCAACCGGAAACCTTGCCTCCATAAACCCTTGGGCTCCGTTTCTTACCCCCACCACACTCGCCCAGATTGCCCATGTTATCACGACTACCATATTCACAGGGGCAATGTTCATAGGCGCTTACTTTGCACTGAGGTATATAAGGACCAGAGATGCGGATGAAAAGACATTCTTCAGGTCCGGCATTATGCTTACAGGAGCCACATCAATTGTTTTCATCGTTCTCTCAGGGCTTACAGGAAGCCATGAAATGGGCGCTCTGCTTGTAAACCAGCCTCTGAAGTATGCTGCGCTGGATCTGAACCTCCATCCCGGGTCTGGAATGCCGGAGAGGCTTTTCGGGTACATAGTCAATGGACAGTTCGTCGGAGGGCTGGAGGTCCCAAATATACAGGCAATTCTAGCCCAGTTTGAAACCGGGATCACCTATCTCCCTGGTCTTCTGCAGTATCCACAGACTGACTGGCCACCGCTCTGGACGCATACCACATTCGACATAATGGTCACGGGCGGGCTTCTGCTTGGACTTTTCCTTTTCATCTATTTCATCATGTGGGTTTTGAAGAGAAAACCATTCGAAAAGAGGTTCATACTTTACGGCCAGGGAATCTTCGGGGCTGCATCGCTGATTGTATATGAGCTTGGATGGATAACCGACGAGGTGGGAAGGCAGCCATGGATAGTCTACAATGTGATGAGGGTAAGTGCTGCGGCGAACTATACCACCAGTCTCCTGGTGCCGGGATTCTTCATAGTGGCGTTCTACATTTTCCTGATTCCGGCTACGTTCTATTTCTTTTCCAGGGTATTCAACGGGACTCCTCTCTCAGTTGAGCTGAAGAAAGGGTATGAAGAAGGGGGTGTAAACTATTAACTCCATATTTTTCATTAATTTCTTTGTCTTTTCAATCTTTGCAGCGCTGCTGATCACAGAGCTGATGGGCTCTGTGCTGCTGCTACTGTTCTGGGACGCAGCCAGCAAGAAGGTTCTTGAGTACATTATTCCAATCTGGGAGGTAACCGGAACATTTGGCGCATTCTGGGTCGTCATCACCGATTTCGCCTTTCCCAACATCCTGATACCCGCATCAAAGCTGTACGCTGTTGCCCTCATGCTGTTCCTAATACTGCTTGTTGCGAGGAACTCCACCATAGTTTTCGGGGAATACATCATGAAGAAGCGGTGGCTTGACCACAAGAAACTCTACAAGATGTATTCAGTCTCGACCATTGCATTGGGAATAGTTGCACTTACGATTTTCTCATCAATAATAGGCGGAAGCGGGGTAAACATTGGCAGCGGATATTTCTCTGTCTCTCAGTGGATCACTTCACCGGGCAGCATTTTGTTCATCCTTGGAGCACTTCTGATAGGAGTGGGGCTTGCTCCAGTCTTCTACGGGCTTGAGCCCTTCAAGAACATAACTCTCCCAGTGACAGCCATCGGAGTAGCTGTTTCGTCAATTGCCTTCTACCTGTACTCTCCCCACTTGATTTCACCGCTCATTGCCATTCCTGTCATTCTGACTCTATTAGTCCCGGTTCTGTACCTCTACCCTGCTACCCGAAGCCTTGTATCCAACAAGCTGGTGTTCTCACTGGTAGCCACTTTGATACTTTTCTCGATGAGCTTCCTGGTGTACCCCACAGCCTTCGGCGGAACTTTAAATGTAGACGAGTTCACCACTTCAGGCCCGATGTCCGGTGCTTTCATGATCATCACCGCCATTGGTGGTATACTTCTTGCAGTGATGATATACATTTACTTGATGGCAGTTAAGAAGACTCAGGGTGCCAAAGCGGCCGGAACATGAGCAATTGACACTGCAGGGAGCTACTTTTTATTCTCCCCTATTATTGCAGCCGTCACTGTAAGCGCCGGAGCAACAAAGTAACCTCCCAGGGCAAATAATCCAATAATTCCAAGAACACCAAGCAGAAGCCTGGAGAAAGTGCCTGTTTTTTTGCTTGACTGCGACAGATACAGTACCGATGCACCGACAGCAAGCGGCATTGCAGATAGGCCAAGCGTTATGAACAAGCTCGTGTCAAATCCCGTTCTTGCAAGATTGAACAGCATTTCGAAAATGGTAAGAATTCCTGACCCCAGGAACAGGAGTCCGGCCAGTCCGGAAACCCACCTGAAGAGCGGTTTACTGTCTTCCTTCGGATCACGGCGAAAGTAGATAAGCAACAGCCCTGCCGCCACGGTTGCTACAACAGGAGCGGCGACTATGAGAAAACTCTCTCCAAGCCACATGTAAACACAGAAAAGATAGAAGGGTAGCGTGATCCACTCAACAAGCGTATACTGCTCTGATTGACCAATGGCAAGGCCATAATTTCCGGTGTTGTTAGAATATACAATAACGTAGTATGTCCCTGTCTGAGGCGCCAGTATGGACAGGTTGGACAGGGCTATGAAGCTGTCAGCTCCAAATGGCTCATACTCCGGCGGGCTATCACCAATTCCTGGTACGGCCATATAACCTCCACCCTGTGGAAGCTGAACGTAACCCGGAATGTTTCCAGAATCTGTAATGCCCGGGCCGGCCAGCAGGAGTCCGGGGCTAAAATTGCTGCTCTGCGGGTCTGTTGACTTCAGAAGCATAGCGTATATTTGCTCTCCCTGTTGCATGGCGATCTCATAGTATCTTGCCCCCATGGACTCAGTGATCTTTCCATAAACCACCCAGCTCTTAGTAGGGTTGTCCACATGCAGGGCGTTTGCAAGACTGGAATTGTTCCCTGGAATTATTGGGACATGTGCGAGAGAGACAGGAATTAATGAAATCACGGCAATTGACACGACTGCCGCTGCCAATATCTTGATCTTTGGCATACTGTACCGACCCTAGATAAACACTGCCACTCCACATATAATGGAATGTTCCAATACTTAACAGATAAAGTTCTAATCCTAAAATATAGGGTGAGTATCTTTAATTCGATGCTTCCCATCACAGGGCATGAAATTTGCTATTGCCATTTCTGGAGACAGAATTTCTGGGCCTGGGGAGGCCGAAGAAATACTCGTTTATGATCTTGCTGGTTCTGCCAAACTTGAAGAAAGTTATGAAAACCCGGCGCTCAAGGCCACTACTTCCAGGGGAATAGTCATGCTCAAGTCAGTGATGGACAGGGGTGTTGAAAAGCTTGTTATAAGTGGAATAGGCGACCACGCCCTGCAGTATGCAAAGGGGAAGCTTGAGCTCCTTAACGGCAAAGGCCTGTCGAAGGATCACGCGCTTTCTGGAATCCTGAATAACACACTCTCAAAAATCGATGAAGCTACACACCGTGGTGGACACCACCACCATTGACATTTTCTAAACATAAGCTTGATATCCGGCAATCAGTAAGTTGGAATTTTAGCCGTTCCAGTCTTAAAGGTAAGGTATAGTGCTAATGAGCGGGTACATAATAATTTTATTACAAGGTGACAAAAAATGGACGCCTCTAGTAAAAATAGAGTGCTGGTTGCATCGGTGGCATTAATCATGGTCCTCTCTGCACTGGCAGTATTCTTTCAGGGACCCATGAACTCAAATGCTACGGTCGGCCAGAACGGTAACTACCTTGCCGGAGAAAGGGCTACCGGTAATCAGGTTGCCCCAATGATCTCTACCAATTTTGCGACGGTTCAGACCTATATGGTCACTTTCACGGGAATTGGCCTCCCTGCAGGAGCTTCATGGTCAATAACGGTTGACGGTAACAATACACTTAGCAGCACGGGCACATCGATAACCTTCAGCCTCCCAAATGGTTCGCACACTTTTGAGGTCAACAACCCCATCAATTATATTGCTGATCCGGCAAGCGGAGTGGTATTTGTGTACGGAGCAACTGGGACCCAGTACATCACATTCACGCTGCTAGAATATTCTGTGACGTTTGCCCAGACAGGTTTGCCATCGGGTTCCTCCTGGGCAGTTAATCTCAGTGGAGAGGTGAAAACCTCAACAGGTGACAATATTATATTCAGCAAGGACAACGGCAGCTATAACTATACAATAACCGGGCCGGCAAACTACGCTCCGAGCCCCGCTAACGGCAAAGCAGTGGTTTATGGTGAAAACGTGACTGTGAACGTAGCGTTTGCTTCAACACTCCACAGGATAACATTCAACTTCAACGGAGATACTGCAGATACAAGCTGGACGCTTAAATTTGCTGGTGACAGCTATACTGTTACAGCCAGCAGCCTGGCACTCGTAAGGGAGAATGGACTGTACACCTATTCCATTGAGACGGAAAAAGAATACAGTGCGACACCTGCGACCGGATCGGTTCTTGTCGTGGACGGCGATTCCGCAGTTAATGTTTCTATACAACTCAAAACCTACACGGTGACATTCGAGCATGTTGGCATAGATACAGGCACGCCCTGGAAAGTGACTTTCGACGGCCAGACACTAAATTCGAACTCTTCCACCATAACCTTTGTCGTGCCAGCCGGCAACTACTCATACACGATATCTGACGTCAACGGATACACCACGTCATCCAACGGCGGAACTGTGAACGTTGCAAGCCAGGACCAGTACATAAGCGTGCCATTCTCGAAGAATCCTGATGTGTGGACCGGCCCACTCCTCATAATAGCAGGAGCGGCGATAGGGATAGCTGCAGGCATCGGGATTGGAATGGTGTACGTCAGGAGGAGAAAGCCTCCATAACCCTTTTTTCTGGTCCCGCATAAACATAAAGGCAGGAATGCTGCCTCAAATCCATTTTAAAATTTTTTTCTGACCACAGTCCAGTGCCAATAAGAAAGGAGATAGCGCATACGTAATGTTTTTAAGGCATTCGGTGAAGGTTGGCCCTGCTTCCCTTTTAATATAAAAGGTAAGGTATAGCGCTAATGAGCGGGTACATAATAATTTTATTACAAGGTGACAAAAAATGGACGCCTCTAGTAAAAATAGAGTGCTGGTTGCAATAGTGGCAGCCGTAATGGTCCTTTCAGCTCTGGCAGTGTACTTCCAGGCACCTCAGGGCAATCAGGGACAGTCTGCTGCAGTGAGCAATCCACTCAACGTAGTAAATGGAGACAGCCAGAATTCGCCCTCAGCGACATTTCTGCCTCTGGACGAAGCCACTGTTCTGAAAATCCTAAGTGAGAACAACGTTCCCACGAGATATGCATACCTGCCAAACTTCAATTCAACACTATCTCCTGCAATTGCGCCCGGTTATGAAAGATCACCTGCACCCATTGGTGTTACAGACTATGGATTCTCGACAACATCAGGAGTCAAGGAGACATATTCCTATGATACAACTGGGTTCCTGGGTTCTTTCATGTTTGAGGGATTGGAGCCATTCTACCTGATGAACAACGATCCTGGAACCGTTGCAATTCAGCAGAATTCAGTTCTTAATCATGTGACAATACAGGGCAACTCCGACTATGTATTCTGGACACAGAACGTTATCCTCTTCACACCGGGAGAGCACAAGATGCAGCTAGTTTCAAACATCTGGAGCTTCTCAACGCAGGGCATGGAATTCCCATCCAATGCTATCCTGTCTGGTGGCGGGAGTGTTGTTCCGGGAGTGTTCTACTACTATGCCGGACCTGTGATTACCGCCCTTCCCGAAGCATTTACCATCGTTCTCTACACAGAATCAGTTATGAACGGACTGAACAATGCGGTTGACTTCAAGTATGAGATAACGGGAACCGAAAGCAGTTCAACTGTGCCCATTACAACATACGACACAGTGACCTTCAATTCAGCAACACCTGGCCAGGTAATTCCAGCCCCTGCAGCAAAATTCCACGTTAGTGGAACAGAGAAGACACCGGCCGGATACCTGTATGACTCTGAGCTTGTGGTGACTGGCCCAGGCGGCGGAAGCACTTCCACCATATATGCAGCCAACGGGCAGCTTAAGCTCCAGTTCAAATCCACTGCCGGGACGTACACAAACATACCAGCAGCCTACAACTATGGATCCAATGCGGGAGAGACCATACAGGGACTCTCATCCTGGTGGACCTCAGTCCAGAATCCGATAGGGCATCTCAGCCTCGGGCCATCCATACTCGTTCCCCTCTGGGGCTCTGATGTTTCGAGATCAGGTGGCACCAACGTACAGGGAACCCTTGATCCTCCGAACGCTTTCATGTTCATAAGCGCAGGGACCAGTTTTGACAGCAATACAGCAGCCTGGGCACCCGTGAGCCAGAATGGATCCTTTGTCTATGCTCTTCCGGGTGGACTTGATTATTCTGCTTCTGTGATGCTAAGCGACTTTGAGCCGCAGACTTTCAGCCCGATGTTTGCCGAGGAAGAGACCAATGAGACTGAAGACGGCGGACCTCCTGCAGACGCAGGAAGCGGTGGCGGAGGAGGCGACGAGAATGAGACTGCTGCCTACTTCAATGTTACACTTACATTCGACAAGAGCTATGGAATATACACACCACTCTATGCCAACGGAAATGATCAGGTAAAGTACCTTACACTTGGCAACTCAAACCTGAATGAGAGAGTCGAGGCAAAGAACATAACTCCGTCTATGTTTGCCGGAAGCGGCGTGCCTGGCGACCCATACCTGATTGAGAACAACCAGTACAGTCAGCTGAACAAGCTATTTGCGCAAGCGAACGGATTCATGTTCCCAGTGTTCTCAGGCATAATGATAATGAACACAAACGCAAGCTTTGAGATTGACAACCCTGCTCCTTTCTCAATACAGTATCCCACCTACATGGCGGCTGAATTGCTTCAGCTCGGTCTGCCAGCCTCCAACAACCTGAACTTTGAGCTCTACAACACCTCCAATGCAGTGGTGTTCGGTGCAGCATCCATCACCGGATGGTTCAGCTCCACAATGTCGGGAATGCCTGCCGCAAGCCTGATGCTCTGGGACTCAAGCGATTTCCTTGTAGGGAGCAACTACTTCAGCAGCATGGGCAATGCACTGATGGTCTATAACACCGGCGATTCGAACTCCAACGGCGTTATCTGGGGAAACCACTTCATCAAGGACCACATATCGGGGAGCAGCTACGGCAATCATCTTCTGAACGGAACTGATCCGACAGGCCTCATGATGCTCAGTTCAGGGAACCTGATATACAACAACTACTTCGCACTCGGCACATCGGCATATAGCCCGTCAAGTGATATTTTCACAGGATTGGCAGCGACCTACACCAACAGCTGGGACCTCGGAGGCCAATATCCCCTGAACACCACCAATACAGTTCTCGGGCATGACCTCACAGGAGCGATAGTCCAGGTGACATACCAGGGCGGAAACTACTGGCACAGCTTTGACGGCAACATACCTTACACTGACAACGGCAAAATCGCATCGGGTGGGGACTACTATCCGCTGATAGTTCCAAAGTATGACGTAACGTTCAACGCCAACGGCCTGGCAACAGGCCTGACCTGGACTGTTACAGTGGACGATGAAACTGTTTCAGCAACCACTTCCTCCATAACAATGCAGGTTGAAAACGGATCGCACAGCTTCAAGATAGGAAAGCCGATGACCTACATGGCCACGCCCCTGTCTGATGTGTTCCTGATGGCCGGCAATACCGTGGTGATAGACATTACATTCTCGCTCATACAGTTCGAGGTAACATTCACCCAGAGCGGTCATCCCGAAGGCTCCCTGTGGTCAGTGAACCTTGGGGGGGACGTGAAGTCTTCCACCGGCAGCAGCATTACTTACATGGAGAGCAATGGAACATACGACTTCTACATAACCGGGCACTCCCACTACAAGGCTTCACCTGATTCCGGGAAGATACTGGTCTACGGTGATGATGTGACCGAGAACATAATGTTCGTCAACACAACATACAGCATTGTGTTCATGGAAACAGGCCTTCCGAGCGCTGGGAGCTGGGGTGTTGAAGTGAACGGAGTGATCTACACAACCGATTCCAGCAGCATAACGGTGATGAGGGGCAATGGAACATACAGCTACACTGTGTCTGCTCCAACAGGATACACGGTTTCTCCGGCAAGCGGGACCCTGCTCCTGAACGGCGGTGACTCAACTGTGAACCTTGAATTCTCCGAGAAGACTTACGCAGTGGTATTCGAGGTCAGGGGCCTGCCAAGCGGCACGGACTGGGGAGTTACCTTCAACGGTGACACAATGAACACTACCACCACAACGCTAACCTATGATGTAGTGAGCGGAAACTACAATTATACGGTAGCTTCTGTGGACGGATATACGGTACAGGTCACATCTGACACCGTTACCGTGAGCGACCAGGGTGTAACGATTGAGGTGCAGTATCAGCAGAATCCCAACAACCTGTTGACCGCTGGCCTCATGAGCGGAGGAGCAGCTGCAGGAATAGGAGCTGGGATAGCCTTAGCCTATATGTTCTGGAGAAAACCTGGATCATAGGTTTACTCCAATTTTTTATTTTTTCCTTTTTTTTAAAACTTAAGCCATGCACCAGTTAGTTCTTCAGGATCCTAATGCTCCCTCCATCTTGTAAGGTACCTCGCTAATGCGTAGTACAAGAATGTCTGCGCAATCATGAAGTACACCATTCCAACGTGGAACGGTGCAAGATTGAAAACCCCCTGTGCGAGGATTGCAGCGGGCGTCGCAGGAGATATTGCAAGCGCGTAGATAGCGATCTGGGGCAGAAATGTGTATGGATAGAAGGTCGGCGGCAGCACTGTCATTACTACAGAGAGTATTCCTGCAATTCCCCATACATTCCTTATATGGCCGATGCTGCTGGCAATAATGAATGAGATTGCGGATGTAGACATGACAAGCGCCATCAGTATCAGTGCAAGTGCAATGGCACTGACCAGGGTAAAAAGATGGTAATACATTCCCAGCGCCACATACAGTATTATCCCGGGAAAGGAGAATACGAGGTAGCTTACAGTCAGCCCGAGAATGTAATCCACCGGGGTGATCGAGCTTGCCACGAACAGATCCTGTATCCTCAATTGGAGCCTGAAAAAGGCGGCATCACCGGAGCTTGATAGGGCAACCGACGCAACCAGGCCTATGAACCCACCGATTATTGCGTATTGGACTAGGGACCCGTTGGAAATGACGTATATTATGAAGAGCAGGGTCAATGGGGCACTTAGGGAGGCCACTATGTACGAAGGCCCCCTGATGATGGTCCTGAAACCGTAATACCAAGCAAGGAGCCCAACAAACCTAAGATTCAAGAGCCATCCCCCTGCTTATGAACAGATCATCCAGGGTTATGCGCTTAATGTTGTAGCCTTCACCCAGGTATTTCTCAGCCTCGGACTCCTTGACATATTTAATGTAAAATCTGCCGATTTGAAGCGCGCCCTCCTGAGGAATTGAGGTTTCGACCCTGACAAGGCCCTTGAACTTTGAAAGAAGTTCCTTGATCGCCCCCTTTTCGAGCACATTCCCGCCGTGTATCATCACAACTTCACTGGAAAGTTCCTGTGCCTCATCCATGTAATGGGTCGTGAGAATGACGTTGCCCTCCAGCTGCTTTATGGCCGACCACACCTCCATCCTTGACAGTGGGTCAAGCCCTGTGGTGGGCTCATCCAGAAAAATCGTATCCACGTTTGAAGAGAGAGCCATTGCGACAAACACCTTCCTCTTCATTCCTCCTGAGAGAGTATCAGACGGTTTGTGCTTGAATTCCCTCAGGTCAAGCTGGTCCAGTGATATGTTTGCGTTCCTCTCGGCTTCAGACATTGACATCCCCCTGCCGACAAGATAGAGTTTTACGTGTTCAAATGGCGTCAGTATACCTATTGGCGATGCCTCCTGGGGAATGCTGACAATATTCTTTCTTATGGCGTAGACGTCCTTCATGATGTCCAGGCCGTTTATGGTGGCGCTTCCTGAAGTGGGCTCCAGCTGGGTAGACAGTATCCTTATGAGTGTTGTCTTGCCGGCTCCGTTCATACCTATTACGGCAGACACCCGTTTGTCGAGTGTAAGTGAAATGCCGTTAAGCGCCCTGGTGCCGTTTTTATATCTCTTTACAATTTCATGGGTCTCTATCATTTACTCCCTCCAGCTTGTTATTCTTAAATCAGAGCCATAAAAGGAACTCCCGAGTCGATGTTCCACCATAGAGAACAGTGTCTTAATACTATTCAATCAGCTTTGCCATCGTTCCCGAGGTGCAGAATGTACCAATACGCTTATTATTTGCCCATCCTACATTTGGAATGTGACAGAAACGCTAAAAACGACAGTCAGCCCAAGAAGGAACCTTATGCATCTGGCACTCGGAACTGCAATACTGGGACTGGGGGCATACCTGTTTGTAGCCGGAGCTGAATTAAACTCTGGCTACAGGGATACACTTCTCTCGTTTTCAAGTATCGTGAGTGGTTTTGGCCTATCCCTTATCTTATATTCAGGCCTCATTCTTTCCACCGTGTTCAGAGCAGTCCAGACAGGTGCTTCCGCCAGCTGAATCAAAAAGTGGGTAATGAAAAAAAAGGGTAAAATGATCAACTGTATTCCAGTTGGTCGTCTTCCTCATCAATATACGATACTTCACGATGCTCCTTTGTATTTTCCCCCTCAATGAGGGTCCAGCGGTCGTCAACTCGCTTAAATACAAGTGGTTTTGTTTGGTGTATCGTAATTTGTTCCCGTTTCTTGAGCCTCCATAGAACCATTTAGAGAACGCCTTATGTCTTCATTCGGATTTGATATTTCAACTTTGCTAATATTATATAATCGACTAATATTTTAACACACTTAAATACACATCTACCTGCAGATGTGAGTTTCATGAACAAAGAGCGGAATCACCAATTATATTAAGGGGCTAATTCAGAAATTTTAGCAGTGTTCAGTCCTGCTTCATGAAGATCTCTTCTGATCGGAAATTAGTGATTGCCGTATATTCATTTACCCGGGGGTCCAGCAAGCGCCTTTAGAGTCGCTGTACCAAGCATTTACGTATTCGCCGGTTGAAATCCTGTTGCATACAAAGTTGCTGTCGCAGTAGTCGCATATTTCTTCATTCCCTATGACCCATCCTGTGCCTGGGTTCATGTCAGTCTTGAGCTCAACCATTTCTTCCGACAGTCCCTGTGTCAGCGTATCAAACTCATTGCTGTCGCATTGATTGCAACCAGTCCCGCATGGATAAGGCTCGCAGGTGAAGAACGGCCCCTGGTCCCCATTGGCAGTGTCATGATAATCGCAGAACTTTGCGCAGGATTGATCGCTTCCAAGTGTAGCTGTTACTCCCGGAGGAAGGAACACATTATAAGCTCCACTGGACCCAACATCAACCACAGTGGAATTGCTGATCCATGACCTGATGGCATCGCCAATGTCCTTTTCAGAAACAGTTTTCGGAGGGTCCTGCTCAACAACAGCATGGCCGGAGAGTGTCCCTGTTCCGACTCCATACTGGCTGAGTTCCCCGGAATAGGAACTGTTATCTTCAATGTCTTGCACAGCTTTGTTGAGCCTTTCCACCCATGAGCTTGATTTCCAGTATGGCCCCCAGAAAACGTTCACCCACCGGTAACCATTTTTCCAAACGGGCCCTCCCTTGTATTTTGCAAGTCCCGTGGTCGAGGCAGTTCCGCCTGAACCCTGGGCAGATATTTCAACATGATGGCCACAGGGCACGGCGTAGTGCCAGATAGAGGATTTCTTCAGGCCGGAGCTTCTAACGCCAACGTGGCTGAAGGATTCAACTTTTTCAGAGCATACCGGGCAATTCCTAATTTCTCCACAAAATTCGCATCTTCCGATTGCCATCTTTCATGCTACTGAACATTATCATAATAAGATTATGGTTCAAGATGTGGGCATACTATCGTGGAGACCCTTGAAATACAATGCCCATGCCACAGAACGCTCGGTCAATATGTGGAGATGTTCATGGGAATCAGAGCCCTTTCTTGAGTGGCCGCAATGCCGAGATGAGCTTTTCTATATCTTCCCCGTTATTCACGTAATGGGTTGAAATCCTAATCCCATATAGGCCGCCTCCAGCACGATACGACACCATAACTCCGGATTCAGACAGCTTGTCCACTACCTTCATCTCATTCTTTCTACCTATGCCCATCCTGAAAGTGGTAATTCCTGACTGGTTCTTCTCTTCATAGGGAGGAAGAACATCGAAATTAAGGCTATCCAGCCCTTCAATCAACTGTTTCTTCAAGCCAAGTATTTTCTTTTGCACTTTTTTTATACCTATGCTGTTTATCAATCCGACTGTTTCCGCAACGGCAGCAAGGCCCCCCATGTTGTGCAGGCTCCCGCCGTACTCGAATTTCTTGGCAGTATCATTGTAGAATTTAAAGTCGGGGAAATCTTCCCTGTCAGTCCTGGTAAAGTAATCATGCCATCCGCCTTCAGGCTCTTCTGTATTCTTGTAACCATAGTAGGGCCTGTTCAGCTCCTCTATAAGCCCCTTCCTGACATACATGAATCCCAGGCCAAGCCAGTCTGAAAGCCACTTCTGGGCGCCTCCTACGATTATGTCGGCTCCAAATCCGGAAGCGTCGGCTTCGGCCTGCCCGAGATGTTGTATAGAATCTGTAACAGTTATGGCGTTGTGCTCCCGGGCAATCTTTGAGATTTCAGGTATGTCGAATTTATAGCCGTTCACCCAGGTAACCGAGTCAAGAAGGACTGCGCTGGTTGAGTCATCAATGGCAGCCGCAAAATCATTGGTGTCATACACTCCATCCCTGTTTTGCACCACCTTTATATCCACGCCCCTGTCCCTCCATTTCTGCATTTCCGCCTCGGTGAGAACATACTGCATATCACTGGTCACAATCGATTCACCGCTCCTGGGGGCTATTGCCTCAAATGCTGTCTGAATACCCTGGGTAGTATTCGTTCCCGAGATTGCAATCTGGTTGCTGGTAGTATTTAGAAGCTTGGAAATCTGTTCTTTGGCACCTTTTTCAAGATTCGGGATAGCTTCCGACATATAGGCGCTGTTCCATTGATACATGTTGCTGAGGAGTTCTTCCACGGCTTTCTTCGCACTTTCCGGGATAGGCCCAAGCCCGGCCCAGTTCAGATAAACCATGTTCTTCAACGCCGCGAATTGTTCCCTTGCAGATTCAAAAACGTCCATAATACCAACCCTGTTACATATACGTTCAAATGATAAATACGCTTTTCAGGCACGCTTTGCACATCAGCCCGAAGGCTGGATGCTACCTGTTTTCTCCCTTCATCAGCCGGTAATACACCATCCCGCCTATGAGTTGCAGTATCCCTCCAATCTCCATCGGAATCGGGAGAGAGTATTCCATGAGGTATCCGGATATGGCAGAAGTACCGGTGGAACTCCTTACTGCCATCCCCTGAGCGCTCGATGCAATTCCAAAGTTGCTGTTGCTTATACCCTTGACGTTTATTGCGGTTCGTATCGGTGCACCAAAACCGGCTGCCGCTGACCTTACCATGTAAAGGGATGCAGCAATCAGCAGTGTAGGAGATATTGCCACCGCCATCATCAGTGCACCCTGCATTATTCTAGAGAAAGAGGCAGTCCAGAGTGGGGACCTCATTACTCCGATCCTCTTAGTTGCCATCAGTGATGAGACTGCAGTTGCAATGTATGAAAATGTGAACATGAGCCCGACGGTTGAAGGTGCAACGCCGTATCTCAGCTCAATCCAGGCCGGGAGCAGGGCAATGGAGAATCCAATACCTGAACCGTTCACAAGATTGGAAGATATTACCCTAAGCGTGTATTTGCCACTCTTTCTGTCAATTATTCCATGCTTCTTGGCTGCAGCTTTTCGTTCCTTGACGAAGAAAATGGAGATAAAGGATACCAGGCCAAGGAAGAAAGACATGAGGTAGAGCGCGCGGAATGCTTCCGCCTCACCCATTAGTGAAACAAGATAACCATGTGAATAAAGAAGCAGGGCTCCCCCAAAGGCTGCAAATGCCCCTACTGCCATTACATTGCCCATTTTTTTGACCCTGTCCTCAGATTCGGGCCAGTTTCTTGCAATGAGTGCATTAAGGCCGGGCGCAAAAACTCCTCTTAACCCGCCCGGGGTTCCTCCAATCCCTCCGACAACCGTCGCTATTTCTATTGGCAGAATTGTGTGGAACTGGTAAAGAATGAATGTGGCAGCAACCATGGGGATTTCGCCTATAAGAAGTGAGTACTTGTACCCGATCCGGTCCCCGAATGCGCCAAGAAGAAGAGAGAGCGAGACTGAGAAGAGTACCATCAGAAGGAGCAGCGTCCCTATGATGGAGACACGAATCCCGAGGAAAAGAAGGTACAATGGAAGGGAAAGTGAGACGTAGATGATTCCTATGCTTCTTGCTGCCCTAGATATAAGAAGAAAGTTGAACCGTTTCTCAATTTTTCTGCTGTCTTGATCAAAACCTGTTGACATTTCAGCCATTTTAAGGACTTCCGCTCCCTTTGGACTGCCACTGCATCATTATTAAATGGCTTCTTTTCCCGAGCAGTCCAATATCCTCCCCTCAATCGCACGATAAGATAAAAATGTTGGACAGATAGGGCCTGTGAATATATGGCCTGACGGCCCTGAAGAGGCATATCTGTCTGGTTTTCTGTTAAAAGGTAGGGTATGCCGTTTTAAGCCGGGAAATGATAATTTTACCGAGGGTCAGGAATGCTTGTTAAAGAAATTATGACAAAGGATCCGGAAGTTATTGACGTGGAAAATTCATCAATTTCGGAAGCGATGGCCAGGATGAGGAGCACGGATATCCACCAGATCCCTGCTGTTTCCGGCAAGAAGTACGTCGGCATGCTCAACTATCGCGAAATTCTCAGAAAGAGAAGCATGCAGCCCTCTGCCAGGGTTGATACGTTCCTTGTCAACACACCCAAGATTTCACCTGAAGATGACATAAGAAAGGTAATAAAACTGATAGTGGACACCGGCCTTTCCGCCTTTCCCGTACTGCAGAAGAGCAGGCTCGTGGGCATTATCTCGCGTTCAGACATTATAGGCCATATTGAAGAATTTTCTGAGATTCATGGGATGAGGAACAGGCAGATCATGTCAAGCAACCCCGTTTCTGTGGAGGAGAACGAGAACGTCGAGGCCGCTGCTGCAAAGATGAGGGGCCTGGATGAAACTGAGATACCGGTCGTTGATTCAAACAAGAAGCTGGTCGGGCTGCTAAGGCTTGATGAAATAGCCTCAGATACATTCAGAAGGGACAAGCAGGGAATCAGGGGAGGGCACATGGCTTTCGGCAATATAGGAGGCGGAATGGTGGATGTTGCCGGGGACCGTGGGGGAGACAAGACCAAGGTTGACATACGATGCTCGTCACTCATGGACAACCCCCGCTGGGTCCACGGGGATGATGAAATCTCAAGGACGGCAGAGATCATATCCGAACACGGCCTTCACATTGTGCCGGTCGTGAATGGTGATATGGAGCTTGAAGGAATTATTGGAATTTCGGATATTATCGACTCCCTCAACATCGGTGAGGAAAAAACCGGGATTCTTATACAGGTTTCAGGGCTTGACCCGGACGACCAGGATCTGTATGACATAACTTATGCAATGGCCAGCAAGTTCATAATCAGGTTTTCTAAAATCACGGGGCTGGACAGGGGAAAATTGAACATACACATAATAAAATACCATTCGGAAGGAGTCATCAAGTATTCTGTCAGGACCAAGATCATAGCGGAACCTTTGACAATGTCGCTGGACCACCATGACTGGAATTATGGGAAATGCCTTTCATTCATCTTTGACACCTATGAGCCCAGGTTGAGAAAATGGAAGGGTAAGTGAGATCAGAAGAAAAGGTCTCCCTCACCTGGAAATTTGTTGAGCTTTCCAACCCTGACAAGATAGCCTACATATATTATTACGAGGCCAAGGGAAAGAGATGACACGGCGGAAATTGCTATATAAGGCATGGTGTAGGGTGCAGCCCTTGCTATTGAAAGTGCGTTGGACAGGTTCACAGTTCCTGCTCCAAAAAGATTGTTTACCGAAAGGTACAGCTCCAGTACCTTGAGGCCTATTGATACGAGAATTCCGCCTATCAGGGCAAACTGGAGATTCTTTTCTGCCATTGGGTAAGGGATGATGAAGTAGCAGAATGCATTGATTCCCGCCAGGATTCCTCCTGAAACAAGAGAAAAATTCAGGATTGCCTTTATTGCCCAATCGGGCAGGTTGCCAGAAGTATATCCCTGGGAAACCACAGTTCCTGCTATTCCGAATATTTCGACGAGAAAGGCGACGACGAATGCAATTGTGCCCACTACAAAAATGATTATGCTTGCGTAGAGCGCACGTCCCTCTGGTACACTCATGGTATGCCTGCGGTATAAAAGTATTATGATGGCAACAAGGCCCAGGACAATTCCAACGTAGCTCAATTCGGTAATTATTGAGATTGCATAGGAAACACCCAGAATAATAACCCCCAGGCCAATGTCCCTCTGGGAGACCTTGACCCTGGCAGGTTCTGAAATCTCCATTCTAATTATACATAGTAAAAGTATATAATTGTTCTTCAAAGCAACAGGGCCGGCTAATCTATGTTTTTCAGCACAGCCTGTGTAATCTTTTCAGTCCCGTCGGAGCCTCCCAGGTCAAATGGCTTTATCCCATCCAGAATAGCTTTATGCACAGCCCCCCGGAGTTTCTCACCACTGGTTTCCATTCCTATGTGGTCAAGGAGCATGGAACTCGAAAGTATTGCCCCCAGTGGATTGGCAATCCCTTTTCCGGCTATGTCCGGAGCGCTTCCGTGCACTGGTTCAAACAGTGCGGTCCTTCCGGAGCCGTAGCTGCCGCTTGGTGCGTATCCAAGACCTCCCATTAGGCCTGCGCAGAGATCGGAAAGGATGTCACCGTACAGGTTAGACGCAGCCATTAAACCAAATTTGGAGGGGCCCCTCACAAGGTCATACGCGACCGCATCACCGTACATGAACCGCGTTTTCAAGCCATGATCTGAGATAACGCTGGAAGCGATGTCCCTCCATGGCTCGTACAATCCGGTCACCGCATTGGCCTTGTCTACAACCGTAACGGTCGAATCAGTGGCCCATTCCCTGAAATTGACGGCTTTTTTGAAGAACCTTGTTACATTTCCCCTGCTGAGTGCGCCGATGTTGAAGTAAAGCTCATCGTCGGCCTCGCCACTTATGTCTATATGCCCTCTCCATGCCCCGCTGTGGTATTCGAACTTCGATCCGCCCTTCGAGATTTTTCCGCCGAACCCCATGTAGAATTCCTCCATGTTCTCACGGGCTATGGCAAGCTTGAATTTCCGGCTTGAGAATGGAAGAGACCAGGCGGGCCTTAGATTCAGGAAAAGATCAAGTTCCTTCCGGAGCGCCAGAATTACACCACGCTCCATTATCCCCGGTTTTACCCTGGGATCACCTATGGCGCCAAACAGCACTGAATCAAGTTTTCTCATATCCTCGATCTCTTCTTCCGCTACCAGTGATCCGTCCTCCATATACCGGTCTGATGAAATGTCAAACCTCACGCATTCAATATCCCCGGAAGTCGCCCTGTCCATGCATGCGACTGCAGCAGGCACCACTTCACGGCCAATTCCGTCACCTTCAATTATTCCAACTGCTTGCGTAATATTTCCTCCCTCGCATAGTTAATGATGCTGCCGCTCTCAACGATCTTCCTGAGGAATTCGGGATATTTCTCGAACCTCGTTTGTTGTCCCCCGTGCTCAATTACACCTTCCTCCATATCGACGGATATGCTTGAGCCCTGTTCTATGCTGATCTTTGCCTCGATCACCGGCAGGCCGAGATTTATTGAGTTCCTGAAAAAAATCCTTGCAAAACTTTCAGCTACTACCAGGCTTATTCCGCATCCCTGAATGGCCCTTACCGCATGCTCCCTGCTCGATCCGCACCCAAAATTCCTGCCGGCTACAATAATGTCACCGGGAACTATTGACGAAGCAAGCTCTGGAATGGTATACTCCATGAAATGCGGGGCAAGCTTTTCCGGGTCTGCAGTTACCAGGTATTTGGCAGGTATGATCTGGTCGGTGTCAACATTGTCGCCCAGAATCCAGACTCTTCCCTCAATTCTTTCTTCAGGCAATACTGAGCACCTCCGAAGGTGAAACTATCCTCCCGGCTATTGCACTTGCTGCAACTACAGAAGGGTTTGCCAGGTAGACGCTGGAGTCCTTGTCCCCCATTCTCCCAAGGAAATTCCTGTTTGTGCTTGATATGCACTTCTCACCCGGGCCCAATACGCCCATGTATCCTCCAAGGCATGCCCCGCAAGTGGGCCCCGACACAAATCCGCCTGCTTCCGTGATTATCTTGACGAGCCCCTCTGATACAGCATCTTCAAATACCTGCTGGCTTGAAGGCACTACAATAAGCCTTGTCCTTGGGTTAACTTTCCTGCCCTTCAGAATTGCAGCCGCCCTTCTTATGTCCTCGATCCTCCCGTTGGTGCAGGACCCAATGTAAGCCTGGTCAATCTCTGTGGTTATCTCTGAAACAGGCTTTACGTCGGCGGGAGACCCAGGGAGAGATACCACAGGCTCAAATTCCGATGCGTCAATATGGTATATTTCCTCGTAGTTCGCGTCCTTGTCAGAATCAATGTATTCCCAAGCATTTCTCGCACGGCCCTCCAGGTATGCTTCAGTTTTTGCATCCGGAGGTATGAATGCACACTTTGCCCCGGCCTCTGACGACATGTTGGCGATGGTCATCCTGTCGGATACGCCGATCCGGCTTATGGCAGAGCCCCTGTATTCCAGGCACTTGTATCTCCCCCCTTCAAGGCCTATCCTCGAGATTATATTGAGAATAACATCCTTGCCCTCGACGGAAGAGTGGAACTGCCCTTCAAGGTCAAACCTAATTGTCTCAGGTACCTTGAACCACATTTTCCCGGTGCCGAAGATGACGCCCGCTTCCGTGCTGCCAATGCCTGCCGATATGGCCCCAAGCCCACCGTATGTGCAGGTGTGGGAATCCGCACCAGCTATGAGTGCACCGGGTGTCGCGAACCCTTTCTCCATCATGACCTGGTGGCATACCCCTCCACGCCCCACTTCGAAGTAGTTCGGCATATTGTGCTTCCAGGCAAAATCACGCATCTTCTTTGACTGTGTTGCTGATGCTATATCCTTGCTCGGGACAAAATGGTCCGGTATCAGCACAATCTTGTCCTTCCTTGGTTCAACACCGAGCTGGTTGAAGGCGTCAATCGCCGGAGGTCCCGTAATGTCATTCACCATAACATAGTCCACTTCCGCTTCAACAATATTGCCCGCTACTGCTTCAGTTCCCGATTTTCTTGAAAATACTTTTTCAACCGCTGTTTTAGACTTTCCTTCCATGTTTTTTTCCTCCTTTCAGCTGCTACCCACTCTTGCATACTCATGAAACATTGAGATGACCCTGGCCTCATCCACACGGGTCCCTGAGTCACTCATCCTCTTCACTTCAGTGAGAATACCCCTTGCAGTTGCTTCATCCGCGTCTATGGAGTTCCTCCTCATGATCCAGAGTATTGAGTTGAGGCCCGAGTGCTTTCCAACCACAATCTTCCTTTCTGCCCCCACAACCGATGGATCGATGGGCTCGTAGGTGGAGACCTCATTGACCATTCCATGGACGTGTATTCCTGCCTCGTGGGCAAATGCGTTATCCCCCACAATGGCCTTGTTCGGCTGCACAGCCATTCCTGTTGCCGAGGATACATCCCTGGAAAGTTTCCACATCATTTCCTTCCTGATCTGTGTTCTTGCCCCCAGGAAGGATTCTATCCCCATGACGACCTCCTCCAGGGATGCGTTGCCTGCCCTTTCCCCTATGCCGTTGACTGTCACGTGGACCTGGGTGGCACCGCCCATGACCCCAAAAATTGAGTTTGCAGTTGCAAGCCCAAAATCGTTGTGGCAGTGCACGCTTATGGCAGAGGATGTTGCCTCCCTCACTTCCTTCACGATGTTCATCATTGAAGTTGGAGCCACCGCACCAACCGTGTCGGGGATATTCAGCATGGCAGCGCCGTTTTCCTTAGCAGTATTGAAGACCTTCTTCAGGTACTCCATGTCCGACCTTGTTGCATCCTCGCACGAAAATTCCACCCTGATGCCCCTGGAAGTGACTGATTCTACAGACTTTGCTACAGTCTCGATGACTTTCTCCCTTGTCATCCGAAGCTTGTGCTTAAGGTGGATGTCCGATGTGGCAATGAAAAGGTGTATTCTCTTCACACCCGTGTTTACAGCCGCTTCAATGTCCTTTTCAGTGCAGCGCGCCAGACCGCATACTTCCGCTCTGCTCAGGATTGAATTTATTTCGGAAACAGAAAATGCCTCAGATTCCGATGCGACGGGAAATCCAGCTTCAATTACATCCACCCCGGCAGCTTCAAGGTCCGATGCGATCCTCATCTTGTCAGCAACTGAAATTGAGACACCGGGAGACTGTTCGCCGTCCCTCAGAGTTGTATCCAGTATCTTGATTTCCTTGCCCACTCCCCTAAGGTCCATTCCCCAGTTATGGAATTCGCCTGTACGGAAAACACTTTGAACCGGCCCATTCGACAGAACATAGTTTACACTATCACCTTCAGAAAACACACAATCACCCAAAAAATTCCTTTTACAGAACCACGGGTGAGAGTGTTGAGTCGCTCAACAAAAATCCAGCCTGTATAAGTGAATACAGCATTTTTTTCTCACCCTATGGCGCTATCTGTCATGGTTTGCCATGACACTGACTGCCGATGTACATTCAGTATAAAATACTTGTGCAGATTCTCAGAATTGCCCGGATTCAATTGCCCTACTTATTAAGCAGTAAAGGTAGAATAGGTGGAACATCATGTTTTACATGGTGACAAAAAGTGGAAGACAAGTCCACTCCCGGGGAGACATTTTTCAATGGCAGTTTTGCGCCACGGCCTTTTGTTCGCCGGGAATTAGCAGGAGGTATTCAAGATGGTTCTGATAAAGAGGCTTGCGCCCACTGAGGGCCAGATCGACCTCATATCGAGGCTGATGGAGGAGTCTGTAAATGCCAACAAGCATGTGACTGAGTATCTGTCCGAAAACGGGAGAGGAGGAGTAGAGGAGTTGTCCATGAAAGAAGCGTCACAGCTTATAGACGAGCTCAAGAAGGTTTCTGCAAAACTGCTAATTGAGAGGTACCTGACACCGAAGCAGCTCTTCTTTATCGACCAGCTTCAGGATACCCAGCAGAAGAGGGACTATACCAGAGAATTTATTTCACAGAGAACCAAGAAATCGATCAACTCCCTTTCAACCAGCGAGGCCTCCGAACTCATCGCTGTACTGAAGTCAATGAGGCCACCCAGCGAGGGTGAGAAGCTCGATGCGCCAATTACCCTTGACCAGATAGAAATGCTCAACGGTTTGCAGGACACCGAGGAGAGAAGGGCTGTTACAGACCGGTTCCTCAACCAGATTCTTTCAAAGGATATGAGAGACCTTACCAGGCAGGAGGCTGACGAGCTAATCGGCCTGCTAGAATAAGAAAATGTGGAGTGGTAAGAAGTCTCCTCAGAGTCTTCCTGTCCTTCTCTTGATGGACTGCTGAAGCAGGCCTTCGTCGATCCCTTCCGGCAATTTCCCTTCTGTGAGGTAGTCGTACAGAAGCAGTTTCAGTATGTTGAAGTAGGTGAAGTTAAGCACAAGGCCTATCACGAGAAGAGCAACTCCCACACCTATTGCGGCAAGCTTCAACGCTATCCCTGGAACCAGTATCCCGCCTGCAATCGCCACAAGTACGCCGCCCAGTGTGAAAACAAGGGTATAGAGGTCAATGTATGCAACTCCCCCAAACACGGGCCCAATTGTTCTTCTGATGGTGCCAAAGCTCTCCTTAACGGCGTCGATTGGGCCCACTTTCTTCTCAAGTATTGCTGGAACTGCAAAGAAAGTGGCTATGGTGATTCCCATCGAACCTATGCCTGCAACGATTATTTGTGAAATTCCCCTGAACCTTGACTCTATTGCCCTCAAAAGCATCACGAGCACAGTGTAGAACAGCGCCCATTCAAGGATGCGAATGGTGTAGGGCCTGGTCTTTGCGAGCGCCTCTCCAATGCCAATCTTGCTTCCTGTCTCATACGACTTGAATGAGATTAGCATAGCAACAAGAAAATAGGTGGTCACAAAACCGGTCACGAAGTAAGCCAGTACCATGCCGGCTATGAGCTTCCATTCCGTCGGAAAGTTGAATGGGATGAATAAGGCCCCGGCGAAACTCAGCCCAAAAAGTATTACTCCAATTATGCCCGAAACAACGGGGTAGACCAGCAGCCCTCTGTCCCCTGAAACCATTGAGCGCACAGACCTGGCAAGACCCCAGCCGGCACGAAGCCCAGTAAACGCCATATTAAGTAAGCTTACCCGCAGTTCTTACTTAAGGATATTGGAACAAATTTGCACAGGAGTGGTCCGAAATAGCTTATACTCCGCCTATTGTCACAACCAGGTCCGTCAGAAACCCAAGGGCAACCCCAATGAACATCCCGGCAAATATCCTGCTTCCGGACATCTGTGAAGCTATGGATCTGTACATGGTGAAAGTGACGTATATCAGGGCCCCCGCTGCGAAGGACAGGAAGAGTATCTTTGCAATGCTGGACACCCATACCGACCCGAGAATAGTGCCCAGAAATGTTGGCCCCCCGCCGATCAACCCTGCGGCTATCAGGAAGCCGGTGTTTGGAGTTCCGGATTCTTTGACCAGTGGCCCACATATGCCAAAGCCCTCCGTCGAATTGTGAAGACCGAACCCTATTACCAGAACAAGAGCGAGAGCTATGGCTCCCGATGAATAAGACTGGCCGATTGCAAGCCCTTCCCCGAAATTATGGGCACCAATCCCTATAGCTATCATAAGTGCGAGCCTGTAGGAACCGTTTTGCATGAGGCCATTACCTTTCATCCTGTAGGCTTTCTTTGCCATCGATGCGATGAAGATCCTCTCATATGCAGATAGGCCCACGCTTCCAAGGGAGAGGCCTGCCATGAATACAATCAGGTAGAGGAAAGGAACGTTCAAAGAGGAACCGGAAGAAACTGCGCCGACAAATGAGTTTTCAACCACCGACCAGGAACCCTGCAGAACGTCGAAGATAAGGAATGTGAGTATGCCAGCTGCCACTGCACTCATTGTCAGCCTCCATTGAGGCTTCATTACGCTTACTTTTGAGAAAGCAAGGCCAAAGTATATTGTGAATCCGGCAATTGCGCCCAGAACCAGCAGTGCAGTATAATCCATATTCAGATCAGCGTGCCCGTGGGACAAACCCACTAATTTAGGTCTACCTAATTTTAGGATGTTTAGACGGTATAAAAATCTTCATTAGCGCCTATGTAAATAAACTGTGTATTTTCATGCTCAACAAACACAGTCTGGGTTGGGCAACCGCCTGGAGGAAGTTGTTGAAATACAGATCTGTACCTCACTTCTGGAGCTCATATTCAATATATGGCAACTTTCCCAATAATCAAGTGGAAAAAGCCTAATCCCCATAGGCAATCATACAGGACATGATGGGCAGCATTTCGGAGACAACCTCAAGAATCAGAACCGGGGAAATTTCACCATATGATGTCTTTGAATACCTGATGGAGAGGATAAGGAAGTTTGACGGAACCATAAAGAGCTACACGACGTTAAACGAGACTGCGGCCCATGATGCCGAGAGGCTTTCCGAACTTGCCCATAGGGGCGACTTCCTTGGGCTCTTGCACGGAATTCCAGTTTCTGCAAAGGACTTGATCGATACCGCAGGAATAAGGACTACATACGGGAACAGGAAGTTTTCAGGAAACATACCGGAAAAAAATGCCGGCGTTATCGACAGCATCATTTCTTCTGGCGGGTACATTATTGGAAAGACTAACACCCACGAATTTGCCCTTGGTTCCGAATCGCCGCCCACCGCCAACCCATACGACACGAGCAGAATTCCGGGAGGATCAAGTGGAGGGTCTGCAGCAGCTCTTGCGGCTGACCTGGCAATTTTTGCAATAGGCTCAGACACAGGCGGCTCCATAAGAATACCTGCTGCTATGTGCGGCGTGACTGGCTTCAAGCCAACCTATGGGCTGATTTCAACTAGGGGAGTTTTTCCTGAGTCCTGGTCGCTTGACCACTTAGGGCCAATGGTAAGGCATGCCGAAGACATACCGCTTGCAATGGAGGCAATGGGTTCCTCCTTACCTCCATTGAAACTGAACCGCCCGCTTAAGGCTGGGATGATTCGAGATTTTTTTGACGCATCAAACAACGAAGTGGCAAGGACAGTTGAAACTTCTCTGCAAAAATTAGAGTCCAGTGGAACAGTTGAGCTGGTAGATTTTCATTCAGACGTGTTCCCGGAATCCGTCAAGTTTCATGAGATAATTGACACATCGGAAATAGCCGCAGTTCATGGTGACATGTACAGGGAAGATAGCAGCGTATACATGAAGTCTTCCGTTCAGCAGATCGAGGCGGGGCTTGCTAGGCCGGCTCCAGACTACATAATTGCACTCAGGGAAAGAGAAGGCCTTTACAGGAAACTCATGCGGGATCTGGGTGACATTGACATCCTTGTTTCACCCACTCTTCCTGAGGTTGCACCAACCGCAGCTGAGTACAGCAGGCTCGACCTGGCCGGACATGATTGGTACATACAGTTTCAGGCAGAATTCAACTACCTCGGAATGCCAGCACTAACGGTGCCATGCGGATTGGTGCGTTCGCTGCCAGTTGGACTGCAGATCGTTTCCAGGAAATATGAGGATTCCAAGGCAATTAATGCTGCTGTCGATTACCAGAAGCTCACCGACTGGCATTTAAGGGTACCTGATTTGCATTGACCTAACTGGAGCGATCTCCTTAGCCTCCGTGTGTGATTAAAGAAGGCAATGGGCTTGCCTTCATTTTTGCCTGTAATATATGGCAAGCCCCACTGCTGTAGCCGCTGCACCCACAACTATGCCTATTACCACATAAACCCAGAATGAGAAGCCGCTTGGGCTGCTCGGGGGAGGCGTCGGCGCTGATATTGCGTCGAAACTGATAGTCACTGGAGCAGGTGAGCCTCCAGACACCGTAATGTTCCCGGATTCAGGCGTTACATTGTACCCAGTCACTTTGTCAACGGAATACGAATAAGTGCCGTTTGGCAGGTCAATGGTTATAGATGAAGTGTCTGAAGAGAAAGACTGGCCGCCCGAAAAGTTCACGTACCAAACCAGTCCAGACGGCAAGCCCACCGTAGAGAAGGTAACTGTGTACTTCACCTGGCTGAACTGCAAGCTGATCGTCTGGTTTGCACCGCTTATTGTTACTGTGCCTGACCCTGAGGCTGTTGTGTAGCCGGGAACAATGCCAGACTGATAAACGTAGGTTCCGTTCACAGTTTCAAAGGAAATCTCCGAAACGGAAGCAGTCTTAGTGGTGCCGTTAAATGTTACACTCCACGAAGTCCCGCCCGGCAAGCCATTTTCAGTGAAAGTCGCCGCGTATGTCTCGGGAGGAGGAGGTGGCGGGGGAGGGGGCGGAATTATGGCAGTGAATTCAACGTACGTGGTTATGCTGGACCCGTTGTAAACGTTCTGTCCAGTGGCGTTGGCGGTGATATCATAACCGGTGACGTTGGCCACTTCAAAACTGAAATTGGCATATACCGGATTAGGAATCTCAAACGCGATTGTGTCGGTTGTGGAGTACAGGGTGATGCCATCAAAGGAGACTGACCATTCAGTTCCTTCTACAAGCCCAGTTTCAATGAAGGAAGAATAGTGAGTGGCCCATTGCTTCATGAGGGGGTAATAATCCACATTGCTCCCGGAAAAGTTGAATTGGGTGTCTCCGATGCCATCTGGGCCGCTGATATTTTGGCCGGGACCTGAGAATAGGTCATTTCCGTTATAGCCTGACCAGAAATTTCCCCCTGACGGATATCCGTTGTCCCACACAGAGGAAGAGGAGTAAGGGATGCTGAAGGTCGAATAATTCACGAAGGAGTTGTGGTAATATGTATTGGAAGTGTGCCCGCTGATGGTAAAGGCAGATGTGTCGTTTACGAAACTGTTTCCAATGAACATGTTGCCGGAGGTAACACTGTTTACAAGCCCATTCGAGCTGAATGAGAATGAATTATTGAGGAAGCTGTTGCTGTCCGAGAACCTCAATACATAAAGCGCAGTTCCGTTGTCGGTTCCTGCTGCAAGCCGGTTGCCTGTAAATGTGGAGTAAGTGCCGGAAAAGTATGAAGCGTTCACATGGTTCCCGGACATCGAAACTACATTTGCAGACACCTGCAGGTAATAAGCTTCATCAACGAAAATGCCAAAGGTCGAATTTCCTGCAACTAATACTTGATTCCCGGAGATCTCCTTGTCATTCTGAGCAGAATAAATCCCGTATGACCTTGTGCCATTTACCGAAAGGTGATTGTTCAAGATACTTCCCAGTGCAAGGCTGTCTATACCATATGATGAGTTGCCGTTGACGGTTATTGTGTTAAATGAAATGCTTGAATTGTAATAGTTGCTGAATACCGCAATTGAGTTGGTTCCGTAAAGGCTGATCCGGTTCGAGTAAATGTCCGATGAGCCCGTACCGGAAGCAGAAATGCTGACTCCAGAGGCCCAACTCCCATTTCCGGAAATGTTGTTGGATGATATGGTGTTGAAGCCATCAGCCACATAAACGCCGTAGGACCTGTTACCAAGTGTGCTTATGAGGTTCCCGGAAACCTGGTTGAACTGCGATCCGGCTTCAAGGCTGATCCCATAGGTGTAAAGGCCAGTTGCAGACAGATTATTCCCGGTAATAGTGTTGTAGCCGCTTGTAACCAGCAGGCCTATAGAATTTTCTCCCATAACCATGATATTGTTATCAGTGATGCTGGAGTGCTGAGTATCCGCAATTATGCCGTATGAAGCTAGCGGAGCATAAACCCTGTTTCCGGTTATGTTTGTATAACTGGCATGTGTGATGATTCCCGCAGGGATGCCGGAATATTCAGGATCGGTCAGGGATATGTTTACAGTATTGTTGTAAACGCTGTCGTACGGGGCGTATATAAAAATGCCGGAGGTCATTCCTGTGATGCTGTTATTGAAAACAGTGTCATGGCTTGACTGGTAGATGTTTATCCCGGTTGCCCATAATGATGTGATCCCGGTGTTCTCCACAGTCATGTTGTCTGCACCAATCAACTGCACTGGTGAAGTTGACTCAAAATTCGTTACATTATATCCGTTGCCATTGAATACCGCACCTTCCCTGTATATCTGGACGCTTCCATTTATGTCTCCGGTCAATGTGTATACATACCCGCTCTGTGAAACGGGGGCAGATGGTGTGCTCAAGCTTCCGTCAGGGTTTATCACCAGATTCCCGGACCATGGGTCACCCGGAGCCGACATAGGGTGGACCGATGGGACCACTGATTGATTAATATCGGCTGAGAACAATATGGCAAAAGAGCTCAATATTACAAACGATGCGATAAGGACGATGATTGCATTACTCCTAGACATTTTAACCTTTTATAAGAGCGTTTGAATGTTAGTCAACATGTATGAAAAAGTATTTCCGAGAATTTGTTCATATTTTTAATTCCAACATGAAATACAGATAAGATTCCTTTCACCATAAATCTGTATTATCACCGTTCTATCATGAACTCAGGTTACAGAATGCTTGGGAGTAATATTTTTATCAGTTAATACTAAATCTTCGACCAGATTAGGCGGCACCATGAAAACGGATGTCATGGAGAATGAATCCTTTGCCGTAGCTATTCTTGGCGCTACGGGCCTGGTTGGGAGGGCTATGCTGAATACGCTTGAGAGACGCAACTTCCCGATTAGGGAAATTAGGCTCCTGGCATCCGAAAGATCTGCTGGAATGAGGCTGAAATACAGGGGGAATGACATAGAAGTGGCCAAGGCCACTCCTGAAGCATTTGAAGGGATCGATATAGCACTGTTCAGCGCTGGGTCAGAGGCAAGCCTCAAATATGCACCTGAAGCTGTTAAGAGAGGCGCATTAGTCATAGATAACAGCAGTGCATTCCGGCTTGAGGAAAGTGTCCCGTTAGTTGTACCCGAAGTCAACCCGGAGACTGCTTTTGCCAACACTGGAATAATAGCTAACCCAAACTGCTCCACCATCCAGCTCGCAGTCGCGCTGAAGCCACTGCTTGATTTGGGTGTGGAGCACATATATGTTTCGACGTACCAGTCTGTGAGCGGAATGGGCCAGAAAGGAGTAGACAGGTTGCTGTCTGAAACTAATTCCGCCCTTGGATGTTCCGATTCTGACACGAATGAGACGGATGAGGTTCAGTACGCATTCAATGCAGTACCCAAGTGCGATAATTTTCTGCAGAACGGCTATACCAGGGAAGAGATGAAGCTGCTACTTGAAAGCAGAAAAATTCTCGGAGAACCCGGCCTTAACATGAGCGTCACAGCAGTCCGGGTTCCTGTGCTGTACGGGCATTCTGAATCAGTAGCCATAAAATTCAGGGAGGAAGTTACTGCACAGAAAGTGAGAGAACTGCTTTCTGGCGCCCAGGGAATAACCGTTGTCGATGATCCATCAAGCAGCCTTTATCCAACACCCAGGGCGGCCAAAGGGAGCGGGCAGACATTGGTCGGGAGGATAAGGCAGGACCTCAATGACAAGACAGTGGTAATGCTCTTTGTTGTTGCCGACAATGTCCTGAAAGGGGCTGCCTGGAACGCAGTCCAGATAGCAGAACTTGTTTCATCCAGACGGGCCAATGCCGTGGGATGCTAATTCAAGCGGTGATATGGTTGAACATATCGGTCTTGAAGTTTGGAGGTACCTCCGTTTCAACTGAAGAGGGGAGAGAGTGGGCCTTCAGGCACATTTCACAACACCTTGCAGCCGGAAAAGGTGTAGCGGTTGTAGTTTCTGCAATGGGGAGGGCCGGAGATGCCTACTCAACAGACACCCTGATTTCACTAATGGGCAAATTCAGTGTCCCGTACCGCGACCTTGACCTCCTTATGTCATGCGGTGAAATCATAAGTACCGTTGTCCTTTCGGGATTCCTCAGGAGCAAAGGAGTAATTGCTTTTCCTCTGACAGGAAGTCAGGCCGGAATCCTTACGGACGGGGAACATGGTGACAGTTCCATAGTAGATTTGAGATGCGAAAGGATTGCCGGCATAATTTCTTCCGGACAGATCCCGGTCGTCGCCGGATTCCAGGGCATTTCAATTGACGGAGAAATAACAACACTCGGAAGGGGAGGGAGCGACATGACAGCAATTGCTCTTGCGTCAGCCCTTGGGGCTGAAACAGTCGAGATATACAAGGATGTTCCGGGAATTATGACTGGAGACCCTAAGGAAAACCCCAATGCAGTGTTGCTCGAAAGAATGGCGGCAGATGAGCTTCTGAGAATTACCAGAAACGGATCCAGGGTGATTCATCATAAAGCAGTCGAGCTCGCAATGAAGAAAGGTGTATCGTTCCAGGTCAGGAATAACTTCTCATTAGATAGCGGGACAATGGTTTATTGTGATACCGCGGGCACAATGGATGACGACGCTCCGGAACCTGCCATAAGTTAAAGAGGACTGCACCTAAAAAAGCTGCAATGTGAATATTTCACAAAAATATATTTTCATATTGCTGGAGGTACGCCTTTAATCCAGCCCATAATTTCTTCGGCAGTCATTATTCTTGCATTATACCAGTATTTCTCATACCTCAGAGCCTGGTCATTGTCCATGCCCAAAACTCCATCCGGATCGTCGAATGAGTCCAGACAGTCTTTAACCATAACTGGTTCGTACCCCCTGAACCAGGCTTCCGCAGCGGTATGCTTGACACAGCAGTTTGCATGCAGGCCGGTTAGAACCAGACTGTCCCCGGGTTTAATACCGAGCGTTTGCAGCAGAAAAGAAAGAGCAGTCGGATCGCCCCCATTATCTGTGAAAGCGCTGTATGTCCCTTTCTCTACGTCGAATAGCCGTGGTTTCTTTCCTGTTGCTGCGACTACCTCTTCCTTAGACCATTTCCTCTCAATCAACTCGACGTTTTCCTTGATGAGCCCGTCAATTATTTCTGAGCCCTTAGTGCCCTTCATTGAGTGCGCCCCCCATTTCATGAGTTCCAAATCAGACTCCAAATGCCGGTCGGTTGCATATATGATTGGCAAATCCATTTCAAGGAAAAATTCCTGGGACTTCCTGATTCTTGGAACCATGTCAATAGCCCTTTCCAGGGCAAGATTCGGGTTATATTTTTTGAGAATGAAATCATTGGACATATCTATAACCAGAAGTGCAGTGTCCACCTTCTTCATGAATTATCAGCAATCGCTTCAATAAAACTGGTGTGTCTAAGAGTTTAGAGGAGATAAATGGAAAAGTGCAGCTGCAGCCATATTGACCCCTGTTCAAGCAATCAAGAAATATCCAGTCTAGAGCCTGTAGTACATCAGTATTTCATCAAAGTATCTGCCTTTCCTCTTCACCGATGCAGGAAGCCTCCCATACTCCACGAATCCTGACTTCCGGTAAAGGTTGAGTGCTCGCTGGTTCGTAGTAAAGGCACTTAGCAAGATTATGTCGAATTCCCCCCTGGCTTTCTCAAGTGCTTTAGAGATAAGTGCATAGCCGATTCCTTTACCCCGGTATCCCTTTTTAATTGCCATCCCCAGTATCCCCTTGTGGGATACTTCAGAGCCTGGCCTGTCCCTGTGTATGTCGCATATTCCTACGACAGCTCCGTCCTCTTCGGCGACGAGAGCAATTGCGTTTCCGCTCAAAATGTCCCTGAAGAGATTTGCAAACCAGCCAACCTCGCTCTCATAGGATGGCTTTGAAAAATAGAATATAAGTCCCAGTTCTGGGTCTTCTCTCTCCACTTCATCATAATACGAATAGTAGTTTTCTACTAGATCACCAATATCATTCCACTCAAGATCCCGGATCATAGGATAGCTTGCATTACGATAGTGTATAAAAAGCCTAAACGAGATTTAAGCCGCAAATGGCTATTGGCTTCTGTCGATTCATATCTATCCATGGCAATGCCATCGATTGGTCAAAATCGATGGGAATATCTCTGGCTTACACATAAGCAGTTAAATACATCAACCCCTTACCAAGTTCTGTGCAGTTTCTATGACGGATGGGGCACTGAATGTACATAAAGCAATCATAAGAACAACACTAGATTCAGATGTTGCCTATTCTAATCGCACTGCCATAGAGCCCGGAGGATCGTTTTTTCGATCGCCATGCGGGAAATTTTTATGAGTGATACTCGCTACAACCTCCAGTTTATCGGTCTCCTGGGACAAAGTTCGGCTTTCATTTCAGCATTCAATGTAGCCCAGGTGTCCCTTACATGGTATGTGTTCACCTTCACCGGATCTGCAGTCGCGGTTGGCCTGGTTGCAATAGTGGAGACTCTTGCAGTCCTTGTAGTATCACTGCCAATCGGGACCCTGGTTGACAGGCTGAATAAAGGAATGCTCCTCGCAGTATCCGGAGTTGGGGGTTTTGCTGTGTTTGCACTGCTGTCTCTAAACGTGAGATACTTTTCCTTCGACCTTGTAGTGGTGCTCATACTGGCTATAATATGGGGTGCAAGCAGGGAAATCACAAGATCAGCAGGGCTTTCCGCCTTGCCAGATGTCGTAACAAAAGGATCTATTGCAAAGTCAAACGGCATCTACAGGGCTCTTGGAAGCAGCCTGGGTTCAATTTCCAATGCTGTAGCCGGAGCTCTGATCGTAGCGCTCGGGGTAATCTCCGGCTTCCTCTTCAGTGCAGGAGCATATCTGGCTTCTGCCCTGTTTGCAGCACTAATTCTTCTCCCATTCCTCAGGGGAAAGAAGGATTCGCCTTCACAAGGCACAGTCGGAAATCAGTCCATGGTAGATGACCTTAAGGAGGGTTTCAAATGGCTTGTGGCGAGGAAGGGATTTTTCCTCCTGACAGTTTCAGCCACTTTCTTCAATTTCTTCATGGACATGGTTATCACTTATTTTGTCATTTACGTGGCCGTTGGGATTAAGGCAAGTTCCCTTGTCTATGGCCTCATATTGTCATCGCTTGCAGCCGGGGATGTAAGCGGCTCCCTAATTGGTGGCAGGTTGAACATCCTGAAGCACTCAGGGAAAATCAACGTAGTCCTTTTCGGTGGCATCCCGGGATTGTGTGTTCTTGCCATGGGAGCATTGCCGGGAATTTACACCGCCATATTCTTCACGTTCATAGTCGGTCTTTGTTTCGGGATATCTGTAAACGTCTGGCTTACGTCTGCACACAACATAGTTCCGCCCAATATGAGAGGGCGTTATTTTGCAATTGACGGTGTCCTGTCTTCAATAAGTCCGGTCGCAATAGCCGCAGGGGCTGCCACGATTGCCTTATTTGGCATCATGGGTGATTTTATCATCGCGGGAATGCTGATGATAGTGTTCACGTTCATTTTCGCTTTAATGAAGAGTCTCTGGACACTGGATGGGCGGGGACCTGACGAAGATCGAGCCACTGAAGCATGATTGCAGGCACTCATCCCGGCGTCCCATAATAGTCCAAATCGGAAAAAAATTTAGCAGATAACTGCATTGAATATTCGAAATGAGATGCGCTATCTGCCTTTTGCACTGGGATTCTGATGATTTCGGCATCCTTGCAGAGCATCTGCAATCGAAGCAGAGGGAGTCAGACCCGGATCACGTAATGTGGCTGAACCGTTACATTGGCAAACAGAGGCTGGAAAATCCGGAACTCCGAGACAAACTTAAGGAACTCTATGCCACCGATGATATCAAGCAGTGGATAATAAATGCCCTAATCTCAAGGATTTTTGGCGACCCGCCCCATCCCTTCATTCTCAGGCTGCAGCATCCGGATAACAAAACAATATACGGATACGCCATGGAACATCACCATTTCCTTGTACAGTGGGTCAGGTCTTGCTCGTCGATCGTATCTAACACGTACATTGAAGAAGTCCAGATTTACGAAATAGAGAACATGGTCTCGGAATATATTGGAACTGGCCCGGACAGGCCATCTCACCACGAGTTGCTGCTCCGCATGGGAGAAAGCATAGGCCTAAGCAGGGCTGAGATATACCACAGCAACCCCCTGCCGGCCACCAAGAGGGCACTGGATTCGTGGGACAAAATATCGAAGGAGGGTAATTGGGTTGAAGGGATGGCGGCAATGCATACACTTGAGCTTGCAGCCAATCCAGATATTAAGAAGATGGGTGCAAAAATAGCGTATTTTGATGCCGAAATACTTTCCGACAAGAGCTATCCGGAGGAAGTCAAGCGGTTCCTCGGTGAAGGGTACAATGCTGACTCTGAGCACTCTATGCGTGCCCTGAACCTGGTTGCAAAATATATCGATAGCACTGCACTCATGCATGATGTCCAATCCAGTGTCCTTAAATCCATAGATTCACTTGACAATTATCTTATGGCAAGAATAGAAAGAGGTGAAAGTTTTGGAAGTTAATAACAAAGATGGTTGCGCTTTGTGCAATGCGACCTGGGGAGAACACTGGGAAGAAGTTGAGGGTGAAAATAGATTTTTCTGTTGCAGTATTTGTGCTGCTGCATTCAAGAACATGGTCAAGGCAGTCAAGGATGCCAGAAATTGGGATTCCATTGAGTTTCTGGAAATAACAGGGAACAACAATACGGGGAGAAAATGCTCTGCCAAGTCAGGGCAGGATGAATACAGGTTCTTCGTCAAATTTTACGGGGATGGCAGGATAATGGATTTTCACCAATTGAGCCTGCAGGATTAACTTCAGTTTGTGCCTCAATCAATACCCAGTACAATATTGATCTGCATAACCTGCGATAAATTGCATCCCCTGCCTAAAAAACTTAATCTGTGGAATATGGTTCAAAATTCTGTTTCTACATATCTCTGGGGTAGGCAAATAAACAAAAGTGGCAAATACAGAACTTAGAAAAGTTTATCAGACGTAAACAATCAACCTTTTAGGTAGGGCGAATGAATCCGGCTTACGTTGCATTTGGAATCATCGTTTTGCTTATATGCCTTTATCTTCTCTATTCCATAATAGGAGCTGAGAAGCTTTGAGTATAGCTGAATCCGCCATTTCCCAGATCTCTGGAGGCTCATTCTGGCAGGACTTCTTTCTCCAGAACAGGCTGGTCTCGGGCTCTTTCATCATTCTAATTTACCTCGCTGCCATCTCTTTCTTCGCATATATCATATCTTTCCAGATAAGGAGGATATACTCGGATGAGAAATCCTATTTTTTCAGGGTAACTGATCCTGCCATCAGGTTTGTGGAGAGGATACTTGGCGAAAGCTCGAGGGAACAGATGAAGTTCAGGGAATATATGATATCCCTGCTTCTGTTCAATCTTGCAGCAGGTATAGTGGCCCTTATTACAATCATGCTGACTGGGCACTACCTTGGGGGCCAACCCGTTAGCCTGACCCTTGCAATCAATACTGTTGTGAGCTTTCTTACCAATACCAACCTGCAGCACTATTCTAGCCCTACTATTTTCACTTCATTTACTCTCACATTCGTAATAATGGGCCTTATGTTTCTTTCGGCAGGGACCGGTTTTGCTGCATCAATGGCATTTGTTAGGGGTATCAGGACCGATGTGGGAACAATTGGCAATTTCTATCACGATTTGCTCGTGAGCCTCTTTGACCTCCTGATTCCCCTGACCCTAATAGTGACAGTGATACTTGTCATCCTGGGCGTACCGGAGACGACGAGACCTTTCATTACCGTATACCCTGTATTCACTGGAAGCCCGATTCATATTCCAATAGGGCCCATAGCCTCCTGGGAAGCCATAAAAAATATAGGGACCAACGGAGGCGGCTTCTACGGTGCAAATGCAGCCTTCCCCTTTGAAAATCCGTCGTGGATGACCAACCTTACCGAAGTTGTATCATACACGCTTGTTCCCCTCGGATCAGTAATGGCCCTTGGAAGTGCCTTGGGCAACAGAAGATTCGGATTCACACTTTACTCCGTCATAATGGCCATATTCGCGTTCTCAGCTTTCTTCACTTTCTTTGCCGAATTCGCCGGAGTTCCTTCCCAGACTTCGCTAGGGATGCTCTTCACCGGGAACATGCTGGGCAAGGAAACAGCATTAGGAGTTTCACAGTCCTCGTTCTTTTCAATAGGGACTGTAATGACGTCGACGGGAGCGGTGAACAACAATACCATAAACATGACACCCGCCGGAATACTTGGCGCACTCTTCGCGCTCATGATGAATGATCCCCTCGGCGGTGTGGGCACCGGAATTCTCAACATCATGAGCTATGTGATATTCACTGTTTTCATCTCCTCGCTTATGATCGGCAGGCTTCCCGAAATAATGAGCATAAAGATAGGGCCCAGGGAGATCAAGTACTCAAGCCTTGCGATTATAACTCATCCGCTACTGATCATGATACCATTGGGTGTTACCGTAATAACTGCATCGCTCATGGGCACATTTCTCAATTCACCTTCAGAACAGATAACACAGCTTCTCTATGAATTCGGCTCTGCTGCTTCCAACAACGGGTCCGAGCTGGGAGGGTTCCTTACAAATCAGCCTTACTTCAACATTGTGGACGCAGCCATAATGGCACTCTCGCGTTACTTGCTTATCGGGTTTCAGCTTTTCATAGGCCAATCCCTCGCTCAGAAATCTCCCAAGCTCCAGGAGACTAGGAGTATCGACGTAAGCGGATTCGTATTCGCCTTTCTTTTGCTATCCGTCATGGTTCTGGTAGGATTGCTGTCATTTTTCCCTGCTTTCGCACTCGGCCCCTTACTGACCTGGGCGCACGATTTCAGCTTCTTCACAGGAGGTGTATGAATTGGCAGCAAACTATGCTGGAATTTTGTATCTGACAATTAAGAACTTCAGGCCGGACAGGATGATGAGAAATCCGGTAATGTTCGTAACAGAGGTCTGCTTCATAATAGCATTGCTTGTTTCAGTAGAGCCGGCTTTGACAGGTTCGCCACATACCGGAATCTATGAAGCGTTCTACATTACAGTTGCCATCCTCCTCTTTGTTACTGTCTTTGAATCCAATCTGAGCGATGCAATATCAGAAGGAAGAAGCAAAGTGGTCACATCTTCTCTCAGAAAATACAGGACCGAATCCGTAGCACACCTTGTGACGGAATCCGGCACAAGGGAGGTAAGTTCCAAGGACCTGAGAAAGGACGATATCATATTGATACGGTCGGGTGAGACTGTGCCGACTGATGGCGAGATTATACACGGCTCCGGCTATGTTAATGAGTCCAATATAACAGGAGAATCGAGGCCTGTACTGAAGGTCCTCGAGGATACAGTAACGGGCTCGACAACCCTTGTATCCGACGAGATAGAGGTGCGGGTTACCGCCAATGCCGGTGAGACATTTGTTGACAAGATGATCGAGCTCATTGGGCAGGCTAAGAGGGAAAGGACATCCAATGAGATAGCCCTCAGCGTATTCCTTTCCTCCATGACTCTCCTGTTCATTATCGTTGTCTGCATGGTCTTTGCTGTACTCATATTTCTCAACGAGCTCCCGAATCTGATTATACTCATTGTGCTCCTTGTGGCGCTTATTCCGACAACCATTGGGGCCCTCCTGCCTACCATTGGCGTATCGGCCATGAACAAGATATCCGAATATAACGTAATAGCCAAGAGCGGGAAGGCAATTGAAAGCGCCGGAGACATTGACACCATCATACTTGACAAGACAGGCACAGTTACTATGGGTGAGAGGGAGGCTGTCAGTTTCTACCCGGGAAACGGTGTGGAATACGGCGACTTCGTGAAGGCGGCGGCAATGTGCTCAATGGATGATCAGACGAAAGAGGGGAAATCCGTCTTGAAGCTTGCACAGAGTGAAGGGGTCCAGATAACTGCCGAGGAATTGGAAGGCCATGAGTTCTACCCCTTTTCGGCTGAGACAAAGTTCAGTGGAGTCCAGAAGGGCAATGAGAGCGTCTTCAAGGGGTCTCTTCGGGCTTTGAGTGAGAAGTTCGGCATTAAGGACCAGTACATAGAAGCACTCTGCAAGGAGATATCCATGAAAGGCGGAACAGCTCTGCCAGTGGTCAGGAACGGCAAGTTCCTTGGAGTCATAGAGCTCAACGACATGCTTAAGCCGGGGATCAAGGACAGGCTTTCCGCGTTGCACAGAATGAATATAAAGACCATAATGTGCACGGGAGACGACGAGGTCACTGCATCATATATTGCCAGAGAGAGTGGAATAGACGAGTTTGTTGCCAATGCCACCCCCATGGACAAGTACGATGTGGTAATGAGGGAGAAATCCAACCAGAGGATGGTGGCAATGGTGGGGGACGGCACAAATGATGCGCCTGCACTCGCTCGTGCAGACGTTGGCCTGGCCATGAACAATGGAACACAGGCAGCGAAGGAGGCGGCCAATATGGTTGACCTTGACAACGATCCTACAAAGCTCATGGATGTGATCTTCATAGGCAAGCAGATTCTCATCACAAGGGGAGCGCTCACGACATTCAGCTTCGCCAATGACATAGCGAAGTACTTTGTCATTATACCCGCAATGCTGTATTTTTATCCGGACCTTTCCTTCCTGAACATTCTTGCCCTTAACAACCCGATTCTGGCAATAACATCCGCCCTCATATACAACACATTCGTGATAATATTCCTCATCCCCATGGCTGTCAGGGGAGTGAAGTTCAGGCCATCCAACCCCACAGAGCTATTGAAAAGGAATGTTCTCCTTTATGGCTTCGGCGGTGTTGTCATACCCTTCATTGCAATAAAAATAATCTATTCCATGCTGGCAGTAGGAGGTGTTGCGTGGTGAAGCCTCCATTCAAACCACTTTTCAAGGCCTTTACAATGGTCCTGATAATATTCTTCATATTCGGCTTTGCGTACCCCACTCTTTCTGCAGCAATATCGGAACATATTCTGCCGGTCCAGTCAAATGGCTCCCAGGTTAAGATAAATGGAACTGTGTACGGCTCGTACCTGCTGGCTGAGGCCTTCAATTCCTCGATTTTCTTCCAGCCCAGGCCATCCGCCGTGAACTACAACCTTACCCAGTCTGGAGGCTACCCGCTCTCTCCAGACAATCCTGAAATGATAAACATAACAAAGAATGATCTGCAGAAATTCATGCTGGAGAACCCCGGTGTCAATTTGAGCCAGGTCCCTTATGCAATGGCGGCCCCATCCGGCTCCGGCCTTGACCCGGATATTCCTGTGCAGGGGGCTTTCCTTCAGATCAGCAGCATAGCCTACAGCCTGCACTCATTCTCAGAGAGCAGGCTCAATTCAACGGGGAGCACTGCGGTTCTGGGAATAAACGCCACAATGTCATTCCTGTACTACCTGGTCGATCATAATGAGCGGCAAAATTTCCCTTATTTCGGGTCCTACTACGTGAACACAGTCTCCCTCAACTTCGCGATAATAAACATGCTGATGAGCCGGGGAATTATTTCACAGTCATTTCTTGACTAGGATGACATCCTGCCCGCTTTCTTTTATTATGGCCCTTATTGTGGAATTTATCCTCACGTTCTTCCTCCTGTCAGGCCTGACTCCCAAAACAAGAACATCGGCCTGTGCACTGCCGGATATGCTGGTGACTTCACTGCCAATTGCTGCCGCATTTCCTCCAGGGACTATCTCAATATTCCCACCCAGTTTCTGCCTGATTGTGCCCTCGTTTTCAAATATGGAAGAAAAACGGTGAACCGGGTTTTGGTCATATCCCCTCAGATCAGCAATCACAAGTTTTGAGCCTGTCGCTTTCATCAGCTGAATTGCGAAATATGCAGATGCCCTTGTTGCAACTGTCTCGGACGCAGGAAATAATATGCTTCTGTAGGGGTATGTGCCTGCACCCATATCCACAATTATCACGGGGATACGTGAGTTCCTAAGTATGTAATCTCCTATCCCGCCGAAGACGTGGGCGGAAACCGGGTACTTCTTTTCAGAGGCCACCATAACCAGATCATAGGAATGCGAGTTTATTTCGTCCAGTATGCATTCCCTGATTGAACTTGCAGTCCTAACCTTGGGCACAACTCTGATCCCTCTTTGCTTCCCTTCCCTATAAGCATCTGTAACTATGGCTACCTTATCGCTCCAAGTCAGGTCCCTTCTTTCGTCTTTGACCGTAAAGGCAGTTATTTCCGATGAGTTTGCCTTAGCGATGTCAAAGCCTATCTCCAGTAACTTCCTGGAAGAGATGCTCTTAGACATTGCCACCAGTATCCTGTCTAGCTTAATCAAATAAGAACGGGACGACTCGAGCACATGGTATGTATAATTTTGCAGGGATATAACATTTTTTCAGTGTTGGGTCGAGAATTGGAAAACTGAAAATGCTCATTATTTGACCTTGTTACACGACCCTATCACTTTAGGCCCTATGGGGTGTGCGATAGAATGCCTTCAACACCGGGTGGTTTCAGCCAGTCCGGGCCATTCGATCGATATCAGGGGCTTTATAAAATATGCAATCTAATGAAGTCCTACTTGAACCGTTCAGTTTTTCTGAACTCCCATTAGGAATGTCCATTCGTTGTACCAATTATTGTTCCTTTATAGCCAGATGATATATTTCCCTGTAATTATTTTTTAGCCATATTCACAGTTTCAGGTGTTTCCAATAAATCTATCACAGTTCCGGCAATTACTTTGGCTCCTTCAATCATGGTGTAATGTGCGCTGTCCGTGAC
>JBJKST010000022.1:0-22115 GCA_046703705.1 Thermoplasmataceae archaeon
ACCCTGATCTTGGGGTATTTCTCCCCCATCTCATCAACTATCTGGTAGATTTCTTCCAGAGGGTTCCTGAGGTTCTTGTCTATATCGTTTGCAAGTGCCTTGAGAGGGCTGATGTAAACGCAGTATATCTTATCCTCCAGAGTTCCTTCAGCAGACATCTGGAAAAGTTCGTTTATGATGGTGAGGAACCCTGTCATAGTCTTTCCCGTTCCCGTCGGGCTCGACACGAGGACATTCTTCATCTTGTGAATGAGGGGGATTGCCTTGTGCTGTGGCTCGGTGAGGGAAGAGTATTTTGAATTGAACCACTTCGCAATTACCGGATCGAGGAACGGCAGATGGTTTTCGACTTTAAAGGATATCTCTTCTGCGTTTTGCATTTAGATAATCTTGAGCATAGCTCTTGAACCTATTTAACTATTTTGAGAAAAAAGGCGCAATTATGAGGCTACGGCAAGAGTACCCCATGATTACGCCCTCCCGGTTTTGCTGTAGCTGTATTTCGCAAGGTTCTTCAGTACAGAATCATAACTCCGCCTGTCAGCATCCCTTAGGACTTCCCCGTAGAACGAGGTTACAACATCATAATCCCTGACATTGACGGGTTTTGGTATTCCGTCCTTACCGCCAAGTGCGAATGAGTATTTGACTGGGTCCTGGTAGGAAGGAGGTTCGCCGTAGAGCAGTTCAGCCATGTAGGATATTGCCCGAATGGCAGATTTTCCTACCCCCTTGAGGTTCAGAAGCTCCTCGAATGACCCGGGCTGGTATTCATATATTGATCTCATAAGTGACCAGTTCACCTTAACGTTCAGATCAAGGCTCCTCTCCGGTGAGGCAAAATTTTGCAGCGTCCTCTGCGGGCCTGCAGATACCTCCCCTCTGTAATTTCCAGGGTTCTCCCTTGCTAGCTCCACCATTAGACTTCTGTTCCTGCTGCTGTCTATGGTGGAGAGGTTCAATGGGTGTTCCATCTTCCTTTCAGCAGAAATTCCGTTCCTCCCGTCATTGATATAATCCAGGCCTGTCCTGTCAATCCAGTGATACCTTCTTGCCATCCTGATTCCCTGATTCATCCCCTGCTGGACTACCACCCACTCTCCTTTCCTGTCCAATATGATGAACTGCATGTAGAGGTCAAAGGAATCCTGAAGAAGTTCCTGATCTACTTTTGCTATCTTCCTGCTTGCCTTCCTGATCCTCTCCGCTTCAGAATCCCTTATGATGCCTTCCGAGACTGCTATTTCAAGTTCTCCTGCAATTTCTGACATCTTTTTCCCTTTTCCGCCAGCAATGATAATATCGCCCCCATGGCCTGAATAGTACTCCTTCAGGGCACTCAGGGTAGCTGTGGTTGTACCGCTTGAATTCCAGTCAAACCCGGTTGCAAGGGAAAGTGAATGAAACCAGAACGGATCAGAAAGATTTTCAAGGTATTTGCGAACGCCATATTTCTGAATTACAAGATCACTGATTATGCCACCAAGCTTAACCATCCTCTTGAAAAGGTATTCTGGAGGCTTACCGTAATGAAGTGGCAGATTGGCTGTTCCTTTTCTGTCCATATGGCAAATTGAAAATTGTAATCTGCTATTGTAGTTTTTGGCAAAAGCCGGAAAATGTGGAGACATCAAAACAGAACGGCGTGACTATCCTGACGTAAGGGCTTTGATTTTTGCCATGGGTTCCGGGACACTGCTTACAAGCATAACTTCTGAAGCAATCACCATAATGAGGGTAAGGCACGCAAATACAAGGTTTGTATATATAGAGACGCGAAGGGCGATGCTGGCTACCGACCTCAGCCATAACAGGCCGCTGACAATGGAGAGAGTAAGCAGGCCGTGGATGATCAAATGCGGCATAATTTGCTTGAAAGTGAACACACGACCCTTCCCCTTTGGAGTTACTGTAAATGACTGCTTCCTCTTAAAGAGAAACTTGACGAATGACAGGGTGACGACAAACATGACCAGAGTCTCAACCGCCTGATGGTAAAAGAAGCCCTTTAGGCCGTAATCCAACGACCTGTCCGACATGGAATAGAAATAGAAAATCAATGAATATGTAAAGTAAGGAAAATAGAAGAGTGCGAAGAAGAGAGGATCTATGGAAACGGTGAATGTCCTGAAAATTAGAAAAATCACAAGCGTGGCTATAATAAGAAGCTTGACCGGCCCGGTGTATATCCAGTAAAGGAGGCCGCTAAGATAGTCCAGAAACTGCCTGAGTGACAGGTTAGAGGTCAGGAGCAATTTTACAGTCTGGAACCCTCCAAAGGACCACCGGAACTGCTGTTTCATGTATGCACCGAGCATGTTTGGCGGCTTGCCGAATCTGATTCCCGGAAAGTCAATGTAAGCGGAATTCCATTTATTTCCCTGCAGGAGGATGGATGTTGCCAGGTCTTCCGTTACCGATTTTTCATAGAATCCGCCGACACTTTCCAGAGCATCCCTCCTTATGATGAATCCCGATCCGAGAATAAAAGCCGACACAAGGTTTCTGGCCCTCATTATCTTCCTGAGGAAAACCTCCTGCTGATACCTCGTTCCCAAGGCTACCGGGGAATCCAGGTCAGTATATGAAGGCGGGTACTGGACGAATGCTATTTTGGGGTTTGAAAAGTAGCCCACTGAACTGATGAAGAACCATGGAGACGGCATCTGGTCGGCATCAAAGACTGCGATCAGATCATAGCTGCCCCCATGTTCCCTTATGGCATAATTCAGAGCTCCAGCCTTGAACCCCTCCCTATTGTTCCTGTGGATGAACTTCACGCCCAGGAACTCGCATATTTCACGGAGCTGGCCTACAATTCTTTCATCGCTGGAATCGTCCACAAGATAGGTGTCACCATATATATTGGCCCGCTTCACAGACGCAAGGCACAGTTTCACCATTTCAGGGTCCTCGTTGTAACTGGCGACCAGGGAAAGAACCTTTCCCTCAAACTCTCCCTGTATCAGCTTTATTGTGAATCTTCTTGACCTGGCGACATGCAGGTTGAATACCAGGAATGTGACAATTGATATCACCATCAGGAGCCAGAATATATAGGCAAAAAACAGATTCCTGATATAATTTCCTGTAGCAAATGAGAGTAATATAGGAACGACGAAAATGCTAGTGAATATGGCAATGCCCGCTTTATTCATACTTGAAATCAACTCTGAAGGCCAGCCCATTTCCCCTGGACACAGGATTTATCTTCCCCGCGGCAAGCGGTGTTATTATGCTCAAGATATCCTCAGAGGGTTGCTTGTCATATAAAAAAGTAAAATTTGTTGTGTTCATGGGTTCTATGGACAACAGGAAAGACCTCCAGAACTCTGATGTTATCAGTTCGTTTGGACCTAGTTTGTCCCTCAGGTAAAGGATGCTGTATCCAAGGATTATGAAAACAGTATGATCAAACGATCCGGTCTCGGCAAATATTTCCGACCCCATCTGGCTGCCCATGGTTTCTCCCTCTGTTGGATTCCTGAAGACGTATTTTGTCACCCCATAGGATATTTTTAGAAATTTGCACCTGTCACTATAATTTTTGACTCTTTGCTCCGCCATGACTTTGAGGTCATACGCCAGAGAGTGGTAGAGAAACACAAATGTCTTGATGCCGGCTTCCGTGAACCTGTCAATGATCAATGGCAAAGCCTGAATTATTTTTGGAGTGTCAGGCTCGACTATATAGGTTCCCCTGATGAGGCTGTCTGCGATTCCAAACTTAGCCTCAAGGGATAATTCCACCGCCCTTTCAGGAGACCACGATCTGCCTCTTGGCTCTCTGTACATATTTCTATTTTGCTGTACTTCTTCAATATACTTAAAATATAATCAAAAATTGCTGTAACAATAGGCACCTGTTCTCAGAGGTATTGAACAGCTTAATAATTTCAATGCCGCAGGATAGGATATTTATATACCCCTATAGAGGAATGCATATATTGAACAGGCCAATACTTGTGGCGAGAGGATTCGGAAGGTTGAAAATATGGAAACATCCAAGAATAGGAATGAGTCTGATCAAGTTTCAAAGGAAAATATCGAAAGTGCATTCGAGAAATTTCTGGAGGTCCGGAATTTTACCGAAACCCTCTGTGAAGGCCTGGAGACTGAGGATTATGTTGTCCAAAGTGCACCCGAGGTCAGCCCGGTCAAATGGCACCTTGCCCACACAAGCTGGTTTTTTGAAACTTTCATCCTTAAGCCTTTCAAGATAAGATTCCACCCATTCGACGACCGTTTCGAGTACCTGTTCAATTCATATTATGAAACTGTAGGCAGTTATTTTCCCAAGGAGCTTAGAGGGACCCTTTCAAGGCCAACTGTAAGCGAGATTTATTCATACAGGAAATTTATCAATAAGGAAATGTCAGAACTGATGCATCAGCCCAATTTGCCGAGAGATGTTCTGCAGAGAATGATAATCGGCATTAACCATGAACAGCAGCATGAGGAGCTAATGCTGATGGACATCAAGCTTAACTTTTTCAACAATCCGCTGAAACCCGCATACAGAGAGTATAAGAGTTCCCAGTCAAACACCCCTGGGCCACTGCAATGGATCGGGTTCGAGGGTGGACTCGCCAGCATAGGGCATAATTCGGAAAAGTTTGCATTTGATAATGAATCGCCCAGGCATCAGGTCTATGTCAAACCTTTCAGAATTGCTTCGAGGCTTGTCACAAATCAGGAGTATCTTGAATTCATGGATGATGGAGGGTACTCCAGGCCTGAACTGTGGCTGTCGGATGGTTGGCGGAAGATAAATTCCAGCGGCTGGAGAAGTCCACTCTACTGGGAGAAAAAGAAGGACGGATGGTACGAGTTCAGCCTGTCCGGGCTACGCAGGCTCGTCCCTGAAGATCCGGTGAGCCACGTAAGCTTCTATGAGGCGCTCGCCTTCGCGAATTGGGCCGGTAAGAGACTCCCTACGGAGCAGGAATGGGAAATCGCTATGGATGGAATGGAAGTTGGAACCGGTGACAATTTCTTAGAGTCCGGATACCTGAGGCCAGTAGCTCCCGCTGAGAGGAAGGGGAGTATCAGGCAAGGCCTGGGAGACCTCTGGGAATGGACGCATAGCCCCTACATGCCTTATCCGGGAACCAAGGCACTTCCGGGAGCTTTGGGAGAGTACAACGTGAAATTTATGGCAAACCAGATGGTATTAAGAGGCGGATCATGTGTTACGCCTGCCTCGCACATCCGAACTACGTACAGAAACTTCTTCCATATGGACGAGAGATGGCCATTTACAGGAATTAGGCTGGCAGAGGATGCCTGATGACAGAAGAAAGTGTAGAATTTATTGATCTGAAACCCGAACTTGCAAGCTTCAGGGACGAAGTAATAAAAGGCCTTTCAGGCAATCCCAAGAAGATACCGCCAAAGTTTTTCTATGATGAGGAGGGGTCCGAACTTTTCGTAAAAATCACTGGTACCGGTGAGTACTATGTCACCAGGGTGGAAGAGGAAATTCTGAAGGAATTTGGAAACGAAATAGGGGATGTTATAGGCCCAGGTACCCTTGTAATAGAGTATGGCAGCGGCAACAGCACTAAGACGAGCACTCTGATATCATCGCTGATTGAGCCTGTTGCTTATGTCCTGATAGACATTTCTTCAAACGCAGTAAGAATGTCCGCAATGGAACTCTCCAGAAAGTTTCCGGGACTAAGGGTAATCTCAATCTGCGCTGACTACCTGATGATGGAAGATGTGCCATTTCTTGCTGAGGCAGGCAAGAAAGTGATAGTATTTCTCGGCTCAACCATTGGAAACTTCGAGCCGGAGGCAGCGGGCAATTTTCTAGATGAGTGCCACAGAGAATTGAGAAGCGGCGACGGTATGCTAATCGGCGTCGACTTGAAAAAAGGCACTGAAATCCTCAACAGAGCCTATAATGACTCTGCAGGATATACCGAAAGATTCAACCTGAACCTTCTGAGGAGGATCAGCAAGGAGCTTGATTCGGACATCAATCCTGACAGTTTCAAGCACAAGGCGTTTTACAATGAGGAAAAGGGAAGAATAGAAATGCACCTGGTAAGCCTTGAGGATCAGACAGTAAGAATAAGCGGGAAACAGTTCAATTTCAAGAAAGGAGAATCCATCCACACGGAGAGTTCCTACAAATACACTGCTGAACAGTTCAGCACACTCGCGGACAGGTCAAACTTGAGAGTTGATAAAATGTGGACAGATAAAAAGGGCTTTTTTGGGCTCTTCTATCTGGTCAAGAATTGAGTCTAAAAATCAGAAGCTCAGGATTTTTCTTCCTTTCCCTTGGATTCTTTCTCTTCTTTCTTTGATTTCTTTATTTCGGTGTACCCGCAATTTCCGCAAGAATACCTGTTCTCATGCTCCGCGAGGAATACACCTGGGCCGCATCTCGGGCAGAACCTTCTCTGCCTTACAACTTTTTCGCCCTCGATTGCGTAAAGTTCCCTTTTCATCATTCTGCCTCAGCCTCCTCCTTTACCTTGAGACCGTTTCTGTAAAGTTCGTAATCAGGCTCATAGAGCATTGCGCTCTCCTTGTCTGAGTAGACTTTTGAGTATCCGTTCAGCTCATGCTTGCCGGATTGCTGTATATTGTTGTCAACTATGATTAATTCCTTCTTGGCGCCAAGGTTTTTGGCAAGAAGGTCCCTTATCTGCTCCCTGGTCGGGGTCGCTTCCCTTCCAAACAGGACCCTGTATTTTATCTCCTTTCTTTTTAGTAATTTATTCTCTCTCGTTTCTTCAATTTTCAATTCAGTCATTCTACTTCCATCCTCTCTATCAGATTCTTGACGTAATCTTTACTGTCCTTGTCAGTTTCAATGCAAGCCATTCCCTTGTTGGGAACGCCATATACTACGACTGTATTTAAATCGGAATAAAAAATTATTGGTATAACAGCGAGGTCTTCCTCCCCTTCGACTTCTATTCTGCTATGCTGGCCGCTTTTAATGCAATCTTCTATGGCAGAAAACAATTCCCTGGTCAATGTTGCTGCCGGGTTCTTTACCTTTATTGAACCTTCCTGGTGCCCAAATGTTCCGTCTTCTTTCCTTTGTGTCTTGAGGTCGACAATCTCCAGAAGGAGTGGTACTTTTGCTTCATTCAGTTTTTGTGCTGTTACGTCGCCAACGGCGATAACTGACTTTGTTCTCGAGTAATCCATGACCTCAGGTATTGTGCACATCCTTGCCTGATAGGACGATATTTCGTCCCTTATCTTTTCGCTTACCTTCAGATCACTGCCTGACTTTGATTGCATACATACCAGGCATATCTGTTCCTGCTCGGTCGGCTATAGAGGATTCCTTGGTTTCCACTATGTAGATGAAACCCATCCACTCTGTGGTAGTCTTTTCATCACCATGAATAGGGCAAATTTTTTCTGTAGTAATCCTCTTGCATTTCTTGCATGCCCTGTAGACTTCCTTCATTTTTTCACCTATGTTTCAACTTTCTTCTTTTCATTAAGCCATTCGAGTTTCCCGAGACCCATCTGCTTCATGGTAAGACCGATCTTGCTGTCCCTAATGGAAGATGAAGACAGGTTCAGTGCTACTATCTTGACCCTTACCTTGTCTCCGACCTTGATGTCCCTCTTGGTATCCTTCCCTATGAACCTCATGTTAGCAAGGTCGACATCAATCCTGTCATCCATTATCTGGCTGATATGCAGAAGGCCGTCAAAGGAACTGAACCTGACAAAAGCACCGAAATTCTGGACAGAGACAACCACTCCCTCGACTATTTCATGCATTTCGGGGTAGAATCCAAGGGCCTTAAATTTAACAGACTGGTATACTCCACCGTCGCCATGGACAATTGCACCTTCACCCACAAGGTCAACGTCAACTATTGAAATAACAAGGCACTTCCCTATGCTCTTGCCTTCTATCTCCTGGCTCTCCACATCAAGGAGCCTGCCTTCGAGTGAGTCTTTCGCGACCTGCGTCACTGACTTTGAGTAATCATCACCCAACAGCTCTGGTGGTATTCTCGCTATATATTCATCCTCAATCATTACGAACATTTATGTATCCCCTGCCTAAAGGAAACGCACCGGATCATCCCCTGCTGTCTGCATCCTGAAAACCGCACCTTTTCCTTCATCAGTTAAAGGATCGAATTTCCCGGTTAGACAGAGGATGATGTTTATCCACAGGTACCCATTGGCAGTTACCCTGCAGACTGATCGTTGTGCCTTAATTAATAAAGAATTATTAATATTATGGTAAGGAAGGAGGAGTCTGACACTTTGCCAAGCTATTCTCTGACATACTTGTGCAGATAATGGTGGCTCAATTCCTCCCTGCCCGCAAACTTGAAACCTTGGCTGCCGAATTCCCGCTTGAGTTCCTCTTCAGATATTCTTATATTTTCTGGGGGCCCGAATTCATGATCCTCCTTCTTGAATTCTATGAGGATTATCTCCATACCCTTATTTCCGGACCTGGCAAGCCTTGCAACAAGTTCGGACCTGCATGGAAGATCGTGGAATGTGTTTGAAAAGAAGACTTTATTGAACCCTTTGAACTGAAACTCGTCACAGGCATTTTGCTGCTCTATCTGTATATTGCCCACACCGTTTTCCTTCATCCTCCCCCTTAGCAGCGAGGTTCCCCGTTCATCTATTTCTACTGATATTATTTTTCCCGGCCCAACTTTCTTTGCAAAATTCACGCTGTAGAATCCGTCACCTGCACCTATGTCCACTATGACATCTCCGCTTGAAGGGTTGACGAACTTCTCCACTGTTGCGTATGGTATCAGCTTTTCTCTCAGCTCTGCCACATGGCCGTAATCAAAATGATGCATCCTGACTCTATCCATAGTTGAATAATAGGCTTTTGCGTGGCAAAAACAAGTATATTAAGGCCGGTATGGTTTTGGTAGCAATGAGCAGTGTGGATTCTGAGACCATAGGGTTGCTGAGGCAGTCTGTCAGGCAGTTCGTGGAAAAGGAAGTTATGCCGTTATCCCAGAAAATTGACAAGGAGGATTATTTTCCAAGGGATCTTTTCAAAAAAATGGGAGATATGGGTTTCCTCGGTGTAACTATCCCGCCTGAATATGGTGGATCCGGTATGGACTATACTGCCCAGGCTGTGATTGAGGAAGAATTGGGATATGCGTCCGCTTCACTTGCATTATCATATGGCGCCCACAGCAACCTCTGCCTTGACAATCTCTTCAGAAACGGCACCGAAGAGCAGAGGGAGAAATATGTCCCTAAACTGGCCAGTGGAGAATGGATAGGTTCACTGGCACTAACCGAGCCCGGTTCCGGGTCTGATGCCCTTGGAATGAAAACATACGCGTCTTCTGACGGAGCATCATTTGTAATCAACGGCAGCAAGACCCTCATCACAAATGCACCATATTCCGACTTATTTCTGGCATATGCCAAGACTGACAGGAGTTATTCGGCATTTGTAGTGCTAGCCGATGATACTGGTTTCTCAAGAGGGAACAAATTTGACAAGATGGGCATGCGCGGTTCGCCTACAGGAGAGGTTTTTTTCGATAATGTCAAAATACCGTCCTCCAGGCTGGTTGGAAGCCTTGGCGGAGGCAGGGAGATAATTCTGAGCGGGCTCAATGTTGAAAGAGTAATCCTGTCGTTCATTTTTGTTGGCCTGGCAAGAAGGGCCCTTGAGTTATCAGTCAAGTACAGTACTGAAAGGCAACAGTCAGGAAGCTACCTGCACGAATTTGAAATGATACAGGACAAGCTGGCCACCATGTACACAAAATATCAGACAAGCAAGCTCCTTGCAAACAGTGCACTCGAAGGAATAATGAAGGATAACATGAACGTCATGGATGCCGCAACTGCCATATATTATGTAGCTGAATCCGCGGAATACATTGCCAGGGAAGCGGTCCAGATACATGGTGGAATAGGTTATGTGCGGGAGGGTGAAGTCGAGCGGCTTTTGCGTGATGCCATTCTTGGGCAGATAGGTGCAGGCACCACTGAGATTAGGAAAAAGCTGATATCCCAGAGCCTTGTTAAAAAGTATAAAAAGCAGGGAAGAATATCGGACTGATGTTATGCATTCTCTGCGGCATTAACGAAGAGTACGAGAAAGGTATCTGTAAAGATTGCATAGCAGGCAGGCTTTCGGTTGCGGCAAGCGGCACTCTTGACATAACAGAATGCCCCAAGTGCGGTTCGATGAAGATAGGAAAGAAATGGTATCCGGACAACCAGGAAGTTACCCTGGCCAGAAAGGCTCTTCAGCAGATATCCGTCAGTGACCCTGATTTTGAGAAAGTGGCCGGTCCGGAGAATGTGATGGTTTCCCACGACGGAACTTCCACGTTCGTTAGGTTAGCGCTCAAGAAAACCGGCTTTGAAGATTTTAATTTTGAAGTTTCCATACCAACCAGGAGATTGAGAAACAGCTGTCCCACTTGCAACAAGGTTACAGGTTCGTATTACGAGGCAATCCTTCAGATTAGGACCCTAAATGCAGAATATAACGGCCTTGTCGAATATGTGAAAGATGAGGCTGTTGGCATAATGAAGAATCTCAACAAGAGGGACCCTGAGTCATTCATCTCAACCGTGAACAAGGTACCGGAAGGGCTTGATATCTATCTGGGAAAGAGAGCGGACGGAAACAGGCTGTCCAAGCACATAATAGACAATTACCTTGCCACGATGAAAGTATCCAAGACACTTGCAGGTGTCAGAGACGGGACAAAATTCTACCGTTTCACCTATGGCGTAAGGCTGGCCTCCCTTGAGCAGGGTTCAGTCATATCCATGAACGGGCACGATTTCATTGTCCTTGGAACCGGTTCCTTTGGGCTCGATGTAGTAAATACCAGAAACGGGAAGAGGACAAAGATATCAAAGAGCGAATTCTTTTCCTCCGACGTCAGGGTGATCGAGAAGAAACCCCAGAAGAGCACCTTCATTGTTGTTTCCAAGGATGAGGGGGAGCTGCAGCTGATGGACAAGGAGAATTTCAAAATCATAACAGTCAAGGGCGATACCAATAAGGAAGAGGTGGAGGTTTTTACTTTCGACGGGAAATACTATCTGCCAAACAGGGCGTAGGTTAATTTATCTCCAGAACATGGCAAAAACATGAGGATAAAGGCGGAATGGGACAGACTTAAGGATGTCATGATACACAGGCCGGGCATTGAAATTGAGTATGCCATGCTTGCCCCCAGACCGTTTTTGTTTGAGCGGCCCTTCAGAACTGATGTGGCCGTTAGAGAGCATGAAAATCTTGAAATGGCCCTGAAGGAAAACGGGGTGTCCGTAAAACTTCTGCGAAATACCGTTGTTGAAAAGGCAAGGGTCGACGGGCAGTTCAGGAAAGACCTTGAAGAGAAGGTTGCCACCATAGTGAAGTTCTATGGCAAGGTGGAGTCGTCAAAGAATGCCATGGAAAGATTCCATAAGAATCTGGAAATCATTGACCCGGTCACACTCTTCCACATATTGACCCTCGAGCCTTCCATTGACCTGAAACAGGAGGAGGAAAACAGCGTGGAATATCCCACAGTTTATTCCAACCTTCCACTCGCGAATCTCTACTTCATGCGGGATCAGCAGGCAGTTGGCCCCGGCGGAGTGATATTCGGCCGGATGAAAAAGAGGCAGAGGATGAAAGAGCCTGAAATTACAAAATTTGTTATTGAGAAAGCGCTGGGTGAAAAACACACTTACTCCGTTGGAGAGGAAGGAATTTTTGAGGGAGGAGACTTCATACCTCTTGGAGATTTCGGGCTGATAGGCATTGGACCGAGAAGCAACCGAAAGGGTGCAATGGACGCAATGAACTCCGGCTTGCTGGACTTCAATGAAATAGGGCTTGTTACAAATCCCGTCTATGATTTCATGGATAATCCTGGCAGGGATCCAATGGTCAACATGCATCTGGATACATACTTCAACATAGCCGGAGACGGTGTGGTTATCAGTTCGGTTGAGCTTTCAAAGAAAGCGAAACTTGAAATTTTCTGGAAAACCGGTGATGGAAGCTTCAGGAAGGAGGGGGAAACCAGCCTTTACGATTACATGGTGTCTAAGGGGTTCCGGTTCATAAATCTCAGGATCAGTGAACAATTGAGCTATTCGTCGAATTTCCTGACAATATCCGACAGGAGGATCCTCGCTGTGAATGCACCAGATGTTCTCGACAAGCTTCTTTCAGAGAACGTTTTCACTGGCCAGGTCAGAGACCTTATCCTGTCAGATATAAACAGGAACGGTAAGGACAACCTTTTCCCGAATAATCCTCAGATTGCCGAGGAAGGCATAGACATAGTAAGGCTAAACCTTGGTGAGTTGACCGGAGGATATGGAGGGGCACACTGCATGACCGCTGCCCTCAACAGATCATGAGATTGGCAGTGTACTGGAAAACCGCTTTATTGCTGATTGGATGAGTGAAAAATATGCCTGGAGACAAGATATGTGAGCTTTGCTGCAATTCATTTCCATGCAATCCGCAAGGCCCATGCTGGTGCTCATCTGTCAAGATTGCCCCCGGATTCAGGGATATTCTGTCGCTGGTTGCATCTGACTGCGTCTGCCCGGAATGCCTGAAACGAAAAACATGATGTGTGAATCGGCCAACTTTGTCGTGCTGATGTGCTTTACCCGCAGGATCGAATGTTTTAAGCGATAACATTTAATTTAAGAAGGCTATTACGCTTACATCACAATCACTATGAGAATAGAGGGATTTAATGGCAAGTGACAGAAGTCAGAGGAAAAGTAAGGATAAGTGGAAGGAGAAGTCTTGGTACACCATAGTGTCCCCAGGTTATCTCGGTGAAAAAGAGATAGCAGTCAGCCCTTCCTATGATGACAATGGCATGATCGGGAGGAAGATAGAGGTCCCGGTTTCAGATTTTACAGGTAATTTCAAGAAGGCAAATTCAAAGATTCTTTTCAAGATAGTTTCTTGCCAGGGCAAGAAATGCAGCACGATGTTTATCGGCCACTCCGTTAGTGACGATTTCATAAAGAGAATGGTAAGGAGAAGGAAAGAGAGGATTGACATAGTCAGGAATGCTACCACAACTGATGGCTACACGATGAGCGTGAAGACAGTCATCGTAACTGACGGAAAGCTGACTAACACGAAAAGGGTTGCAATCAGAAGGACAATTGAGCAATTTCTTGACGAAAAGTCCACTGGAATGGGCTACGAAGACTTCACCAGATATCTTATCGGCGATGAAATCTACAATGACATGGTCAATGCCACTAAGGATGTCTACCCAATCAGGAAGCTTGAAATCAGGAAATCGCTGCTCCTCGATGTGAAAGAGGGCGTGGAAACAGCAGCCCAGGAAACATCACCCGAAGAGACCCCTCCAGAGCAGGTTTCTTAAAACTACCATTTTTATGCCGGGGTGGCTCAGTTGGAAGAGCGCCGGACTCATAAGGCTTTGATGTTCTGAGAAATCCGGAGGTCTCGGGTTCAATCCCCGATCCCGGCATACCCGACAATCCAGCGCCATACACAGTTTTGAGTCAGATATTCACTTCAATGAAAGGGAGATCTGCAATGAATAAACTGGGAACAACTGCATAATTTATTTGCAGCATAAAGATTCAACTGACTCCTTGGGCCGTGGACTCTTGTTTCAGTTGGGATTTCGCCGGCTATAGTCCGAAACAGTCTCCTCGACCTTTGCCACAAATGCCTTGCCGAGTAGACCACCGTTGGTCATCAGGAACCATTTTTCACTTCCCGACATAAGGACATATGCCCCTTTCCGTGAAAAACGCCACAATGCAGACTGGCTGGACAGCAAGCCGACTCCCAACGCTAGATCAACTGCCAAGACAGCAAAGGGAACCCCTGCAAAAAAGTAGGATATCGGTGCAATTATAAGAACGATCAGTGCCAGAATAACAGAATAGAAGAAGATGTTCACAATCCGCCTGTCCTCCGAGACCTGAAGATTTTCCAGCGGCATCTTCTCGAATTTGGACCTAAAAAGTCTTGATCTGATTACCCTCTTGTTTGTGAGGTGGTAGAAACCGTAGTCCAGCAGGATTTTCTCATCAGGATCCAGTATGTTCTTGAGACCAAGCCATTTCTCAGGCGGCATCAGATATGTATTGACAGAAGATGATAAGAACCTTGCGTTTTATTCTCTTCTATCCGGTCCTGATTTGGCGGGAAAGGAGAATTACCAGGTCCCGAATGCGTTAGCCTGAATTCATTTCTGTGATTTGCCGCCGGACTCTCTATTTCCTCTGTCCAACTCAGGCTTATCATTTCCCAGCTTCCAGAAAGTTCCTATGAAAAAGAATAATGCGACAATCAGGTATACAATACCTGTTCTGCCGGCCCGTTTCGGGTCATTTCCTATGGCAGTGGGGTTCATGTCGCAGTCTATGCTTGGCACTCTCTATTATCACGAAGTTAGATATTACCTTATCCGCAAACCAAACCAATAGTAAAAAATGTGTGGATCACCCAGACGGGCATCCTACATCATTCTTGGCGGGAATTTGGATTCTTAAGCTCGGGCAGATCTTCCAACTATGGGATCCGGTCTTGCGCCTTGCCATGAGTTCAGTGACAGATCCTTTTGAGTAGTCATACGAAACATACAACTTGATGTCTCTTCCAACTCCGCCCATTCTAAGGTAATCTCCCTTGGCTATTCCATTTCTTATTTCATATTCGTACATTTTGTTCTCCTCATGGAAACATGGCGTACAGACGGAACTTGTTTTGACCACCTAGTGAAGCCGTCATATGACGGGGCAAACTATAATATCACTCTCAGGTTAGAATGCCATGGGAGCTTGGGAAATCTCATTCAGAGTAAAGCATGACTATCCGTTGATTGCCATGTCTGAAAAATACCCGGGAACTAGAATTTCCATGTGGTGCGTCTGGAACCGGGAGATGATTCACGCGCCAATGAACCACGAAGATGCCATTTCAGAAATAAATGGCTATGTCACAAAGATTGGCCGTACAATAGAGAATTACAAGCCCTCCAAGGACGGCTTTGTAATTACCCTTAAATGCAGCTGTGATCTGACGCCTAATTCCTGGGACTTCACGGGAAGGAACCATCTTGTTGACATATATCCGGCTGTTTTTCTGGATGGCTGGGGGTACTACAGGGCCATAAGCTTCAGCGAGGATGATACGAGGAACCTCTTCAGGGACTTGAGCTCGATTGGGACAGTGGAGCTTGTCGGCAAGAAGATGCTTCATCTTGACGCCCTTCCTTCGACTGTCTGGACTGAGAGCTTCTTCACACGGATGACAGACAGGCAGATGGAATCACTGCTCAAGGCTTATGATTATGGTTATTACACCTCACCCCGGGAAGTAACTACAGATTCCATTGCTTCAAGCATAGGAATCTCTAGGTCTACATATGAAGAGCACCTTAGAAAGGCGGAAAACAGGATAATGGAAGCAATAGTGCCCTATCTGAAACTCTTCCGGGCGGGGCTCCAGAAGAAAGAAGAACTGGTTTCGCCTGACATCTCCATCACAGAAGGCCCTGCCCCCTGAGGAATCTGCTGTGATATTTTATATCACTGGCAACACTTAACAATCCTCTATGACAGACTTTGTGGTTCATACAGGAGGTCTGGATGACCTTGAATTGCTGCTTGAGCACCGGCAGAAAATGTGGGAGGCAATATACCCTGACAAAACAGACGAGATAAAGGAGGGTGAAGAGCGTACACGCAGATGGATTCGTGATGCCCTGCAAAGAGGTGTGCTCATCCCTTTTATTGCCAGGGACAAGACCGGAAATGTAGCCGGGAGCGGATGTGTTCTGATCCGTGAAGACCAGCCGCGGCCGTCCAGCGATCAGATATACAACCCATACCTCCTTTCGGTTTATACGGAAAAATCCTTCAGGAATCAGGGCGTTGCCACACTGATACTTGAAGAAAGCGTAAAATGGTCAAAAAAGTGGGGCTTCGACAGAATGATTCTCCACGCATCGCCTGAAGGCAGGCCAATTTACGAGAAATTCGGCTTCAAGGCCACAAATGAGATGAGGATCTGGTTTTGATCTCTAAGTTGCATTCAAGGGAAGCACGCGAAGGAGATGCTAGCGCAATCGCAGAAATCTACAACCAGGGCATTGATGAGCGCATAGCGACATTCGAAACCGAAAAAAGGTCCCCGAAGGATATCCGGGAGTGGTTTTCCGGCCGCCATCCAACAGTGGTTACCGAGTCCGGAGGAAAGATTATAGCGTTTGCCCGTGCCTCTCCTTACAGTGACAGAGATTGCTATCGCGGTGTTGCAGAATTTTCTGTTTACGTCCACAGGGATTACAGGGGCCTGGGTGCTGGGAAGGAGTCAATGACAAAGCTGATTGAAGAGGCAGAATTAAAGGGCTTCTGGAAATTACTCTCAAGAGTTTTTTTGGAGAATGTCGCCAGCAGGGAATTACTTTCGGGCCTAGGCTTCCGCGAAGTTGGAATTTACAGGAAACATGCCAGGCTTGACGGGGTCTGGAAAGATGTGGTTATTGTTGAATACCTCATTGAAGGCAACGTAACACAGAGCCAAGGGCAAGAATAAGTGGGGAACAAGCAGTGTCATCTGAAAATGAAGTTGTAAGCAGAAGCATCGCCTGGAGAGGGCTTAAGTTCACCTCCCTCGAGCATTTCACCTTGAAGTATGCCCACCCTGGTTGGCAATTTGCAGGCACTGTAGTGACAGACTACAGGGGGCAGTTCTTCTCCGTCAGTTACAGGATTCTGTCAGATGCCAGTTTCAGGGCACTCAATGCGAATGTGGAAAGGTCCATGGGTGGAGAGACGGAGAAACTTGACATCTCCCATGAGGGTACAAAATGGCGCATTAACGGGAAGATAAGGCCTGACCTTGAAGGATGCACGGATCTTGACCTCGAAATCAGCCCATCGACCAATACTCTTCCAATTAGGCGTTCATCACTTTCCGTTGGGGAAAAGATTGATGTGGCTGCGGTTTGGGTGAGATTCCCCTCACTTGATTTGCAGAGGGTTGAGCAGTCTTACGAGCGGGCAGCGGAATATCTGTATATATACAGATCAAGCAATTTTGAGGCTGAAATATCGGTTGACGAATCAAGCATTACCAAAAAGTATGACGGCATCTGGGAAGAAGCATGAGACATTTCCAGCAGCCTACAAACCGTTCAGCCCATTTGCAAACTCCACCACTATGTTAGCTGTAAGATTGATATACAACAGACATGATACATACCGGAGATGATCTCTTGACCGAATTTCTTCAGGGGAATCCAGGAATCGCGATTGACGTCAGCAGCATTTTTAAACGGTTTGGCTCCAAAGAGGCAGTAAAAGGACTGAGTTTTACAGTAAGAAAAGGTGAACGGGTTGCACTGCTGGGGCCGAATGGAGCAGGAAAATCGACCACGTTAAAGATTATTGCCGGCTTGCTTAAGCCTGAGGGTGGAGAGGCAAGACTGGGCGGCTACCTTCCCACAGAGCTTGAGGCAAAAAGAATGCTGGGATACCTCCCTGAGGATGCATCCCCATACATGAGCCTGTCAGTCAGGGAGAACCTGGAATACATAGGTGCAATCAGGGGAACCGAGAACCTGCATAACCGCGTGGAGGATCTTTTCGACCTGCTTGACCTGAGGCAGTACGAAAGGTCAAAGACCAACAGCCTTTCCAGGGGAAACAGGCAAAAGCTGGCTCTGGCACTTTCAATAGTGCACAACCCAAGCATCATTGTCATGGATGAGCCGCTCAATTATCTTGACATTCCCACACAGGAGAGGGTAATCGATGCCCTTATGGGCATGAATGCAAGTTTCCTTGTATCCACGCACATAATGTCCATAGCCGAAAGGCTCACTGACAAGGTCATAATAATATCAAACGGCCAGACAGTGTGGTCCGGAGGAATAAAGGACCTGAGAAACTTCGGGGAACCCAGTGAACCGGTGGAGAGGATTGTGGCAAGGATGATGACCAATGTTTCCTAAGCTGCTCAAACTGATAATAAAAAGCAGGTTTTCATGGACCTACCTCCTAATCATACTGATCTTCCTGATTTATGGGGCCATGGCGATCATAACTTCAACGCTTCCCACCGGAAACAGTTTTGCCGACTACTATTTCGCAGGAATATTCGGTCTTTTCACCGCAGTGTCCATTCTGCTCGGCGGCCTGAGCATGACTCAGTCAGATAGTGAGTTCCTGATAGTCTCTGCAGTTAAAAGAAGGGATCTCTCCTATGCACTTTACATTGGGCAGTACCTTTACACGGGGCCCATCATATTCGTGGCTTTTCTTCTTTACGCCTTTACCTCACATTACTCGGGGCTTGACAAGCTTCTCATCTTTGTTGACGTTCTGCTGATGAGTTCGGTGCCGGTGTCCCTGACTGTTGCCTGCACCAACGTAAACATAAGGATAAGAGTTGCAGCTGCTGCTGCATTCCTGGTATGGGTTTTCTCATTCAAGCTTGGCTTTGATTATTCTCCGGTATCAATGTTGCAGGGGCACCTCTTTCAGGCTGTAGTGCCGACCATGATTTTCTCCGTCTTGATGCTCTTGCTGGCACTTCACATCCTGAGGAGAGGGGACCTGGCGTACAAGCTGTTCAATTCCAGAACCAGAGGGTCAGAGTACAAGCGCATAAAGAAATACTCCAATCTCTCGCCGAGGAGAGCAATATTCCAGTATGGCTTTTCCCAGTTCGAAATTACTACCCGGTCAAACTTTTCAGGAACTCCAACCCTATCCGGCAGAAGGATAAGGGCAAATCTTGTGTTGATCTTTTTCGTTGTCGGTGCCATTGCTTACGGGTATGCAGCCTACAGGTTCAACCCCTCAAATAGCGGCCCTGGAGGGCTGGGGATCAATATAGTCACCCTGCTAGTCAGCATTTATGCAGGCGCCCTGCCGCCGCTCCTGATGTCGGGGAGCACCATGCCAATGGAACGGGCATGGCTGTCATTTACATCAATGAGCCCGAGCAGTTACATGCCCATGCTTGCCATTTCAAAGATGATACAGATCTTATACCTCATGTCATCGTTCATAGTTGTTGATGTTGTCCTGAATTTCTTGGGGGTCGTAGGCTCTCTGAACAACCTTGTCTTCTTCCTCTTCGTTGAGCCGCTCTTCCTTGTCCTGTTCATGGTGATCAACTACAGGGTCCAGAGCTACCAGATCAAGGATGAGAAACTCATAACATCAAGGTATTCTGCGGCACAGTTTGCGCTTCTTCCGCCTATGCTGGCGTTCTTTGGTATTGCAGCTGTTTCAAGTGTACTGCTGCTTTCTGACCTTTTCATCATTCCCATTCTGGCGGTGATTTCCACCCTTTTCCTGCTGTGGAAAGGTTTCTGGGACAGAAGGCTGTATAAGCTCGTAGAGACAGGGTTCATCTGATCTGTTGCGTATTGGAATGTGCGAAAAAACAATTATTCTGGAAGCTTAAACTGCAGGAAGTGATATTGAATAATGCAATTAAGGGAAATCGGTGTTGTCCACCATGGCTATCCTGACGACACAGTCAGGGACAGGGCCGGCCATATTGACGGGTACATTGAGATTTACAATGAATATGCAGAAGGCCTTGCGAACCTCGATTCGCATCCGTACATCTTTGTCATTGCCATAATGCACAAGCACATAGATGAGAATTTCCCGCTCAGGATTAAGCCCAGGCTGCTTCTAAGAAAGGGCTACAAACTGGAGGACCTCCCGGAAATAGGGGTCTTTTCGTCTGATTCTCCGTCAAGGCCAAATCCAATAGGGTTGACACTTCTTAAGATAACTGGAATAGAGGGGAACACTATTCATGTTTCGGGGTTGGACTTATTTGAAGGGACTCCAATAGTAGATATAAAGCCATTTGCGAAGAGGTACATCCCCAAGGATGACGGATCGATTTTTGGTCCTGATGAATGTGAAACGGTGGAAGGACAGAAACCTAAGAATTGAAAATGACCGATTAGGAATATTGTAGCCGTAGCGGGTTTAGATTAATATTATAACTAAATGTTCCATTTAGCATGTGTTGGAACCTGTAAGAATAGTTATCGCGGTGGCCCTAATGGTGATATCTGTTTTCGTTTACGCCATGGAGGGGATCTTGTTGTCCCTTCCGTTTATTGCAATTACAATTGCTTATTTCCTCATCAGCTTCACCAAGGTTGGTGCACTGAGGGCAAACCGCAAGATTGGAAGATTCACATTCAATGCTATCAAGGAGGAAGGGCTTAAGAGGATCAGGCTTGGCACATTCCACGTAAGTGAGGAAAATTTCATTGAGTCGGTTGAAAAAATAAGAGATATCCTGTCCGACCAGCAATACTTTCCGGAATTCGGCCTGGATGGGATGTTTCTTAGCTACACATCCGAGTTTGAAGCGAATCTTGCCCTCAAGAAAATCACCGAACAGGGAGTAAAGGCTGACACACTTCTAGACAGGAGAAACTGGCTTGTCAAGATTGAGTTTGAATGATTGCTGGGAAAATATCTAGAAAACGGTATTTCCAAACCTCCCACGAATATGAACGGTTTAAATACGTGATCGTGATGACGGATCAACAAAATAAATACAGAGAACAGTTTAGATCTGAATTTTATTTTCCAGAGTGTTAAAATGACAGAATTCGAAGAAATGAACTTAAAACGTGAGCTATTGGCATCACTTGAAAGGATGAATTTTCTTGAGCCTACTGAGGTTCAGAGCAAGACTATCCCGGTTATTCTTAAGGGAAAGGACGTTATTGTAAGGTCAAAGACCGGTTCAGGAAAGACCGGTGCATTCCTTATACCAATAATTCAAAACATTCACCGCAAGGAGATGCAGTCTGCACTTGTAATAGCACCCACAAGGGAACTTGCCATGCAAGTGAGCAGAGTAGCAGAATCGATGACTTCAAGCACGGGGCTTTTTGCCACGGTGGTTTATGGAGGAGCATCGATAGAGAACCAGATAAGGAACCTGAGGAAAGGAACCAACATAATTGTGGGGACTCCTGGAAGGATTCTTGATCTGATGGAGAGGGGCGAAATAGATCTCAGGTCCTTGAAATTCCTTGTTCTGGATGAAGCGGACATAATGCTTGACATGGGTTTCATAGAGGACATAGAGCGCATAATTTCAAGAACTCCCAAAGAAAAGCAGATGATGCTCTTTTCGGCCACAATGCCTGACCCGGTTGTCAAACTTTCAAAGAGGTACATGAAGAATCCGAGCAGGATAACCATAGGCAACGAAGAGGAACTGACAGTTGATACTGTTTTCCACAGCTATGCAGTCTCAGGGAATTATTCAAAGATTGCGACGCTTCTTGCCTACCTGAATGAGTATGACCCAGCAAAATCAATAATATTCTCCCACACCAAAAGAGGCGCAGACATATTGTATGAGGTCCTGAAGGAGCATGGGTACGATGCGGCAGTGATACATGGTGATCTCAGCCAGGCCCAGAGAGAAAAGTCGCTTTCGACATTCAGGACTGATGCCAAGTACCTCATTGCCACAAACGTGGCAGCTAGAGGGCTGGACATAACCGATGTGTCCGATGTGATAAATTTTGATGTCCCTGAGGATCCATATGTGTACATACACAGGGTCGGCAGGTCGGCCAGAATGGGAGCAAGCGGAAACGCGATGACCATAATAACCGACAAAGAGGTCTCACTCATTCATGAAATCGAAGATTCGGCAAACATAAGGATGAGCAAGATAGAACTTAACCGGGAGCCATTCAGGGATGTAGGTTTCCATTACACCCACAGAAAATACCAGAATCATGACAGGGACGGCGGAAACGGAGGTCAGGGAAACAGGCGGAGAAGGCCTGCGAACTCCAGCCGCCCGAGGAACAGAGGGCGCGATAACTACCGGTTTGACCGCAGAAGCAGATCCTGATAGGGCAATCCTTCCGGGATCACTTTTCTTCCCTTGATTTTCTTATTTCTTCCTGGAACCTTTGCGCATCGGAAGAGTCCACTTCTAAAATAAAAGGGCCCGAATATTCGCAGTCCTCACATCTGTAGATGTATCCCATTATTCCGCCGATAACCCAGTTCACATGTAGGGAGCCGCATTTTGGGCACATCTTAACCTGCATCGTATGAGCATGCCGGCG
>JBJKST010000023.1:0-7693 GCA_046703705.1 Thermoplasmataceae archaeon
ACGGGCAGGAGAAATATGCAGAACATCCCTACGTGACGGGATTCATAGACGGGGTGAAACTCGATATAGTGCCCTGCTACAGGATCCTCAGCGGGCAGAAGAAAGTCAGTTCTGTCGACAGGACTCCGCTCCACACCGAATATGTCAAGAATAACCTCCCCAGGGAGCGCATCAGGGATGTCCTCCTGCTGAAAGTTTTTGCAAAGAGCATAGGGGTCTACGGCTCTGAAGTTACCATTTCAGGATTTTCCGGGTACATATGTGAGATTCTGGTAATCGAGTATGGCTCCTTTGAAGGCGTCCTTAAGGCCTTTGCCGGCTGGAAGGGCAACTTTTCCCTGGGAAAGGAGAGTTCGGTGGCAAAATTCAATGAACCTGTCATAATTATAGACCCGGTGGACGAAGACAGGAATGCGGCAGCCGCCATCAGCCTGGAAAACCTCTCAAGAATGAAGCTCGCTTCCAAGATTTTCCTTAAGACAAAGGACGCGGAATTTTTGGAGCTTGAAAGGAAGGCCGTCAAGGCCAGAAGAGAAGACAGGGGAACTGTTCTCAGAATTTTCTCAGTGGACAGGCCCGACATGACGGATGATGTCATCTATCCTCAGGCGGTAAGGTTCAGGAACTCTCTCTGGACACTCCTGGAAAGGGAAGGGTTTGAACCGTTGGACAGCGAGGTCGAGGTTTCAGGCCGGGTCCGTGTTCTCATAGAATGCCGCAGGGATACTCCGCCTGCCTTTATGGTGCACAGGGGGCCGCCGGTCGATTCTGACAATGTTCTTGACTTCATAGATACCTGGAAGCACAGGGAGGTGCTTCGTGGTCCGTACATTAGCGGAGACAGGCTTTACGTGGACCTAAAAGGGGAGAGCAAAACGATCGAGGAGACGATCAATGCCGGTATAGAGCCCCTGAATATTGGAAAAAGCCTGAACAGGTACAAAAAGGAGATAAGAATTGAGACCCCGGGGATTACGGATGAGGACCCGCTTCTTGAGAGATTCCTTTCAAGAGGACTCTTCTGATTTCATCCGCCGGAGAAGACTTCTAGAAAAACCACTTCATCTTTGTCTGAAACAGTGATGTCATCTGTTGCCGGGACACCGTTCACAAGGGATATGTACTGGTCTTCCCTTAGTTTCAGGGATTCCCTGAGAGACTTCAGTCTAAGCGCCCCTTCAAGCTCCTTTTCCATACTGTCCCTACCTACTACCTTTACCGACATGTTAATCAAGCCTACAGCCCCGGACAGATTCGAACTGTCGTCGTCGGATCCAAAGTCCGATATGCTTGGCCACTACACCACGGGGCTATACCTGCGTTAATTTATGACACGTATATATGTTCATCGGGTTCAGGGCAGTTGTGGAAGGCCTATTGTTTCATACCCTCTCAACGATGGCTGCATTGGCCATCCCGCCGCCCTCGCATATAGCGATCAGCCCTCTTTCCTTCTTGTCCTTCAGCATAGTGTTGAGCATTGTAGAAAGTATCCTGGTGCCTGTGGCTCCAAGCGGGTGCCCGAGAGCTATAGCCCCTCCGTGGGGATTGATCTTCTTGTCAGGCACGTCAAAGTGCTTCTGCCATGCAAGAACAACCGGTGCAAATGCTTCGTTCACCTCAAACACGTCTATGTCATCAATCGTGAGGCCCGCCTTTGACAGCACTTTCTCTGTTGAGGGTATTGGGCCCTTAAGCATCGTGACGGGATCCACGCCAACCGCAGCGAGGGAGGTGATCCTGAGCTTGGGCTCCAACCCATGCCTCTTTACGGCTTCTTCCGACGCGAGCACCGAAATGCTCGCCCCGTCGGTTATCTGGCTTGAATTTCCTGCTGTTATAAGCTCCAGGCCTTCAAATGCCGGCTTAAGAGATGATAGCTTCTCAAGGCTTGTGTCTTTCCTCACACCTTCGTCAAAATCGATCTTCCTTGTCTCCCCGTCCCCTGAAGGGCCGGGTGCTTCCACAGGGACCATTTCCGACCTGAAATGCTCTGCCGACTCCATTGCATGAACATGGCTCCTGAGGCTTATCCTGTCCATTTCCTCCCGTGTAATGCCGTACTCCTTGGCAATCATCTCCGCCCCTGCGGCCTGGTTGAACCATTGTCCGCCCATGCTGTACCTGCTTTCGAGTGATGCGGTGATGGGAGATCCCCTTATTTCAAGGTTGGAGAACATTGGTACCCTTGTCATGGATTCCACCCCTCCTGCAATTACAAGATCCTGCATGCCAGACATAATTCCAAACGCCCCGAACTGCACTGCCTGAAGGCTTGACCCGCACTGCCTGTCTATGGTAACCCCTGGTGTGCCTTCAGGAAACCCGGAAGATAACCACGCATTCCTGGCTATGTTTGCCCCCTGCTCCCCGATCTGGTCGACGCATCCGATGATTACATCTTCTACCGACTTGGGTTCAACAGAGTTTCTGGCAACAATCTCCTTCATGAGGCCTGAAAGCAGGTCTACCGGGTTGATTTCCCTGAGTGCCCCGTTCCTCCTCCCCAGTGGAGTTCTGAGGGCATCCACCACATATGCGGTTCCATTTCTATTCATAAGATCGACCTTGATACTAAACACTAAAATCACAAAACATTATAATTCTTTGACAGGCTTTATTCGATCATGGTTCTGGGCACCGGCACTAAGGCACCTGATTTTGAAGGAAAGACAGACGAGGGAAAAGAAATTCAACTCTATGGCCTTCTAAAAGAAGGGCCGGTTGTGCTTTATTTCTACCCGAAGGACGAGACGCCCGGTTGCACCAAAGAGGCGTGCACGTTCAGGGACAATTGGGACGAAATAGGGGAACTTGGTGCCAAAGTGCTCGGAGTGAGTTCAGATTCCGTTGAGTCGCACAAGGCATTCAAGGAACACAGAAAGCTCCAGTTTACCCTTGTTTCGGATCCAGACGGCAAAATAAGGGAGAAGTATGACGCAAAGGGCAGACTTATCCCGGACAGAGTCACATATGTTATTGACTCTGGCGGACAAATAACCCATGTCTACAAATCACAGCTTAACGCCTCGCAGCACGCAGCCGAAGCCATCAATGCGCTGAAATTGATGAAACCCTGAATGCAAAATTTATGCAAAAATTGAACTCGATAAAAAGGGAAAATGTGGTTTATGGTGTTATCTTTATTGCTCTTGTAGGACAGACGCTCTCACAAGCCATACAGAATATGCATTCGCTCTCCCTTACGGGGTCACACTTGTCGGTTCTGTATTTGCCATAGAGGTCTTTGTCGTTGGCGATATCCTTGTCGTTTCCAGTACCCATCTCGCCTGGGTTGAGTTCCCACTCAAAGAGGCTGACCGGACAGACATCCATGCATGCCCCGTCGGCTATGCATGCTTCCCAATCTACCGCTACGTGACTTCCATGTATTCCTAGCTTTGTGGGGTTCGGTTTTCCTTCTGAATCATTTCTCTGAACTCCCTCAGCCCTGATCTCGTGCTCGTGATGGTTCCCCGTAACTGGATAGTTATCCTGATCGTCGAGGAAATTCTCGTCTATGGGTTTAGGCTTATAGTCCAAGGACTCTAACTTGACCAAATAATCACCGTCCCCATATTGTCAGGAAGTTATTTAAATTCTACGTTAGAGAATCTTCGAAAACAAGCATAATCCACATTTCCCGAGATAAAACTGGTTATTGGGAAATTGCGCCAAAGTATGGTCTCGTTCCCCTTTGGCGTTGAGCCCCGTCAGAGGCGCCTGATATGCAAAAGTTAGGATAATAGCTATATTTTAAACAAATCCCAAACCTATCTGATAAAATTTTATTTGATGATTTAATACGGATAACATGCCGAGTGCCGAACAGAGATCAGTAGATCGTAAAGCGCAGGGAGAATTCATAAGCACATTCATAAGGCAACTTAAATTTAAGAGGGAGGATTTCAGAACTATAGGAAGTTTTGGAGGATTTACATCTCTTGTTGACCTTGGTAATTTTGCTGTATCCATAAACACCGACGGTGTGGGGACAAAGACCATGATTGCCGAGGAGGCAAACAGGTGGGATACCATTGGAATAGACTGCATAGCCATGAACGTAAACGATGCAATCACTGCAGGTTCAGAGCCTCTCGCAATGGTCGATTACCTTTCAATAAAGGAGCCAAACCAGGAAATTGCAAGGCAGCTTGGAACGGGGTTCAATGTTGGAGCACAGATGTCAAACCTCACAATTGTCGGCGGAGAAACTGCAATTGTTCCGGACCTTGTCAAGTATCTCGATGTTTCCGGGACTGCTTTCGGCATTGTCCAGAAGAGCCAGATTGTAAACGGCGAGACCATAGGTGACGGAGACCTCATATTCGGCCTTCAGAGCAGCGGCCTTCACTCAAACGGCTTCACTACCGTAAGGGACATAATCAAGAAAAACGAGGTTGACATATTTGACACGTTCCCGGGAGAGAACAAGAAAGGTGTCGATGTCCTGCTTGAACCCACTCGAATATATGTAAGGGAAATACTCGACATCATGAACATAGTCAAGATTAAGGGAATGGCCAACATAACCGGCGGAGGCATAAGGAACCTCTCAAGAATGAAGGACATGAGATATGTCATTGAGGACCCCATTGAGCCGCAGAACGTTTTCAAGAAACTGATGGAGATGGGGGAGCTGACATATGAGCAGATGTTTGAGATATTCAACATGGGAACAGGCTTCGCGGTTGTAATAGACCAGGAAAGCAGGCTTGACTTCATAAACACACTTAGAAACAGGGTTCCGTTCAAGGAGATTGGCCACGTTGAGAACGGCACCGGAATAAAGATCCCAAAGTACTCGGTTGAATTTTCCGGGTACTACTAAACACATTTTTATTTTAGTTTTAAAGTATGCTATCGCCAAGGCCCAAAAACCGTAGATATTCGCGCATTAGGGCTTGTGTTGGAACAATTACGGAACATTAATCTGTAATAATCGGTTATAATGGCAGGTTGAAATATCCGGCAATGAAGAGAAGGCGAGCCCTACTCTTCCTGTTACACCTCATTACCCTTGGATTGGTTGTATACATTCTTGTATTTTCAGCGGGCAGGCTGCTATGGATCGCGTTTCCACTGTTAGCCGTTGATGTCGCCTTAAACTACATATATTTCAGGCAAAGGAAAAGGTCAAGGGACAATCCGGATAGACAAGGCTGAAAACATCTGGCCACTTTAAAGCAGAATTTTCACTTCACCGTTCAGGGGGAAACTTCTGCCCGGCAACATCGGGAATCCAGTTTTTGTATTGGCATATAAAACGATCACCTTAAATGTTAGAATGATCTGTGGAAATATGAAGATTATAGCAGTTGTAGATGAGGAGGATTACATCACTCCCCTGGAGTATGGAAACTCAATCATGGAAATCGATTCTGAATCCAGAGAAATAAGGGAATATGAGAATCCCGGCTTTGGAGCACCCTTTGGCGGCAAGGAAAGGGCGATGCAGGGCATTCTTGGCCTCAACGCGGACGCGATAGTTGTGAAAGAGGGCGTGCTCTGCCCGGGATCATATCACATGTCCCTGGGAAAGATGAAGTACATCCCCGTTCAAGAGGAAAAACTAGACGATGTGCTGAAAAATCTGGAGAGCCTGCAATCAAAAATGCAGCCTGAGCTGGACATAACCATGTGGAGAGAGTAATTTCAACTTCTCCCCTTATTTTCACCATTTTTCATAGCGCCTGCAATCATGTGGGCCAGCCTTATTGCTTCCGGCATGTTCCCTCGTATGATCGTTTTTGATATGAGTTCCGACGCTTCCTGATCCGATAAGGAAATTATGTTGGCGTACACTATTTTTCCTGACTTAAGGGAAATAGCCCTTGGTGACGTTTTCTCAAGTATGGAAATACGCTCCTCATAATCATCGAAGTGCTTTCTCAGGGCGGATTTCATTTCGTCAAGATCAGGTTTCCTTCTTGTTATGGAGACCACTGGACGCCCCGTTTGCCTGTTGATTTCAGTTATGTCGCAGATGTTGAATCCGCCCAGCGTTACGCCGTTAAGCATAATGTAATCTATCTGGCTTGCAAAGTGGGACTGGAACATGGAAAGCAACTTTTCAGTAGAATCCGTCCCGTCAATCTCGACTGTCCTGGTTGCGATGCCTTCGACATAGCCGTCAAACCGGGCCATAACTCCAACAATGAATGTTTCCTTGTCCCTGTCCCTGTTAAAGGGACCGTCATCGATGCCGAATACTCTCTTTAATTCCTTCACAGGCAATATCAAATTGCGGCCCTGTAAGAATAATTTTTGCATTTCGAATTTATCGAATACCCAAAAAATATGGCTGGCCAGATCTTGGACTACGATGGTAGCAATCTGCCAAAAGTCTATTATACCCTTTCTGGAGGTTACCAAAACGCTTATATCAGCGCAATCTATACCAAGTCTACACGCGCCAGATGCACCTTCTAAACCTGGTTTAGATGGGAAGGGTAAGAGGTTTAACGACCAATGACGCCAGCCATTAATGAATGTCACAACAAAATGGATTGTGTAAACTGCTAAACTGCTTGGGGGATGGCTTGGTTTGGACGCCGAAGAAGGACGTGCCTAGCTGCGAAAAGCCTCGGGGAGGCGCATGGAGCCTTAGATCCGAGGATGTCCGAATGGGACTTCCTACATTCTTGTACTCCGAGAGGAGGGGGAACCCGGGGAATTGAAACATCTTAGTACCCGGAGGAAGAGAAATCAATAGAGATGCCGTGAGTAAAGGCGATCGAAAGCGGTAAAGGGCAAACCGAATATCTTATTGAAAAATGAGATAGATGTGGAGTTTGGACTTTCTCTAATACCTCACTGCTGAATTTGAATCTGCTGGAAAGCGGAACCACAGAAAGTGAAAGTCTTGTAGAAGCAAGGCAGAAGGTTACAAGGGAGAGTATCCAGAGTACCGTGCGTCGTATTTCGCGCGGGAATATGGGTGGCACTAACACCCAACCCTAAATACGTTCCAAGTCCGATAGCGAACAAGTACCGCGAGGGAAAGCTGAGAAGCAACCCGAAAGGGTGGTGAAAAGAGCCTGAAACCAAGTAGTGATAAACTTATAGGGCATAAAAGGAGTGAGATCTTTAACTAAGATTGACCAGTGTCCTATTGTCCGTGTTGAAGAACGGGCCAGGGAGTTTCGATGAGTGGCAAGGTTAATCTTTTAAGGAGTAGCCGTAGCGAAAGCAATTACCCGCACAGCAATGGAGGGGTAACGTAACAAATGCGTTTAGTCACTTGTGGAAGACCCGAAGCCGGTCGATCTATACCTGAGTAGGTTGAAGCCCAGCGAAAGCTTGGTGGAGGACCGAACCAGTACTGATGTGCAAATCGTTTGGATGACTTGGGTATAGGGGTCAAAGGCCAATCTAGGCCGGCAATAGCGGGTTCCCCCCGATACTACCCGCAGGTAGACTTCGGTGGAGATTCTCGACGAGGTAGAGCGACCGATTAGTCGGTTAGCGGATGAAAATCCGCGCCAACTTATCAAACTCCGAACTTGCCGAGATCGTAGAAGCCGGATGCTAGGGTGCAGGGATAAGCTTTGCATCCGTGAAGGAAACAACCTAGACGAGGGTTAAGGTCCCTAAAACTGACTAAGTGCGATTTAAAGGGGTTTGTGGCCGAAGACAGTGTGGAGGTTGGCTTAGAAGCAGCCATCCTTTAAAGAGTGCGTAACAGCTCACT
>JBJKST010000024.1:0-30065 GCA_046703705.1 Thermoplasmataceae archaeon
TCAACGCTTTCGACCCTGGCGCAGATATTTGGCCATGCGTCGATACCTTTGCTCTTGAAAAGCAATGACCTCTTCATAGGATAGCTCCAAGTCAGGATAGATATCCTTTCCAAGCCAGTAATCAATGACTCTGTTCTCTAGGTCGCTGTCCCCCCTCTTCTTTGAAATCTTCCGAAGTAGTCGAAGTACCTTTAGGTCGGAGGTTATTAGCTTCATAGTCTTTCGAAAGGAGGTAAGGTCTGTAGTTCTGTAGCGGATCCATTTGCTAATGTTCCAGATAAGCGATTCTACCTTGTCTTGATCAAGATTATTGTTTGTCGCCACCTTTACAGTAAATCTCACTGCGCTAATTGGTATTACGAACAACAGTCCGTTATCCATCAGATACTCCTGAGTTGAGGCAAGAGCAGTTCTTTTGTTTCCATCCACAAATGGATGTAGCCGTGTTATACCCTCAAATACAACTGCAGCTTTAAGATAAACATCGGCATAATTCTCATATCCAAAAAAATTATCTTCCGCCTTTTCGAGAATTGAGCCAACTATATTTCTGTCTCTGAAGCCGGGTTCTATCTTATTTTTCTTAGACAGCTCCTCATGAATTTGAAAAACGGTTTCGGCGTTAAATGGCATAAATTAAGTTTAAAGTTTTTCGAGTCTTTCATAGACAATTTTACCGATTGGATCTATTTCTGTAAAGAATTCAACATTCTTCCTTACTCTCTCCTTTTCAGTTGCCATTTTACCACTAAACTGTTAGTTGAATGCTATCTATAAATCTTTCTTATGTTATTATTAGTTTTCAAAAGGGGATTACGTTCAATTCTAATCCGGACTAAAATGTATCAAAACAAGTCTACTTAATATTCTGGTCAAAGGCTTGAGATTCATATCCATATACGAATTAACATTTGGCCAATTGTCCGAAATTAAGCTACTAGTTATTGTTTCTCCTTTAGGAGCTTTCATATTCCTTCCTATCGTACAGATACCTGATTGGGCATCTTATCAAGAATATGATTTGGTGAGGCTTAAAAATGACACTCAAAATTTGAATAGAGGCAAGTGGAGGATTCAGGGGAGTCGAACAATATAGGAGAAAGGATGACTTTGCCAGGATAAACAGAACGGCACCCTATTGGGATAACTTATATAGCAGGCAAAAAATCACCATGCGTCTGATCCGGTATGATGATAAATGATATAGTTAACAGGGCAAAGATGATACTACTTGATGTAGAGGGTACAACCACACCCATGGACTTCGTTCACAAGACTCTTTTCAACTACTCCAAAGAACACATGGACGAATTTATACAGAATAATTCCGATGCACACGAGGTGGCAGAGTCACTCAAGCAACTCAAGGAACAGTATGCAGAGGATGCAAAGAACCACCTCGAGTTGCCATCGTGGCCAGATGTTCATGGACCAGGATACCTCAACTCTGCATCTACATATTCAAAATGGCTTGTGGATCGTGATAGCAAACTCACTTCTCTCAAGCACATTCAGGGCCTGATCTGGGAGCGCGGGTTCTCTTCAGGTGGACTGAAAGGGAAGGTGTACGACGATGTGCCCGCGGCCATGGAAAGGTGGAGCAAATTCGGAAAGGACATATGCATATACTCTTCCGGAAGCGAACTTTCCCAGAAGCTCATATTCAAAACTACACCACAGGGTGACCTGACCAGGTACATTTCTTCTTTCTTTGATACCAGAATCGGTGACAAGAGAGACGCCGACAGCTATAGGAGGATTGCTGCGTCCAAGTCGCTGCCACCATCAAGCATAATCTTCTTTTCGGATGTACCTGAAGAGTTAGAAGCTGCCGAAAAGGCCGGTTTCATGACAGCGCTGGTTGACCGGGAGAAGAAACTTGTGCCGGGACAGGAGAGATACATGATTGTAACTAGCTTTGAAAACCTTTGATGTCTTCACTTCATTCTTCCCTTTCTTCATATGAAAGGATAGGTGGGTATTAGGATAATATCAAAGCCTTCTCACTGGGCTTTCCAGGACTAAATGAAACTCAAAAACGTTAACGGCCTAAATAATGTCGTATAACCTAAGTTATACAGCATTATTGTCATCATGACCAAAAGTCTCGTGGTTATCTTGCGTTCATTTTACAATCTTGACTATAGGTTAAATATACCAATATTCGCGAATTGATTATTCAGTACACATTATATAGGGACAGTAAGAATATTATTTATTATTAGTAAGGACAAGAGAATGTTCGACAGATGATTTCTGCCTTAATATTTCAGGCATATTCTTAAACAGTTGGAAGGAAGTATATATTGGGTACAGTTGGATGAAAAGCAGGACTAGATTCGCACTGTTGACTGGAATAATGTTTCTGATAGTCCTGACTATGTTTACATTCATTTATTCTGTTAGGCCCCCATCAATTACAACTATAAGGGTAACAGAATACGGATTCCCTTACACCTGGCTGAAGATATCCATAGAAACGGGTGTCACTGCGAATATGCAATCCGGTATACTGTTCCCCGGGATCCTTTACGATTTTGCAACATATCTACTCATCTCGGCCATCCTTGCATACGTGCTGAACATGAGATTTCCAATATTTATTGACAGAAAAGCACGTTTTATTGGGACTGTTGCAGGAATAGTTGCCATGGCATATGCATCGAGACTCCTGGCAGGCCTTATTAACGAAGTTCTAGGTCAGTATCTCTGGGCTGTTGCTCTTGGCGCGCGTGAAATTACATTTGGGCTATACTGGTCAGGCTTTGGATACACACAATGGTCAAGTGGAATATCGCAGTATAATTCGGCTGTGGTATATACCGCCGGAATCATCATCCCAATGGCCATAGGATGGTTCCTCATACTATACCTGTATTTTACCAGGGGAAGAACATTCAGAAGAAGGTATCTCAGGATCCCGCTTTACTGGACAGGATTCTGGCTCGTAACAGTTCAATCCGGATATCTGATGATAGGTGGATTAACTGGATTTGGGGACGTAGGATCCATGCATGATACCCTTGGAATACCTTTGGATTCGTTTCTATTAATAGGTTTTCTGCTTTTCGTACTGAATTATATTGCATCTTCAATACTCTTCCTCTCAGAAATCTCTTACATACTAGCTAAATTCAGCCAGAGATTCCAGCTCACTCTTTTCTGGTTACTGGTCCCAGTGGTTTTAATCACCTTTAATCTAACCTACAACTTCGATATTTCATATTCCTCATACGCAGTGGTAGTATTCATGTCCTACGTCCCAATGCTGATATCAATTGGTGGATATGGCCTCTTAAGGGAGCTGACTGGGAGTTCCAAAACAACTACTAACTAGTTAATAATTATAGTATATGTAATAAACAGCTATTCTAAAAATTATATATCTATAAAATCAGTACTTATCCTTCATCGTCACCTTTTACTTTTTGACAATACCTTTTATGTGTGTATAATGAGTATGATGTATTATATTTATGATAAATTTTAAAATCGTTTTAGAATGTTTTAAGCAAGGTCTTGATAAAATCATATTACCGCACTAAAACCTCAAGTTGAGTGATAGTCATCCACAGCAACTTCATCCTAATAACTAGTAAATCGAGATTAAGTAATCATTATAACGGTATTCTGATTTTGTTATCTATAATATCTATACTGTAATTCGACCCGTGCCTGGATTAATCCATGTTGTATACCTGTAAATACAATATTTTAAATTACCTGTAGCGAGATTATAGTTATATCAGATATATTAAGGCAGGAAATGAACTAATTTCGTATTCTTTTGCCTGTTCGATCAACAACAACTGATTGGATGTATGGAATGAATTTAAACATCTACTCAGACTTCTAGTTCTCAATAGCTTATGGTAACTGGATATATTCGCGGGCGAATAGGTCTTAGTTTTTTTCAAAATTGAATGTAGCGTTTATTAGGCTAATAAGCAATTGGTGACATATGACCAACAGAGAACTGGCTTCACTTTTCCAGGACCTGGCAGATATGGAGGAAATTGAAGGAAACAGGTGGGAATCTCTTGCGTATGGCAAAGTTGCCCTGAGTATTGCTACCCTGGTTGAGGATGTTGGTGAACTGAAAAAGAAAGACTCCCTCAGGAAAATAGAAGGAGTTGGAGCTGCAATTGAAAAGAAAATTGTAGAATACCTCGAATCCGGACACATCGAAAAGCATGACAAAATGAAGGAAAAATACCCGATTGATTTTCCATCCTTAAGAAATATCCAGGGGCTTGGTCCAAAAAGGATTGCAGTCTTGTACAGGGAGTTGGGAATAAAAAATATAGATGAACTGGAAAAGTCCCTGGAAGAGGGCTCCATTTCCTCAGTTCCCGGCTTTGGAAAGAAATCTGAGGAATCACTTCGAAAATCACTTGAAGTACATAAGAAGACTGGCTCCAGCAGGCTATTTCTTGCCCTTATCTATGATGATATCAACAGGCTACTTTCAAAAGTGAGGAATAGTGAATACTTTGTCAAGGCAGATATAGCAGGCTCGGCCAGGAGAAACAAGGAAACTGTTGGAGATATCGACATTCTTGCTGTTTGCACTGACAATTCCAAATGTACTGAATACTTTCTGTCCCTTGATGAAGTAGAGGACGTAGTTGTGAAGGGTGATACAAAGGTCTCTGTTAGGTTATCTTATGGCCTCAACTGCGATCTTAGAATCATGGATCCCGAATCTTATGGAGCTGCAATGCAGTACTTCACAGGAAGCAAGGAACATAACATCAAGATGAGGGACCTCGCCATAGAACAGAACCTCAAACTCAACGAATACGGATTATACAGCGGAGAGACTAACGTGGCCGGCAAGACTGAAGAAGAGGTTTACGAAAGGCTTGGGCTTTCCTGGATCCCTCCGGAACTGCGCGAGAATCTTGGGGAAATTGAAGCTGCCGGAAACAGAACGTTGCCGAATCTTTTAGAATACGAGAACGTCAAGGGAGATTTCCATGCCCACACAAATGCAAGTGATGGTGCAGCCACCTTAGAGGAGATGGTTGAAAGGGCGAAATCCCTTGGGCATGAGTATCTTGCACTGACCGAACATAGTCAGAGCCTGAGAATTGCAAACGGCCTGGATGAAAAGAGGTTCAAAGAGCGCAATAGCCTGATTGAGAAGTTGAACCAGAGTGACAAATCTATCAAAATACTGAAGGGAGTTGAGCTCGAGATCAGGAAAGATGGGACGCTCGACCTTCCAGACAAACTTCTTGAAGAAATGGATGTAGTAGTTGGTGCTCTTCACCAGTGGGTCGGCGATAACATAGGTGAAAATACCAACAGGGTAGTCAAGGCACTGAATTCAGGCCATATTTTTGCCTTGGCACATCCAACCGGAAGGCTCATAGGAGTCAGGGAGCCCTATAGGCTGGATTTTGAAAGAATTTTTCAGGCCTGTGAGGAAAACAAAGTAGCGATAGAAATAAACGGGTACCCGGAAAGGTCTGATCTCCCATACGATTTGGTTAAAAGGGCAAGGGAGTACGATCTCAAATTTACACTTGGAAGCGACTCACACAGGGTGGACCACTTGCGGTTCCTCAGATTTGCAGTTTCAATTGCAAGAAGAGGGTGGCTTGAGAAAGATGATGTGCTGAACTGCAGCACTTTTGGGAAATTATTTAAAAATTAGGAGTTGGGTTTAACCTTTCCATACGCCAAGTCCAACACCAACTGCAAACAGCACAACCAACAGGGAGAGCGAACCGGTGTTGCCGATTGGTATGATTGACGCAATGGATTGAAGGTTTGTCACAATATACGTTGTAGCCTTCGACAGAAGGTTTGTAATCGAAATCTTTGGCACAAATGAAAGGCCAACGTATCCCGAAATAATAAATGCAATTATCAGAAGTACAAATGAGACTATGCCTTTCTTTACGGCTAGGCCGAAAAGCAACCCGTCCACGAAGGCAAGTACCAATAGAACTATTCCACTAAGGTCCATCATGTTTTTAACCTAATAACTACTATAATAATACTGCTTAAATGCTTTATGGTACGGCTTATATTGTCATAATTGCTGTTCTGAGTTAATCCTTATATTATGGACAATCTCATCAAATACAAATGACTCTATTGTAAAGGGTGAATGTCACCACATCAATTTACCGGGAAAAATTCAGAAGAAGGAAATAATCTGATTTATTAAAGGAAAAAGAAGATAAAAAAGAAAATAAATTTTGGTGGTTTTAAAAATTTTAACTCGAGATGTAGGTTCCACTGAGGAATGTCTCACCAGTCAGCGTTCCGGTTCCATATGCAGACGTAAAGAACCCGATGTAGATCACTGTACCACCGCTTACGGAAACAGGCCCATAGGACTGTGACCCGTCAGAAAGGTACATGGACGTCACTGCGGGGTTTACTATCGTTGGGGTGGCACCGGGAAGGCCCGAGTAGCTGAAGTCACTGAAGCTCATGGGCGACATTGACAGATACATGTAGGACGGGTCGACAAAAGGTGTCGATACTGAAAGATTCAGATAGAACACACCTGGTGCTATGTCGGCCTTGAACTGTATCTCCATCACATTGATGATGAATGTCGTCTGGTTGCTCACTGACTTGAACTGAAGGTCTCCCATGTATGGACCGCTTGAGTAGTGGTTCCATGATACGGACCCATCTGCAGCCTGGAAGTTTGTACCCGGCACGAACTGGAATACAGCAGTGTTAGCTGTTCCGTTTACTCCCACATCACCCGTTATCATTACATCAGCTACAGCAACCGCTGGAAGGATTGTTGAAACTGCTGCGATTAATAGCAGGGTAAATTTTCTGTTCATTTTTTTCACACTCCTTTACTCCTCATGCCAGGGCAACGAACTGTCCTGTCAGTGTGGCTCCTGTACCCTGATAAGTTCCTGGCGGAAGTATGAATCCGATGTAGAAGGTATCAGATGGGCCAATTGGCGATATCGCAAGGTGCGGGTTCTGGCTCAGATCGACCGCCACTACCGTGGAGGACGAGGATGTGTCAACCGATATTGGTGTTCCAGTGTATGTTGTTACAGGTGTTCCCCAAAGCTGGGCGAACGTAATCTGCGATGTTGAGATTGTCATTATGGTGCCAGCTGGAAGTGTCGATGATGACACGTTGAGGTATAGCACCTTAGACTGTGCTGGAGCTGCTGGGTTGCTGACAGTTGTGTTGAGGTCAATCACGTTGATCATGTATGTGTAGACGTATATGCTGCCCTGAAGGTCAAGGGTCCCCATTGTGTTTCCCTGGGCTGCCATCCAGCCTATGGAGTTGGACATGTTGGCAGCGTAGTAGTTGGGGCCGGGCTGAAACTCAAAAGCTGTGTGGTGGTGGTTACCCTCAAGTGATATTTCTCCAGTAATCATCACGTCTGCTACAGCTACAGCTGGAAGTATAGTTGCAATAGCCGCGATCATTAACAGAGTCATTTTTCTGTTCATTTTTATCACTCCATCAAAAAGAGTGGTGTTTTCACACCACAGATTATGATGCTATGAAGGTACCAGTTATGGTTCCAGATGCTCCATCATACCCTGAGCTGGGTGGCAGGTAGAAGCTTATGTAGTATGTTGTCAGTCCAGTGAACGGTCCGGTGTAGTGGAATGATGCACTGTTGATATTCTGTCCTCCGACCTGTGACATTACGTCATTCACAGTTACCATTGAGGAAGATATCCAAACCAGTGTTCCGGTTGGGAAGTCACCAGTGAAGTTCACGTATAGGTCTCCATTAACGGGGGATCCTTCTGAGCCAATCGTGACATTAAGGTCAAGCACATTTGCCAGGGCTGTTGTCTGGTTTGCTATTCCCTCAAGGTCAAAGGTTGCCATCGGGGCCTGTCCGTCAACTGCCTGCAGAACTGCGGGCGGTGTTGGATTCCAAATTATTGAACCTGCTGCATATGCGGCTGGATAGTTAGGACCAGGCTGGATCTCAAAAACTGGAGAGTTCTGAGTTCCTACGATGTTTACATTACCTGTTATCATGACATCTGCCACTGCGACCGCTGGAAGGATCGTAGCAACCGTTGCCAGTAACAACAGGGTCATCTTTCTGTTCGTTCTTTTCACCTCTCTATTCGGCTTTTGCCTGAATATGATATGAAGGGTGAAATATATCTAATAGCTGGAATAAATAATACAAATAAGATTTACCAATACTTTCTATGAAGAATGTGTTCTCAAAACTTATATACCTGAAAAATAACCGAATTCTGCCAGTTCATACATAGGGGATAAAAAAGGTAGATTTTGAAAATTCAGAAAGCTACCCTAATCAAATTGAATAAGAGGATGAAGGCCGTTATCCCGTAGGAGGTAAATGATGTATATGCAGAAGTTGAGAAAGCAGGCTTCTTCCGCATGTAGGTAGCTGCAGCGTATACTCCCATGCAGGCAATGACCACAGCAGAGTAGACCACAACTAGATGTATAAGGCCGTTAAGTCCCCCAACCCATTGCATGGCCGGAGCGTAAAAGCTGCCCAATGTGACTCCACCGGCAGCAATAACCAGAATCCCCAGGGTTTTTCTGTTGAAGTCGATTCTGCTGACAACAGTTGTAAGGATTGCAATGCCCAGGACTGAAGCCAGCAGAAGGAACATAGCTGATGATACGAACCCTGGAAGCGTGGGCATAAGCTGGCTCACGGTCTTAATTGGCGACAACAGAAGGGCTATGAGTATCCACAAGTCAATAGTCAGAAGAATTAACTGTGTATCTCCCAGGAAACTAGCCCTGTCATTATTTGCCCTGATGTAGTTGATATCTATTGGGGAAGAATATAATGAATAATCAACGTTCCCTTTGGTTGCTCCAAGAAAGTGCAACGACCTGGACATTGATGAATCAAGTGTTGAAATTCCACCGGAGTCCGGGTGCGACCTGCTAAATGGAGTGACTTGGGGAATTGTTGCCTGGAACATCAGGCCTTCCTTGCCACCGGGAGTGAATTTCTTAAATGTGGCGTAGAAGTAGATAGCTATAAGCCCTCCAATGAGAAACTGGGGGAGGAAATTAATAAGAGCATTTGGGTCGAAATTCATGGCTAACTGTTATATATTCTTAAGCCGGGATATAAACTATTCTAAAAATTAGAAAAAAGTTGTGGGTCAACGTTTCTTTTTCCCAAGGACCCTGTCGTAGGGGAAAACTGAAGCTACCACTATGATAGCAAGCACTATGCCCAGGTAGAGATATGCATTGTTGGGGACCTCGTTGTACTGGGGCCAGCCTCCTCCAAGCCTCATCAGGTTGAGTTTAATCAATCCTACCCATGGGAGCTGCCCGAATGCCTTGCCGACAACCTTGTCCGGTTTCACTGGGGAAAAACCGAAAACATTCTGGTCCGATGCACTGTATGCGTTCACACTCTTGTTGTATATGGGACTATGTGCAAGGTTGTAATCGCCAACAGTAATGAAGCCGTCCTGGCCTGCATACTGGCTTACGTATACTACCAGGTTCCTGTGTGTATATCCTACGTTGTCTATAACAACGGCATTCGAAGTGATTTGAATCCAGCTCTGGTTGGTGTATCCCTGTACCTCCGGGGTAGTGCCGTTCCAACTCAGGTAAAACATAGCCCGATGTATTATGACCCTTCCATTGGGGTCGTTGTACAGTATAACGTTGCCGTATTCCCCATAGGTGCTGTATCCGGTCTGCCTTCCCTGGACATATGTCACCACGTTGTTCTGGCTGCTGTGGATATTCTTGGCGAACACAACATCACCTGTATTGATTGTTCCGTAGGTCCAGTTTTGCGAGTGCTCCATGCTTTCGGACTCTACGACAAACAGAGGGGGCCAGACGTCAGAATATGCAATAACTGATGCTATGCCCGACAGAATCACAACGGCGATTGCTATCGAGGCTATCTTTCTGGCTTTCAAGGCAAGTCACATTAATTTGTAACCGTTAATAAATATATCCGATTATTTTTGTAGGATCTCAAAGAATGAATGCAGTGTTAAAAATAAAAAAGGGGAAAATTTGACGAGGGAGCTTAGGCTTATTATTCCAGGCTCAGGGTCGATTGCCTGTTCTTGCTGTAGTTGTATTCAACGCTCTCATATGCATGGTTGATATTTCTCGCAGTCCTGAAAAAATCGATCAGTATCAGGAGCAAAACGAGCGAGAATATGATCGTAATTCCGAAAACTATGCCGTCCAGCTGGAAAATAAGCCTGTCATTGAATGCGTAAATGGTAGCTGAAACCAGGATATACTCCGTTATTGCTATCAGTACACCGTAAATGATCATCAGAGTCCTTATCTGAACAGATCCGTGCTTTATCCTCTCCAAATCCCTGCTTGGCTGCAGCGCATTCTTTAGGGAGGTCTCAAGCTTCGACATGTCCTTGGTGGACATCATTGGCATTTCTGATGGCTGTGCGTCCTCACCCTTCTCCTCTGCTATTTCCCTCTCCGTGAAATACAGCTGTGTGTTGAGGGAGCTGTTTCTGAGAAACATGGAAAGCATGTCCTTCGTGAAGACAATATTTGAAAGCTTCTCAATAGTTCCTACTTTTTTCTCAAGGCGTGCAGTGTAATCATTGAACCCTTTGCTTGAGATCCTGAAGATAAGCAGCGTGACCACCAGGATCAATGTCGGTATGATGTAAAGGTAAAGCAGCATGCCTAATCCGCCCCCCTTTCGTTGTAACACCAATAACCTGTATGATAATTCTTCATGTACCAGGCCTCCTTATCTGGCTCTTTATTGCCCAGCGCCTCTCCATTGCCTCCTTCATCTTCTCCTTGTCTCCCTTGAATTCAGGGGCATCGGAACCGACAGGCACGTTCTTGGCGTTTCCCCTTTTGATCTCCGACCTTATCTTTTCCATGGTCTTCTGGCGTTCCAGGATTTCCTCGAACTCTTCGTCCTCAAGGTTATTCTTGCGGCCGGCTATATCCTCGACTTTCTTCTCTAGGTAGTTGACAGTGCGTTTTAGCATCTGAAATTCAAAATTGTCGTATAATGCTCTCCTGATAACACTCAATGTACTTTCATTGGGCTTTCTAAGCAAGTCTATTAGAACCAGGTCTTCCCTGAACAGGTCAACCGTTAAGGATCGCTGTTCTTGAGCCTTGTTCTGGCTTCCACTGTCTTCTGCCAATTAACATCATCCATATTTATTATTAGGGGGTGAAAGAAAATAAAAAAGAAAGATTTCTTCGCCCTACTGACCTATTTCTCTTTTTGCTGCGTCCTTGTAGCCAAGTGCATTGGCAAACGGAAGGTCTTCCTCCGGTATCTTTATGAGTGCACCAGGGGCAAGCGATTCCAGTTTCTCGCCTATGAGTGCAGCTCCTCCGCCTACCGGTATGAGTGCAGTGACACGATCCAGTTCGCTTCTGAGGTTCGCCCTCATATTGTCTATGATCCTGTCTGCGAGTTCCTGCAGGAATGGTGCGGCGAAATCCGGCCCTCCTACTTCCCTCTGCTTGAACATTACACTTTCCGATATTGACTCACGGGCTACATCCGTAGGAACTACAAAACCGGTCTCTCTTGCGATTGCCTTGGCAATCTCCGAAACTGAGTCACCAATTCCGGTTGTAATGCTGAAGGACATCTGCAGTACGGGTTCCATGGTGGAAAGGTTCAGAGTGAGTACATCAGTTGTCCTTGAACCGATATCGATAACCGTAGCGAGACCCTTCTGCTGTTTCATCAGACCCTTCTCAATCATGTAGAGTGCAGCTCCTACTCCCTGCGGCCTCATAACAAGCCTGTCAATGGAGAGTTGCCTCACTTCTCCGGAAAGGGCGGTGATTTTGATGGTTCTGCCTTCAAGGGCTTTTCTAGAATCCGCCAGCTCCTTGTCGAATGTACCAAGAGGTGTTCCGCTTCCAAGCACTACCTGTGTCGGGGACCCGTCGGCACCTGCACCGCTTGCCCAAAGGGCTGCAGCGATAAGAGGCAGCGACGCGTTGTCTGCGAGCCTTCCATCACCCAGGGGTTCCCTGGCGTTTGGGCCATTGGCATCTTCCCCGAATGCAAAGTGGTCTGCACCATCATCTACGCTTAGAATAGGGATATTGCCTCCTATTCCCCACTGGGTCCCGTCATGTTTGGCCCACCTAGACGGGAACCTAATTCTTTCATCATTTACACTTACTACTTTTGTATCTCCGTAACCAAGATCTATTCCAACAACTGCTGACAATTTCTTACACCTCCAACTTTGATCTTATTCATAATTCCTCCCAAGACCAGTTGATTCACTCAATGACTATCAGACTCTTTTTGTATTAAAATCTTTACATCACAGGCAAGCGAAATTTTTGTCTAGACACCTCGTGAAAACCGCTCTAAGGGCTCAAAATTTATGAGTGAACGGACTGACAAACCCGTATAACATCGTCTCTTTACCGTTTCTCTCTTGATATATTTAACTAGGAAGAGATCCTACCAACAAAGGGGGCCTTAAATTCAGTGGAACTTCCTGCCAGTTTCTTCGTAACAAACCGAATAGGATCAAACGAAAATGAGTTCGCAGGACATTTTTCCTGGAATTCGGAAAAAGGCAAATTTGCTTTGTCAACAGGTTCAGCTGATATTCCCCTTTCCGGAAAATGGGCCGAGTCCCTTGTTGACACTTTCATCTCATTTGAATTCCCTGTTGAGAACGATAGAAACCTGGTGAAGGAGTTCCTGTCAGAAGCTAGGAAAGCCTGGATAGAGGGCGTTGATTGGGGGAACTTGAAATGGTACATAAGAAACCCTGCCATGAAAGGTGTTTCTGCATCGTTGTGCGGCATTTCGGCAAGCAAGAATGATGGCAAGCTGAGAATTTCCGGCTTCACTTCCGGATATGATGCGATGTATGCGCTCGGGGAGAATGGTGAAGTGCATACCAGCGGCATAAAGCAGGATCAGCATGGTTCCGTTGAATTCTGGAGTGGCTACAGTCCTCCGCTTCCGCTTGAATACAACTGGAATTTCCAGCCTGGGTTTTATTTCAGGTCTGACCTCCAGGATAGTTACAGAGTTCTAATTGCCACACCCAATGTGTCGGAATGGGTGAAACTTGATCCTGAATTCAACTTGAAGTTCCTGCTGGAGCAGATCAGCCCTGATGTTGCAGTCAGAAACAGAATGAAGTCCGGCAAGATTCGCAACGGAGACACCATAATTCTCATCATAGGGTGAATAAGAATCACATATCGGTGCTTGTTTTTGGACACCTAATATTTATATCATTCGCCTAATAAATTATGTTTAAAAGTCTTAATAGAAAGTCAGTTGTTTGCATATGGGGGACATTCTTAGCGACAAGATCGCAGTGATTACTGGTGCCGGTTCCGGCATCGGTAAGGAAATGGCGCTCCTCTTTCATGGAGAGGGCGCCAAGGTGGTTGTTGTTGACATAATTCCTGAAAGGATAAAAGAAATCTCTGAACTTTTTAAAGAGGGAAAGGAAAGGGTCCATACAATGGTACTTGACTTGAGAAAGCCTGAAAATATCAAGAAAATGGTCGAAGACACAGTAAAAGCTTACGGCAGGATAGACATAATGTGCAACAATGCCGGCATAATGGATGGAGTAATGGCAATTGAGGAAACTGGTGACGACCTCTGGAACAAGGTAGTTGACATCAATATGAATACGCCATTCAGGACTATTCGTGAAGTCATACCGCATATGCTCAACCAGGGGCATGGAGTCATACTCAACACTGCCTCGATTGCTGGCCTGCATGGCGGAAGGGCAGGGGTTGCATACACAGCATCCAAGCATGGGCTCATCGGCCTCACCAGGCATACTGCTTCATTTTACGGGCCCAAGGGCATAAGGTGCAATGCAATGGCGCTTGGTGCGGTAGAAACAAACATAGGGTACGGATCAGACAAGCCATCGCAGATCGGGGTTGAAACAATGCAGAAGACTTTCACAACCATGCCAGCGCCTGCAAACCCTAAGGAAATAGCACGAGTAGCACTTTTCCTTGTATCGGACCAATCAACATACATCAACGGCTCAATAGTGGTCGCTGATGGCGGGTGGACATCCTACTGACAAAATCCACCTACTTTCTTTTACGATAACAAAGAGAGTATGGATTTCCCGCAAAATAGTAGAATAACAAATAAAAAAAATTAAAATTTAAAAAATAAAAAATGGTGTGGATGCTCTCAGGTAGTGCTGTAGGACATCAGGTTATAGAGAAGCAGATAGGTATCTGCAATCATCGTATTTTCCTGATAGCTGGTCATGTCATTTGCACTTATCTTTGAGCTGATTGTCCAGTGGTTCTGCTGTTGCCCGATGTAAACACGCATTGTTGTGTTGACAGCAAGCCCGTTCACCACATGGAACCATTTCTTGGCCAGTGTTGGGCTCGTGGAGTTTGCTGTAGCGTTGTTGTACGCGCTTATCATCTGGTTCATCTGCGCAGCCTCAGTCACGTTAAACACTCCGCTGGATGTGTTTCCTACGAAGTAAGGTGTGAACTGGTCAGCACCCATAAACAGGGAACCGTTCATTGGAAGGCTCAGCGGCAGCAGGTAATCCGTCGGGTATGGGTAGTCCGGATACCAGGCAGCCCATCCAACAGGCATCGGGTTCATGTTCTGTGCCGTATATGCAATCACATCAGTGAACGGTATGCTGATCACCGGGAAGCTCGCTCCGGGCATTATCTGCTGCAGGTCCTTGCTCCAGGTTGTGGCACCTGCCAGAACGCTGGGGTAGTTTGTAGGAACGAACAGAGGCACAACCAGGGCCTTGCCATTGTACAGAACCTTTCCACCAGTATAGTTGACGTTCATGGATTTTCCGACATCATTCGCGCTCTGGGAGGGTGTGCCGTTAAGATAGTAGCTCAGGTATTTCTTGGCCTGTGCTATCTGGAACGGCTCGTTTCCGTTAGCGTTTATGACGGGAGTGCCAGAACTGGCCAGTTGCTGTTCTGTCTGGTTATACAGCATCCCGGGCGGCAGCATTCCAACATACGGCGAGAAGAACGTAGTGTTGTATATCTCGTTTCCAACCTGGTAGTTGAAGTATTCAGAGTAGTTGAATGCGTACGAGAATGCCTTTCTTACGTTCGGATTCATGAAGAAGCTAGCCGGCACGTTGGAACCAGAATAGATGGAGTGCAGCATGCTTGTGTTCACGTTCAGGTTGTATGTAAAGAAGTAGATTCCAAGTGTCGAGAACCCATACGTGCTGAGTGATCCGCTGCTTACCATGGACTGGGTCTGGTTCCAGTACTGTGTTGAAAGAACAGCGTTCTGGGCCTGCCCGGACTTAAGCAGAAGGTATGCCTGTTCGTTGGAAGACGAATAGAGTATGTTTATTCTGCCTATTGATGGAGCAGGGTACCAGGAACCTGGCGAAACGAAGTTGGGATTGGCAGTCAGCGTTACCTGCGACCCTGGGACTATGTATGAAACCTGGTATGGGCCGTCCGGCATTACATGGTTCTGGACATAGGTGTTGTAGTTAGCCTGGTCCCCAAAAGCCTTGTAGTTCTGGAACCCGCTTGAACTCCATGTTATTCCTGCACCGTGCGCGATGAGCCAGTTGGCATCCATTATGGATGTTCCCGGGCCCTCAAAGATCTGGTATACAAGATCCTGTGACATCGGCGTCTGGAAGTGGAAGGTAATGCTGTTCGAAGCGTTGTCCACTGTCATGTTCTGTGTTATGTTGTAGAAAGTGTTTGATACAAACGGGTTGCCCGGAAGCAGGTATTGTGCTACAATCCATCCCGGAGTTCCCGGAGAACCGCCGTCGAAGAGTATGTCCCTGGTGAGGGAATACATTACATCCCATGCTGTGGTCTGATCGCCATTTGCAAACTTTGTGTTATTATTGATGTAGAACGTGTAGTTTGTTCCAGGCGCAACCGAATAGTCGTATGTGGTTTTCCATGGCGTCGAAACAACGTTGGGGCTTCCCGGGTTTGCAGAAGAGTTCTGCCAGTTTGCGTTGACTCCGCCGTTGCTCATTGTTGGAAGTTTTGCAGCGAGAAGCGGGACAAAGCTGTTTGTGGATGAACCGTTGTATGTATCCAGAGACATGAGTGTGTTGTACAGTATCTCAGAATCGGCTGTGTAGTAAGCAACCGCCGGGTCCAGTGTGTTGTAACCTCCGGAGTACTGCGGCTCAGCATTTGTGAATGCCTGGGTTGCACTTGTCTGCTGGCTCACCGATGAAACAACCGGGAAGTCGATGAAGTACTGTGTCGTTATTGTTGCAGAGTTGTCGTACTGCCCATTGTTAAGGGGTACTGTTGTAGTTCCGGTGAGTGTTGAAGTGATTGAGACATTGCTTGCCGCCGACAGGAATTTTACAGTTGTGGCATTTTCAAGCGTGACTGTTGAGTTCATCCCGTAGAATGAGGACTGTGTCTGGGTGTTGTTCAGCTCAGCTGAAGTCTGGACGTTGTAGGTTATATTTGTTCCCTTTACAAGTGTCAGCTCGGTTGATGCGTTGATTGACAGAGTTGAGGCAGCTGATGCAGTGTGAGAACCGCCGCTATCCGAGTATGTAACCGACCCGTTTGTCACGCTGATGTTGGTTGCAGTGGTCAGGTATACAGTGGACGGATTGGTGTAATTGACAGCTGAATCTGCCCCGTATGTAACGTTGGTCCTCTGAAACTGCATTGATGCTGCAGATATTTCTGCAATGCTGGTTCCTGATGACGCAACGTAGCTCTGGCCCAACGTGAAATTGTAGGTCGAAGTCTGTTCAACAGTGGCCTGAACCGTCTGAGTTGTGTTCACAGGGGCTGTTGTTGTGCTGACTTCCAGCATGTACATACCAGACTGAAGGTCGGCGTATGAAACACTCTGGATTGGTATGACATATCCCTGGCTCTGTGTGTTGTACACATAGGGAATGTTCTCCTGCGATACCATCGAGGACTGGTTCCACATTGTGAGTGTCTGGCTGACAACCTGGTAGCTTCCGCCTCCGACTACCGGAAGGAAGTCTAGAGTCATGTGCGACCCGAGGGCGAATATGTTAGTAAGATTGCTGATCAGCTGGCTCGACGAAGTCAGAGGGTCCACTGAAAGCGATCTGTACGCATACTGGGCATTGGGGTATTCAGGCGTAACCTTAACCGGTTCCATATAATATCCCTGGCTCGAGCCATAATTTATGTCAGCAAACACATAATATTCTCCTGCATTGGTGTATGTATGCTTGACGCTCACTGTTTTACTGCCGGTGTAGTTATAGACCGTGCTGGAACCGTCACCAAAGTAAACTGTCACATTCTTGAAAGACTGTGAAGCAGTCACATTGGTTGTGTATGTTCCACCCTGGCTTATTGCACCTATCTGGCTTGAAAGTGTTGCAGGCGACCCACTTGGCTTTGCGCCGGTATAATGGGTTGCGAGTACACCTCCAAGCACTCCAATAACGGCAATAAGAACTACTATTACCGCTATCCATTTCCCGGAGGATTTTCCTGTCCTAGGCTGTATTGACGGCCCGGACGAGTTACCTCCAGAATTGTTTTCTGTTTCCTTAGAGTTGCTCAAATTCATTTCCTCCTATATATAATGAAGAATGTTCGCAAGTGGCATGGGAAACACTATAATTAAAACTTTCATTCAGATATACTGCCAGTGGAGTTTATCGGTTAAAATTGTCCATGATTATCAGTTTCTAAACGCTTTCATTTGATATATGTGTCGGACATGTTGTTTTTAAATCTAGATATTGGTGACAGGGCTGTACAACTCACTCTGAAGGCAAAATATAAAAATTGGGGCATAAAATGGTCTGACAGCTAAGATTATATGGTTATAATGTTATTGGGAACCATGACCTACTCATCAGAGATTAGCAGAAAAAACCCAGGACTCTTCATTTTTCTGATAGATCAATCAAGATCAATGAGTCACAGAATTGGTGGTAGCGACCGATCAAAAGCGGTTGAAGCCGCCGATGCAATCAACAGGCAGCTTAATGAGCTTATCAACCGGTGCACCAAGTCGGAAGGCATCAGGGATTATTTCGAGATAGGCATCATAGGCTATGGAAGCGCCAGGGGGCAGGCAATATCTTTGCTCAAGGATTCGACTCTTGTTCCTATCAGTGAGCTTGAGTCCAGAATACTTAAAATGGAGACAAGAACACAGCTGATAGAGGACCAGGAGGTGGAATATGAGCTACCCATTTGGTTTGAGCCCATAGCTGCTAGCGATACTCCAATGGTTAAGGCACTCCAGATGGCAGAAGAATGGGCCAAGGATTGGGCTGTCGAACATCCAGAATCATTCCCGCCCATCATAATAAACATATCTGATGGGGAGGCGACTGATGGAAATCCGATGGATGTTGCTTCCAACATATTCTCGATTTCCACTTCAGACGGGAATGCACTGGTATGGAATTGCCACCTTTCAAGCAACAAAACTGAGCCAATATCATTCCCAAGCGATTCTTCAGCACTTCCGGAGGACAGGTATGCCCAGACAATGTTTCAGATGTCCAGTGAACTTCCGGACAACATGATTGCAATTGCCAGGGAGGAATATACCGAAGTTGATGACGGGGCCAAGGGTTACGTCTTCAATGCCCAGCTTGAAGATTTGATAAAGCTCCTGGACATCGGAACTAGAGCAGTATCCTCGTTGATGCGATGATTTCAGTAAAGGAATTTCATCGCCCCAAACTGGGGAACAGCGATGACGAGTATGAAGACGCTTTCGCTTGCAACTTCAAGAGCCGCAGGTTTGCCATAGCGGATGGTGCAAGCGATTCCGTATTTTCAAACATATGGGCCAGCTCGTTGGTTAAGGCATTCACTGATACCCCCATAACATTTTCAGGCGATACGGCCTTTTTGAGGAATATCATATACTCAGCAAGGAGGATCTGGTACAACAGTATAGACTGGGAATCTCTCAAGCTGTTTGTGAAAAACAAGGCGCTCAAGGGCTCATTTTCCACCTTCTTAGGAATGCAGATAGACCCTTCCGGCCTTGATTACCGGTTCCGTGTAATAGCGGTAGGAGACTCCTGCCTTTTCATGAAGAAGAATGGCGAAGTGCACGGCTTTCCGCTGGATGACCCTTCAAAATTCAATATTACCCCGAAACTTATCTGGAGCGGATACGGAAGCCCATTCCCGGAGGATTACAACACGAAGATTCCCGAAATAAAGTATTACGAAGGCACAGTTAAGCCCGGAGAGCAAATGCTCCTGGCTACCGACGCCATTTCGAAATGGCTGCTGGAAAATTTGCCAGAATCTTTTGAGAAACTCTGCAGGATGGAAGATCCTTACAGATATGTAACGGGAATGCTGGAAGCCAGGGAAATGAGAAATGATGATATCACGTTCTCAGCAATCACCTTAGAGATGTAATGCTGGATGGCGAAGTCCCCTTCCACAGCGGGTCTTTCTTGAGTGCTTCCTCTATAAGGTTACCGAGCTTTCCAAGTTTCCCTTTGGATTTTTTGATCTCTTTCAGCAGCTCTGAATTAGCCGGGTCCTTGAAATCAGGTACCGAGAAAATGAGCTTGTCGCCATCGCCTTCGTTGTAATCCCACAGCTCAGGCTTTTGGGAAATAGCCAGGAGTGAGGTGTATATTATGAGCAGGGAAAAATTGTCCAGGCTGCTTGAGAAGTGCTCGTTCCTTCCGGGATGCTGGAAATTGTCGTGCCCCTTTTCAGGGGCTTTCCTCTTTGCAAACGGCGGGACGTACATGCCGTCATAGTCGATTAGCATAAGCTGCCCAGAATCGTTGACGAGAATGTTGTCGCCGGAGAGGTCTCCGTGGGCAAGGCCATTTGACTGAAGCGTGTCAACCATTTCGAGTATGCGGTCGGCAACCGAGGCCAAAGCGTTGGAATCCTTGAGGTTTTGTGAAATGAATTCATTCAGGCTCTGGCCCGTGATCCATTCCATTTTCAGAACCGGGTAATACTGTTTTGGATTTGTCAAGAGCCTGACTGCACCCATAAGATATTGGAAATCGACCAGAAACGGAAGCTTGAGGGAAGAAATGTAGTGGCCTATGTAGTAATACCTTTCGGCAAGCCCAGGTGAGCCTCTTGTGAAACACTTTATAGCGTAGAATTTCCCCCTAGAGTTCAGCTTGAAGACAGTTCCAAAGTTCCCTGAACCAAATATATACGAGGTGTACTTGACATTGGTATTTTTCTCGAGCTGCCCCTCCTGTATATCCTGATAATTCTGCGAAACGCTGAATTTAAGATTTTGCAGTGACTGGGCATAAGAACTTGAGTTTGGCCAGCTCTTGATGTCTTCACCCTTGAATTTTTCAGGAACACGGGGAACCCTGATCTTCACATTGGGGGCACCGTTAGGGGCCACTTGAGAATGTCCGTTTCCTTTCACACCAACGTTGGGACTGACTACTTTGAATGAAATATCATTGAGAACTGCGGAGCCCTTCCTTCCAAAAGCTGCCACGGACGCCAGGTGCTGGCCCGGCTCCCTGACATCAAAAGTTGCGAGATATCCGCCATTATTTCTTTCGGCTTTGATTATTCTGCCCCGTCCCGAAGGGTATACCACTGCAACATCTATTCTGCTGAAGCTTGAACCCTCGCTTAATGAAATCTTTACATTCTGGGAACGGCTGACAGGTAATTCCCTGAGGAACTCTATATTCATGCTGTTCCCCTCTACCTGTTTCAGCTTCTGGGCAGGCTTATTACGCCTGGTTTTGCCATTCCCGCTTTTCACGTTTGACGGCATCTGCTCTGGGAGATTGCACTCAATAAATATAAAACGTTCTTCCATGATTGGGTGAAATTTCTGGCGGACCGCTGTTTCAGCCCTATGGAAGATTATAGGGTATGGGCAGATAAGCCGAAAGAACGAGTGCAAGCACTAAAAATGACATCTGGAGTGCTACGGAGGACGTGATTTTACGTTCCAGCACTACCAGGTGCGCGATCCCCTGAGGTTTCAGCTTTGTGTCCAGGGACTTGAAAATGGATGCATACATGCCCATAGACCTGATTAAAAATCCTTCACCGATGATTAAATACGCAGCAAATGTGATAGCATCAATAAGGAAAATTGACAATGGGTCAAACCTCTTCAACACTGCCATGGGAGATGCAATAGGAAAAAGCTCAACAGCTATGGCAAGCGCGACGGTGAGTACACCCCAAGTCCTCAGGTACACTCTTCCGGACCTGAAAATCATGGCACTGGCAGAAGCACGCATTTCACCTTCCATATGCCTGATCACTGGAACAAGGACTGCGAGGAAAAAGATTAGTGATCCAGTCCATGCCACAGCAGAAATTGATTGAAGGATTCTTATTGCAGTACTTATTAGCTGAACATCCATTGATGGCAGTCTTAAGATTATTCACATAATAACTTTTGTCCGAATAGTGGCATGAAAAAATACCGATGTGTGATAGCAATCCGTAAACTTATCGCAAGTGATTAATACGATGATACGAATCATATCATGGCATCCTTATGACTGCAAAGCGAAATGTGGCAATACTCATGGCATTTGTGCTTGCAATTATTACAGTAGAAGTTGTAAATTTCTTTTTTGTGTCATGGAAGGCGATTCTCAGTTTCCCAATGCTATTTCTGTTCTTGAGGCCAGGTGAGATAGAGAGGTTCAGAAGCAGAAGAATAATCCAGTGGTGTGTAAATTGCGGCCACAGGATCAAAGCGTATCAGCAGAGATGGAAACATTTCGACGGGAAAATCAGGACGCAGCTGTGCATGCATAAGGGATGTGACTGCATGTTCCCTGAATTTGCGCCGTCCCTTAAGGTTCAGATAAGCTGAATTGTCACTTGCCCCTATTTCTAACCCATCACTTTACAGCAACGAGTATTCTGTCATTGGAGTACTGCCATATTACATCTATGAGCTTGAATCCAGCTTTTTCGAGATAATTTATGTGGCTGTTGAGTGAAACCATCTGGTTATGGTTATCCGGGTTGCTGTACCTGTTCCTTCTCTCCCTCAGGAGGTCACCAAACTCCTGGAACTTTGCAACGTGTGCCCACCATTCATCCCAGTTGAGCGCCTTAGTTTCCCTGAATGCTGAAGCGCTCCATTTTTCATTCGCTTCATGAACTACCTGTGTGATATCTTTCTGTCTTTCTTCCGATATCATATGATCTCCATTCATGAAAATTCCACCTTTCCGGAGCAATCTGTATATATTGCCATAAAGGTTTTCGAGGCTCTTGGAGTCAAGCCAGTGAAGCGCTGTTGTGCTCATCGCGCAGTCAAGGGTTCCTTCATCGATGTTCTTAAACCAATCGTCTTTCCTGAGGTCCCCCTCAACCCATTCAATTTTTTCAGAAATGCCTGATAGGGCCTGCTGTCCAATACCAAGCAAAACCGGGTCGAAATCGACCGACTTAACCCTAGAATCTGGAAACCTCTCAAGGAGCCTACGAGTCAAAGAGCCGGGTCCACATGCAATGTCCATTGCGTTCAGCGCACTGCCCAGTGATTCCCCAACAAAGTCAAACATTATCTGAAACCGGTCTTCCCTGAACCTTATGTGGCAATTTTGCTGAGCTTCCCATAATTTCATGAGGTCAATGCTCAATTCCCGTGGGAGTTGCATGTTTCTGCCCAATGACTAATTGAAGATAAAAACTGCCTTTTTGTATTTTCTCATACTTAAACTGCAATGAATTTTATTTCTAGATTTTACTTTCGTATAGCTGTTTCATTCCGCTTTATAAAATGAGGGGAATTATATTATCTATAAACAGACACAATGCAATCGAGCGCCGAGTGTTGAAGATGTCTGGAACACCTGAGGGGTAAGGAAATTGATGCCGGGAGATAAGGTAGGGGCGAAGAAATATGCTATTCTAGGGATAGCCATACTTATCTCTGCGGCAATCGTCCTGCCCCTGGCCTCCGGTGACGTGGTCATTAACAGTTCCATCAAAATGACGCAGATCATAGTTCCACCCACAATCACTGTTAATGAGACTAACCAAAGCTATAAGGGGGCAACGTTTGTATACAACACAACTGTAAACAACGGCACAACGATTTCTACACTCCAGGTGCACCTCAACTTCAAGCTGAACGGTTCCCAGAACTTCACTACATTGCTGCTGAATGTGCTGCAGGTTTTCAATACGGGAAATGTTACCGGAAACTTCACCGTGGAAATAGAAAAGAGTGCCCAGGCAGGAGGCAACAAGACCCTGAACAGCACATATACTGATGCGATGCACGTCTACATGAGCCATACGTACCAGACCACCAGTAGTTTGGGAACTCTACTTGAAAACAGTACGGTCTACAAGTTCCAGTTCTATCCCTTTGACGGCCCCACGCCCATGTATTACATCGGGATGAATTACACTGAACCCCCACTTCCTCCGGGTAGCACCGACATAAACTCCATACAGCAGTTTATAACATTCACATTCACGGTTGTTGGATGATTTAACGGGTTAACTGCAGTATGGAACCGGTGCCCCATAAAGGCATTTTACAAACGGGATCAGGGCACGTTCCTGATGCGTTCCCAAAAAAATCATCTGCTTCGAATCAGGAACATCCTGAATATTTCAGGGTCCATTCCGTGTTCGTGGGAAAATCCTTCCAGAATTGATTTTGATAGATCTCTCTCATCAAGCAGGGTGTTATTTTGAGGCATGTAGTAGAATGCACCCCTCCAGGAGATGTATCCCTGTATGAGCCTCACCAGCAGAGACAGGTCGGTATTGCCCAGCTTGCTGACCTGGAAGAGGTAACCCTCCTTTAGGCTGTCCCTGCTCTGTTCATACAGTTTGAGCATTTCCTGCATCTGGCTTTCTTCCAGGACAGAAGATATGCCTCCATTTCCTTTGGCTGACAATCTCCACATTCTGTAGGACTCAATGTTGTTTATAAGGTTCCACATTTCGGAAGTGTCCATCCTTGCCACTTCCCGCGTTATGATTGAAAACCTCTCCTTCCGCGTGATCCCTTCAATGACCTGGGGGACCTCCTCCGCTGAAAAAGCAATATCATCGTCCGCCTCGGCCATCCTGGTAATTTCATCCCTCGAATGGCCTTCGACTACATAATTGAGAATCGCATTCTCCGAATTTTCTTCAGCGTCCCGTATAACTTCATTTATTTCATCCGATTTCATTGTTTCAAGTTTTGTAAATTCATCAGACATGTCATGTATGCCGTTTCTCTCTAATTCCCTGATAAGTTTGGCGGAATCGAACATTATTCCCTTTTCCTTTCTTTCCCTTATTGAAGCCGATATCTGTTCCTCTCTCACTATCCTGTTCAATTCATAATTGAAGTAGTCATACCTCATGAGAAGCTGGTTCATGCTTACAGAGCTTACTGATGGTATGGGCACAGGGCACTGAAGTGCGAATTCGCACCATTCCCTTATCTCTGAAAGTGATCTGCTTTCCCTCAGCATTGTTATAATCTTGTCCCTGGCTGACAGTTTGGCCTCACTTATGACTTCTTCAATTTCAGATTCATCCGGTGCAGGCTGGAAACCAGCTTTTTCCATATCTGACTTTATCAGGTGGGGGGCATATTCATACGGGACGCAATTGGAGTAATAGCTCATTGTTTTGAATCTGTGCAGTATATACTGTCTAGCCTCAATTTCTACCCTCATATCTTCGCCACCTTCCTCATCCAGGTCACTGTTCAGAAATACCACCAACGTTGCGTGCCATGCTTCATATATCTGGCTCCACCATGGCATTCAACTAGTGTAGGAAGATGAATAAATTGATCTGAATCAAAAATATGAACAAATGATACTACTGCAACGTGTAAAAAAAGGATGTGGTTAAAGGTTTACGTAGAACTGCAGCCTTTCCAGCATCTTTCGGCCCTTGTCGGTCATTTCGTATCTTTTGCCGATAGAACTGTACTCCACTATCTTCAGAAGATCCTTTGCCATCATTTCGTTAAGCAGCCCCTTCGCGGACTTATAGTTCAGGTTGCATTTGTATATGAGCTGGGTAATGCTGGCACTCTTCATATAAAGGACACTTTCCAGAACGTCCTGGATAATTTTCGTCCTGTCTCTGTTTCTTCTCCTGAAAATCCTTGGCTTCTCGGAAAATATTTCGTCAGGGGTAGACCTTTTTACAGTCTCACCCACGTCATAAAAAGCGTTGTGGAATCTGTCAGAGATCAGGGTCGCGTTTTGCGGACCGCCAACATTTACAACCTTGAGGTGGGACATTTCACAAAGGATCCTGTCTTTTGGTTCCATTGAGAAATCTGTCAATACATAGCTTCTGTTTGCAGATACATCGTCTGATTTGACCTTATGGAGCATAATTTTGCTTGCTTTGTTTTCGTCAGTTGACCTGAGGAACAGTACTGGAGCAAGAGTTCCGTTAATTTCGGCTTCCATCACTATGTCGAAGTAATGGAGGATTTGCGATTTTCCTCTTATGGTGCCCTTGAAGACTATCCTCCATTCATTTGGGTCGATCCCAATGGCTTCTGATATCCTGGCAGCCGTTTCCGGGTCTTCGTTATTAATTTCGCTTTTGAAAGCCAATATAGCCGTCATACAATCTCTCCAAGGTTTTTAGAGCACTCTGGCGATGGGCTCATTTTAAATACTGACTACCTGAATATAATCTTATTGGTTCCCTTTTCAATAGCATACATTGTCTGACAAAGGTTATGACAAGAAATCATCTTGGCACTCACTTGAGTGATGCGCCGGGAGGCAATACTTTATAATGGATTACATTAACACTCCATGGACCTTAGGGAGTACTGGGGCTCTTATTATTCAGAAAAAAAATCTGTAGATTCATTTTTTTGTGCCCCTATAAAGATCAGTGAGAAGAAGCCGGCGATAGTGCTTATCCAGGAAATCTGGGGAGTGGATGAACATATCATTGACATGGCAAGAAGATTTGCCATGGCAGGATACTTTGTTGCAGCTCCAGACCTATACTCAAAGGGAGGGAAAGAGCCCTCGAAATCTCCGGGCCGGATTACTGAGCTCAAGGAATTACTTGACAAGGCGCCTATGAAAGTGATAATGAACCCGGATGATAGAAAGAAATTTATTGAGAAGGAAGAGCCCGGTAAAGCCCAAAGGCTGGCAGAAACAATGGATTCGATATTCAACGGAAGGGACATGGATGATATGGCAAGAACACTGGATGACACTGTTTCTGTCCTTAAGGACGGGCTTGGAGCCACGTCGGTAGGCACTGTCGGATACTGCATGGGTGGCGCGCTTTCATTCCTGATGGCAAGAAATCCTGCCGTATCGGGAAGCGTGGTTTATTATGGCACTGCTCCGGACGAGAATGATCTTAAAAAGGTAAAAGCTCCGGTGCTTGGGCTTTACGGCGGTGAAGTCCACAGAATTTCCGATGCCGCACCAGCTGTTGCAGAGAAGATGAAGGAGCTGGGAAAGGAATACGAATTCAAGATTTACGAAGGAGCGCAGCATGCTTTCTTCAATGACACAAGGTCATCCTATGGCTACGAGGCCTCAAGGGATGCATGGGGCCGAACACTGGAATTCTTCAGAAGGAACCTGAAGTAATTCATTCTATTTTTTCTTCTCCGGCACTGTTTTATAAAGAATTAGAAACAGGTCTGAGAGAATGAAGAAAGGCACCATAAGGAAATACTGGAATATGTTCCAGTAAAGCCCATAATCAGATATGCTGGTAATTCCCGAGTAATAGTTGTTGAAATTCAGAAAAGCCACAAAATCCGTAATGAGATAACCGGCAATTGGAATAACAAAATATTTTCTTGTGTAAAGAGACAGTTCCTCCAGGCTCGTCAATCTTTTGAAACCGTAAATGCCCACCAGGTTGGCCGCGAATCCCGCCAGATCGTCAAAAATGCCTGTAAGGTACCACATAAAACCCGTTGTGGTGTAGTTGTGGAGAAGAAATGGGAGAATCACTACCCTGTGGTAGGAGAAATCCTTCACCCAGCCACCCTGTGCATTGAGCCAAGCACCCAGTATGCTCAAGAGGATTGACAGAATAAGCAGGCGCGACCTGTTGGCATTGTAAAACCTGTATACCTTTGAGTTCCGGCTCACTGTTTCTTCCAGGGTCATATTCCCGGAAAAATTTCAAACCGGGTCAATAAACTTTCGATTATCGAATAAAACCAATATTATGAAAAAAGAGAAAAAATTCAGGATTCCCGATTGATGGACCAGATCTTCTCGGCAACGCCCAACCTTTTGTTTGCAGCCAGTGCGTGCATGAACAGGAGGGATGACAGCCGGTTTACGTAGCTCAGAACTTGCGGGTTTATTTTCTTGGAAGATGATGCAAGGACAATCGTTCGCTCGAACCTTCTTGCAACTGTTCTGGCAACATGGAGCACAGATGACTCAACTGAACCGCCCGGTACCACAAAGAGCTGGATTTTGCCTATCTCCTCCCTGTACTTGTAAACGCGCTCTTCCAGCCATTTGACACGGTCCTCGCTGATAGTCCTCTTCCTGCCTTCAGCGAGTATGTCCTCTCCAACAGTGAATATGTCTTCCTGTATTGCCAGAAGGTCCTCTCTTATGTCTTCCCATTTGATCATGGACCTTGCGTACCCAATAAACGAGTTTAACTCATCACTGGTGCCTTCCACATCTACTAACTGGTTTCCCTTGGAAGTCCTGTTTCCGGTTGAGGTATCAGTTTCCCCTGCATCTCCCTTCCTTGTGAACATCTGCTTTGTAATACCAATACATCATTTAAAAGCAATTGTATCAGATCAGTTGAATTCACTTGGCAGGTCCGTTGGCCTGGTTCTGTCTCAATATTCTGAGTGTCACGAATATGAGGAATCCGCCGAAGATCACTACATGGCCCCCTACAAAAAGAACCATTGTGACCAGAAACGAAAAACCGTAAAAAATTAGTGCGAAATAAAGGCCTATGTAATAAAGTCCCAGAATAAATGCAAAAACGGCCATCAGAATGTAAAAATGCTTTACCATTTTCCTGGTCTCGGGTTCTTCGGGCCCATCCTCAGGTTCAACGAATCCCAAGCCAAAGCATTTGCTGCAGATATCCATTCTACCCGATTCGGTTTTTTCCCTTCCGGTTCCCCCGCACTGGTCACAAGCAAGCTTCAAATTCTGACCCCTTGATTGCCCTCATATCTGTTTCACGAAGATACTCATGGCGTAGTGTTGCATAGCATTCCCATGCTCAACACCAAATCACTTAATATCATGACCTGCTCTTGCAATAACTTAATGTGGCAACCTGAGCAAATAAGCCTTGTAATAATGCAATATGCCCTCATCTGACAACGTATTTTGGAACCCTGCCTTCGAGCACTTCCTGCAGGTTTGTCGCGGCGAGCTCAGCCATTTTATCTCTAGTCTCGAAGGTGGAGCTTCCCAGATGTGGAGACAGCACGACATTCTCCAGTGTGATCAATGGGTTCCCAGGCTCTATGGGCTCGTGCTCAAATACATCAAGCCCGGCGCCCGCGATTTTCCCCTCTTTCAGGGCCATGTAAAGAGATTTCTCATCCACCACCGGTCCTCGGGATACATTCACAATTATGCTCTCCGGTTTCATTGCAGATAGGGCTCGCTCGTTTATAGAGTGCCTAGTTTTGTCATTGAGCGATACGGTCACTACCAAAAAATCGGACCTGGATAGAAGCTCCTCAAACCCCACATATTCGTAATTCGCATGCTCCTTTCTGTTTCTGCTGTTATATATAACACTCATTCCGAACGCTAACGCCCTTCTTGCCACTGCTTCGCCTATCCTGCCCAATCCATATATGCCCATGGTTTTTCCTGAGACTTCCCTGCCCAGCATGAACCGTGGATTCCATTTCTCCGTCCAATTTCCGTTCCTAATCAGGCGGTCACCCTCAACGATTCGTCTGGCAGTTGCCAACAGAAGTGAAAAGGCCGTATCGGCGGTAGAGTCGGTGAGGACATCGGGTGTATTGCAGACAGTAATTCCCTTTTCCCTGGCATAATCAACGTCAATATGTTCGTACCCAACGCTCATGGTGCTGATTACTTTCAACCTATCACCACAGGAAATGAACTCCCTGTCCACAACATCTGTAAGCATAACTATGGCACCTTCCATGCCATCGAGGTTGGACAACAGCCAATCCCTGCCGGCTGGAGAATCCTGTTCCCACAATTTAACCTCGTATTGTTTTCTGAGATACGAGAGCCATTTATCAGAAAAATTGCGTGATACCAGTATTTTCTTGGCCATGAAGCAATATGCCATCGCATGAAATTAAACTTGGCTAGGTTTACAGCTAAATGGGATTAAATACATGCATGAAAGAAATCGATTTAATAACACACACTATCACGGTTCATGAAACTGGCATCGGTTCGCGTGAAAAACTACTCGGAACTCGCGGTTGCAACTGGGGAGGGGTTGGTCCCGCTCAATTCAATAAGGTTGAAGGGTGTTGAGAATGTCAAGATTACGACCGCCACACTCATGAAGAACCCGTATTACATTGATCTTATAGATGAAGCCCTATGCGAGCTCAACGGAGTGCTAGCCTACCTTGGAGTGGGAGAATACAAATTTGAATCTGCGATTGGAAAGCCAGAGAAGATAATATGCCTGGGCCATAACTACAAAGCCCACGTGAGGGAATTAAACGAGCCAATGCCCAAGTTTCCGATCCTTTTCAGCAAATTCAACAATACACTTGCCGGCCATGAGGAAGATGTGCCCCTTCCAGTGAACAGTTCACAAATTGATTACGAGGGGGAGCTGGGCATAGTCATCGGGAAGACGGCCTTCAATATATCTGAAGAGGAGGCCCTGGATCACGTTTTTGGATACTTCATCGCAAATGACGTTTCTGCAAGGGACCTTCAATTCAGGACACCTCAATGGCTGCTTGGAAAAACATCGGACAAATTCTTCCCGAATGGCCCCTACATAGTGACAGCTGATGAGGTGAAGGACCCGCAGAATCTGAGCCTCAAGACCTATGTTAACGGAGAGATAAGGCAAAACAGCAACACAGCCGATATGATCTTTTCGTGCAGCAAGATAATAAGCTATATTTCAAAATATATCCCCCTTAAGCCTGGAGATGTTATCTCCACCGGCA
>JBJKST010000025.1:0-13122 GCA_046703705.1 Thermoplasmataceae archaeon
CTGATTCATTGTTTCCATGGAGCGCTATTAACAATGGCATGGGATCTGAAGGGTCAGCTGAGTTTTTCTTCGGTTCTATGACCTTCAGTAAAGGCTTCTGGCTCTTCTTGCTTTCAGCGGCTAAGGATGCGTATTTTTTCAGAACAGCATTGAATCTGGGATTTTCACGCAGTGTCAAGAGGTCGGGGTCTTCCTGCAACATGTCAGGATCAGCCCAGTAACCCTTTTCAGCAGCCTCTTCCATAAGATCCAGCGCTCCTTGGCTGTCTCCGGCCATATTCTTTGTGGAATATGCGTAGCTGTAAATGATCCCAGCCTTTTCCGGGAACTTCTCCATCATTTCTTCCGTGACAGAGTAAGCTTCGGCAAATTTCTTCTCCAAATAGAGTGAATACATGTTCTTTTCAAAATTATGAAAACTGTTTGACACTTGGGCCCTCAGGATGTATATCCTATTTTTTGCTTAAATACATGTCTACATCTCATAATTTTAAGTACCTTGACGCAAATTGCCCTTTTTGCCTGGTCTTTTTTTAGCAAGATTCACCATGCGCAGGCAATTATCACTATGAATCTCAAAGCAAATGTTGTTTGAATTTGTATGGTGTCCACCGCATGCCTTGAATTGCACCGAGACACGTGGAGAAATCGGCGGAAGATTCGATTTTGATGTGGTTGAATATCGTGGCCAATCTTCAGGTAATGGAAATCAGGGAATTTCATTACAGGTTTTGATCAACTATCCTCCGCTAGCCTGAAAAACGTGCCAATAGAATACCACCATTTGCCCCTTCTACCGTGTGAATGATAAACTTCCAAAATAACAATGCTATCAGATATTGTCACCCCGATGTCTTTTAGTCTAATTTCTAGATTTCCGTCGAATTCCAATGATGGGTTGTATTTTTCATACATTCCAAGAAATAGGCATGTTTCATATATTACTGAATAATTCCACATTGCCTTGCGGAGGTTGTCGAGCTAGGTCAAAGGCGATGGATTCAGGGTCCATTCCCGTAGGGGTTCGCCGGTTCAAATCCGGCCCTCCGCACTCTTCTACGATGAGCTTTTTTATTTTTAGCCCAGAACAAAAGGCTTCAACCAGGTAGAACACTTGCAATGCACTTGTAAAGTGCAGTAAAAAATTACCCAGATACAAAACTGATGGGGAATTGCCGGTTCACAGGATTCATATATTCCCACTTAATCTCCTCCTGCCTGTCTTGTTAAGCCCCGACAGGTTAAGTGTGATGAAGTCCACATTAAACGTCTTTTGCGGGACTGATGACTTCTACTACTACAACAGCAAAGCGGACTGTGTCCGCATGATTGAAGAGGAAGTCAAAAAAATGCAAACAAGCGACATAAGAATACTGGCAATGGTGGCACTGGGCGGAGCGATAGGAAGTGTGCTTCGCTATGGGATGTCCGGCCTCCTTACTAGGGGCGATTTTCCCTGGGGGACATTCGCTGTCAACCTAATCGGCACATTTCTCCTATCATTGATTTTCTTTCTTTTTATCGGAAAGGGGTACATGCCTCCCGATTTGAGGGCATTTCTTTTTATCGGCCTCTTTGGAGGTTTTACGACATTTTCCACATTCGGTCTCGAGACAATTTCTCTTCTCCGTGAATCCCATCTCTGGCTTGCTGCAATAAATGTATTTATGAATGCAGGGTTATGCATTGTTGGGGCATTCATCGGAGGAACTATTGGAACGCTCATAGGGGGAAGCTGATATGGATATTGAGGAAAATGCCATTAGAATTAGGATATACCTTGGGGAATCAGATCGTTTTGACAATATGCCGACGTATAAAGCTGTGGTCCATTTTCTCCAGTCAAAAGGCATATGGGGCGCAACGGTAACCAGGGGAATATACGGGTTCGGGAAGAGAAGCATACTGCATTCCTCCACACCTTTGCGCCTTAGCGAGGATATGCCGGTTGTAATCGATACTGTGGATTCCAGCGACAAGCTGATGCCATTGATTGAGGAGTTGAGTGAAATGGTCAAAGGCGGCCTTATTACAACTGAAAACATCAAAGTGCTCCGTCACATCGGATAACTGATCACTTTCTCGCCACAAAATCTTGCCTGCAGCCATGCACATGCTGTTCCGCACGGGCGTATTAAAAAGACATGGTAAATTAAAAATCACATGGCCAGTATTATCCAGGCAACTGCCAGGGCAATCCCTGCATACATGACCCAATTTCCAAGGTAGAAATACCCGAACAAAAGGTCAACAATGGCGAGAATTATTGCCCATTTCCTTGCACCAAACCTCAACCAACCTATGTGCTTCCAGACCAGGGTATAGGCCGCGAATGCCAGTACCACTATGAATAACGCTTCGATAAGATGACCGCTGCCAGGGATGCCCGACCCTATTCCTGTTCCGTACAAAAGGAAAAACAAGGCTGCTGCTGAAAGTATTATTGATATGACCACGGCACCCTTTGCAGCCTTTGACCTGAGTGTGCGAGATTTTAACATCATTTTGGGAAGAATTTCTGTTTGATATCCTTTATAGTACAAAAAACAGATCTTGTACTTTCCAGGGCCCCCGCCAAATGTTCACCGGCAAGCTGTGAACTGGTTCCCATTCTCCCGGCTTCAACGGCTCAAGTGGCATATCACATGCTAACTGTCACCACAACGTTTTCTTGAGCCCGTCTAGAATCATCCTGACTGCAGAGTATATTGCAGTGCCAAAACTTCCTATGGCGGCAAGAAGGATTATTATCCAGCCTATCTCGTTGGAAATCCACAAAGCAATGAATTTGAGAAAAACCGGCAGAGGATCACTGAAGTGGGAGAAATTAAAGGGGAAGGCGCTGAGGAACCAGACAGATGCAACTGCTCCGAAGACGGCAGAGACAAATTCAAAGGGGCGTGATTTGTCCCTCCTGCCTATGGCAGCTCTGGCTGCTGAGGCCACAATTGACATAGCTGCTGATCCGAAAAGGAGAATTGCTCCGGTAAGTCCAAATCCTGAAGTCATGAACCCGGTATTATTGATATAGTGATATGCAAAGAAAGCTGCCACCAGTGAGATAAAGAATATGCCAGCCAGTTCCCCAATGCGATCAGGGATTGTCAGAATATTCTTGTCACGCGAACTGGAAGGTTTCCTGATATTATTCATGCTGTACCTCCCAATCTGTCCTCCGGCCAAAGCCAAGCGTGAACTTATTGCAGCTTATTTTTGTCCCACTTCGAGATTCTGACATATGTAACTTCACGGCTGAACAGGCTTGTAGTATATCCTTGAATATTGAGGCCAGTGCTTGTATGTGACAGTGTTCCTGCCCCATAGCTGCTTACCTTCTGACCTTAATGTTTAGTCGCTCTGTTTATAGGTGTAATACACATATATGTATTACACATATTCAATGGAGAATAATATGAGTGATAAATACGCCATTCTTGGTGTTCTCAGAAAAGAGGAGCTTCACGGATATGAAATATCAAACAGGCTCAAGGCACTGGAAGGATTCTGGTATATTTTCCCGGGCAACCTGTACAGGGCCCTGAACTCCCTGGAAAAGGACGGTTTTGTGGAGGTAAGGAGAACAGAGGAGCACCAGGGCAAGATAAGGAAAATATACGGGGCCACAGGGGCCGGAGTGGAGGAATTTCAAAGATGGGTATCCGAACCTGCCGGAGTTCCGCGGACAAGGCATGAAGCATACCTTAAGATATGGTTCTCACAGAACAATGAAGCGAATATCAGGGTTCAGCTTGAACAGATCAGGGACGCATCCAGGAACATCCTGGAAACGATGGACGCATATGACTTCTCAACGCTCCCCGAGCACCTTAGATGGATGATGGAGGCAGGGAAGAAGCACGTGCAGCTTGATGTGGAGTGGGCGAATTCCTGCCTGGAAGAGCTCAATTCCAGAAAAGGGAAAGGGGGACAGTGAAGCTCATGGAAAAACATGTTTCCGGCAGCGCAGTAAGTGTGTCGGGACTCAGCAAGCACTTTGGCCGCACAATGGCTGCAGATGGACTGGACTTTGAAGTTCGCAGAGGAACTGTATTTGCCCTTCTGGGACCGAACGGGGCAGGAAAAACTACAACCGTTTCCATTATGGAAGGTCTTTTGAGGAGGGACAGCGGCGATGTGGCAATTCTGGGGGCTGATCCCTGGGCTGATCATGACCTGGTGAAATCGAGAATCGGTGTTATGCCTCAGGGGTTCAACTTCTTTGAGAATATCAACCCCTTCGACGCTGTTAAGTTCTATTGTGATTTATTCGGTTCAGCATCGGATCCTGATAGCCTTTTGAGTCTAGTTGGACTCGAAAACTCAAAGAAAACTCCATTTCAGAAACTCTCAGGCGGCCAGAAGCAGAAGTTGGGGCTTGCCCTTTCCCTCGTAAATGATCCCGAACTGCTCTTTTTAGATGAGCCTACCACCGGGCTGGACCCATCTTCAAGAAGGGGGATCTGGAACATAATCAGAGAATTCAAAAGGCAAGGTAAGACAATAGTGCTGACTACGCACTACATGGAAGAGGCAGAGCAGCTTGCCGATGATATAGCCATCATAAACAGAGGGAAAATAGTCTCACGAGGCAGCCCGGATGAAATAATAGCAAAGCACGGCAGGGGCAGAAAGCTTGTCGTCAGTGCCGGGCCTGAAATGCTGGATTACCTTCGTTCGTCCAATCTGGACGTTTTCGGGGAAGGAAGGAGCATAAGTGTTCAGCTGAATGGCACTTCCGGCCTGATAAGCCTTATTGGGATAATAGAGAATTCCGGGATTCCTTATTCACAGCTGACAGTCAGAACAGACAGCCTGGAAGATGTTTTTATAAGCCTTGTCGGAGAAATGGCGGAGGGTGAGCTGAAATGACCAGCAGGACGATGGCTTACTTCAGGATACAGGCAAAGTCATACATCGCAGCGCGCAGCGGGATATTCGTAGCACTGATATTTCCCGTGATGATGACTTTCATTTTTGGCTCCATAATGCCCCGGGATTACCTGGTCACAATAATTCCAGGCCTGATAGGCTTCTCCATCCTTTCAAACTCCCTGTTCGCAATTACTGCTGTTGCCTCAAAGTACCGTTTCATGAACATATTCAGCCAGCTCTCGCTTACTCCTCTCAGGAGGTCGGAGTGGTTGATCTCCGTATTTCTCTGGAACCTAGTGATATCTGTGGCCTCATTTTTAATAATCGTGACGCTGGGCCATTTCCTTTACTCTGTTCCCATAACACTGCACGTGCTCATAATACCCTTCCTGGCATTCGGGACTCTCCTTTTCGTTTCAATGGGCCTCCTTATCGGAACACTTGCCAAAAGCACGGAAAGCGCGAGCCTTCTCAGCAACGCGGTAGGGTTTCCGATGATGGTTCTCACAGGAACTTTTTTCCCGATATCGCTCCTGCCGGGTTACCTCCAGGAAGCAGTAAGAGTGCTGCCGCTTTACTACTTCGTCCAGGGCTTGGGTGACCTGATGGTAAACGCCAACATAGGGGAGGCTGGCTTGTACCTGGGAATCTTAACGGCCCTTTGTGCCGTATTCTTCGTTGCGGCCACTCACTTCTTCAGGTGGAGGGAAGTTTGAGGGCATCCCACCTATCCATAACTGAAAAGGGGAGCTGAGCACCAATCACCGGGGAAATTACTCCCCCAGAATTTCTTTTGCTGCTTTGATCGGTACAATGCAGATTATCCTCAGGTCTGCTTTTGCATTCATCGAGTGGTGCACATTTGGGGGTATGAATACAAAGTCGTTCTTTGACGCGGGCAGTTTCTTATTTCCTATGGTTACTTCCATTTTTCCTTCAACCACGAATATTTCGTGCTCATAATCGTGGGAGTGTGACGGAGTATTCTTCCCTTCAGGAACTTCTATTAAACGCATGGAAAAATTTTCCGCACCCTCTCTGTGAGTGATCAGCCATCTTATTCCGGCACCTCCTTCCATCTCCTTCTTCTCCACCGCCGAAGAATTTCTGACAAAACCAAGTTCTGACTTCTGCATAATGAAATAGCCGATTTTCAGTTATAATGTTTCGTACCTGCAGGGAATGTTATCAGAAACCATATTATTCTCCTGTCGCAGTTTATCAACTTATGCACGGTTAGTTCTTCATCCCCCAAACATAAATATAGGGCGTGCTGCTGGCTATGAACCAGCACTTCGTGCGGAGGGGCTCAACTGAATGGTGCCAAGGGGAACTCGCAGAACCATGATCCTTCTTCTTATGGTTATGACACCAGGGATCCCGGAATATATGACCGGTTCCTCGAAACTGGGATCGCTAATTTTTGACACACCTTCATTCTTCATAGGGCTCGTGCTGAACATCGCCCTTTATTCCACTGGCGCACTGCTGATAAGGGAATTCTCAATAAAATTCAGCAAAGGCTGGGCATCTGTACTCGCACTTGGCCTTGCATACGGAATAATGGAAGAAGGCATTTCGGTGCATACATTCTTCATTCCGTCCGGAAACCCGGTCGGGCTGCTCGGAGTCTATGGCAGGTACATGGGCATCGACTGGATGTGGGCCCTCGGGATAACATTCTTCCATGCAATTTTCAGCATTGGGCTGCCGCTTCTGCTGTTGTCCATAGCATACCCTCACTACTCAAGAGAGCCATTGCTTGGAAGGAGGGGCTCGGCTGCTGCACTGGCCATATACTTGATTGATGTAATTGTTCTGAACATAGTGGTTAACTCTGCCAGGTCCAGCTCTATTCCCACACATGGTGATTACATTTTCTTCCTCGCACTATCCCTGATTCTAGTTCTATTTGCAAGGACACTCCCCGGAAGGCTGCTAGGTGGAAAGGGCGACCCCAGACAGGGCTCAAAGAAATTCTTTATTCTGGGGCTCCTGGTTTTCCCAATTTACACACTCAACTCATTTCTTCCAATGGCCCCTGACGGGAGTGCAAGAGTACCGCCGCTGATTGAGGCCGCACTCTATATTGTTGCCAATTTGATAATCATGGCTGCAATTGCGCATTACATGCCATCGGAGGAGAACAGGAGACACAAGTTTGCACTGGCAGTCGGACTGATAGCACCGTTGTTTGTCTGGGCGGAATTGGTGCAGATAATAGGCATAGCAAGGATCATATCAATAGTGTCCGTCATCGCTTTTTTCCTCCTCCTGCGCCTGAGGAAGCTGGTGATAACAGGACTTCCTGCTGTGTGATTCCATATCCAGTTTCCTTAATGTTCTGCCGGGATATTTGACGGTAATGCCGTCGCCGGAGTTTACCTTTCCAGCGGAGACTGCAATCGACTTGACCCTGCTTTCCATGTGAGGGCTCCATTTTTGTCTCTGCCCAGGACTGGATCCATCAGGCCTTACTCTTCAGATTCATTGATTAATATTTCAAAAATCCACTTTTGATTCGAATCCACGACTCCCGGCGCATATACGGCCGTCGTGTATTTCCGGTATGCAACTGTTGCGCTGCATTTCAGGGCATTAAATGTTAGGCAGCCCTGTTATTTTGTAGTTGCAGATAAGCCATGGCTGGTTACCTGAAGCTATGGCGCAATCCATGTCAATGCAGCAATCAGCATGAAATCATGGTGGCTGAAATGGAAAATGGAGAAGTATCCGACAAAATAGCTGACGCAAGGGAGACTTATTGCCCAGGGCCTTTCTGGGAACTGATAAAGGTCTATAATTCTGCCAGGCAGGATGATGTAATATCTCTTTATTCGACTGAGAGTTTTGACAGCGAGACTAAGGTGGACGCCCCTGAATGGATCAGGAAGACGGGAAACAAGCTTCTGGGCGTTTTTGACAGGGAAGGCTACTACGAGATAGTAATGAAGAAAACACACAGGCCAAAGAGCCTGTGAACCATTCCCCTTTTAACTTCTAAATTCTTTCAACGGCGCAAATTTTCCTAATAAGGCAACAGAAACATCATTATTCAGGAAGAAATGCTGGTATTGAGGTTCATGGAATACAGAAAGCTCACTCCTGAAGAAGAGAGAGTAATTGTTCACAAAGGCACTGAAATGCCATTTACCGGAGAATATGAAGAGCACTTTGAGAAGGGAACCTATCATTGCAGAAGATGCAACGCACCCCTTTACCGCTCCGAGACAAAATTTGATGCGAGGTGCGGATGGCCTAGCTTTGACGATGAGATAGAGGGTGCGGTTAAACGACTCACAGATGCTGACGGGATAAGGACTGAAATTCAGTGCAGCAACTGTGGCGGCCATCTGGGGCACGTCTTTCTTGGAGAAGGTTTCACACCCAAGAATACCAGGCATTGTGTGAATTCGATCTCATTGGTGTTCGTGCCGGACAAATAACCCCAGCATTGCATTTTTTCTCTAATTTCCCCATACCCTCTTTGTGATAAGGCATGAAGCTGCAGGGAAATTCCTGTCATGTTTTAATATGATATCCCGGTTATTCTATGATGAAGCCCACAGTTAGCGTAATCACGCTCGGAGTTTCAGACTTGAGGAAGTCCGAAGATTTTTACACCAATGTGCTCAAATTCAAGAAAAGAGGCTCTGACAGTGAAAAAATCGTTTTTTACGAACTCGACAACATAGTTCTTGCAATCTTTCCGAGAGAGGACCTGGCAGATGACGCTCAGGTTTCTGCAGAAGGCTCAGGTTTTCACGGAATAACTCTGGCCCATAACGTGGCCTCAGAAAATGAGGTAAACGAAATCATAAAGGACCTTCATCCAAGAGGGGTCAAAATTGTGAAGAAGCCACAAAAGACTGGATGGGGAGGTTACGACGCATATTTCTCCGATCCGGACGGATATCTGTGGGAAGTCGTATACAACCCATTCTGGAAAATAGACGAGTAGGAAAGATAATTCAACCGTTTCGGCCCCTTATCCTTTCGAATCTACAGAAATGCAAGAAAAAAATTGGAAAATAAATTTGCAGTCAAGCAGTGCTATCAGCAGCACTCGCATTCACAATCTGTTCCGCAACAGCCTGTCATGGCGCATATCACCTCCCAACACATATTGGAAAGGGGGTTATGTTGACCTGAGTTTCATTCGCAAATATATCCGTTTTCAGTCTTCTGGAAACCACAGCGCCTTATTCCCCTTTTCAGGATACGTGAAAGAATTTCCTGGTGGTAGCCCGTGACCCTTTTGATATCATTGAATTTTACCGGGCCTTCCCCACGGCAAATGATGTCGCAGACAAGCTTCTCCCTGAACTCGGAATTATTTGCAGAACGGAGGCTTGGTGGCATAAATCTGTAAATGCAATTCAGATATATATTGACTTAAGGATGTGCTTTTCATCATAGTCTGGGGATCTATATGGCGTCTTTCACAAACTTTTGCACAAATACTCCTGTGAATAATACTTCATGACAAACCATTCAGCCTAAGACAAAGCTGCGTGAATCGCAGCTGCGAACTGCATTCACCTTGGCTGGTTAACCATCCTTATCTTGTGTCCACAAGTTTTGCAGAACCTCTTTCCCATATATGAGGAACAGGGGCACGTGCACACCGGATTGTCTTCGTCAGTAGTTACGCAATATTCGCACATATTGTTAAAAAGGTTAAAATGCGTAAATAACTGGCTCCTTAACCTTTAGTCAAATCGCAATGACACCGAATTAATGCAAAAATAAACCTGATTCACGACGGTTCCACAATTTTCCTTACAATCTTATTGCTTTTTCCAAAGTCTCCAATAATACTGAAGCCTTCATCCAGGTATATTCCAAGAAAGCCGAACCAAACCTCCACTGTGTTTCGGTGTGTTACTGGGTAAGCTTCCACTACTCCTCCGCCTTCCTCTGAAATCCTTTTGAGTGCCTGCTTCAGGGTGAGTCTTGTTAGGTTTCTGTGCCTGTGGGCCTTATCGATGAAAAAGCATGTTATCCGCCATAGGCGGCGCCTGTCAGAGACGTGCTCAACCTCCCTGTACCTCCTCGAATTGTCCATTCTGGGAAGTTCCTCTGCGGTGCCGTACTGGCAAGAGGCTATAACGTCACTTCCATAATATGCCAGAATTCCGCGGGAAACTCCCTTCCCGACCAGCTCCCTTTTCAGATTCAGGTTTGCGGTGTATTTCTCTTCAGATGTTTTGGCTATGGTGCGTGATGTTCCGTGGTAGTATAAACACCAGCAGGCATCCTGGACTCCTCCATATCGCCCGAAAAACCTTTCAAAGTCGACCATTGTCTCGGGAGAGAGATCAGCAAATCTGTATTCCAAACTGCGGTATAATCGCTCACGGCTGTAATTAAACTTGTTGTGATGGAATCAAGGTTAAGCGTCAATGCTTAAGTACCCTGCAGCGAATTTATTTTTATGAGGCTAAACAGGGCATATGACATTTCCATCCTTGGAATGATCGGCGGAATTATTGCCTTCGTCATGGGGCTCGTGGCATTCATCGCGGGAGGAATCGGATCCATTCTCCACATATCAGGTGCCTTTGGCTTCTTTCAGAGCAGCTGGATCGCCATATTCCTGTCGCTTGTCGGAATTGCAGGCGCCTTTTTTGCCGGTATTCAGGCACTGCCGGGTGGCATCGCAATGGCAGTTTCAGGTGCACTCGGAGTGTATCTGGTAAAGGGCTTTTTTATAATTCCGTCCGCCATATTGCTGATCGCAGGAATCATATCGGTAATAGACTCATTCAGGAAATGGGATACGGTTACAATGTGAGGAATCGTAAAAACGAGGTCAAAACAGTTGCAATAATAAAAAATAGTTGATGTTTTTCAACATCAACTGTATAAAAAGTTCGTAACGTAGGGCAGGAAGGTGTAAGGCGTGTATCCTGGCAGTGTCATCGGGTGGTGGTCACCGCCAAATGCTATCAGCCCGTAATTGTTGTAGGTTCCGCTGTGCGGGTAGTAGTTCCACCAGAAATTACCGTTCCAGTTGTTTATGTATCTCGCTCCATATCCTGAGTATATGCTGTAGTATGGGCTGTTGCCCGGATTGTAGACAATGAAGTAATTATTTGATATGACATTGTGTGAACTGTAGACTGTCAGTGCAACTGGCCCGTATACCGAAGTTCCAAATGTTGTATCGATGGCTATCCCCGGATATGTGGTGTTAGTGAGGTTTGGATCTTGGAAGAAGTAATTCCCTGTCACATAGTTATTGCCTCTCTGGCCCTGCATGTTATAAATCAAAAGCGAACTGTCCATTGTCTGGAAGTAATTGTTGGTAATCATGTTGTTCTGTGAATTCCAGAGCAGAACATTTGCTGCAGGGAACTCAGTCAGAAAGCCTGAGAACCATCCAGTAACTGTATTACCTGTCATCAGAACATTCTGCGAATCATAGAGAACGTATCCAAGCTGGTTCGTAGTGTACGCTATACCGCCGTAGGCAAGTCCTCCTAGCTGTGACGCGGTTGTATATTGTACGGTCAGTGCCGGCATGTCATACACCACCACGTTTGCTGAAGTCCCGTGTAGCAAAACACCTGCGAAGTCTGGGAACAGGTAATCATTGAAGGACGAAAACAGTGAGTTCAACATTCCAGAAGAAGATGGGTTGTTGTACAGAACATACGGGTTGCTCGGTGTTCCATGGCCATATGCTGATATATAACTGAGCTGCTGGTTTCCAAACGCATACAAAGGAGTATACACACCTCTGCCGTAATTTATGTTCAGAAGCGAGTGCTGTGGGGTTCCTGGAATGAGTGTGCCGCTCTGAGGATCCCTGTTGCTCATGAGGAGTGTGTAACCATAGGACCCTGACGGAAGCCAGAACGAATAGCTACCAGCTTGGGATAGCGGACTCCAGGAAGCATTGCTTGCATTGAATGGAGACCCCTGGCTCACGAACAGGAATGAGTTCGGTGGATTGACATTGCCAGTGTAGTGGTCAAAGGTGTTAACCTGGGATACATTCCACATTCCATAGACAAAGGACGGACCAGCACTGAGGTGTGCAACTGCATTGGGCGTCCAGGTAACTGCTATGCCTGTAGAAGTCTCTCCGGTCTCTGAACCGACATCATAAGCTGACGGCACATTTACATAGTTGTTTGCCGCATTCTTGTACTTAAGTGTCATCGTAGCATTTATGTTGTATATCATTGCAGTGCTTCCGCCACCAGGACCTCCGATCATTATCTCAGAATCGTATGGTATGAATCCAGTGGGCGTAAGGTTGGTCGACGTCACATAGTAGTTGGCCTGTGGTGCAGAATATCCGGCTGGCATTCCGTAGGATGAATTGAACTGAACCTCATCAAAGGACCCAGAAACCGCTCCGGTAGAATCCTTGAGCGTGTAATTGAAGAACACAGTGTTGTCTCCGTTCAATACGGTGGAGTTCAGATAGAAGTTCACGGTGAATGGATATGTCACGGAGAATGCTGGGCCCACTGCGTAGTAAAATTCGGGCGCAATTAGGTTGCCCTGGTATGAGCTGAATACGTTAGGGCTCAAGTAGAACTGGGGGCTAGAGAAGTTCCATATGTTGTCAAGGAACTGCACAGTGTTGGTCCTTGCAGAGTAGAACAGGACATTCTGGTTCCAGAAGGTGTAGTTGCTCACTCCGAACAGCGTAACATTGTTGAGTATTGAGTTCAACTGCACCGTAACGCTGTTTGGTCCGTCATCGTAAGGATAGAAGGTCGAGAAGCTGTTGAATGTGACTGATCCTGCAAAACTCGAAGTGTTTAGGTCGTACCGGGTTATTACTCCACTGTTATTGGAAAAACCGTAAGTTCCAATACCCATTGGTGCGGGAGCGCTGGTATAGCTTGGGCCTGATATGTTTGTGCCTGAGACTTGTGCTTTCTTGAAGCTGGGCATATATATGTAGTTGCTAGGCACGCCCTTCGACTGTAGATTCTGCAAAATGTTGGTTGCCTGGCTGGAAAGGGCGGATGTCGACGTTTGGGCTGAACTGGTTCCTGTCGCGGTTCCATTGGACTGTCCGGACACTTGCGCTAGAATAACAAGCGAGGACAGAACCATAATGGTTGCAACAAAAATCGCCATTACTAAAACAAATTTTCTATTTGCCATAAATCCTCTATCTGAATTTACCACATTCGTATATTTAAGAATTATTTTTCTTGGATAATTTGTAATAATTGCACAAATTGCAACATTACGGTAATACGGGCAATTCAGCCCTCTAAA
>JBJKST010000026.1:0-45339 GCA_046703705.1 Thermoplasmataceae archaeon
TTTTCACTTACCTATGCCCTCTTAACAATGACTCTATGTCTTATCTCGGAAAAGACAATTCTTCTTCCGACAAGAATCTCAGCAGAACCTATAAGTACGCACTTTTCTTAGCATCGCAAATGTCTAATTTGGACCTCAAAAGGAAAAATCTCCACACCGCCTTGGACCCTTCAAGAACTGCGCTTCTTGTAGTGGATATGCAGAATGATTTTGTCAAGGATGAAGGATATCTCGGGCAAAGAAAACACGGATTGGATGTGGTCCAGGAAACAATTCCTGTCATTGGGGGGCTTCTTGACTATTTCAGGAAGAACGGGATGATGGTAGTTTACACTGAGACTGTTCATCTTAGGTATACCAATTCACTGAACTGGGTAAGCAGGTCAGCAGAGAAATCCCTTGATCCAATGATATGCAAAGCAGGAACGTGGGGGGCTGAAACAATACCGGAACTCAAGCCGCTAGAAAACGAGCCTGTTGTTCAGAAGCACAGGTATGATGCGTTCATGGACACAGATCTGCATGTAATTCTCAGGTCAAACAATATTTCAAACCTCGTGATTGTCGGCACGCAAACAAATCTATGCGTTGAGAGCACGGCGAGGCACGCCTACATGATGGATTACATGACAATCATGGTGAGTGATGGCGTTTCCACACCGGAAACAGAATATCAGGGCCCGCTTCTCAAGAATTTTTCTGAAAATTTCGGCTATGTGATGTCTGCAGAAGAGGTTCTTGAAGAACTGAAAAAACAAAAATAAATGGAAATCAAGGGAGAGGTTCAGACCTCTCCTAGAATGTTTTTCTTTACCCTCTTCTCTGCAAGCTCCTCTCCTATCTTGAAGTGTTCCCTGTTAAGGACCATGTTTGCATACCTGTCGTACTCATCGGTCCACTTCTCGAGGTTATAACCATGCCAGGGGGCCTTCAGGCTCAGTTCAGGGAGTCCAAGGTTTTCCCAGATCTCCTTTGCCTTAACCATGTATTCTTTCTTGGGCAGTGAAGTTGGCGGATAGTCTGTCTTCCTGGTGGCATCAATGAGTATTGCAGACGCCTCTCTGTAACCGCTGTTTGCATCGCTCTGCCCCTTTACGAACACTGAAGGGTCAAGATGGGCAGTTTTCCCTTTAATCAGCTGCATGTCCCTGTGGGGCTGCATCCTGAAGCTAAGTGCCCAATTGACGGAATCAGGATCGAACGGGTCTATGTCATCGTCAACAGCCACGAAAACCTTCCCAATGTCAGCGGCATATCCTGATGCGCAAACGAGTGCACGCATAGCGTCTGTTGGGGCATCTTTCTTTATCTGGACAACACAATACTGCCAACTTCCGCTTGACTCGTGGAATGCCACCTTTGTTACGTTCGGAAGGCCACAGTCATTTCTGAGGAATTTGGTGAACGCGCTGCCATATGCGACCTGCCTGAGTTTGCTGCTCTCGCTGGGGGGGAACTGGCTTATGATCGTCTGGAATATGGGCTTGTCCTTCCTGTGGGTCACTGCTGTTATTTCCATGACAGGGCACCACTGGCTCTCAACATCCGCTGCCACGTATCCCGTGTATTCTCCAAAGGGCGTCTGCGGCTCAAAATCCTCCACCGAAACCTTTCCCTCGATAATGTACTCGGCATTGGCAGGAACATAGAGGTCAACAGTCTTGCACTTTACGACATCTATGGGCTCGCCGGCAAGTCCACCGGAAACTGCGAACTCGTCAAGGCCATAGGGTACCTTGGATGCTGCTGTATACTGCACATATGGGGGCCCGCCAATTACAATAGCGGCATCAAGTGTCTTCTCACCCTTTGAAGCGGCCTTTCTCAAGTGCATGAAGCCATGGCTTCCCCTGTGAACTTCCCAGAGGATTTTCTTTGGGCCAAAGATCTGCCCTGAATATGTGCCTGCATTCTGGATCCCTGTTTCTAGATCCTTGGTAACGAAGGCTGTAGTAGTGCGGACCTGGCAGCTGTACCCCGGTATTTCCACCGGCAATGGGATCTCGCTTATCCCCTTCTTGTCAAGGTCGTCCCCTGTGACGACGACCTCCTGCACTTTGGCTTTCTCAACAACTCTTGGCTGTATCGGGTTCTCTATTGCTTCTGTAAACCTGTCTGAAACCTGGTCCGGTTCGCACTCCATACCGGCAGCGTAGACATCCATTGAGCTGGAAAGTACACCAGTTGTGACTGCGCCGTCGTAATGCTTTCCCTTCGAATCATAGACATTGGTGAAAAGGAATCCTGTCCTCTGCTTTTCGGGGAGACCTTTGAACTGAAGCCTGACCAGGGGCATCAATTCCGTTTCGAGTTGAATTTCTTTGTCAATTTCAGTGAGAAGGCTTCTTTTCCTTAATTCGGAAAGATACTCTCTCAGATCATGATAGACCATAACCCGGCAATACCAGTTGGCTAAAATAAATTTCTAAATAGGAAACACAGTGGAATGCGTTTTTCGTAAAGGGCTCAGCAGCTGTCACATCAGCAGTTCTTTATTCAGGTAAACACTTCTTGTAGTGTGCAGCACCAATGGGATGACATCATAAGCGATGAAGAAAGGGAAATTATATCCAGGGGAGGCTACGGCAAAAGGAAGGATCTTGGATCCAGGCCTGTTCTCATAGTGATTGATGCACAGTACAATTTCTTTGGCAGGAACACGCCTACCCTGGCCCAGATGGAGGAATACCCCACAGGCGTAGGGGAAAAATCATGGTTATCGCTGAAAAAGTCTGAAAGCCTGATCAGGAATGCAAGGGAATCAGGAATTCCAGTCATATACACCAGGTATGTGGCGCAGGAATCCGGGAAATCCCATGAAAGCAAGATGAGAAGGGACCACACAAAATTCAGCCCTGAAGCCCCGGGATCACAGATCATAAAGGAACTGTCCCCGGAACCGGGGGAGGTGGTGATAGACAAGCAATATGCAAGTGCATTCTTCGCCACTCCGTTGATCAATCACCTTGTCAGCAGGGGCGCAGATACCCTTCTTTTCATTGGGGGGACAACCAGCGGATGCGTTAGGACGAGCGCAATTGACGCTTCCAATTATGGCTTTAACTCTGTCATAGTGGAGGATTGTGTATTTGACCGCCTTGAGGTGTCACATAAGGTTGCCCTTCTTGATGTCTGGATGAAATACGGCACGCTTGTTACCCAGCAAGAGGCTCTGGAGTATTTCTCAAAAATCAAAGGGTAAATGCATTATAGCCGGACTTCTTATTCTATTCAGGTCGATAGTTTGGGACGAATTGAGTTAAGAGGCGAACAAAAGCATTTCGGATCTCCTTTCATAGCTGCCTATGATGAAGAGGGGGCAAAATTTCCCCATGTAACAAGTGTTCTTATCCCCAGAAACAAATTTGAAGAAGGTAAGATGCCGAAGAACATAAGGATCATAATAGAGTGGGAAGAGCAGGAGCAATAAGGGAAAGAAATGTATTACTTGCCGGAGAAAAGGTCCGGCCATTTTTCATGAACCCTCCTGTCAGTGTCCGGGTCAGCCTTGACAACCTCAGGGAAAGTATTCCTGATCATTTTATCGAAGGGCTTCACAGCCATTACGATGGCCCTGGAAGCAGTGTATTCCAGAAGATCCTTCCCTTCTTCATGCTTTGCAATGGGATCAAGGGGAGTTCCCATTGTGTTCCTGACAATATCAATTCCGGATGCAGGGTCGTTTCTGCTGCACATTGCCCACACCACTTCGTTGAGGTTTGAAGGATCAATATCGTCGTCCACAACGACAGTGTACCTTCCGGCAACGTTACCCGGCCTGCTCTGGGAAGCTATATGCCCTGCCATCACAGCATGCCCTCCAAACATCTGCTTGATTGACACTGCAGTGAAAGCCCGCGAATAGCCCTCCTCGTGGCACCATACCCCTTTCACGCCTGCTACACCTGAAGCTTCAAGCGCATTCCAGATGAGCGAGGCTCTTATGGGGCACCTGTAGTATGAATAATCGTATGGCGGCTTTCCGGCGCAGGTTCCCAGAAGGATTGGGTCGTTCCTGTAATAGACTGCCTCAACCTTTATGACGGGATTGGACATTTTTCCACCGGCATAGTACCCCATGAACTCACCCAGAGGGCCCTCATCAGTCCTTTCACCGGTTATGTACCCCTCAACTGCAATCTCACTGTCTGCAGGTATGGGGAGGCCCGTCACCGGCCCTTCAAAGGTTTCAAGCGGCTTCTCCCTTATTGCGCCAAGGAAATTGTACTCTGACATGCCTTCTGGCACCTCATTGCTGGAAAAGAGGTTCAGGCCCGGATTATGGCCAAATGAAAGCGCTATTGGTGCAGATTTGCCGGATTCCAGTGCCCTTTCAACGTGGGACCTACCGTGCCTTGAAGCTTCCATGAGTATGGCCAGGCTCTTAGGCCCTTTTGCCATGACCCGATATGTGCCAACATTTACCCATCCGGTTTCCGGATCTCTCGTTATGACCGCATCAGCGGTTCCTATGTATCTGCCCCCGTCCTTGTGAAACCATTTTGGGACTGGAAACTTGAAGAAATCGATATCATCGCCCCTGTCCACGTTTTCCATTGTTGGAGGGTCGGTTACCATAACCGGGGCGTACTTCTCATACCCCTTCTCAACATTGTGAAGCTTCTGCCTTATGGCCTTGGTAAGCTGGAGATTGTTCATGCTGCTTTCAAGGTCAAGTGCGGTCGAAACTCTTCTCGAATCCAGCAAAGCTCCGGTCAGCACTCTGAAACCCTTGGGATAGCCAGGAATGTTGTCAAAGAGAAGTGTGTACTTGTTGCTTTTTGCATTTGCATCCGTTATTGCCCCTATCTCGAGGTCCCAGTTTGCACCGTCGACCTTCCTCAACAATCCCAGTTTTTCTATTCTGTCAATAAATTCCCTTAGGTCGTAGCTTGAATTCAAAGATTCACACCTTTGGCGTCTATTGCCTTTCTTTTTAAAACTGTTTCGACATGTCAGCGTCTCGAATTGCTCAGAGAACAGCTATGACACGTAATATCTATTAACTCATGACTGTCACGGAGAATACCAAAGGGTTTATACATGCAGTTTGATAAAGTGCTATGGCAGAGTACTACAGGGATTTGAACGATTATCTCTCTGCATTGGAAAAGGCGGGCAAGCTTTACAGAATAGACCGCCCTGTTGAGAAAGAGACTGAGTTGACACCCCTTGTGAGGTTACAGTACAGGGGGCTCAAAGATGAACAGAGAAAGGGCTTTCTTTTCAACAATGTTAAAGACGCCAAGGGGAGAAATTATGACATTAAAGTTGCCACAGGGATATATGCATCCTCTCTGGAAATATACGCCCTGGGGCTTCAGGCTGAGCCGACCAAGGAAGCCATACAGAAGAAATGGGAGAAGGCACAGCTTAACCCGGTTGAGCCGGTGATGGTTGACACGGCTCCCGTTCAGGAACAGGTATTCGAAGGTGAGAAGCTTCTAGAGGACGGAAAGGGGCTTGAGGCGCTTCCTATCCCGATAGAGGTTCCTGGATTCAGCGGCCAGATCAGGACCAGCACACAGGTTATAACCAGGGACCCAGAAACCGGCATAAGAAACATGGGAAATTACTCTGCGCACGTTTTCGGGAAGGACAAAATGCTGTGGGAAATAAACCGAGGAAACCAGGGTTTCATACATTACAATAAATGGAAAAAGCTCGGGAAGCCAATGCCTGCAGCAGTTATTGTTGGGGGGGTCCCGTCATACTTCTACACAGCCTCTGCCAAAATTCCGTATGGTGTTGATGAGCTATCCATTGCGGGAGGCTTTTCCGGAGAGCCCGTAAAGCTGGTGAAGGCCAAGACAGTGGACATGGAAGTGCCTGCTGACGCTGATATAGTCGTGGAGGGGCTCATATCCACAGAAAAGATGGAACCGGGCAATGCCTTCGGCGAGTATACCGGGTATATGGCCACAGACGTCTGGCTGAGGCCGGTTTTCAATGTTACAGCAGTTACAATGAGGAAGAAGCCAACCTTTGTGCACATAATGAGCCAGTTCCCGCCCAGCGAGAGCAGCAAGGTGAGGCTTGTATCTTCTGACAACGTTTACCTTAAGTTCCTCAGGCATGACGCAAAAGTTCCCGGAGTCCTTGATGTTGCGTGGCACGAGATGAGCCAGGCGCAGTGGTGCGTTGTCAAGATCAAGAAGGTCAACAAGTCCCACCCGTGGCAGATACTGAACCTCCTTTCCGGCTATGACACCAGGTGGGGAAAATTCTTCATAGTTGTGGACGAGGATATAGATCCGAGGTCACTTGACTCGGTCATATGGGCAATGAGCTGGAGAGTCCAGCCTGCCAGGGACATGAGAATAATACAGGGAAAAGTTCCGGGCCTCGATCCTTCTGCCTACAGTCCAGGCGCATCCCATGAGGAAAAAGAGTTTCCTGGCGGTGTCGGGAGTTCCGCAGTCCTTATTGATGCCACCATAAAGTACCCCTACCCTCCAACGTCCCTTCCAAGGAAGGAATACATGGAAAAGGCTGTTGAAATCTGGAAGGAACTCAACCTGCCTCAACTTGACCTCGTGGCTCCATGGTACGGCTATGAGCTGGGCTACTGGCCAGACGAGTTCAGGGAGGATGCCGAGGACCTGGTCAAGGGTGACCATTACAAGATCGGAGAAAGGCTTTCCAAAAGAGAACTGAAAGACTAATCAGTTCTTTCCCATTTTTAAATAGGTGCGTCAAAATGTCTCAGAACCTAGGGAATAGACTTCCTGAAAAGACATTCAAATCATTGAAATTCACAAATGAATCAAGAAAGAACAGCGCAATCTTCCTTTTGACTGAAGATAGTGAGTCGTTTCCGCATGTGGCACTCCTGTCGGCTTACCAGGTGGTGGCAGTTAACAGGAGCAAGCTCCTTGTGGCTGTTCATTCAACTTCAAGAAGCTGCGGATTTCTCGCAACGGAAGGGAAGGGAACGCTCATACTTCAGTTGGAGCCCGCAGTCCAGTACGTCAAGTGCAGTTTTGCAGAATCCGGTGACAAGGGGTATTCATCCGGGGAGCACGGTGAGAAGCTTTTTGTTGCAACTCCAACGGAAATACTGGAGGACTATTCCGACAAGGCGCCATTTGTGTCTGAACTCAGATTTGATGAAACAAACACATTTGGCCCATACTCTGAAGGTTTTGGCAGGCTCAGAAAAATTGCAGAAACGGATCCCGAGAAGGAATAGCTAGTCTTCGCCCCACTCCTTCAGGAGGTCGGTCTTGACTCCAATCATGTTGAGGACCCTTCCAACAGTAAGGTCCACCATGCTTTCTATATCCTTTATCTTGAAGTAAAGGGGCGGGAGCGGGGGCATGATGGTACCGCCTGCTTCTGTTATCTGAACCATATTTCTCAGGTGTATCAGGTTGAGAGGCGTCTCCCTTGCCAGCAGTATCAGGGGCCTCCTCTCCTTTAGGGTAACCATGGCAGCCCTTGCCACAAGGTTCTGCTCGAATCCGGTTGCAATGGCGGAAAGAGTTTTCATGGAACAAGGAGCCACTATCATCCCCTCAGTCTGGAATGACCCGCTGGCTATTGACGCGGTAAATTCATATTCGCCATACACGTGATCAGCGAGTTCCTTCAACCTTCCGGCATCCAGCCCGGTTTCTATTTTCAGAGTCTTTTCAGCCCCGTTGCTCACCACAAGATGTGTTTCCGCATCAGTCTTGTTTCTGCACGCCAGGAGAAGCCTGTATCCATAAATTGCACCGGTTGAGCCTGTAACGGCCACAACTATTTTTTTTGTCATTAGCGCACCCTTAGCCTGTACGGGTCTGAATTGACCTGATAATAGATAAACTCTCCCTATAGGCAACCGGTGATGAAAATAAAAAAAATTGGGTTATTTGGTTGTTATGGCTATTGGCCTGAACGGTGAGCCTGTTGCCCCCTTGAACTTCAGGGGAAGCCCTATGAACAGGAACTCGTAGACCTTGTCCCTGGATAGCTCTTCCAGGAAAATGTTCTCTATGATGTATATGCCTTTCTTAGCGAGAAGTATCAAGTGGCCGGGGAGCTTTGACTTTGTCTCCGGGTCAGGATCATGCGGCACGTCCCAGGCAAGGTTGTCAGAGCCTACCGCAAATACCTTGTCCTGCAGGTAGGCGCTTACTTCCTTCGACACTCCCGCGGCATTCATGTATTTGCCCTGCTCATTCCAGTACTTTCCGTATCCGGTTCTGACCAAAACAACATCTTCCTTGCCGAAGGTCACTCCTTCTTCGTCCACTGCTTTCTTGAACTCTTCAAGTGTTATTTCATGGTTCTCGTCGAGGGGGTCCTTTACAAAAGCAGCCACGTCGATGAGCACACCCTTTCTCACCATGGCAGGGAGCTCCTCTGCTCCAAGTTTTGTGTAACCCCAGGGAGTCTCCACTTCAGGGGTGACCTTTGTACCGTCATAGAAAGTCATGTCGGAAGCCTGGTGGCATAATGCATCGATATGGGTTCCGGACTGGTCCGTCATGATGATCAGGCCGGATGAGCTGGTCCTGGGCCCTGTCTTTTCTGGGGTGTAATAGTTTTCGTGATGCCTGTATAGGAAATAGTTTAGCCCAGGCTTGACCGGATCAAATGCAGGCATTCCGGGATACCTGACGTGCTCAAGGTCGTATACTTTGTTTCCGCTTCCTGCTATCTTCAGCAAATCAGCTAGTGTCATAGCCTAACATCTCCTTACTGCTTTGCCGCAGATTTGTTCTCCAGCTTGGATGAAGCCTTAATCTCAATTGCCATATAGTCTGAATTTGAGGAAGCTGCAGCAGTATGGGCCATCCCTCTGGGTATGTAGAGCATTTCACCTGCGTTAAGCTGGTATTCGCCGTTCTCTGTCTTCCAGGTGGCCTGCCCCTTGACGCATATGATAACCTCGTCAAAGTCCATGTTTCTGTGCCAGAAAGGCATAACCGCCCTTCTCTTGGAAAGCTCTATGCTCACTCCATCTCCTACAAGAAGCTTCATGGGAGGGCCGTCAGGCTTCTCCATGTTAGGCGGGTTGAGGGCTCCATATTTTATGACTTCTGATTTTGCATCAATCTTGAATGCTTCGGGCTCCTTAGCCCTTTCAAACAGAACGTTGACTCCCTTTGAAGTCAGTTTTTCCTTTATTGTGTCAGACACTGTTATTCACCGAGTCGAAATCCTGTTTTATCTAAAATTATTTACGTATGCGATCTTCGTATGGACGCCGTGCAAAAGTGATGTTTCCCAAGCATTGCAGCTAAAGAATGGATAAAATTGAATGGGCTGGCCTTCCCGGAAAACGATCAGATTCCGGAAAGAAATTCAAGGACTGCCCTTGAGAATGCCTCTGGATTTGAAAGACTCGGAATGTGGTCCGCATCTTCAATGAAGACCAGTTTCGAAGATTTCAGGTGTTTTTGAATTTCCCGGTCTACCTCAATCATTCCTTTGCAGTCCTCTTCTCCAACTAATACCAACGCAGGCATTTTCAGCATTTCAAGTCTCTTGAATGCAGGAGAGTCAGGCGATACCTGGAATCTGTCAGTATCCTCAGGATTAACGTTCTCTTCTGCAATGTCAAGAACCCTTTTCCTAAGTTCCCCTGATAGCTTGTGGGTCCAGTAGTCCACATCAATAGCGGCTGCCCTCCTGAAATCGCCCTTTTTCCTTAGTTCCAGGTATTTCTCTTCCAGTGATCCAAGGTCTCCCCACAGCTCATTCTCATCACCCTCGATCTCTATCCCTCTAACTCCGGAATTCACAAGTATGAGTGCTGAAACACGATCAGGGCATTCAACAGCGAAGTCAAGTGTAATCCGTCCACCGTTGGATACTCCCAGTATAATTGCCCTATCTATCCCCAGATGATCCAGGAGCGCCTTGAGATCGAGATAGTCGGAATACTCTTCTCCTGCCTTGCCTGATTTCCCAAACCCGCGGACATCATACCTGATCAGCCGGCGCTCTTTTCCCAGTGCCTCGATCTGGTTATCCCACATGCGGCTGTCCAAATAGCCTGCGTGTATCAGGACCAGAGGCTTGCCGGAGCCTCTATCCTCATAGTATATTCTGGAATTTTTCACCTCGATAAAACCGCTTCCCACCTATGTACAAAGGCTTGCAGTATATTACCCATCTGTAGCAGCGGTTCCCATCAAGCCCGGATTACGCCCGACAAAAGAAAAAGATTTGAATCAAAGTGGATTCTCCAAGGGCTATGAAAAATATCGACATACATTCTCACATGCTGCATTCTTCTTCCATAGAGCAATTGGGAGGGGAGATTAACCAGATAGAAAACAGCCACCTTTACAGCATAAATGTGCTGGGAAAGAAAGTGGCCCCAATGCCAAAGGGTTTTTTTGATACCGGTGAGAGAATAAAGGAAATTGGTGAAATGGGGATAGATGGGCAGATTATCTCACCGACTCACCACCTCTTCATGTACGACAAGGACCCCTCATCCGCTGCAAAATCGGCCAGAATACAGAATGAGGGCATCAGCAGTGTATGTTCAGACCACAGTGATAGATTTGCCGGAAACGCATCGCTACCCATGCAGGACGCAAAGCATGCATTGAAGGAGCTTGAATACGCATATTCGAAGCTTGGAATGAAAGGCATAGAGATAGGCACCAACATAAATGGCAGGAACCTCGATGACGAAAGCCTTTTCCCTGTCTACGAAAGAGCTCAGGAGCTGGGAATGCCGATTTTCGTGCACCCAAACGACTTCATGGCGAAGGAGAGGCTTTCAAAGTATTACATGGGAATAGTCGTTGGGACGCTGGCCGAAACAACGGTTGCAGTGAGCAGCCTGCTTCTGGGAAATGTATTTGCCAAGTTCCCAAAACTGAAGATGGTCTTCTGCCATGGCGGTGGGGCAATTCCATACCAGGTGGGAAGGCTTGAGCATGCTGTAAAGATAAGGCAGGAATTTAAGGATGCCAACGTGGATATCAGAAAGGCCCTGAAGAACATATTGTTCGACTCGGTTGTCTTCACGCCCAATGCACTTGAGTTCCTGATAAACGAGACCGGCGAGGACAACGTAGTGCTTGGGACCGACTATCCATTTAACATGGGGAACTGGGGCTCGGCACGCGACATAGAAAACCTGGCGGCAATAAACGGTGAAACAAGGAACAAAATCATGCTGGAGAACACCAGAAAGCTCTACAGCCTCTGATCTCTTCTTGCGGTTTTCGCATGCAGTGCCCGATGAGGGCAAATAAATTCAGGAGTGGGGTGCTGACCCTACTCACTTCTTCTGCGCAAAATATTTCTTCTGGGCGTCCTGCACAGCATCGACTATCTGCTGGTATCCTGTGCACATGCAGTAGTTTCCGTGGAGCTTCTCCCTGATTTCCTCCCGAGTCATCTCCTCATTGTTCCTGATGAGGTAATGTGTCATCATTAGGAAACCGGAAGTGCAGTATCCGCACTGGAGTGCAAAATTTTCCCTGAAGGATTCCTGCTCAATGCTCAGTTCTCCCTTCGGCCCTTCGAGGCCCTCTACCGTCATGAGATTGGCCCCTTCCGCCTGTACAGCAAGTATCTGGCAGGATTTGACAGGCTTACCATCCCAGAGTATCGTGCAAGCTCCGCAGTGGCCTGTGTCGCACCCTATGTGGGTACCCTTCTGTTTCAGCACATCCCTGATGAAATGAACCAGCAGCATTCTGGGCTCAGTTTCCTCTGAATATTTCTTTCCATTTATTGTCAGATTTACAGTAACCATTTTTATCACTCCTTACTCGATTAATTCCCCCAGAACTCTGTTGAGCATCATCTTAAGCGAATATTTCCTGTACTCTTCCCCTCCATGGATGTCTGAAACCGGAGTCAGCGAATCTACGGCTTCTTCTATGGCTTTCCTGAGGTTTGCGGAATTCCTGCCTTTTCCAATCAATGCGTCTTCAAGCACTCTAAGCCTCTGGGCCCCATCTTCAAGGGCACCGGCTGCAACTCTTATGTCATCAATCTTTCCGTCTTTTGAGACATTTGCCATTGCCGCAACAGAAACCACTGCAAAGTCTGCCTTTCTTCTGGCATATTTCTCCACATGGTATTTGTTGAGGCTCTTTGGAACTATAATCTCAACCGCTATCTCGTCTTCTGCTGCATCTGTCTCATAGGGTCCCTTTATGAAGTCCTCTATTTTCACTGTTCTTGTGCCATCCTTTGACATCAGGACGATGCTGGCCTCCAGGATGAACAAGGTTGGTGGGTAATCAGCAGAAGGGTCAGCCTCACAGACACTTCCTCCAATTGTTCCTCTGTTCCTTATCTGGATGTCGCCGATGTTTTCAGCGGTGGAGGCGAGTATTGGTGCATTCTCCCTGATTAGGCCATTTTCAATAACTTCGAAATGAGTGACCATTGACCCTATTCTGAGATTTCCTTCCCCATCCACTCTCACTTGCCTGAGTTCAGGGATGGCTCCCAGATCAATCAGGCATGTCGGCTCATAGAATCTCAGCTTGAGCATTGGCATCAGGCTCTGTCCACCTGCTATTACCTTAGGCTCCTCTACATTCTTCATCAGGTCCAGTGCCTCGTCAAGAGTCTTTGGCCTGTAATACTCGAACTCTGTCGGATACATCAGTTCGACCCCCCAGTAAGCTTCCTGAACTCATCTGTGTCTCTGACCATCTCCCATATCTTCTCGGGCTTTATGGGAAGCTCACTTATCCTGATGCCGAATGGCTTCAGTGCATCCTCTACGGCTCCAGCCACTGCCCCCAGTGAAGTAATTGCGCCACCTTCACCGACAGCCTTTGTTCCGAACGCAGTGTTGGGTGCTGGCGACTCCATCTCGTCAAGTTTGATCTCGGGCGATTCCATTGCGGTGGGCTTCATGTACTCTGCAAAGGTCAGGGAGAGGTTGTTCCCCTGCTCATCAAAGAGAAATTCCTCATAGAGGGCTCCTCCTATCCCGCTAACTGTGGAACCTATGGCCATTCCATCAACAATTCCCGGATTTATGACTCTCCCGGCGTCATGCACAATCGAGTAGTCAAGTATCTTCACGCTCCAGTTCTCCGGATTGACTTCAACAAGGCATATGTGCGTTGAGTTCGAGTGGGTCAGCTGAACGTTGAAGTCATCTCTGTGGAATGGTTTGGCGGTCGGATTGACATATGAGGCTGTAATTTTAAGTCCCGGGTCCTGGTCCTTGGGGAAGGAAAGAAGCCTCCCGTATGATATCTTTGCAAGTTCCTTGACACCCATCAGCTTCTCTGAATCCGATTTCCTGATTACGTAACCATTGGAAATGTCAATATCCTGCCTGTTCTCATTCTTCAAGGAGGCGGCTATGGAGAGAATCTTCTCCTTGAGCAGGTTGGAAGCTTTTAGAACTGCTCCCAGATATACATCGTTGAATGCGTTTGAATACGTTCCTGCATAGGTAAGGTGGCCATGCACAGAGTCGTACCATCCGTCAACAATGACATCCTCAGGCTCGAGCCCGAAGACGTCGGAAACGACCTGTGCTATTGTTGTCACATGCCCGGTTCCAATCTCAGGGCCGTTCATATTGACCTTCACAGTTCCGTCAGCCACCATTTCCACGGTAGCCATCTGGCCGGCGCCGTTGTAGTCAGGGTCCCCCTCCTTGGAGAGGAAATAGTAACCCAGGTTGGAGGTTCCCGGCTCTATTCCGCAGGCAATTCCGATGCCCACGTAATGGCCTTCCTTCCTGAGTTTCTCCTGCAATTTCAGCTTCTCCCTGAACTCCGAGAACTTGAGGGCCCTCTGGAAATTCTCGGGATAGTTTCCACTCTCATACACTTCTCCTGAAAATGTTGTATATGGCATTTTTTCCGCAGGAACAAAATTTTTCTCTCTTATGGTGACCCTGTCTATTCCAAGCTCATCCGCGCATTTATCCATCATTCTTTCCAGTGCAAAGGACATGAAAGGCTTACCCACACCCCTGTCCTGAACAATTGGCGGATCGTTGGTTGCAACCGAGTGGTAGGAATAGTCTAGATTTCGGATCTCATACAGTCCGCCCATGTTTGCAAACTTGATTAGTGAGTAGAGTGCAGCGACATATGGCCAGTTTCCGTCTGCCTGCCAGTCGGTCAGGCGAACTCCAAGTATCTTGCCATCCTTTCGCATGGCAAATTCGGCATCCATGAAGCCTCTCGGCCTGTGGAACGCATACAGGCTTTCCGTTCTCGTCTGTATCCACTTGACAGGTTTGCCGGTCAGTTTGCTCAGCAGCGAAACGAGGGCTACGTACTGCCAGATTGCCAGCTTGTTTCCGAATCCGCCGCCTACCTGTGGAACGATGAGCCTTATCTTCGACTGCGGAATCTTGATGGTTCTTTCAATCGAGCCAACGGTTCTCCCTGGCTGCTGGTCACTTGCATAGGCAATGAGCTCATCTCTTGTCTGGTCATAGAAAGCACTGGTTACAAAGGTCTCAAGCGGTGTTGACGCGTACCTGTGTATTTTCAGCCTGTCCTTGACTATCTTGTCGGCTTCACTGAATGCCTTTTCAGTGTCACCGAACGTGAAGTGGTCCTCAATGAGCTGGTTTGTCCCAATTTCAGGGTATATGAGGGCCGCATCTTTCCTCATAGCATCCTCAATGGTTGCTACAACAGGCAACGGATCATACTCCACTTCAATGAGGTCAACGGCATCAGCGGCGATGTACTTTGTCTTGGCCACTACAGCGACCACAGGCTCACCCATGTACCTTACCCGGTCCACTGCCAGAATATAGTGTGATGTTGGGGATTTTGTAGCTGCCCTTGACTGCATGGGGTTGGTCAGATCCTTTACCTCTTCTCCCGTTAGCACAAAGATGACTCCGGGGAGTTCCAGGGCTTTTGATACATCAATGCTTTTTATCTTTGCGTGTGCGAATGGACTGAAGTGGAAAGCGGCATAGTGCTGATCTGCAAATTCAATGTCATCTGCATACCCGCCCTTTCCTCTAATTATTTTCAGATCCTCAATTCTAGGCACAGCCTTTCCTACGCTGCCAGTCTTTTCCTTCTTCTGGGAGTAAACGAGTGACTGGGCAGTTGAATTTGAATCCTGCATACTGCCGCAGGTAACGTGGAGACTGTTTAAAATGTTTCGATAAAAGGAGTTCCGGAATCAGTATTTAAACGCGTCTGCACTGAAATTGCACTCTCTCTGCTTGATGCTGTCTGAGACAGGTTGTCAAGGAAGTCAATGACCAATTCCATGCCACAGAGTGCTATCAGATCGCACGAGTGCTTGCAGACTCAGAAAACTGCGCACTCATCAGTATATAAATCAATATTCGGAGGACCAAACGAATAAATACAAGCAGTTTTTCTACCATGCTAGATGGAAGCAGACATAAGCTACACAAAAGCGGAAAAAAGCAAAACATACATTGGTGCCACGCTGGGTTACCTTTTTGACGGTTACAACCTCCTTCTGACAACCTTCCTGGTTGTGACCCTGGCAACCTATTTCGGCGTGTCGCCTAAGGCTATTGTTTTTGCCATAACACTGGCTCTGGTCGGCTCAGTTATCGGAGGAATATCCTTCGGATGGCTCGCAGACAGGATCGGCAGAAGAACCACACTGTTGATAACTATACTTCTGTTCGGAATAGCCACCATTATAACCGGTTCCGCCCAGACACTGAATGAATTCTATGCAATGCAGTTCATTGCCGGCATTGGAGTAGGCGGAGAATGGGGCGTTGGATTCTCAATGCTGAATGAAGCATGGGGAACAAAATCCAGGGGGCTTGCCGGGGGATTTCTTCAGGCAATGTTTCCGGCCGGAGGACTTCTTGGTGCAGTTACGGCAGGTTTCATGCTCGGAACATACGGGGGAGCGCTGGGCTGGAGATATTCATACTATTTCGTTGGAATCCTTTCGCTTGTCCTTCTTTCATTCAGGCTTTTCGTACCTGAATCCAAGGTCTGGAAAGTCCAGGTGGAAGCAAAGAAACAGGGAAAAGACACGGGCGAACTTCTCAAGAAATCACCCCTTGTTGAAATTTTCTCAAAGGAAACCATCAGGTGGACAGTTTTCGGTACCATAATGGTGTTCGGATTCATGTTCTTCTTCTACTCCGGGCAGGTTTTCTATCCCACGTTCTTCAGGGTAGCGGGACATGTCCCGGAACCAAGCGTCACTGCAATAGTCACAATAGGCTCAATATTCGGAATAATAGCTGAAGTTGTAATCGGCGGAAGCAACGACCTGCTTGGAAGAAAGAAATCGGCAATCATATTCGGAGTCATCTCTCTGCTGGTTATCTTTCCATTCATGTACACTGCAACCCACCCCTCCATATTCAGCAGCCTGGGCTCATACCCGTCCTTCTACAGCTACAGCCTTCTTTACTTTTTCCAGGCAAGTTATGCTGCCCTGTTCGGAGTATGGCTTGGCGAACATTTCCCCACTAGGATGAGGGCAACCGGCTCCAACTTTGCATACATGGTGGGAAGAGGGTTCGGCGGCGGGCTGGCCCCCATTGTGGTTCCGATAATGGCTGCCGGGCTTGGCCTCGGTGAAAGCATGTCAATTGGCATGATAATCGGTGCGGTTGTCATGATCATAGGCGCCCTGGGCCTGAAGGAAACAAGAGGGATAAAGATAACCGAGATAGATGCCGAACAGGCATCAGCCTAATTTTTTTGTTTTTCCATTAATTCTTTTTTTCTCTGTTTTATGAGGAATTTTTCATTTAAAAGCTGAAAAAACTAATTATCCTTTAGCATTGTCTGTTGAATTGTCATGTTGAAATGGGCCGATCTCAGGGAATGGATTGAAAAGGCAGATGAAATTGGCGAACTGAAACTTCTTAAGGGCGCTAACCCGAATCTTGAGCTTTCGGCCATGGCACAGATCAATGCAAGAAACCAGGGACCGGCATTGTTGTTTGACGAAATCCTGGGATATGAGAAGACCGGATTCCGGGTAATGACAAACTCTGTATCCAACGTCAAACTTTTCAACCTTACCTTCGGGAACGACACCGGCCTCTCAGTGAAGGAGACAATAGAGAGCCTCATGGGGAAGCCCAATGAATGGGAGCTCCAAAGCAAAAACTATCCTGTTGATTATGTTGAAAGCGGACCTGTAATGGAAAACGTAGAAGAAGGGGAAAGAATAGATCTGACAAAGTTCCCCTCGCCTCTCTGGCACGACCATGACGGCGGTCGCTTCATAGGCACGGGCGTTGCCGTCATAACGAAGGATCCGGAAACCGGTGTCCTGAACTCAGGTTCATACAGGGCACAGCTTCACGACAGGAATACCGTGGGCATAAACGCGGAGAGGGGGAAGCATGGGGCTTTCCACAGGGAAAAGTACTACGGAAAGGATGAGCCGATGCCCGTTGTTATGGTCTTCGGCCCCGATCCTCTGATGTACATGCTTGCAGGAAGCGAAATCCCAACGGGCATTTCTGAGCTAGAGTACCAGGGCGCAATCCGGGGTAAAAGCATAACCGCTGTCAAGGGTAAATACACGGGACTTCCGATCCCTTCTGACGCAGAAATGGTGATAGAAGGCTTCACCTATCCCGGGAAGACAAAGCTTGAAGGCCCCCACGGGGAATGGACCGGCTATTATGCCAGCGATGCAAAGGAAAAGCCCTATGTGGAGGTAAAGGCAGTCTATTACAGAAACAATCCAATAATTCTCGGGGCTGCCATGTCAAAGGGTGGTTACAACGACCATGCATTCTGGAGAAGCATCTGGAGATCCGCACTTGTATACGATGAAATGGTCAAGAATGGCCTCCCTGGCGTAAGAGGTGTCTACACGCCGCCATTTGGGGTAGGGAGGCAGTTCATATGCGTTTCCATCAAGCAGTCATATCCAGGGCATGCCACTGAGGCTGGATACCTGGCATCTCAAACAAGAAGTGCAGCGTACATGGGGAAATGGGTGGTAGTGGTCGATGACGATGTGGACCCATATGACATGGATGATGTTATGTGGGCCATGTGCAGCAGGGCCGACCCCTCGGAAATCGGCATCATAAAGAAGGCTTGGGCCAGCGGTGTAGACCCCCTGAGGCCAAAGGACGTTCCGGCATCAAAGCACACAAACTCAAGGGGCATAATATTCGCCGTGGTTCCCTATGAAAGGATGGATGCATTTTCCAGAACGTGCATAGCCAGCGACGAAAGCAGGAAGAACACCTTTGAAAAATGGTCTGGGGAACTTGGCAGCAGGTGGACCAAGTACTGAAAAGCAATCCGCCTATCTTTTCCTCCTTCCCCTGAACAGCCATATCCCTGCAAGAGAACCTGCTATTGCAACAGTAGCTCCAACGTCAAGTATCTCGTCATGCAGGAAAGCTACACTGTGGTAGCTGATTGTGACCACAGAACTCCCCTTTATTTCCAGGGAACCTGATATCTGTCCGTAGTAACCTCCAATGCTGGAGGCTGTATAGTTGACACTGCCGCCTCCGAGATCAAAACTTACCGTTCCGGTGTTAGTGTACCTGGTGGCGCCATTGACTGTCACTTTCCAGAGCGTCCCGTATGGAAGTCCCTTTTCGCTGAACACAACATCGTTGTGAACAACAGGATAGATAAATGACAGGCTATCGGATCCATGGTTTCCAACAACCAATGCACCGGAATGGCTGTCGTATGCTACGGCGTATGGCTGTGATCCCAGTTGAAGCGTCTGCGACAGTGTATCGTTTTGAGTGTTGATGATTGTGACATTAGAGGAGTCGGTGTTGGTGACAAATAGCATGCCGGAAGAGCCTGCAAGTGCAATGCCAGAGGGTGAATACCCAGTGTTTATCCTGCTCGTGACTGTATTGGTCTTTCCATCGATCACGTCCACCTGGTTAAGCCCCTGGTTGGTGAGGTAAACAGTGTTGATGGAATTGCTGACGGCAAACTCGTAAGGGGAACCGCCTATGGTAATGTTTGCAACAAATGACCGGTCCGACGGATTGAAGACAGAAACCAGGCCGGCAGTAGGGTATGATATGTATAGGAACCCGGAATATGGATCAAAGGCCACGCCAAAAGGCCCGAAGCGAAGGGGCAGGCTGTATGAGACATTGTTGCCCGTGAGATTTACGGCGACAAGGCTGTCCGGGCCCTGTACCGTCACAAATAGGGTGGACAGGGCAGGGTCGTATGTGACCCATTGCGGATATGCGCCCACAGTCAAATTCTTGAGAACTCCTGTTGACAAGTTCCACTCGCTGAGGTTGTTATTCCCGGGGAGGTAGTAGAGCGTCTCCTTACTGGAGCCAAAGGTGAAGGATGAGATGAATTTGCCCTGTGAGGAGTTTACGCCAGTATGAAACCCGGTCATGTTGACGGAATAAATGCTGCTTATCCCTGAAGCAGCGAAAAAATTTCCCGTCAGGTTGTCATAAAGGAGGGCTGCCGGGCCAGGTATGTCGGAATAGTAATTCACATTTCCATTCTCGATTTTTGAACTGTTCAGGAACTCGGTGTACTTGACATAATATTTCTGAGGTTCAGAAGCCTGTGACACCAGAGGAATCGCACCGGAATGGACATCGTGGTGGGACTGTGCCCACAGGACTGGAACAAGCATCGCCTGCAGCAGCAACAGGGATATTATGGCAGCCAGCAGCTTCATCAATTTTCGCATTGTCAGCCATTATATTAATGGAACAGTTAAACTCTGAACTTTTTATTCATATTAATTGATAAGTGCCGGAGCATTAAAATTATCATGATCCTGGACTACGAGAAGGCACTGGCAATTTTCCCGACTTTCTATTTCATAGTGGTCTTCCTGGTCATGAGTGCAGTGTACTACAACAGGTACCATTCAGAAGAGTCAGATGAGAAAGCCATCTCTTACTACAGGGATTACGTCCTTGTGATGAACACCCAGTCCATGATCATATCATCAATCAATGCAATAATTCTGATCCTCCTGTACAACAACATAATTGTGGGCATCGCTATGCTTCTGATAACACAGGGCCTTACGGCATACGTCTTCGTGGCCCTTCACATGAGGTCCCACATTGACGCACTTTTCTTCCTCTGCTTCTCCGTGCTCGCCTACATGTTTGAACTCCTTTATTTCCTGTTCGCGGGGCTCGAGACAAGTTTCTTTGGAAGGAGCATGGGCGGGCTGGAACTGTCCATCATCGTGTTCATAATAATCATAGCAGTGATCTCGGCAATACTTGCCTCACTTTCTGCCTATGTTAGAAGAAGCGAATACAGTGATGTAATTTAAAAAGGAAATTGAATTGATAATCAATTTCACTGGTTGAAGAGTTTAATGTAGGAATAAGGCTTGTGCTTTCCAAAGCAGTACTTTGTCTCGGTGAACCTGCTTTTGAGATCAAGCACCTTTTCCCTGACCTTTTCAACCTCTTTGTTTTCGACCACAGCCATTGATATTATCTCGGCGATTTCCTTCATTTCAGAGGGGCCCATTCCTATTCTGGTGACCTCCTGTGTTCCTATCCTGATTCCGCTGGGGTCCTGTGATTTCTTGTTGTCGTCCCATGGCAGCAGGTTCTTGTTCAACACGACTCCGCAGGATTCAAGGTACTCAGAGACGTGCCTCCCTCCTCCCTGTGCCCTGATATCGGCTACAATGGTGTGGGATTTTGTAAAGCCATTCTTCTCACCAAGCACTTTTATTCCGAGTGAAGAAAGAGACTCTCCCAGTGCCTGTGCATTCTTTATGGTTTTGTCCGCATATTCTGCACCGTACTCAATCTCTTCAGCGATTGTGACACCGAGGGCGGCCATGGAGTTAAGGTGGTGGTTGCTCAACACTCCTGGGAATACTCCTCTCTGGACCTTCTTCCAGGTGTCTTCATCAGTGTTTCCAAGTATTATCCCATGCTGTGGGCCAGGGAACGTCTTGTGAGTACTCCCGGAAATTACATCAGCCCCTTCCCTCAGCGGATCCTGGAACTTTCCTCCGGCTATGAGTCCAAGGACGTGTGCCGCATCGTACCAGACCTTTGCGCCCACCTCTTGGAAAGCTTCATTCAGTTCCTTCAGTGGCTCAGGGAAGAGGAACACCGACTTTCCGAAAAGGCAGAGTTTTGGCTTCTCCTTCTTGATCAGTTTTATTGAACCGTCAATGTCTATGTTCATTTCTTCCACGTCAAAGGGGTAGTTGAACAGGTTCAGCCCCCTCAGGCCCACTGCACCGAATTTTGCAGCGCTGATGTGCCCTCCGCCTGACAGTGGCGGGGCTGTTATTGTGTCACCGGGTTTGGATAGCCCGAAAAGGATTGCCGTATTGGCGTTTGTGCCAGAAACCGGCCTCGGATCTGCCTGCTTTGCATTGAAGAGCCTCTTTGCAAGGTCTATTGTAAGATCCTCAACTTGGTCAACATAATAATTCCCCTGATAGTACCTGTGGTGTGGCAGGCCCTCTGCATACCTGGAGCCAAAATCTGTGACTAGCATCTCCATGGCAAGAGGGCTCATAATGTTCTCAGAAGCGATTAGTGGAATGCTTTCCTCAAAGAATTTGTTGTGTTTTACAGCAAGATCTCTAATCTTAAGTGCCTCATCATAAGGATTGTTCATAGTTAGTCATCTTCTGAGCATATTTTTACGTTCCGCAATAGCCGTAATTCAAACTAACAGTTCTGAAAAAATGGAATTATTGGCATGTGCCCGTCAGTTTTCCAGTATGTCAACGAGATCGGTCAGGGCAGCCTGTGCAGTCTCAATCCTGCCGGCACCTGGGCCTGTTACTGTAACATCTCCAAGCGTGTCAGTGCTGAACTGTATAGCATTGGTGACACCAGTGACATGGTAAAGGATGTCATCCTCGTCGAGCTTGACGGGCCTTACATAAGCCTGCCTGGAATCAGCATACCCTATCAGCTTGTACCCTTTCCTGTCCTTCGCGTCCTTCAGAGTCCTTATTCCTTCTATGCTGACATCTGAAAAACTGCGCTTCCAGCCGAAGAGGCTGCTCAGGATTGCAACCTTTGCGCCAGCGTCATAGCCATCAACGTCGTTAGTAGGGTCCGCTTCCGCATAGCCATTGCTCTGAGCTTCCTTCAGGGCATCTTCAAAACCTGCTCCGGAGTCCATCCTGGACAGTATGAAATTGGTGGTCCCGTTGAAGATTCCCCGTACAGACTTGACCTCACTGCCCGGCAGCAGATCCATGACATTGAACGACGGTGTTCCTGCCATGACAGTTCCCTTGATCCTTAGCTTCCTTCCATTCTTGTCTGCGAGTTCCTTAAGTTCGTTGTAGAACAGGGCGATCGGGCCCTTATTGGTAGTTATCACATCTTTTCCGGTGGTCAGCGCTTTCCTGATGTGTGAGACCCCGGGTTCGCCGTCCTTGAAATTGACCCAAGTGAACTCACAGACTACATCTGCATCAGATTTGCCTATGATATCAAGAACATCTATTTTTGAGCCGTCTTCAACCGGCTTAAGGTTCTGGATGAGATCATCCCTGGGGTTTACTATGTGGCCATATTTCAGGTCTATTATTTCGCTAATGCTTACATTATCGAGTGAAAGTGAATTCTTCTTGCTGTTGAAAAGCTCAAAAAAGCCCTGTCCAACAGTCCCGAAACCTATAATTGCTACCTTGGCACTCTTCGAAGGCATGCATAATTTATTCTAATCGATTAATTAAATTTAGCTCCAACATAATTGTATTAATGTTGGGATAGAGCCAAAGTTCCTGAATTCTTTTGTATTTTACGCCGGATCTGCCGGCGTATGTTCAAACCCTTCAGCAGGAAACGGACACTCCCGATGCAGGTTACAAAAAAGCCTAAATATGTATCGAGCGTTGCGCTAGCATGGCAGACCCAAGAAAGACGAGCTGGAATGATGTCAAATCTGAGCAGCTTTCAGAGACAATTTCCAGGAAATTTATACACGGGGAGAAGGTGATGGTTGCCGAAATAAGGCTGAAGAAAGGTACGGTTGTGCCGGAGCATCACCATGAGAGTGAGCAGGTTACCTGGATAATGAAGGGTGAACTCATTTTCGAAATAGGCGGCAAAGAGATAAGCGTAAAAGAGGGGGAAGTGCTTGTGATACCTTCCAACACTCCGCACAAGGCGACTGCAGTGGTGGATACCATTGACATGGACCTGTTCAGCCCAATCAGGCATGACTGGATTACCGGCGACGACCAATATTTAAGGGGAAAGCAGGCTTAAACCTGCTCAACCTCTGTTTTTATGGCATGGGATATTGAGTAAAGCGCAGGGCACCTTCTGGACGCCTTGAGAATTTCCTTTATATCCTTGTCAGACTCAACTTCCAGCTTCAGTTCTTTTATCAGCGGCTCATCGCTGTCCGTCAGCATTGGTCCAACATCATAGTAGAGATGCCCCTTTATCTTCAATTTGCCGAGTTTAACACCTCTCTTTCCGGCCTGTATCACGACTGTTGACGCAAAGCAAGACATTACCCCGAACATGAGGTAGTTGAGCGGTGTTGCGTGTACGCCCCTTCCGCCAAGCAGGCCCGGCTCATCGGCTCCCATTGTAAATTTAGCCTTCTCAGACATCAGGTCAGCGGTGAACATCGGGCTTCCATCGAAATGAAATTCCCCTTCTATGTGTTTCTCAACTTCAAAATGCCCGTTGTTTTCCTGGGCCTTTTTGGTTGTGCTGTTTACTATGCTCAAATCGACGTTGTTTATCAATTCAGCCATACAAAATCACACATGAATTAAATCCCCAGCCTACTTAAATATTGTTTAGAAATAATGGAAGCTAGAAGCTTTTTCTGCCGATTTTAAGAAATAAATGACAGGTTTGTCCTGCCATAATTCTCCATGGGTGTTGGAAATCAGCTCTTTTTGTTCTTGTTCAGGAACTCTGCCAGTCTCTTCATTCCCTCATCAACGGCATCATCCGATGTTGCGAAGGAGATCCTGATGTAGTTCTTGCCGGTCTCTCCGAAAAGATGTCCCGGCATGACGCCTACCTTGTAGTCCTTGAGGAGCCCAGCGGATACTTCTTTTCCTGTCATACCTGAACCTGAGACATCTATCCAGCCATAGAAGGTTCCCTGAGGTGCCACGATGGACATGACTGACTGGTTCTCATTGATGTATTTCATAACCATGTCCCTCCTCTTTGACCAGGTTGCAACCATGGTCTTGACATATTCCTTCGACTTCGGGCTCTCGAGCGCTTCAATTGCCGCTTTCTGGGCCACGCTACCTGCACATACGAGGGTATATCCGAGCAAAGAAGTCATCTTTTCCGTAAGCTCAGGCGAAGATGCAGCAAACCCTACTCTCCACCCCATCATGGCATAACCCTTGGAAAGGCCGTTCACCGTGACTGTCCTTTCCCGCATTCCAGGCAGTGACGCTAAGCTGGTGTGCTTGCTGTTCCCATATAGGATCTTCTCGTAGATCTCGTCTGAGACCACTATTATGTTGTTCCTCTCAGCCACCCCTGCTATTCCTTCCAGCTCATCCCTGGTGAGAACATGGCCGGTTGGGTTCTGTGGTGTGTTCAGGATCAGCATCTTTGTTTTTTTGGTGACTTTTTTCTCAAGGTCTTCAGCATCCAGCCTGAAACCCTCATCCTTTCTCTGTGGAACTCTCACGGGAACATTTCCGGCCAGCCCGGAGAGGATGTGGTAATGGAACCATGCCGGGTCCGGAATAAGTATCTCGTCTCCCCTGTCTGCAAGGGCAAATAGAAGCAGGAAAATCGACGAAGAGCTCCCGGGTGAAACTATAATCTCGCTGGCGTCGTAGCTCAGGTTGTTGTCTTCCTTCAGCTTTCTGGAGATTGCCTCCCTGAGGGGCAATATTCCTGTAGAGCTGGTGTAGTGTGTAAAATCTGCATCCATTGCCCTCTTGGCAGCCATATTGACGAAGTCTGCAGTGGGAAAATCAGGCTCTCCTGCGGTCAGGCTTATGACGTCAGGCGGAAGCCCAAGGGCCAGCTTGAATACCTCATCGTCTATCTGCTGTGCTCTCTGGGAAACTTTAAAATTATTATTCCCGGAGCTCCTTGATGTTTCAGTTACCTTATCCATCCAAATTCCTCCATCCTTGCAAATTATAACCGTAAAAAAGGTAAATACTTGTTTATAGAAATTCCGGAAAAATGGATTTCTAAAAACAAAAAAAATTTGTGTTTATTAAAAACACTTTTTCTGCCTTATGCCAGGTTCTCGTCTTCCTCGATCGGGACGAGCTTCTTGACCTTCCTGTTCTTGTGGTATGCAATACCGGCATAGTATCCCCAGTAGTAGAATATCAGTGAGACTGCCACGAATATGGCTGTTCCGAAGAACACTCCGTTGTTGGGATACCAGACAGCAAGGTAGAACTGGTCGAAATAGGTCACTGCAAGCATTGCTAGCAGGAATATTGGGAGCCATATACCGTACTTGATATCTCCGGGCTGGAGTCCCTTGCCCCTCTGGTATTCTATCAGGAAGATAAGACCCACAAACATTGCCGCGACTATGACAAGTGTTGCTTCCCATCCGGACCAGAATACAAGGAGACTGGCTATCGCGAATGAGAATGGTGAGGACAGTTTCACAAGCGGTATCTTGTATGGCCTCTTCTCATCGGGGAAGACTTTCCTGAAGATTGCAACACTGAGGGCGCCGGGCATATATGATATGACAAGCCCGACTGCCACAAGAAGTGCAAGAGCCTTGAAGGAAGGCATTATCAGTATGAATATTATGGATATCACAAGCACAAGCACATTTGTTGCGATTGGGATTCCCACTTTGTTCATCCTGCTCAGAGTCGGGGGGAAGAATCTTCCGTCTCTTGCCATGTTATGGCCAACTCTTGAACCTCCTCCGAAGAAGAGGACACCATCCTTGAATGAGGCTATAAGGGTAGCTATAAGGGCAACTATTGCAACTGCCACGAAGGCTGGGCCTGCGAATCCCTTTGCTGCATCAACGTAAGGGCTCGTGTTAAAGGCAAGTGATGACCAATCGCCTGTGAAACTGAAACCGCTGCCGCTGGGTGCAAGAACGCCAAGGAATGCAAGGCTTTCCACGATGTATATAATGGCAACTATTATCATAGTTCCAGAAACTGCTCTTGGAATGGATCTCCCGGGATCCTTCACTTCCTCCGCATAGTCTACTGGATGCCTGAATCCACCATATCCGTATATTGTGGCAGTTATTGCAATGAAGAAACCGCTAGCGCCGAGCGGGGCAACTCCATTCCACTCTACCCTGTTGAAGTTTGCCGGGTTGTAGTGAATGAGGAATGCACCTGCGAACACTATGATCAGTATGATCGTCAGTATAGTCATGATGTTGTTGATTGTTCCCAGATGCTTGATTCTGAAGTTATTGATGACGAAGATGATCAGAAGTGTGACTATTGTGACAATGATACCAAGCGTCGTCAAGTTTCCATTTGACGCTGTAAGCGGTGCATAGACCGAGCCCAGGTAATCCACAAGTGCCACCACTATGGAAGGCACAGCAAGGGTATATCCGAAGAAATTACCCCATCCATTTAGCACGCCGACCAGGGGACCATTGCTCTCGAGTGGATAGTACGCAAGACCTCCACCCCTAGGCCACATTGTGCCCATTTCAGCATAGATCATAGCCAACGGATATATCAGTAATAAAGCGACTATCCAGGCTATAACCCCCGAGGGTCCACCGTAACCTAACACCTGAACAGGTGAAAAGGCGATAGCAGGTCCGAGAATTGCACCAACCGCCAAGAACATGGCAGTCCAGGTGCTCATTTCTTTCCTGTATCCTCTCTCATTCTTTTTTTGACCTTCAGTCATGTGAGTTCCAATGTTATACAATCACATGCTATTTAAAAGTTAGTTGGCTCTAATCCGCCAAATTACGCTATTTATCATTTTTATTTATAAAAACTTGTTTATGTTGGCGTATTTAAAAGATTATTGCCGCCAGACATCCGGGATTTATGCCCATAGCATCATGAAGCTCCCTGCAATACAAGCTTCACATCAAAATATATCTAAATGTTACCATGATCCAATTACGTTATTCTTGTGTTTTTTTAAATAAACCGATAATTGAATTATGTGGCATTGCCAGCAATCATCTAATATGGAAATGTCAGTGTAAACTTCATTGCAATATGATAGACATTATCAGGCAGCTTAAACAGCGGGTCCGGTGCCAATTGAAAATGTTCTAATACACAAAGTTTCAAAGCTTCCGCGAAGGGGCTGACAGAAACAAATAATAGCATCCGTACCGATTGCATTACCCATGGACATAAAAGGAATAATAGACCTCACAAACGAAGTCAAGACCTTTATGCCGGTATGGCCATCGGCACCATTGCCCGAAATCAAGCCGGTGGGCATAGTGAGCAGGGACAGTTACAACGTGGAGACAATTTCTGCGCTTTCGCACAGCGGAACTCATATAGATGCCCCGTACCATTTTGACGAAAAGGGAACAACAGTCGATAAGATTGACCTGAAGACACTGGTTGGAGAAGGATACTGCCTCAGGGTGAACGAGGACGAAAAGCATGAGATAAAGCTCTCCGAAATAAAGGGAAAATGGAAGGCTGAGTATGACGGAAAAATCATTCTGCTGAATACAGGCTGGAGCAAAAAAAGAGCCTTCACCAAGGAATGGCTGTACGAGTTTCCGGGCTTAAGCATGGAAGCCGCAGAGTTTCTCTATGAGCATAAGGTGAAGCTTATTGGAATAGACACACTTGGAATGGACCCTTACGTCCACGAAGGCTTCGATGTGCACCATTTCCTCCTGAAGAAAGGTGTAGTGTTCATTGAGGATATGGCCCATCTCGAGAAACTCGAAGAGGGCAAGAAGTACATGATATCAGCCCTTCCCCTGAAGCTTTACGAAGGCAGCGGCTCCATGGCGAGAGTTGTCGCTATAGACATGTTCTGAAAATCCAAATTTTTTCTTTTTTTCATAGAATTCAAAACTAAGAGATAGACTTTATATAGCATGCTTAAAATCCAAACCGATGAAAGGCTTATCGGGAAAGGTGGCTCTTGTAAGCGCCGCCAGTTCTGGAATCGGAAAAGCTATTGCAAAGGTCATGGCAGCGGAAGGCTGCAAGGTCCACATCTTTTCACGCGGCGAAGGCAAGATAAGAAAGAGCGCGGAGGAAATTCAAAAGGAAACTGGGGGATCCGTTAAATACAGTGTCGGGGACCTGAGCAATCCGGCAGACGTCAAAAGGGTCATGTCAGAGGTAAGGAAAGAATCGGGTGAAATTGACTTCCTCATTATAAATTACGGAGACCCGAAGGTTGCACCGTTCATGGACATATCCGAGGAGGAATGGGACCTGAGCATGAACATGATTGTGAAGAGCTCTGTCATAATGACAAGGGATGTGCTTCCCGAAATGGTCAAGAAAGGTGACGGGCGCATAGTCTTTGTGACATCGCTTACAACAAAACAGCCTCTTGAGAATTTTGCCATTTCCGCGTCCCTCAGGGCTGCAGTCGTGAGCCTCTCCAAGGTGCTGTCAATAGAATTTGCAGAAAAGGGCATAACATCCAACAGCATATCTCAGGGTTACATAATGACCCCCAGGCTGGAAAGCATTGCTGAAAAGAATGCCAAAAAATTCAACATTACCGTTGAGCAGGCATATGAAGCGCTCAAGCAGGGAATACCAGCAAAAAGGTTCGGAGAGCCTGAGGAAATCGGTTACCTCGTATCCTTCCTCTGCTCGGATGAGGCCTCATACATCAACGGCACCAATATACAGATAGATGGCGGGGTAGTAAGATTCCCATTCTGAAACCCACCATCTCACATTCCGAAAATGAGATCAACTCTTGTTCACGTAATTTTCAATCCAGTGCCTGGCTATCTCCTCCCTGGTGGCAATCCAAACCCCTTTTTTCGAGAGGACATAATCCAGGAACTTCGCGAGTGCCGGGAACCTTCCCGGCCTTCCTGACACTCTTATGTGGAATGCCGCAGACATCATTTTCGGGACTTCTCTTGACTCCTCGTAGAGGACATTGAAGGTGTCGATAAGGTACTCCAGAAACTGGCTGCTGGTTGCAAACCTGTGCATCGGACTTAGAAAGTGAAAGTCATTTGCGTCGGGGGTGTATGGCACAATGATCAGCCTGCTGTTTTTGTACTTGTGCGGGAGATCATCATCATACGAATCCGAGTCATAGATGAAATTGTCAAACTCAGCAAGTATGTCGATAGTGTTTTCGCTTGGCTCCCTTGCGTAAAAGCCCACAGGCTTTTTTCCGGTGACACGTTCAATTAATTCTATGGACTTCCTTATCTCCTCCTTCTCCTCCTCATAAGTCATTCTGAATGTCTCTGTCCATCGGTGGCCGTGGTCGCATATCTCGTGTCCTTCTGCCACTATCCTCCTTGCCGCCTCAGGATTTGTTTCCAGCGCCTTTGCTGCAGCATAGAACGTTGCCTTTACCCCTTTCTTTCGCAGAAGATTGAGGATTCTCCATATTCCGGCTCTCTGGCCATACTCGTAGACGGATTCCATTCCAACATCCCTAGTGCCTATATCAACCGGGCCAAACTCTCCAATTGACTCAACTATGCCGTCCACCGGAAAAGAATGCTCCGCTCCCTCTTCGTAATTGAAGACAAGTGAGAGGGCAAGTGTCTTTCCATCCGGCCACTCCACTCGGGGAGGATTCTGACCATAACCGATAAAGTCTCTTTCATAGGCCATGCGATCTAATGTTTTACATGCGATATGAATTTTGCCAGTCTTTGCCTTGTATTGAAGGATGCAGAATATAAAGTGTCGGGAATTTTATGATCTCACTTAATAAACATGCTGAAAATTAATCATGATTCCAATGATAAGCGAATTCAGAGAGAAAGTTAAAAATTCGAAGGATCTTCTGGGGCCCCTTGTCAGCATTTACGACCCGTCTGTGGCGGAGAATTTGCTGCCGCTGTCCCCGGATTTGCTTGTTGTGGACATGGAACACTCGGTCATTGATGTGAAATCTCTCCAGAGCATACTAATGGCAGCGGGAAACACCCCTGTTCTGGCAAGGGTGAGGGGGCTTGAGAAGAACGAGGTCAAGAAAGTTCTCGATACCGGTGTTGCAGGAATAATTGTGCCTGGCATCCGAACCGTCGAGGAAGCTGAACAGGCCGTTCAGTTTTCAAGGCTGCCCCCTCAGGGAATCAGGGGTGCAGGGCCTGGAAGGGCCTCAGGATACGGATACCAGTTTCAGGATTATGCCAGGACAGCAAATGAAGCCCTCCTCATAATACAGATAGAAACCAGGGCAGCTTTTGGCGACTTAGAAAATATTCTGTCAGTGGAAGGCCTCGACGGTTACTTCATTGGCCCGATGGACCTTTCCATAAGCCTCGGAATGGAGTATTCATGGCAGAACAAGGCCTTCAGCGATGCCATAGACAGGATTGTTAAGGAGGGCAGAAAAAGGGGGCTGATTGGGGGCATATACACGCCGCTCAGTGGACAGGATTACGACAGAGTAAGGGAGCGCCGCTTCAACTTCATTATGTTCGGGTCAGACAGGCAGGCCATGACAATGGCTTACGACGCTTCACTGAGGGAATACAGGAAAAATTAGATATTAAAAAAAGAAAAATTAGGTGGCGGTTTGTAATTACTCGCCATACTGCGTTCTTCTGTATATTTTTACAATTGCACCCGCGATCAGGAACAGGAGGCCAAGCCCAATGCCATAAAGGGACCCGTTGGCAAGCGAATCAGGCGGAATCCCTGAAATGACGTAGACAATTGCAATCGAGGACATTGCGAATCCGCCTGAATAGGCCATGTAGTACCTGCTCTTCATCATGACACCATTTTTCTCTTCCTCAGGCTTTTCCTTCTCATTGAGAATTATAAACAACGAAAGGAAAGAGATCACTGTTGCCATGGCAAGAAGTATAACGGGAATCTCGTATACTGCCGCTCCTGTGGAGATGAACGCCGATATGAGCATTCCGAACCCGAATGCGGAAAGCCCTGAAAACACAAGGTTTATCAGTATGTGTTCCGGATGCGGGTGCTTTATCCTGCCCTGCTCTATCTTGCCTGTCACGAAGTACACAGTTGAGAATACTGCTATGGCCGGAAGAACGAAGAAGAGAAGAACTTCCCAGTCCGGTATGATTACACCCGGCGTTAGAGCTCCCCAAATGGACAGCCCCATCATGTAGATCAGGCCCAGTATTCCGAACGAAACTGTAAGCGGCCTGTCTATAACCCTTAGGCTCTTTCCGCTGTCAAGCAGAGGCAGCAGAAGCAGGTATACAAGAGGTGCTCCTGCGAATAGCACTGTTCCCCAGAACGTCCCTATTACCGAAACCATGTTGAAGTCCATTGCCTTGTATACGAACAGGAGGAACCATGGGGGATAGGGCGGGACTGATGATGCCAGCGGGCTGCTGGGTGATACTTGCGGCAGGGGTGAAAACAGTGCCGGCACATTTGACAGAAGGGCGAGAATTGAAGGCACCATGATTATCAGGAAGAACATGAAGAAAGTCAGCTCTACCATGTACAGGACGTTGTACGGATACCACGGTTTGTAATCGGGCTTCTCCTTGTCCAGCAACGGTGCCTTGTACTCTTCCCTGGTTGTTCTTGGCATGATGGTGTTGAATTCCGCCATTATGAAGTGAACAAGGAACAGGACCCCAATGAGCGCGGTCAGCACTATGTGCCATCCAAGCATTCTGTGGAACAGTGAAAGTGTTGTCCCGTCACCGAAGAAGATCCTCTCGATGTAGCCTCCAATAAGTGGTGCGCCTTGGGCTATTCCCCTTCCAACATCTGTAGCATCAGCAGAGAGGACATCACCGCTCATAGAATACCCGAAGAATCCAACGCCAAGTGTAAGAAGCAGAAGAAACAGGCCGGTGAACCACTGGCTGGCCCTGGGTTTCTTGAATGCCCCAACAAAGAGGTTTCTCAACAGGTGGGCATAAAGAAGCACAATCATGGCATAGGCGCCATACAGGTGCGTGGTCAGGATTACTGATCCGAAGGGTGTTGAATTAAGGAAATTTGTAGTGCTTGTGTAGGCATTTGCTGGCTGGTAGTAGAACAGTATCACAAGCCCCGTAAGGGCTTCATAGAGGAACGCGATTGTAACAAGTGCCCCAGTCCAGTACCAGATTCCCCCTTTTTTCCTCATATAGTCGGGGACTCTTCTCGGAATGGGCTGGGGGTCATTCATCATTCTTATTATTGCGGGCTCATCTTTTCCATTCATCATATTCTATTCCTCCTAGGTCGGGACCCCCGAGTTTGTGACCTTGGTCTGTGTGTCCGAGGACAATGGGGATGAACCTTTCAGATCGTCAGTCTGGCCATATATTGTTGGCCCCACCATTGAGACAGCCTTGTATGTGTCTGAGGTCTTGTCGTAAGTGAGAACTATGTTGGGCAGCGGTTTCTGGGTTGGCCCAGTCAGAATTCCGAATCCGTTCAGGGGATCGTAGGTGCTCCCATGGCAGTTGCAGTGGACCAATCCCTTGTTGGTGGCCCCGGAATAGGAAGTTCCCGGTATTGTGCTTCCAGGCTTGTAGAAATGTATCATTGGAGGAACACACCCGAGATGCTCGCAAATTGCGCTTGCCGCAACAACCGACTTGTAGGGCCCTACTCCGCCGGGTGACTGAAAGCTCTTTCCCGAGGCAGGTACGGAAACATTGACCGATTTAACCTCAACATCGTTGTTGCCAGAATCTCCCATTCTCAGGAGAAAGTTAGGCTCGCCCTGAAGGGGATATTCAAAGAGAACGACCGATGGGTCGTTTACTTTTATGTCAGCTGTAGTCATGGGATTTCCAGAAGTGGAGTCTACAAGTGTAAGAGATGGAAATCCTGTAATCCCGACACTCTTCGGTATGATGTCCTGGACCAGGCCCCTCCCGACACCGCCGACTGCTGCTGCTACAGCAACCACCGACATGGCCTTCAAAAAATTCCGTTTAGAAGGATCCTGCACATCTATTTCGACAGGATTCTCCTTCACGTTTTCTTCCATCTGTTTATCTCCTCCGATTACTGGGCGTATACAGTACCAGTCATCCATCCTGGTGTTGACATTGCTCCGCTCCATCCAGAGTTGCCCGATCCACAGGCTGCTTCACACTGCCAGGAATAGCTGCCTGAGTTGAGTGTGAATGATGCCTGTATGACACTTGAAGGTGTTATCGGAAGGTTCATGACAGTACTGGCTCCACTCAGTATGGTGAAAGTGTGCGCTATGTTAGTGTCCGGGACGCTTGAGACCGGCGCAGTGCCGTTCAGTGATATTCCGTTGCTTCCCTGCGTCGAATTGACGTTTGTTTCATTTACAATGAGCATCTGGCTGTTTGTAGTTCCTGTCACTGGGGCGTATGCTGATGCGGTTGTTGCAGGGCCATCGTCGTAGTTAACTATTGTGACAACTATCTTCTTGGATGCCGGAAGTGTTATGTTCTCGGTCGAAACAAGCTTTCCATTGTCAAGAACATAGTAGGCTGGCTGATCCTGTACGGTGTTGTTGAACCAGTTGCTTGTGGAGATGAGAAGTGTCAGTGAGTAGTAGGTCTGTGCCGGAACTGAGCTTGAAACATATACAGTACCAGTCATCCATCCTGGTGTTGACATTGCTCCGCTCCATCCAGAGTTTCCGGACCCACAGGCTGCTTCACACTGCCAGGTGTAGCTGCCGGTATTCAGTGTAAACGACGCCTGCTCGGTTGAAGAAGGTGCTATGGGTATGTTCAGCACTTCTTTGGTTCCGCTGAATACCGTAAAGGTGTGAGCTATGTTGGCATCCGGGATCTGTGTGACTGTCTGGCTTCCCGATACGCTGATTCCATTTCCGTTGTAGCTGGAATTGATGTTCGTCTCATTGAATATCGTAACCTGGTTGTTGGTCGTTCCGGTTACATTTGCATAGGTTCCAGCAGTTGTAGCGGGACCGTCGTCGTAATTTATCAACGTCAGGTCAATCTCAGTGTTGGCTGGCAGGGTTATGTTTGCCGAGGACTGCAACTTACCGTCATTCAGAACATAAAATACCGGCTGATCCTGTACGGTGTTGTTGTACCAGTTGCTTGTCGTTATTACAAGAGTCAGTGAATAGGGGGAGCTAGTTGCTGGAGTTGTGCTCCCAGTATTGCCCGGACTCTTTGCACTCTGGCTTACTTCCTGATCATAGACGGCTCCAATAGAGATTCCGCCTATAATTATTACAGCGGCTATTAAAGCATATAGTACATTATCTCGCATATTGACACGAGAATGACTGTCGTGGGTGAAAAAAGGTGTACCTAAAATATTAGGACTTTCCAATAAAGGATTGCCTCTGCAAAGCAAGGGTATAACTATCTCGATTTCTGATTTTGCTTGCATGTAAAACCTCATATTTGAGGCTTCGCGTGAAAAATTAATCTTCAGAGCACCTATTTTACTGTGTTCGGGAACTGGAAACCAAATTGCGTTTGCATAATCGCAAGCTGTTGAAATGAAATATTGTATGTTTGCGGATTAAAATGTTAACCTCCGTCCGGAATCCCTTGAAAACAGAGGCTCCAGGAATTCCAATCATCGGGTGCAGAACACCCGATGAAGAATACGAGGCAGGTAGCTGCTTATTCCCGGAGCTTAATTTCAAGGAATATTCAGAGCATTGTTTCTCGAACTTCCCCGGATGACTCCGTTTGGCTCAATATTAAGACACGTCCTTCAGCAGGTAGTCTTCAAACCTGTCAATTCCAGTCTCGAGAGTCTCCTTTGTCCCTGAAAACGAAATTCTTACGTGGTTTTCCCCGAGGTCTCCGAAGGCCGTCCCTGGGAGAAGCGCAACGTCGTGCTTCTGCAGCAGCCCCTTGGCAAGGTCGCCCGACCTTATGTTCCTGTCATATGATGGGAAAGCATAGAAGGCACCTTCCATTGGGCCGCATTCCACGCCATCAATCTTATTGAGCCTGTTCAGGACAAAATCACGCTTTTCCCTGAAGTCGTCCCTGTATTTTCTGATATACTTGTCTCCATTTTCAAGTGCGAACGCTGAAGCTTTCTGTATGAAGGGCGGTGCACAGGTGTACGTGTGCTCTATGACCCTGGCCATGTTCCTGATGACCTCCTCATCGGCAATGGTATAGCCGGATCTCCAGCCGGTCATTGAGTAGCTCTTGGAGAGCGTGAATATGCTGATCACGTTCTCAGGACTGTCTTCCATGGACCCTATTGATACATGCTCCTTCTCATAAACGAGGTCCTCGTAGGCCTCATCGCTTATGATCTTGAAGCCGTTCTCCCTGGAAAGATCCATAAGCTCCTCCAGCGCTTTCCTATCAAGGACTCTCCCGGTAGGATTTGAAGGGCTGTTGAGGATTACTGCAGCGGTATTTCCAGACAATTTTTCCCTGACCTTGGACACGTCCAGGGAATTGTCAGGTGCCAGGCTGTATCTGACTGGTGTGAAACCCGCCAGTTTGGCAGGATCATCATAAAAGTATCCGGGATTGGGTACAAGTATTTCCCCCCTCTTTCCTGCCACAGCCATCATTGCTGCATAAATGGCCTGCTTGGAAGTCATGAAGATTGCATTGGGCACATCAGCCTTTATGCCATTCTTCCTGTTCACCTTCTCTACCGCAGCCTTCCTGAAATCTGCAATGCCATAAGATGAAGTGTAGTGGGTGTTTCCATTCAGCATCTCCTTGTATGCAACCTCGATAATTTCCCGTGGAGTGTCATACATGGGCTCCCCAATGGCCAGCGAAATCAGCTTGTCTCCCCTGGCCAGCCTTTCCAGCACAATGTTTACAACTTCAAGGGACGGTGATCCCTCAAGCTCACTGACATACATGATAAATGATATTGCCTCCTTCATATTAAAAATTCGAGACATTGTCTATCATACTTAATGAGCACTCTGAGGAGAGATTTTCCCTGAAACGTTTAAAAGGCTGTGCATGAAGCAGAGAAGTATAGTAATGTGTGGCAGGTCTTAATTTTAATATTCTCCAGTTCATGACCCGACTATGCTGGCAGGAGAAAAGGGACGGATTGGAGCGGTCACGCTGAAAAACAGAATCGCCATGGCCCCCATGATTTCAAATCTCGGAAATCCGGATGGGAGCACAAACGACAATCACATTGCATACCTTGAGGAAAGGGCAAAAGGTGGAACAGGCCTCATAATAACTGAATATACCTATGTGGACAGGATAAACAGCCGGGGATCGCGCAACCAGCTTGGAATGTACTCCACGAATCTCGTCCCCAAACTGAAGCGCCTCACGGAAAGAGTTCACAGCCATGGATCTAAGATATTCATGCAGCTGGTCCATGCAGGCGGAAAAGCTTCCAGGAACATTAATGGAGTTGAGCCAATGGCCCCGTCCGCTGTGGACTACATGGGCCAGACTCCCAGGGAAATGACATCCGATGACATTGAGAATGTGATAAAGTCATTTTCCGATGCCGCCGTTTACGCTCATCAGGCAAATTTCGACGGAATTGAGCTGCACGGCGCCCATGGTTACCTTCTCCAGGAATTCATGTCACCGGCCCTCAATAAGAGGTCCGACTCCTATGGAGGGGACCTCAGGAACCGGCTAAGAATATCGCAGGAGATAATAGACAGCATAAGGGAGAGAGTAGATTTTCCCGTGGGAATCAGGCTCAGCCTTTACGAAGACGATATAGGCGGCTATGACTCTGATTACGGGGTCAAAATCGCGGAAAACCTTGAAAATATTGATTATGTGCACTTCTCTGCCGGAAGATTTGCTCCACCCGGATCCTCTGCCTCATTCTATGACGGCAGAACGCACATACTGAAGAGGCTGCCAAGAAAACCCGGAATTGCAACCATGGTTGTTGGCTCGGTGATAAATCGGGAGGATGTAGAGGCTGTGCTCAAAAAAGTCGATTTTGTGTCCGTGGGACGAGCATTGCTGGCTGACCCCTATTTTGCACGAAAGGTAATGGAAGACCCCGACTCAATAAGGCCATGCATAAGGTGCAACCAGGCATGCAGGGACCTTGCTTTCGGAGAGGTCAGATGCACAGTGAACCCAGGAGTAGGGATGGAGGCACATAGGCCATGGCTTCATTATGAAGGCGAGATAAACATAGCCGGAGCGGGAGTGAAGGGTCTTGAAGCAGCTTTGACAGCTGCTAAACTGGGAATGAAGGTCAAACTTTTCGAGAAAAGGGATGAAATCGGTGGGCAGCTCCTTGACATCTACGACAAGAGAAAAAGAGAGGAGTTCCTTCCCCTTTTGACGTATTACCGGAACGCTCTCGGGAGGCTGGGAGTGGAAATAACAACAGGAATTGAATATGACGGCGAGGCTCTCTATTGCCTTCCGGAGACTGTATATCCTGAACCGGGCGCAAAGGACGAAATCTCAATTGATTCCAACATCTTCCAGTATCACGATTTTGCCCTGAAGATGGCCAGCAACCACAGGGTATACCTTTCAGAACGAAGCCTTTCAAGCATGGACCGCTCGAGGCAGGTTCGCTTCAGGAAAATTGCAGAAGATCTTGGAATAGGGATCGTAGACCATGCCGGAAGAACGTTCGACGTATCCAGATTTGAGAAGGACCAGTATGACCTGACCAAGGCAATGCTTTCGGGGAGGGCGTCTGTCCTGAAATATATTGAGGGAAAAAAGAGCCATCCGCTCTAATACTCGTTTCTCTTCAGCCTTTTCTCCCTTTTTTCCTTTACCCTCTCAACATCTTTCTTCTCTTCTTCAGTTAGCTCTATTTCCTCTTCCTGTGGCTTGACGATGAACTCGGGCGGAATCTCTCTCACCAGAAACACATCGTCTGTTGCCCTGTATACAGGATACCCGGCATCAGCAAGTTTTGCGGTGTCAATGCCCACAACCGTTGGAGAATCAACGTGGTACAGCCCGGAGACAAATGCCTGCCTGTAGGTCTTGGAAAGGTGGATCCAAGTCTTGTCGGATGGGCTGATGCCCGTCTCATTTATGAACTCCAGCTCTTCATCAGTTGTCTGGTAGTAAAGTTCCGGAGGGATATTGTCGGTTGGGAGATCATCCATTTCCAAAGGCAAGGTATGGCCGTATGCCGCCCTAATCTCATGGTCCTTGCTAACCTGGTATCTCCCCTTCGGGTCCGTCAGGGCCATTGACTCGATATGCCTCGCCGTAAGCCAGCCAAAACTCTTTCTTCTGGCCCTTATGGCGGGAACGATGGAATATATCTTCACCCAGCCATGGTCGTCCAGACGCACTCCATAGTTCTCTGGAAAGTGACGGAGCATTCCTGCCAAAATTCTTCCAAGGCCCTCAATCTCAAACTCGTTCATCAGTCTCTTGCCCCTTTCACCACACTGAGGGCAACCGCTTCCCCTGAACACACCGTGTTCAAAACATTCCCTAAGATCCTCTCCCATTAGAGATCATCCCTTATCTTTTCTGCCACTTCCTCAGCTATGCTGATGGTGCTGTACTCTGTCTCAAGCGTGTCTGTCACTGCCACCTCGTCTGCAGCTTCTCCTATCTTGCCTGCGGAATTGTTGGTGAAAATGCCGTGGACAGCAGAAATGTAAACATTGGAAGCGCCTTTTTCGCGCATTATGGAGGCAGATCTCATGATGGTGCCTCCGGTGGATATTATGTCATCCACAAGGAGAATATTCTTCCCGGCGAGCTTGACGTCAGGAACTTCCATCCTCACTGTCCTTGAGTCAACCCTTACCTTGTTAAGGTAGAAGGTTTCAGCACCAAGGGTTTCTGCCACTTCTTTTGCCCTCTGGGAGCCACCGTCGTCAGGGGATACGACGTAATCTATCCCATAATCTCCAAAGTGTTTGGCTATGGACTTTACTATCTTTATGTTATTGAATGGCTTTGATGAATAGGATAGCGTCTCCTCATCGTGGATATCAACAGCGTACATCCGGTCTGCGTATGTAGCCATGGATCTTGTAAATACTCTTGATGAGACAGGCTCCCCAGGATTGTAAGTTCTGTGCTGCCTCGAGTACCCAAAGTAGGGAAAGACCGCAATGATCCTGCTTGCAGAAGCCTCTCTGGCAGCATCAAGGGTGAGGAGCATTTCAATAATGTCGCCATCTGTCCTTGTGCTTCCGACAACGAGCACATCCTGTCCTGAAAGGTCGTTCTTGATCCTCACATACATCTCACCGTCCGGAAACCTTTTTACGACTTTCTCTGCGACATCGGCCTTGAAGGCCCTGCTAAGGTCCCGGGACATTTTTTCACTCGGTGAGTTTGGCACTATGAGCATGTGAAACGAAGTGGTTATGGTTTTTACTTTTAAAAAATCTTTTGAGCTGACAGTTTCCATTCGGGCCGAATAAGTTCAGTGAGGTCAGAGAACGAGGTACACGTACAGGATGAAGAATACAAGGCCGAAGGACAGGGCATAAAGTGGAAATTTGCCTCTTCTGATGTAGAATATGTAAATGAGCGATATCACTTCTGCAGTGATTACGCTTATGACCGCACTCTCGTTGATGCTCCAGGGAATTATCAGCAGGGCTATTCCCGGGTACAGCGTAGTATAGAGGACCTTCTCGCCCACCAGCGATGCAACTGCAAACGTATCCTTGCCCTGGTAGCCCCATATCATTGCTGTAAGGGTCTCCGGAATGACGGTAGCAAACGGAATGATGACTATTGAGAGTGTAAGTGCATCTATGCCTACGCTAGTTGAAAGGTCGCTTATTGAGTGGACAATCATTTCTGAGCCCACGTACAGAAGGAGAATTGCCGCAACAAGCTGTATCACGGCTGCATACTTGGGGTTCATGAATTTCCCCAGAAAAGGTTCTTCCTGCTCCTCTTCCAGTAGCGACGACTCCTCCTTGTACATTATGTAAACATAAATCACGTATGCTGCAAGGAAAACTATCCCGAGAACAAAGTTCAGGCTCCTGGTAAGGTATCCTGCCAGTATCAGGAATGGGTACAGGACCGAAACAAAAGCGTACGGGTAAACAAGTCCCTTATCAACATCCATGGTCCGCCTTCTCCCCTTTCTGATGAAAAGGGAGCCAATAATGGCAGCCAGGACGAGAGTGTACGCGAGGGATGAGGAGATAAAAGGCTCCCCGAATATCACGCCTATCGCTATGTCATGCCCCTGCACATGGTCAGCTGAAAATATGGCAACAATAAACACAACCAGTTCAGGAAAGGATGTGAAGAAAGGTGAAATTATGGCGCCCATGAATGATTTTGACCAGTTGAGGAGCCCGCCGACATATTCTATGGCGTTCACAAAAATAAGTGATCCAAAGAATACGATCAGTATGCTTGCAACAACGGGGAGTACCAGATTCATGAGGGCAGTTCCCAATCGCATTTTATATTATTATATTCTTCCGCCTGACGCTTGTAAACTTTCTTATGAGCGTATCTTCAGGAATTTCGGAATGGAACACCCGGAGATAAGCTTATAACTTCAGGGCTTTACCTGACCCATGGAGCATGAAATTTTAAACCCAGAGGGCGGCTATGCTGTTCTAAAAACAAAATTGAAAAGCGGAGAGGAATTTTACTCTATGCCTGGAACGGTGACGAGCCTGAAAGGTGTTAATTTTGCCTCCCAGAGGCAGGGTGGCCTTCTTGGAGGCCTTAAGAGGTCTTTGCTTACGGGTACAAGCATGTTCATGGACAAGCTATATTACGAATCCGCCCCGGGGGAAGCAATTGTTGCGCCAAGATTTCCGGGCCAGATTGCCCAAATTGATCTGGAAGAGGATATGTTCTCACACAGCCACAGTTTCTTGGCTGCCGAGAATGGGGTCGAAATAGGCTCGAAATCCCTTGGAGTGAGGTCTCTCCTTGCAAACAGCACGCTATTCTGGGTCTCCCTTCAGAGAAGCCCCGGAAAGAAGGCCTGGCTTTCTTTCTTCGGTGACGTCATAAAGCTGGATGTTGCACCCAATGAAAAGATATCCATTGAACACGGACACTTTGTTGCAATAAATGCCAGTGCACGCTTCAACATCAGATTTCTCGGAATAAAGAGGGCAATGCTCGGAGGGGAAGGGCTCTACATGGTGGACATTGAAGGGCCGGCACAGGTTTGGCTCCAGACAAGGAATCTTGAAGCATTCATCCAGATGGTTGCTGCACAGGTTCCACGGAGATAGATTGGGGAGCACTCCCCTTTAGAAAATCCAGTGCCCGCAGATGGTTGAAACCTCAAGAGTACAATCTTGATGCTATTTGCTATCCAGTTCATTTTTACATGCGAATCAGTATTTCTAATCGCCGGCAAGGCGATTTACCATTATTTCTGGTCTCCAAGGCTTTCTAACCCGTTCAGATGTGAGAAAATTTGAAATAGATGGCGTTATGCCTTAATGAGAGTGTGTTATTGCTGGAAAAAGACTACATTTTGCTGGAGAAGCAGATAAGGGTCCTCGACCCGGATGGCAAGTTTGTGAAGGTGGACCTGGAAAGCCAGGAAGTGTGGTACAACCCAGAAATAAAACAGCACAGAAAAATCAGGCAGCTGACGCCAGAAGAAATAGTGAGGGCTTTCCTGGTTTCCAAACTCGTTAGCTCCCTCGGATACAAGCCCCAATGCATTGAACTCGAGAAAGAGAAAATTATCGGGCGAAAGGGAAACAAGGAAGGTGTGAGGATAGATGTACTTGTGAGGGAAGACAAGGAGAAGTACAAGCCCTTTATGATCATAGAAGCAAAGGCCCCTGACGAGTACGAGAAACAGATGGAAGACTCATTGAAGTTTCAGCTCTTCGAGGTGGCAAAACTGGAGAAAGGTGTGCAGTATCTTGTTTATTACACGGCCTATCCGGACAAGAGGAAAAATGAGGTCAAAGAGAGGATCATGTCAGTTAGCTTCAGCAAGCATGAATCCTACAATGACTGGGAGGATTCCGGAACCCCAAACCTTCTGTCAATACCAAGGAATTATGGCAAGGTAGAGAAACCCGTATTTACGAAGGGCGGCCTTACAGACCTCAGAAAGGACGTTGAAAAGAACGAGCTTGACAGAATCAGGAGAGAACTTCATAATGTCCTGTGGGGCGGAGGGAGGTACCAGGGAAATGAGATTTTCCTGTTTGTAATGAAAATGTTGCTTTCCAAGATATATGATGAGAAAGAAACAGAAGACTCTAAACCATACGGCTTCCAGATTTTTCAGGTATCAGAGGTGCATCAGAACAGGCAATTGCTGAAAGATGAACCAACTAAGGATTCAGTTGCAAGGCTGAATGAACTGTACAGGCAGGCATTGCAGAGTTACCTCAAGGTCGACAGAAAAGACGCAAGATCAAGGGACATCAAGAAAATAGGCGAAAAGACAATTGATGACAGGAAGATCAAATTTGTGATTGAGAAGTTCCAGGACATATCCCTAACGGAAAATGACTATGATCTGCTTGGGGATTTCTTTGAAACATTCCTCTGGGATGAGTTCAAGCAATCCAAGGGCCAATTCTTCACACACCAGAACATAGTGGACTTCATAATTCACGCACTTGACCTCGAAAATCTTTCGGTTTCCAAGATAAACGAAGAAAGGGAGATGCCTTACATCCTGGATCCATCCTGCGGTTCCGGAACCTTTCTGATCCAGGCCATGAAAAATGTGACCGCTCTTGTCAACAGGGCAAGGGAGGAAAACGCCTTCAGGTCTTCACAAAGTGTAAGGGAAACACTGGCCAGCAACTTCCCTGAACACAAGAAATATGCCTGGGCTGGAAATTACATCTTCGGTCTGGATTTTAACGAAGATCTCGCGCTGGCAACCAAGGTCAACATGATAATGCACGGCGACGGATCTGCCAACATAGAGGCGAGCGATGGATTATCCGACTTTTCAAGGTTTGTGCACCCAAAATTCAAAAAGAAGAAGAGGGCACAGTCCTACGATAAGCCTGTAAACGAAGAATTTGATGTTATTATCACAAATCCGCCCTTCAGCATAGACCTGGACAAGGAGACTAAAAAGGAGCTGCCGCAGAATTTTACGAAAGCCGGAACAGGAAGTTCCGAAAACCTCTTTATTGAGAGGTGGTACCAGCTGCTCAAGCCCTATGGGCGTGTTGGGGCAGTGCTTCCCGAAAGCGTTCTGGACACCAAGGAGAACAAGGCATTCCGCATATTCATTTACAAGCATTTCTGGATAAGGGCAGTTGTTTCGCTTCCCTACCTTGCCTTCCAGCCATTCACTTCCACCAAGACGTCCATACTGTTTCTGCAGAAGAAACCTGAGGAGGAAGTGAAGCGTTTTGATGAAAAATGGAAACACTACGAGGAAGAATACGAAGGGCTTGAAACCAGGTTCAAAAGGATGATGAAAGAATCCGGGCAGTCCAGATTGGACCAGGAAGGATACCAGAGGGCCAGCGAATTCAGAAACATCCTTTCCGAACTGCTGATTTCTGGAATGGAACCGGGTGAGGAAAACTCAACCTTGAAGCACCTGAAGGCGAAATACTCTGACATCTTATCCAACAGCAACCCATTCAGGATCGAAAAGGAGTGGTGGGTGTTTTCAAGGGTATCGTCTGATCTGGATTACTCAATATTTATGGCATCCGCCGAAGAGGTAGGGTACAAGAGGCTGAGGTCAGTCAAGAAAAGACCGAATGACCTTTACGCTCAAAGCACGCAGGGGGGACAGGCCTTCATCACCATCGATACAGAAAATCCCATAACAATCCTGGATCACCTGAGGAGGGAAGTGGATTGGACCACACCCCCCTCCTGATCAGGCTGAGTGACCTTTCTCTAGATCTTGACCTGCGCATGGATGAAAAATTCTATGAAAAGACATCAGAATCGGGATTCAAGATCATTGATGAGTCTGTATATCCGTTCGTTGGACTTTCAGACTTTTTGGCAGAGTCTAAGGAAAAATTCGTCTATGAAGACGATAAGACATATGCAGGAATGGCAACTGATTCCACCCTATTTTCTGATGAGGGGGAAATACTCGGTTCAGAAGAGGTTACGCTTGAAAATCATCCGGACAGGATAGAAATGGCGGTTAGTCCTGACGACATCATTATTTCAAAGCTAATGGGTGCAAAATCTCCAACTATACTTGCCAGGGATGGTTATTCTGATTTTGCATGGAGCAATGGCTTCCTGATTCTCAGGCAGAGGAACGCAAGGTTTCGGGTTAAATTTCTTTACTATGTTATGCGAAGCCGTTTTTTCAAGAAAATTCTCGATGAGCATCTTACCAGAGGTATAGGCATTTCTGCATACTATCCGAGGGACCTCCTGAGGCTGCGGATACCGGATGTTCCAACCGGCGTTCAGGAAGCAGTTGTGCGTGAAGTTGAGGAAATTGATGCCAGGATTGTGGAAATAAGAAATTCCATACCTGATATTCCAAAGCTGATAGATCAGGTTTTCTCCGAGGAAATCGGGGCACAAAGGAATGGAATCCAGGATGATTTCTCCGTCAAGAATTTCTCGGCAAGATTTTCTGACCTTGGAAGGAGGAAGAACCTGAGGTGTGATGCGAAATATACAAGGTTCTTCAAGGAGACTGGTGGAGAAGTGTTCCGCAATGGTGAAAACTCAAAGCCGCTTGCTGTCTCTCTCTCCCCTGCAAACATGCCTCTCATGGGCAAGGGTTTCCTTAAGGAAAGCATGATCCTTGTCGACAAGGAAGATGTTCTCCCTAAGACCGGAACGATTGTCAACATGGAATACATTGACAGGATAGATTCTGACAAAGTCATGTTTGGTGACTCCGATCTGTTGGTGTCAAAGATTGATCCCTTCCTTGGCCACATAATACAGAATGAAAAGGACAAACCCCTGATCGGCACCACCGAATTCCTGGGATTCAGAATAAGGGAAGGCAGCCATCTGGATTACATACAATACGCAATGCTCAGCGAATCTTTTCTGGAGGCGACAAGATTCCTGATATCGGGCAAAAGACAGCCCAGAGTCAACCGATACGACCTGCTTAGCATGAAAATACCGCTGCCTACGCTTGAAGAGCAAATAGTCATTTCAAAGAAGATTTCACACAAGATAGGGGACCTCCAAGACAAGATAAGCGTGATTGAGTCCCTGAGTGAAGAGATAGAGAAAAGGATTTACTCGGCGTTGGCCGGAAACTGACCGGCGGGATTGCAGGGCTGGAATAGATTGTGGTGTGCGGTCTCCTAAAGCTGCGAAAATTGAAATGATTCGATGTGGCTGCCCGAATGCGGGATTTTAAGGCTAAATCGTTCACCTCAATTTGATTGGAACATCCTTGTCCAGCTCAAAGTCCTTGGTGACTGAAAGCATGGTTGAACTATCTCTGTAATTATGCTCATTGTACATTTGTATGTATTTATCCATAAAAAAGTATGTTTTATAACATACAAATGTATTTACAACCGTGAAGAAGGAAGAATTCATGGATTATCTGAATTCGAACGGGATCAAGGTGTTC
>JBJKST010000027.1:0-21395 GCA_046703705.1 Thermoplasmataceae archaeon
CTAGGATGCAGTTTCATGGACTGCAACGTCTTCTTGGTCTCTTCCTTTACCTGTATTGTTGAAATGGTCACAGTTATCTATAGTGTTCGATAGTATAAAGTTTTCTCGTATAGGAACTATTGGTTGAATTCTAGTGAATCGGTAGAAAGAAAGGTAGAAGTTATCTGGTGTTACGGATCGAGTTCGGGCTTTTGTTGCTTTCAATTGCTAAGAACTCAGTAATTATATTTGTGGTCACCCACTTTAACTGTGCCTGTTGTTACCTCGTTGTTCAGTTTTTTCCTGACCTCAATGAGATTTAGCACATCATAACCTAATCGTGAAAGGAAAGAAATCATTTTGTCATTGTTGGGATGGACCCAGTTATAAAGTGTCAAAGCACCCAACTCTTGTGCCAGTTTTTCCGCCTCGTGATACAGACTTGTAGCGATGCCTTTTCTCCTCTCTTGTTCTGACACAAAAAGAGATTCCACCCAGACCACATCATCGATTATCTTGCATACTAGGTAGGCATTCACCTTCCCCTCCCCATCTTCCGCAACAAAAATGGGGTATTTTGCAGAAACATATTCTCTAAAATCCACCTTTGCCCGTTCAATGTCGGGCGCCGATTCTGTACCTTTCAGTCTTTTGAGTTCAGCTCTGAAAAGCGATATCAGAATGGAGATTTCCTTCTCATCTTTTGGAGTTGCCAATCTAATGTTCATTGATGCCACCTATTACGTATGTAACCGATATGCAATTATTGGACCAATAATATTCTTTAGATTCAGAATTCTAATTTTTGTTCTGCATTCAACAGAATATGACTCGATACCAGACCGCAAAAAACCGGTAATGACAGAAACGATTATGTTATGAATGGACCGGTCGGGATTTGAACCCGAGACCTCTTGCTTGCGAAGCAAGCGATCTACCACTGATCTACCGGCCCTATATACTCCCCTTGCACCCTATCAGGGAAGTGTTAGTTAATTTTTGCATATTCTCCGGTCTTTCTATTGATTACGCAAGCCTTTCTGCAAGGTAGGCAAGAGACTTCTCATATCTGTATGAAATGCTGAAGTGCCCGTCCTCGAACTCCTCGAAGAAATGGTCCACTTTGCTGTCTTCCAGCACCCTGTGCATTTTTCTCATTCCTATGTTAATGTTGAACTCGTCCTCGGAGCCAACGTCCAGGTAAACGGCGTCCATTTCCCTCATTTTCTGCAGATTCCAGGATATGGTCCTTGCGGGATCGAACTTTTTCCATTTCTCCCATACGTCATCCAGAAGCTCACCGGTATTCAGGTCAAACGGGAAATCTATCCCCATGCTTTCCGAATCCACATTGGGGGTGTAAGAGGCAGCCATGGCAAGTATGTTAAGCGGCTCCATGAACTTCTTTGCAGACTTGTTGACGCTCTTCTGGAAAAGCTCGAACCATTTTTTTGGGCCACCAGCTTTCCTGAACTCCTTTATTGTGTTGGGAAAGTCAGGGAAATAACAGTACTCAAAACCCGCATCCCCCGAATGGTCAGCGAAACCGCTGATGACATCGGGGTTGTGAACGGCAAGTGTGTATGATCCGAATCCACCGGAGGATTTGCCAAATACTCCTGTCTTGCCTGTCTTGAACCTTTCCTTCATCTCAGGAATAAGCTCCTTTATGATGAAGTCCTCGTAATTTCCCATTGCGCTTGAATTTACATACTGGTTCCCGCCGTAGCTGGTGAAGCAATCAGGTATGGCTATCACGGCGTCCTTGAGTTTTCCGGATTTTCTCAAACTGGAAACAACGTCTGTGAAATTTGTTGAAAGGGGCGAAAAATTGAGGAAGCTTCTGGCTCCTCCCCCGAAACCAGCGAGACCTATGAGGAGGGGAGCTCCTTCCTTGACCTCGTCAGGCTTGAACAGGACCAGGTCCCTTTCGGCAGGATCATTCAGTGGATTTTTTGCAAGTGTTCTGCTAGTTATCCTCATGAGTTCTATGCTAGGCATGCTTTGCAAATATCTCACCCATTATAAAACGCTTGGCAAGAGACACCGGTTTAAGTTATCGAGCCATTTGGCAGCATTGGCCCGCTTCCCCTTTACAGCCTAGGGCCGCAGTTCTTATCCAAGGTCGCGAACCGATTTAAGTGGCAATTCTGTCATCGGCCGCCCTATTCCTCCCGGGGTTCTGGCCAGATCTCAAAAACAGGAAGAAGTATCCCAAGAACACGACTGTTAACAGAAGAAAGATCAGAATCTGTAACACAGTTGGCATAATAGCATATCCCGGCCTGATAACCGTGCCAGGGCCGAACATGCCAAGGAGAGTTGACTGGAAAATTGTAGCAGCAACATAACCTGCCGACACAAATGTGAGAAGAATTTTTTCCTTGCTGGATGCAAATCTGACGATGAATAAGGCATAGGCCAGCGAAAAGAAGAAAGTCATGCAGGAATTTACTCCCACTTCATAAATTAAGGCCGGTGTTGTTCTCGAAAACAAATTGCTGCTGAAAGGGCCAAAAAAGATGAAGTTGAATAAAAGCGTTACAGCTATGCCGCCAATGATCCATAGAACAGTTCCATTGATGAAAAACCTGTAGGTCCTTCGGTCAACGAATCTTCTTGATATCAGAATTAAGGCAATTCCAAAGATAGTAAAAAAGGGGTAAATGTTTATTGAATCGTAGGGCGAAGTCCGCACATAACCATAGACCAGGAAATTCATCAATGGGTTTGGATAGGCCCCCAAATATCCAGAACCCGTGAGTCCAAGACCTCCTCTTATGCCGTTGCTTATGGCCATGAGAAAAAATTCTGCTGCAAATAAAAAAAACCCAGCTGCCAGTGTGAACTGCCATATTCTCTTGGCTGGAGCCTTATGCCCTGGAAGGTCAAGGGATAACTTTCTTTCACCTGGATCTTCCTCTTCAAGACCGCTTACCGTTAAAATGGGGATGTTTAATAATTTGGCATTGGCTTTGCCGCTCCAGATTTCACCCAGAAGTCTGCTCTGCTCCTCCCAACCCATATCTTGGTTATTCCTGCTTTCTGCTGCATTTAGGAACAGGACGTCCCTATTTCCGAACAGACCTTGTTCATCAACAATTCCCTCATTCAGGGTTGGAACCAGCACTCTCTTTCCATCAGAAATAAGCTTACTAAGTATGAGGAAGGCAGTCGCATCCCTGTGCCTGCTGTCCTGGCTCTTCACCATGAAAATATTATTCCTTGACCCTGGGGTCCATTCAACTATGCGGGCTGCTGTTTCATCAACCTGCGATGAGCTTATTCCACTGACCCAAGTTCCAGTCTTGGAAATATATTTAAAATGACTCTTCAGCTTCTCCTGGGAATCAAGCACTTCAAACCTGGGCATTTCAAGCATCAAAATCAGCAATGTATGCAAATGGAGATATTATAAGGTTATCGTCATTTGCCAAATCCAATCTGACTATTTTTTATATTTAGTGAACATTGAAGGGTGTGGAGAATCCGCTTCTGTCAAGAAAGGTCATAGAGCCGCGGGAATACCAGATGAATCTTTATGTCGAAGCGGTTAACCAGAACACTCTCATTGTTCTTCCCACCGGCTTGGGAAAGACCATAATTGCGGCAATGGTAATTGCAAAGGTCCTTGAGGATGGGCCAGTAAAGGCACTATTTCTCGCCCCAACCAAGCCTCTGGTGGGCCAGCATTATGATACCCTGAAGAAGCTGCTTTCCCTGAATGAAAACGAGATAACAAAATTCACAGGAGAAGTGGATAATGAGGACAGGCTTGTAAAATGGGTCTCTTCAAGGGTAGTAGTCTCAACTCCCCAGGTAGTAAGCAACGATCTCAGGAACGGAACCGTTGATATTTCCAAGTTTGGAATAATAGTTTTTGACGAGGCGCACAGGGCTACTGGAAACTATGCCTATGTGCACGTCGCCTCGAGTTTCCTGGAGGCAAGAAAGAGGCTAATACTTGCCATCACCGCCAGCCCAGGTGGTGACAGGAAGAAATTTGACGAAGTAACCAAGGCCCTCGGGATTGAGAAAGTGCTGATCAAGGACGAGAACTCACCCGATGTCAGCAAATATGTGAATGAGATCAAGCTGAACGTTGTCAAGATAAGGCTGCCAAAGAGTGTAACCGACACTGCTCCATACCTAAAGGCGCTATTCAACCAGCTCGTGAACAAGCTGAAGTCACAGCAGATTCTGAGGGCGACCAACATGTCAAGGAAGGTCCTTGCCTCAAAGATCCCTGAGCTCATAGAAAGGGCAAAGGGAGGGGAGAAGGCCCTGTTCTCATTCATACCATACCTTTCGGCTGCCATCCGCATTGACTATGCCATCGAGTATCTGGAGAGCCAGGGGGTACAGATCGCCTACGACTACATACTGAGCATACTCAACAGCGAGGAGAAGACACTGAAGAGGACTGCCAACATTCTAAGGAACAGCGATGACTTCGAGCTACTCATGACAAAGCTCAGGAGTTACGTGGAGACTGAGAAATCCAACCCCAAAATGAAGGCGGCCATGGACCTCAGCGAGGAGGTGCTGACGCAGAACCCAGACTCAAGAATAATCGTATTCACTCACTTCAGGAAGACTTCGGACATCCTCACAACATATTTCAGGGAAAATTCCAGGCACATTCGCCCGGTGAGGTTTGTGGGTCAGGCCAGCAAGGAAGACGACGAAGGCATGAACCAGAAGATGCAGGAAGAAATACTCAATGACTTCAGGCAGGGAAAATACAATGTTCTGGTGGCCACCAGCGTTGCGGAGGAGGGCCTTGACATACCAAGCACGGACAGGGTGATTTTCTACGAGCCCGTCCCGTCCGAAATAAGGTCAATCCAGCGCCGGGGAAGAACCGGAAGGAAGCACGCGGGTGATGTTTTCATACTCCTTTACGAAGGGTCACGGGATACGGGCTATTATTACTCCAGCCTCAGGAAGGAAACAAGCATGAAATCCAACATTAAGAGGTATGAGACTACCTATGAGCCTGAAAAGACAAAGAAGAAAACAGAGCCGAAAAAGAAGGACAAAATGGACCTTTTTGATTTCGAATAGCCCTTCTGTTTAGCTGTATTCATTTCCTATATAGGCAATCTTGGCCAGCAATGCATCAAGCTGTATGTTGTCGCTTGACCCCTCAACTATCCTGAATTCTGCCTCAGCCAGGGCCATTATGATCTCTATCTTCTGCCTGGGCCCAATGGGCTCTCTCCTCACAAAGGAATGAAGCCCCTTTACTATGTCCATTCCTGAAAGCCCGTCCTCTATCAGCATGCGGTCAAGAACGTCCCTTGCCTCATCGAACAGGCCGGATATTGCCGTAGAAAGCAGTTTCTTGAACTCCGACGGCTGGGCATACCCAGCAATCTCGTAAATCCTGCGCGCAGAAACTTCTCCGGAGGAGTAAATTGCCTGCAGTATGTTGAGGGCCTTCCTCATATCCCCCTCGGATATTTCCGTGATTGCCGCAAGGGAATCCTCGTCTATTGTGAAATTTTCTTTCTGGGCTATTTCATTCAGCCTGTTCTTCATCTGCTCCGGGGTAAGGGGCCGGAACCTCATTACCACGGTCCTGGACTGTATGGGCGGAATTATCTGGGAAGAGTAATTGCAGGAAAATATGAACCTGGTTGTTGAGGAATACAGTTCCATTGTTCTCCTCAAGGCGGCTTGGGCTTCCGACGTCAACTGGTCGGCTTCGTCAAGGAATATGATCTTGAAACCAAGTGGATTCGATGGCCTGATTCTTGCAAAATCCTTCACGTTTTCCCTTATGACATCGATTCCCCGCTCGTTTGATGCGTTCAGCTCAAGCAGGTTCTGCTTGTAATCCTCGCCGAAAAGCTCAATGGAAAGGGCCAGCGCAGCAGACGTCTTTCCTGTTCCGGCAGGACCTGCAAATATAATGTGCGGTAGTTCGCCTGCCTTGACGAAAGATTTCAGCTTGCGAATGTTCTCTTCCTGGCCGTGTACTTCAGAGAGGTTCTTTGGCCTGTATTTTTCAATCCATATATCTAGCATTTGAAGACACTCTGTATGAAAGTCAATATGAGCATTGCTTCTTTTATATTAAGGCATCGTAGAACCCAAGCCCGGTAGCGAAAGCACCATTGGCATTTCCCTTTTTCACCCGGCAATCGCAAAGTATTTTTTTCACATAACGGATAGGCAATGGCGATGAAAAGACTGGCCGTCCTCGCATCAGGAAACGGAACGAATCTGCAGGCGATCATAGATGCAATAGAATCGGGCAGGCTGAATGCAGGGATAGCAGTCGTGATATCTGACAAGCGTGATGCCTATGCCCTGAAAAGGGCTGAAAAGCATGGCATTAAGGCAATATGCATGTCGAGAACCGCAGAGAACAGGGAAACATATTTCCATGATATCATTGAAATTCTCAATTCCAACGCACCTGACCTTATTGTCCTCGCAGGATTCATGAAGATACTTCCGGACAGTTTCATTGAACGATTCGAAAACAGGATAATCAACATACATCCTTCCCTTCTTCCCTGTTTCGGGGGAAAAGGCTTCTACGGGAACAGGGTGCACAAGGCCGTAATAGGGAGCGGTGCAAGGGTAACCGGCTGCACCGTGCATTTTGCGTCGACTGAAATAGACGGTGGACCCATAATTGAACAGAGGACACTGGAAGTGAGGGATAATGACACGCCAGAAACTCTGGCAGAAAGGATACATCCCGTTGAACACGAGGCTCTTGTCGATGCCATAGGCCTCATACTCAGCGGCAAGTACTCAATCAGCGGCAAGAGAGTCGCAAGGCAAAGCTAGGCAGGCGACGTAGTCCCGCCGCCCCTTGATTTTGCATATACTGCAATGGCCACGATGCTTACGGCCCCAACAAACAGTATCCAAAGCGTGAGGAGGCCAATCGGAATCAAGAGAGACTGGTCAAGGTAAAAGACAGTAAGGAAACCGTTGAAGAACCAGTGGAAAGGAATGTCAACATATGCCCCGAACTTGAGGAACCCAATTGCAAGGGCAACTCCGGTGACAAACACGGGAATGAATTTGCCCCAGTCCCAGGCGCCGAAGAATATGTGGGCATATCCGAAAATCAGGCTCGTGGCCAATATGAGGATCCAATCCACACCACCCAATCTCAAATCATACTTCCTTCTCATATGGCCCGGCAGCAGTATCGCCATAAGGGCATCCTTGAGGGAATATCTGTGCATTCGTGCCGATGCGTAAAGAACAAGGAAGAAGCTGTATGCCCCCAGCGGCAGAATCCTGAACCCCAACTCCTCCACAAAGGGGGCGTAAATGAGGCTCATATAGCCAAGGAGAGGATTGTTCTGGAGCTGGCTGTCAATTCCTCCACCGCCAACGGGTGTTCCAAAGTGGCTTTCAATCTGGCTGATGATGAGCGCCACCAGCTCAACGGCTGTGGCAGCAGCCACGAAGAACCCAATTGGGGTGTCGAGGACGTTTTTCTTCCTTTCCCTGCCGCTCTGGTATATGATCGCAATAAAGAATACGATGTAAAGGGCGAACATCACGATAAAAACGGACAGAAGCTCCACAGGAGGCAGGAAAAATATTGCGAGGAAAACAAAGAAGAATGGATTTACGGGCTGTGTCAGGCTTGCCCCCCAGGCCGGGTCGAGAACAAGCACTATGCTGATGAAAAGAAACAGGAAGGCGATTGCGAAGGTCGTGTATACCAGGAATCTGAAGAAAGTGCCCCACCTTGATCGGGTTTGCTTCCGGACTTCCCTGAACGGATCCAGAAGCAGGTCATCTTCAGGACCTTCTGCAACCATGGCTTCATCATAACCGGGCGGTACAAAAACATTACCAATTCTTTCAGGCTAAAAACCGGCTGCAGCAGACAGAAAAACGTTGGATGCCGCTGCGTGTTGAAATTGATCTACTGTTCCGCCCTCAGTATTTTTCTCTTTGTCTCAATTCCGCCTTCTGCAGAGAATCCGCCTATTCCGTTCCTGGAGACAACCCTGTGGCAGGGGACCAGCAGCAGAAGATGGTTGGACCCGACAGCATTGCCTACGGCCCTTGCTGCATTTGGTTTCCCTACCCTTTCTGCAATTTCAGAATAGGACATGACCTGTCCCTTCGGAATCCTCCTCAGTGCCTCCCAGACCTTCTTCTGAAATTCCGTGCCCTTCATTCTCACAGGTATGGATAGGAGATCGACATCCTTGCCGGACAGGTATTCTTCTGCCATCAGGAGTATCTCTTCCATTGTCTCGGTAAATGCCGGCTCCCTGGAAACGAATAGCCGTATTGCAGCCCCATCCTCCACCTCGCAGTTCAGGTAGAGATCCAAGGTACTGCTGTATAGGGAACCCTTGCTGTTCATGAAAAAAAGAAAGAATTTGGGGTATATTTCTTTTATTGCATGCCGGAAGATCAGTCCAGCACGAACTTGTACCCGTACTGTATAATGCCGCTTTTTCCATCCTCAGCAACTTTCCTGAAGACGGAATGCACCCTCTTCCCCATGTCAACTTCTTCCGGGTCCGAGTCAACTATCTGGCCGGTGAGTGATGGCCCTTCGTCCAGCTTGATTATTGCCAGTATGTACGGCTTCTGCCTGGTGAACGGTGTCGGGGCTTCATGGACTATGGTGTACGAAACAACCTCACCCTTTCCCGAAAGGTCAAAGGGCTGCATTTTTCCTATTGATTCCCTGTGGCAGGTAGGGCAGATATCCCTGGGAGGGAAATACACTTTTTCGCAGTTTCCGCACCTGTGGGCCACCAGCCTGTACCTGTGGTCGTTCTCTCTCCAGAACCTTGAAAGCTCACCCATCTTATTCCCCTCCTATTATATGCACAACAGATGTAGAGCCTGTTCCTGCCATATTGTGGAGCATCACATTCTCAACACCCTTTACCTGCCTCTGGTCAGCCTTTCCCATCACCTGCTGGTAGGCCTCGACTGCCTGAGATATTCCTGCTGCTCCCAGGGGGTATCCCTTGGCCTTGAGCCCGCCAGAGGTATTTACAGGAATCCTTCCCGTGGCCTTGATATCTTCATATACAAGATCCTTGGCCTTGCCTTTCTCGGCAAATCCCAGATCCTCAAGCTCCAGGAGCCCATATATGCTGTATGAGTCGTGGAGCTCCACTATGGATATATCATCAAGCTTCTTCCCGGCTTTCTTCAGGGCATCCCTTGCTGCGAGCTTTGCTGAATTCAGCGTATAGATGGATTCCCGGTTGTGCACTGCAAAGTAGTCCTGGGAAATTCCCGAGCCAAGGATCTTCGCGCCCTCAAGCTTGTTCTTCTTCAGGTATTCTTCCGAAGCAAGCAGAACCGCCGACGCACCGTCGCTGATTGGGCTGCAGTCCATAAGGTTCAAGGGCTCTGCCACGTTTGTGGCTCCCATTGCCTGCTTCAGTGTCAGTTTGTTCTTGTACTGTGCATTGGGATTCTTTGAGGCATTCTCATGGTCGTTGACCGAAATCATGGAAAGGGCATCTTTCTCAACGCTGAAATCCTTCATGTATTTTCTTGCAACTATGGCCGCCAGTGCTGCAGGTGTTGCTCCGAAGAACGATTCCCATTCTCTGTCAAGGATGGATCCCATCATGTCCAGGAGTTCATTCCCGTAAATGTCGGTCATCTTCTCGACTCCGCCAACCATGATCAGGTCATACTCGCCCGACTTGATTGCCAGATACGCCTCCCTGAGGGCAGCCCCTCCGGATGCGGACGAGGCCTCCACCCTTACTGCGGGAATATTGTTGTGGGCTATTCCGGCGAAATCGGAAATAAGAGATCCTATGTTCTCCTGTCCGTTTATGGTTCCAGCCAGGCTGTTGCTCCCGTAAAGAATCTGAACGTCCCTGCTGTATATTCCTGCATTTTCTATGGCTTTCAGCCCCGCTTCAACTGCAAGCTCCCTGAGGGACCTTTCCCAGAGCTCGCCATATTTGGTCTCGCCTGCACCTATAATGTAAACATCACTCAACGTTCTCACCCACCACTATTTTCTTCTTGAATTTCGCATAAATTGAATAATCGACCCACTTCACTTTGTCAAGCATGTCCTGGATCGTTGGGGCTGCGCGGCGATCCATCCTGCTTATTTCGTCTGTGACTGTGATGTCAAAGCCGTCCGAACCCGCACCGGAGCCAAAGGAAACGGCTAGTATCCTGTCGCCGGGCTTTGCTTTGTCAAGTATTGAAGAGAGCCCTGTCATCATTGCCCCGGAATATGTGTTTCCTATAACAGGCGTAAGCAGGCCGTCCTTGTACTGCTCTTCCTTGAAGCCCAGCATCTTGGCTGCCCTCGTTGGGAATTTCCCGTTAGGCTGGTGGAAAACAGCGTAATCGTAGTCCTCCGGCTTGGTTCCGGCCATTTCCATGATCAGATTGGCAGCTGCCTTTGTGTGCTTGAAATATGCAGGCTCGCCCGTAAATCTTTCACCGTGGGTCGGGTATGGCTGCCCCTCTCTTCTCCAGAAGTCCGGAGTATCGGATGTTACAGAAGCAGTATGGTTGATCTCGGCTATGACATTCTCCTTTCCGATGAGGAATGCAGTGCCGCCTGCGGATGCGGTATATTCCAGCACATCTCCCGGAGCGCCCTGTGAGGTGTCCGAACCAATGGCCATTCCATACCTTATATTCCCTGCATCCACCATGGCTTTGACGTTCTGCATGCCGGCCGTCCCGGCTTTGCATGCAAACTCATAATCAGCTGAAAATAGGTTGAAATCAACACCAAGCGCAGATGCGACTATTGTCGCCGTAGGCTTTACCGCGTACGGATGGGACTCCGAACCTATGTAGATCGCCCCAATTTCCTTCGGATTGATGTTCTTTCTCTTAAGCGCGTTCCTGGAAGCTTCCACCGATATGGTGGCCACGTCTTCATCAGGGGAAGGGACTGATTTGCTTATAACGTATATTCCGTTCTTTATCTTCTCGGCATCCTCTCCCCATACCCTTGCTATTTCTTCTGGCCTTATCCTGTATTTGGGGATATATGAGCCGTATGATACTATGCCTGACATTAAAGCACCTATTTGTGGAAGTTTCAGGTACTATATAAAAATTAACGAAGTTCATTTCAACAATTGACGAAATACATCGGAAGCCGGCTAAAACAGGGCACCGGCATGTTACATACTTGTGGTCGCATTCCGGCCCGGACAAATCTATAAAAACGCTTACAATAAAAAACTATCTGTAATGGGCGCAGGAGGCGAAATATCGGCGATGACTGAAAACTTGCGGGCGGCTCTCATGTTCAGGGGTCCAAGATAAATGCGAAAAACAAATAAATAACCGGTAGCGATTATTTAAGCGGGGATTAAAATGTCCGAAATGTCAGGCAACGCCAAGAAGGCATATGACGCGTTGAAGAAAATTGGGGCCATATCGGAAGACAAGCTCAAAACCGCCGATGACGTGATGAAGGCAGCTTCTTTGGGAAAGGGGATAGTTTCTGCGGCCCTTCAGGAGCTCCAGAAGAATGGCTACATCAAAAGAGTGGCAAGACAGAAGAGTGCAGGATATTACATTATCAAGTGACTAATTCTTTCTAAACTGCCAATTGCTTGGGAGACAGTTATGGGAGACGCCGGTGTGCAATGCGGCCGCTGGCAGGACCCAGCTTTTGAATAATCTAAAACTTCAATACATTTATATTCTGAAATTTGATGTTTACTTTACCGTCTGTTGACAAACAGTGTGTAGGCATGATTGTATGCAATGCTTCAATCGATAAAGCCTAAATACCAATTAACACTGATACAACTGGCAACAGTGGGCTGACACTCGATCTATATGAAAACACTCATACTGAATGTGGACAGGGATAACGACTTCGGAGAGAAGGTAGGAATCACAGGGCCTATTCTTGGGTATGCTGAGTGTTATAACGCTGCAATAAAGCTTATCACCAATGATCCAGAAGACTCTGATGCAAATGCGCTCTTCGGGGCAATTAGGCATTATGAGGAGCTTCAGAGCCAGGGCAAGGATGTTGACATCGGCCTAATCACAGGGGATGCTGATGTAGGGACACGTTCCGATGAAATTCTAGGCACACAGCTTGACGTGATTCTGCAGAGGGGGAGCTTTGACGACATAATTCTGGTGACGGACGGAGCCGAGGATGACTATATAGTTCCGGTGCTTGTCTCAAGAATCAAGATCAGGTATGTAAAGCACATAATGGTCAGGCACAACCAGAACATCGAGTCTCTGTACTATTACATAGTAAGGGGGCTTAAGGACAAGAAGCTTGTTAACAAGTTCATCATTCCTCTTGGCCTTGTTTTCCTGACTTACGGGATAGTTTCACTTGGCTTCATTCTGTATTCAGTAATCGCAGCAAAAGTTCAATTTGTGGACCCCAGCCTCGGAGCAATCACCTTTGTCACAATCGTACTTGGAGCCTATTTCGTCGAAAGAGGCTTCGAATTGGGAAAATTTGCAAAGAAGCTACTCGGGTCTGTGCGTGAATATGCCCAGGAAACTAGGATACTTTTCCTCTCATACGTCATTTCATCAATGCTTATATTCGCGGGGCTTGCCTCCAGCTTTGTGATAGCCAGAAGATCAAACCACAACGCACTGGATGGTCTGCTAATATTCCTTTCACTCTTCACGTGGTGGATTTACGCAGCCGTCTTTGCAAGGGAAGTCGGAACAGCGGTCGATATGGCCTCATCCAGGAAAGCAGGAATTCAGCGCATATGGTATGGGTTGATGTTTTCCCTTTCAATAGCTTTCATAGTATACGGAATGCTGAACTACATCCGGTTCATACTCGGGTTCGTAACATTTTCATTTGCGGTTGTAAGTGTATTCTTCCTTGTAATGGGGCTGGTCATAGCCATGCTTTCCTCAATGGTTCACAGGTATTACAGCCAGTCAGGGGACTCTTCCAGATCGGTTGGGTCATCCGGCGGAAATTCCAGTTTCTTTGACGAAAAATGAACTTTCGGGACTGGTGGAGATTTTACTCGCAGATAGTTGAAGATTTCAACTTTGACCCTGCGAGGGATTATGTTTCGTCTCTTGAGTTATCTGCCCTGCTAGGGACTAAGTCTTCCGCTTCAAGCCTTCAAGGGATGGGTGGAAAGAAGGTTACAATAGTTGGAAACGGGCCCAGCCTTGAAGGGCTTCTTGGCAGCATTCCGCGAAATGACGTCATCGTTGCCGATTCTGCAATTGATACATTTCTTTCCGGGAGAAGCTGCCCGGAGTATATTGTCACCGACCTGGACGGAAACATTGGGAAGATCAGGAAATGCGGAACAGAAGGAACAACACTGATCGTGCATGCCCATGGTGACAATATGGACAAGCTTGGATCAATCGTTCCGGCTGAAGGTTTTCAGGTATGCGGCACAACACAGAATATGCCGCTTTGGAACATATTCAACTTCGGTGGATTCACCGACGGTGACAGGGCGGCTTTTATTGCAGACCTGTTTGGCGCATCCAGTATTACTCTCGTTGGGTTCGACTTCAAAAACCCCAACAGGAAAAAGCCTTCTGATCCTGCGGTCAAGAAGAAGAAGCTCCGGTGGGCAAAAATGCTGCTGTCTAGCCTGGCAGAAAGCAGAGGGTCAGAACTGACCGAGGGTGATTTCATTGAGATCTGACAATCTTCCCGTCCCTGTAAACCACGGGGAAATTCACAAGGTTCGGCGTAAGCGAAGCCGATATGTCCCCCCAGAAACCCATTACTTTGAGCCAGCGTGAGCCTGAGCTTTTCTTTACTAATCTCACATATTCAGTCAGCGATGGCTCCTCTCCCTTGAGTTTTTTCATCAGGAATTCCGCAAAGAGGTAGTCCTCCTCTGCCCTCCCGTCCGGCCTGTTGGAAGTCACTATGGAAACGCTTTCCTCATCCTTGATGGCGTTGTAGGTTGCATCCACATTTATGAATGAACCGATGAAGACATTCCCTCCCTCCACTATTTTCTTGAGCACCTTGGTGCCATTTGTGGAAGTGAAAATTACCACTTTCCCGCTAAAATCCTTGTTCAGCAGTTGAGAGGGCGAATTCCCGTAGTCGAAGCCCGGCACCTTGAAGCCGAATCTTTCCCCTATTATGATGCAATCAGGGCGATTCTGCTTGATTTCTCTTGCTTCTGCCAGGGATTCAGTGGGAATAATCTCGCTCGCGCCATTCCTGAGCAGAATTGGTATGGTAGAGGTTGACCTGTAAATGTCCACCAGAACCCTGGTTCTGTAGCTGAATCGGTCTAGGCGCCTGCCGTCCTCTATCACAACATTCATTGAATTCCCTCATCCTGACTTGGAGACTGGAGGTTATCATACAAATGATAAATATATTCACCCGGGCTATGTGATCTCCTCCCAAATGAAAAGGTTAAAAAATGTATTTACCATTAACGACGGCACAAGTGGGTGTAAAATAAATGGCACAATCAGTCAGTACCATGGTCGAAGGAGGAAAAGCCACTACGGGCCCGCCAATTGGTCCCGCTCTTGGTCCCCTTGGACTTAATCTTGGTCAGATCATAAAAGAAATCAATGAGAAAACGAAGGCATTCGACGGAATGCAGGTTCCAGTTACAGTTACAGTTACGAACCCGGACACAAAGGAGTATGAAATTAAGGTAGGAATTCCGCCAACCTCTGCACTCCTGAAGAAGGAAGTGGGCATAGCAAAAGGCGCTTCAAGCAGAAAGGAAGCTGTTGCAGGAAATGCCACCATAGAGAACATAAAGAAGGTTGCAGAAGCCAAAGTGGACGGCATGATGGCATACGACCTCAAGGGTGCGGTTCTGGAAGTGTTGGGAACGTGCGTGTCACTGGGTGTGACAGTGGACGGCAAGGATCCGATGGAGATACAAACACTTATTAAGAACGGAAAAATCGAGATTTAGACTGTAGGAGAGCTTGTGCTCGCTAAAACTACGGATTGGTGATTTATTTGGCAAACAGTGTTTCAATAGAAGCTGTTAAGGAAGCGAAGCAAAACTCCAAGGAGAGAAAGTTCCCGGAGAGCGTTGAGGTTGCAATCAACTTGAAGGAGGTTGACCTTAGCGATCCGAAGAACAGGCTCAACGAAGAGATAATGCTTCCAAAGGGAAGAGGAAGAAAGTACAAAGTCGCTGTCATAGGAACAGAAGAGATGAGGGGAAAGGCGAAGAACTCAGCAGACTATATGTACGGCCCGGAAGACGTATCAAAATTTGCGGACGATAAGAAAGAGTTCAAGAAACTGGCCGGAGATGTAGATTTCTTTGTTGCCGAAGCCACTCTTATGGCAACCATTGGTAAGTCCCTGGGACAGGTACTGGGCCCGAGGGGCAAGATGCCAAGGCCACTGCCGCCTGGACAGGACCCGTCATCACTCATAGCAAACCTGAAACAGACCGTCAGAGCAAGGAGCAGGGACAAAAAGACGCTCCACGTGCCCGTCGGGACCAGGGAAATGAGCGACGAAGATATCGCGGAAAACGTCGATGCTGTCTTAGCAAGGCTTGTGGGCAGGCTTGAAAAAGGCTACAACAACATTGATTCTGTTTATGTCAAGACGACCATGGGCAAGGCTGTTAAACTTAAGATGGAGGAATACAAATGAGCGAATATCAGGCCAAGGTTGCCCAGTGGAAAGTAGAAACTGTCGAAGACCTCAGGCAGGAAATAGAGAGCAAGCCTGTAGTCGCGCTGGTTGACATAACAGGCATAAGAAACAAGCAGCTCCAGAACATCAGGAGGGAGCTGAAGGGAAAGGTAAACCTGCGTGTAGTAAGGAGAAGGCTCTTCCTTAACGCCCTGGAACAGGTGAAGAAGGAAAAAATAGAGTCTCTTAAGGATTACAGCGAGGGTCAGATTGCCCTGCTCACTTCTGACAAGGATCCCAAGGAAATTTATGATATGCTGTTCAACACAAGGCAGGACTCCCCTGCAAAGGGAGGGGAGATCGCCCCAAGGGACATTGTAGTGGAAGAGCTAGTTACAAGCTTTCCGCCAGGCCCTATGATAAGCGAGTTCCAGAAAGTTGGCCTCAAGACAGCAATCGAAAAGGGAAAGATAGTGATCAAAGGGGAAACCGTACTCGTCAAGGAAGGGGAGCCAATTCCTAAGGACAAGGCCAAGATAATGGAAAAGCTCGACATTAAGCCAATAAACGTCGGCCTTGATATAATCGGCGCCTACAGTGACGGAATAATATTCACAAAGGACGTTCTTTCAATCACGATTGGTGAGATTCTCGGAAACATCGGAAGAGCATTCTCACAGGCAAAGGGCATTGCTCTGGAATCGATGTTCATAGTTCCAGAAGTGCTTCCGGAAGTTCTGTTCAAGGCAAAACTCCAGGCAGAACAGCTCGCGCTGGAAAGCGGGTACATGGACGAAAGCAACATAGAACTATTTATACTCAAAGCCATTAGGGAAGCCACTGCCCTCAGCGGCACTCTTGGCGGCGAGACAGAAGCTTCGGAAGAAGCAGAAGAAGAACCAGAGCAAGAGGAGAAGAAAGAAGAAGAGGGAAATGTTGACGAAAACATTTCCGAAGGATTAGGTTCCTTATTTGGATAATAAGAGGAGGAAAGAAAATATGGAATATATATACGGAGCTTTGCTGCTTCATTCAGCCGGAAAGGAAATCGACGAGGAGAACTTGAAAAAGGTTCTGGCCGAAGCGGGAGTCTCATCAGATGAGGCAAGACTCAAGACACTTGTGTCCAGTCTGAAGGGAGTCAATATCGAGGAAGTCCTTAAAAATGCTGCCACTGCAGCAGTAGCAGCGCCAGCCCAACAGGCTGCGCCGGCTGAAAAGAAGGAGAAGAAGAAAGAGGAAAAGAAGGAAGAGAAGAAGGAAGAAGTCTCTGAAGAAGAGGCCATGGAAGGTCTGAGCTCACTTTTCGGATGATCCATGGATTTTTATCCTTTTTTTTGGGGGGTTTTGAAGTATCTTCTCCCCGCAGCATTATTCATCGTGGCGGCCTGGGTAGATCCAAATCCGCTTCTGTTAATCATATCCATAGTCTGGATTATGTCATCGATACTGCTGTCTGTCCTGACCATGCAGACAGACAACAGGTCATGATTTTTTAAAAAAAAATAGTTCAGAGTCCCAGTTCTTCTATTTTCTGCAGGACTTCTGTTGCGTGTTCCTTGGGGCTTACCTTGGGATATACATGGGCTATTGTGCCGTCCTTGCCGATTATGTATGTAACTCTCTTGGCGGATGAGACTCCCAGCACGCCGTACTTCTCCGAAATCTCCTTTGAATTGTCCGCAACAAGCGTGAAATTCAGCTCGTATTTGTCAGCGAAATTCTTGTGTGATTTTTCGGAATCCACGCTTATACCGAATACCTTGATTCCCTTCTTCTCATACTCATCGTAATTGTCCCTAAAGTTGCATGCTTCCTTTGTGCAGCCCGGTGTGTTGTCTCTGGGGTAGAAGTATACGACTCTGACCTTTCCATCGTAATCGCTGAGCTTGACCTTCCGGCCACTCTGGTCCACTGATTCAAAATCCGGAGCCTTGGTTCCTTTTTCAAGCGGTTCAACCATATTTGCCCAGTCCTTACAGATATTTATTGATTTTTAAAGGATTCAGCTTACTAGGTCGAGTGCCTTCAGCTTATCCATTACCTCAAGCGAATGCTGATCCGGATTCACGTTGGGGTATACGTGGGCTATGTCTCCTTCCCTGTCTATGATGTACGTCACTCTTTTTGCAACGCTTTCCCCCAATGCGCCGTATTTCCTTGAAATGTCCCTTGAGTCATCGGCAACAAGGGTGAAATTGAGCTTGTACTTTTCCTGGAACCTCTTATGGGATTCCTGGTCATCCACGCTGACTCCGAGAACCTTCACTCCCTTCTTTTCATACTCATCATAATTGTCCCTGAAGTTGCATGCTTCCTTGGTGCAGCCCGGTGTATCGTCCTTCGGGTAAAAATAGAGTATTACGGGCATTCCCTTGAAATGGCTCAGCCTTATCTCCTTCCCGTCCTGGTCGACGGAAACGAAATCAGGCGCTTTTGTTCCTGCGCTTAGTAGATCTACCATGAGTCATATTATAAGTTTTCCAGTCATAAGGCTTATGGTAATCGGCATTACTTGAAGAAGGTCTTGAAGATCCTGTCGTCTGGATAATGTAAGAGCTTTACTGCCTCGCCCTTCTTGTCTGCCATGATCAGGGATGCCTCCTTCTCGGCAATTCCCACTGCCAGGTAGACGCTGTCCTTGTTCCTTATGAAAACCATGTCACCGCTCTTTATTTCCGGATCCATGTCTGTGATGCCCTGTGCAAAAACATTCGCTCCATTCATCACGTGGGGTACTGCACCGTCATCGACACTGACAAACCTTATTTGCGGCTTTGCCTCGTTCAGGTAGAAGAGCATCGGAATGAGGGTTTCATTCCCCTTTTCGTAGATGAAAGGCTTCTTGTTGACGAAGTAGCATTTTTCATCCTTTATTTCCTCCACCTCGACATTTGCCAGGATTGAGGGATCAAGGCCCATGCCTGCAACTTTTTCCCTCAGAATTCTCAGCTCTTTTTTTGAAATGAAGTGCTTAGGCATTTTATCATCATCACGGTATGAATGACTTGAGGTTCGCTATTTTCTCGTTCACATCGCTCACGTTGGAAAGGAGTTCCGCTATGTGGTCTTTCATCTTCATCCCAAGATCAATTTCATTGGGTGTGAACATCCACTCTTTATTCTCTTTCTCGCCAACCGCTTCAAGGAAACCATAGTAGATCGCCCTGACTATGGTGGAGTTTGTCAGCATACGCTCGCCTTCCCTGACAGCTATTGCTTTCCCCTCTTTATGGTATTTCTTCAGCAGATCCACCAGGTACTGTGCATTCTTGGACCATGGCTGCACGTCGAATGAAGACTCTATCTCTTCGGAAAAGTACAATCTCCTGGCGCTTTCAATCCTGTCAAGAGGGCTCCCCTTCAGAGACTTGATCTTTGACTCCTCCATTTCAGGAAACATGTTCTTGATTATGCTGTCCCCGCTCTTCTGCCACAGTATTTCGAGAAGTTTCCTGCTGCTTGGGCTCTCGAGGTATATTCCCTTTCCATATTCAATGACAGGTTCCCTGAGCAGTTCCGGGGAGATCGAATCCTCAGTGAATTCGGCAAGGAAATCCTCGGCATTGTCATAACACGAATCGCCTATGACGTAAAGCCCATTGTTCACTGCCTGGTCAATTCTGTGCCTGGCAATCTTCTTGATCATCTGCCTGTCATCTATCTTTCCGTTGAAATAAGCCGCAAGCGAGTCCTGGGGTACGGTTGAAACATGGCCTTCCAGGTAATCGCTGGATATTATGAAGTCAGACTCATAATCCTTCGTAAGGAAGTGCCTGATAAGCAGATGAAGCGTGCTTCCCTGGCTGTTCTCGTGGATCACGATGGACTGGCCGGAAAAGTGTGTTATGACCATTGTATTGCCGGAATCTCCTATATGCAGGACGCCGTCCTGCTCAGAGTGCTGTATTCCATGCTCGTCGAGCACGTCGGCAAAAAACTCAATTCCCGGCCCGCTGTTCTTGCATGAGGCCAGGTAATAATTCTTTGAAGAGTAAACTCTGGCTTTTTTTGACTTGGCCAGTGAGGAGAATGCGAGCATCCTCCAGATCTCGTTGTCATAATGCTGAAGGCCCGCCAAGACAACAGGGTCGGCATTGCCTCTCTTGGCATATTCCACATTTCCATATGGTGTCGTTATGAAGCCCAGTATGGGTGCAGAATCAGATTCCACTATCTTCTGCGTCTCACCCAGGGCACTCAGGAACTGGTCTGCGGATTTGGCATACTTTTCATAGCTGCCAGCTGAATCAATCTTCTTCCTGTATGATTCAAAGGGGCAAAGAAAGCCCTTGTCAAGGCAATCAGGAATTATGGAGTGCGGTTCCTCAAAAAACTTGTTCAGGTGTTCCAGGAACTTTTTCTCTTTTTCCTTTGATCCTACCTTGAGCTTCATCGGCCTTCCTATTTCTTGTCCAGCATCCTTATTGCTTCTGCCTTGACAGTCACAGGTATGGGGACCATGGATTCTATAAGCTGTACAGTCACTTCCTCCTTCCCTGCGTCTATGAATGTAATCTTTGCCTTCTCTCCCTTGAACGGGCCGTCTATGAGTTCCACAAATGCCCCGATCTCAAGGCCTGTCACTGCAGGCTTCGGAGTAAGGTAGTGCACTATTTCCTCAAGGTCAATGTCACCCTGGACTATCCCCTTGAATCCCCTAATTCCTCTGGCTATGTATGCAATCCTGTCGGAGTGCATCGCTTCAACAAAAACGTAACCCTTGACCTCGAATGGAGACATGACTGCAAGTATTTCGCTTATGGCATTGGGGTTGGTCTCCATCCTCTCTTCTTTGTCCCTCTGCGCCCTGTTTACAAGGTCCCTGGAAACAGTAATCTCGTTCCCGAGGGTGGTCTTGAGCGCCACTATGATTGGGGAGATCGTAATTGTAAATGACTTGTTGATGCTGTGAATTCCGTCCTCTGATTCCACCTTTACGGCCATGGTGGCTTTGTCGCCCATGTAGCCTCCCTTAGGAGTTGTGACGGTGAAAATTACCTTCTTGCTCTGGTGGGCATCCAGCTCAAACTCTTCCTTCATCTGTGCGTTGTCGTTGGGGGACATAGTGTAATCTTTGGTCTTCCCCGTGTCAAGCGCAAAGAACCATTCTATAAGGGGGTCTTTCTCCTCAAAATTGACATCTACGGTGATCGTGAATTTCCTCTTCTTGCTCTGGATATTCCTGACTATTATTGGGACCTCATCCTTTCTCCCACTACCCCTGTTGACGTCAGAGACATCAAAATTTATCCATTCATACTGGTTTTCATTTGCATTTTGCATTGACATTCACCTATGGTATTTTGATATAATACCCCATCATAAGATAGATAAAGAATCCAAGAAGGCCAAGCAGTATGATTCCTGCTCCTGTAATGAGAAGCACCTTGATGTACTCATCCCTGTCGGGTTTTTTGGCCATTCTGAGCAGCCTCGAATATTTTCCTTTACCAAGATTTGAGAAGCGCCTCTCAACCTTGTCCTGGATTTCCATTGCCTTCTCGTCAAAGGACATATTTAACCTTACCTCACTTAAGTAGAATAACTAATAAAACTCTTTCGAGCAGAGATTCAAATATGGAGAATTATGCACCAGTGTTTGGAATATAATGGGAATGAGTGTGCCTATGGCTCGCCTTATCTTAGGAGGTGATCCATCCGCAGGTTCCCCTACGGATACCTTGTTACGACTTAACCCTCCTCACTGACATCAGATTCGAACTCGCCCTCTCGGACGTGCCCTCATCCAACACCAGCTCGGATGGTTTGACGGGCGGTGTGTGCAAGGAGCAGGGGCATATTCACCGCGGGCTGTTGACCCGCGATTACTACGGAATCCACATTCATG
>JBJKST010000028.1:0-69227 GCA_046703705.1 Thermoplasmataceae archaeon
ATGGAAAATTCAACACTGGAGTACCGCAATGAAGGTTACAGGATCACAAGAACAGGCAAAATCGGAGCAGAGGTGCCCTGTGTAACCAGGGTGAGTGACAACCACGTCATTGCAGTGTCCACTGGTGTCAGATCTATGGAAATAGAAAACGATTCGGACCCTGCCATTATTGCATTTTGCCTGATGTCAATTTGCCTTTCCAGAGTTTCTCCCTATTCCAGGAAAATTGGAGGTGATTTTGTAAATATACAAACATCCGGCATATCCTCGCGTTTCACCATCCTATCCCTGCTCGCACTGGGAATAGGCGCAGCCTTTTTCCTAACGCTTGGGCAGACCTATTATGCCCCACCCTGGGCCACTCTTCTCATTGCAGGGTATGGGACGTTCATGATAGCCTTGATTTCTGCCTTAATCGTCACATCGATGTTCCGGAAAGTCAGCATATACTATGCGGGGAATACGAGAAAGGATTGAAGTGTGCATTATGCCGAAATATGTCTGACATCGGCGAAAGATGTAAAATTCAACATTTATTATTTCTCTCCGTCATTAGAATATTGACTTTGTTCGACAAGATTTAAATATCTATTAGAATTTTATAATTGCTATATGGACGACATAGTTGATCTTTTGTTTAAATCTGCAACCGAGAAAGCAGCAAACCAGAACGATGATTTCTCAGAGTATAATTACGGCTACTCTTCACCGGAAGACGCTGAAATTGCCAACGTCGCCAAGCAACTCAGGGTCAGGATTAACATACTGGGCTGCGGTGGTGCAGGATCGAACACAATAAGCAGGCTTCACAAGGAAGAAGTATCCGGGGCAGACCTTATTGCGCTCAATACAGATGCATCCCACCTATACTATATAACTGCACCTTCAAAACTGCTAATAGGAGAAAGGAGCACACTGGGCCGTGGCACAGGCGCCCAGCCTCAACTTGGGGAAAAAGCTGCTCTTGAGGATATCGCAAAGATACAGAAACTGGTTCAGAGATCAGACATATGCTTCATAACCTGTGGCCTCGGAGGTGGCACCGGGACGGGATCAGCCCCCATAATCGCCAAGGCAGCAAAGGAATCAGGCTCTCTTGTGATATCTGTAGTGACTCTGCCGTTTACCGCAGAAGGACCTGTCAGGATGAGCAATGCCATACTTGGGCTTGAGAAACTCTCGCTTTATTCAGACACTGTTATCGCAATACCGAACGACAAGCTTCTTCAGGCAGTCCCTAAGAAACCGCTTGAGGAGGCCTTCGAATACGCTGATTCAGTACTATCCGAAGCCATAAAGGGAATTACTGAAATGATAACCAAGACGGGGCTTATCAACCTGGACTATGCCGATATCAAGACGATCATGAAGGACGGAGGAGTTGCAATGATCGGCATGGGAGAATCGAGCGGTGGCAATGACAGGGTCCTACTTTCACTCGATGATGCTATATCGTCCCCCCTTGTGGAGGCAGACATAAGCCAGGCAAAGAACTGCCTTATAAGGGTCATAGGCGGACCAAACATGACAGTGAGCGAAGCAGAGAAGGCCATGAGCGAGATTCAGAAACGTATTGACAAGGATGCCAGAATAATCTGGGGTGCCTCAATTGACCAGTCCTACGGTAACAAGATAAAAGTCCTGATTCTGCTAACCGGAGTGAGGTCTCCTTACATGCTCTCTGGCAGGAACGATGCCAAGCGCCTTGGAAAAATGATGGGCGGCTATGTTGATGACATTGGAATAGACATGGTTTCCTGAGACCAACTTTTTATTTTTCACAAAAGAAATTATAAACTGGACACGATATCCCTTTTTGTGAGCCAAGAGAGTAAGCTGATTCTGGCACTTGACGTGACGGATACGGACAAAGCTGAAAAAATCGCAAAGTCCGCCGAAGGTCGCGTCAGGGCAATTAAGGTGAACTGGCCGCTCATAATGGCATCCGGAATTGGAATAGTTTCCAGGCTTTCCAGATACGCCGACATTCTGTGCGACCTGAAGGTTGCAGACATACCCAACACGAACAGGCTCATAACCCGGAAAGCAGCCGCTGAAGGTGCCTGGGGAATTATATCACAACTGTTCACAGGGTCAGACTCCTTGAAGGCGGTCGTCGATGAAGCGGGAGACATGAAAGTTCTGGGAGTGGTTGCAATGTCACATCCGGGAGCTGAGGAATTTATGGTACCGCTTAGGGACAGGCTACTTGCCTTGGCAAAGGAACATCAGTTATACGGCATCATAGCACCGGGCAACAATTATGAGGTGACCAGGGGGCTCAAGGCAAATGCCGGGAACCTTAAGGTCGTCACCCCTGGCGTTGGAGCCCAGGGCGGGCTTGTCTCCTCAGCCATAAAAAGCGGCTCAGACTACATCATCGTGGGAAGGGGCATATACGAATCAGAAAACCCTGCTGATGCAATGGACCTCATCAACAGGGAGATAAAAGAAGCGATAGAATTGAAATAATAGTGTAGGCTAGTATGCATGATCACCATGTATATAGCCGGAGTAGAGCTCAGTGGCAGGATCACGAGAAGGAGCGTCAGCGATTACATTCCTATTCTAAACTACATAAAGAACAAGAACAGGGCGGGCGGACTTCTTCTGGTATTGAATTCTGAGGGAGGGGACGCCAACTCATCAGAGATCTTGTACAACAAGGTCATGGAGGTAAAGGAAGAAAAGCCAGTCTACTCCATTATTCAGGCAATGGGTGCCTCGGGGGCTTACTGGATCGCCTCGGCTTCCACCAAGATTTACGCCATGGAAACATCCCTTGTCGGCTCGATCGGAGTGATAAGCATTTTCCCCAACGTCATGAAACTAATGGAAAAGATAGGAGTCTCGGTAGAGGTTGACAAGATAGGGGAGTATAAGGATATGACCTCACCATTCAAGGAAATGAGCCCTGAATCCCGTGAGAAATTCAGGAGGATAATGGAAGTAACCTTCAGCAAGTTCAGGGAGGACGTGAGGAAAAACAGGAGCATAGAGGATGGAGAGGCTGAAGAGGTATTCAACGGACAGATATTCTCCTCAAGGGACGCACTAAATTATGGCCTTATAGATCAGATTGGGGACTTCATGGCAGCATCGGCCGAGATGGCAAAGTCGCTTTCGATCAAGAGGAAGGTTAAGATGTTCTATCCTAGCAGGCCATTCCTGAACAGAATGATAACTCCTGAGATGATTTCCGGGGTCATTTCAGATGTGCTTAAGAGAGAGTTCTAGCGTTTCTTACAGCGAGAGAAGGAACAGGATAATCATGATTGGAACTACGAATATTATCAGGAACGAATAAGCGGAAATGTAGTATACATTCATTGCACGCTTTATATCTGAAACAGTTGGTGAGAACCCGTTGGGATTGAGGATGTAATGCCCGACTTTCTCAAGCCTCAAATTCAGTGAGGTAGCCATTGCCCCCATGGACCAGCCGGTGTTTATGCTTTCAGGCATTGCCGCCGCACGGCTCAGTGGTATGCTTTTAACCTTGTAGTTCATGAGTTCTGCACTGAACATTATGAGGAAAGCGGAAACCCTGGCCGGTATGTAGTTAACGACTGTATGAACGATCGCAGTTGCCCTTCCGAACTCAAAGTTTTCGCGGTCCCTGTGCCCAATGACTGCATCAAGGGAGTTGACCAATTTTGCAACAAAGGCGCCCAAGATCCCGAATATGGAAAAGTAAAGGAGAGGGGCAACGTAGCCGTAAATCAGGCTCTTCGATATCGCTTCTATCACCGCGGACGATATCTCTGACTCATCCAGGTGCGCTGTATCCCTCCTCACCATTCTTGTGAGGTAGACCCTGGCCTCCATCAGGCTCCCTTTCTCCAGTGCCTGAATCACGGGTTTCACATGATCTCTCACTGAAGTGAAGGAGAAAGCACTTTTGAGGACTATTATTCCGGCAATTACGTAAATAACGTGGTGAGGAAATGAAAAATGTAGAATGGCCCATACCGGGACGGCATATATCGCGACTATGAATACCATGAACCCGAGGCCGGATAACACAAGGTTCCCCTTTCTGAAATATTTCCTGAAATAATTAACCACACCCCGGACAAACATGGAGGGCTGCAGGTATGCCTTCGGCTCACCAAACAGTATGTCGATTGCGAAGGCTCCTATCAGGACCTCGATACCAATTGCTATCCAGAGGGTTGACATTCAGAAATGCACTCTTAAATTGGAAATTTATAATCGCAATAAAAGGTTTCTTCGATGACACTTTTGTTTTCATTGCCAACCGATTGTGTTCCAGTAAGGCTTATGGGTGCCATTAGCCCTTCTGGGCAATATTTCATGTAGATTTCTGCAGTGACTTTCAATTCGAGTGGTCAGCGGGACAAGCGGAATAACTCTTTTGCCCCGTTGTCTCTGCGGTTGCCAATAAGGCGGGAATTAATACGAAAGTTATATATTGGATTCCTTGATAAAGGGTCAGAATTTCTATACGATGTGTTGCTATGAGTGATCTTCTCCAAGAGTTTGAGCAAAAAAGGGAAGTTATCAGGAAGATAGTCGAAGAGCATGTCCGCAAGAGGGACGAGGCATCTCAGTTTAGCCATGAGCAGGCTGAGGAACGGGATGCTTTGAATGCCAAAGTTCGCGAGATGAGAGACGAAGCCAAGAAGAGAATAGCCGAGAAAAGCGAACTGATAGAGACGGTCCAGAAACTTCGTGCGGAAAAAGAGGAACATTACAAGAACCTATCTGAACTGAGGAAGGAACTCAGGAAGATCAGGGATACTACTGATATACAGGGTATCGACAGCAAAGAGATCCGAATAAAGGAGAAAGAGCTGCAGAAACTCGAACTCAAGCAGCAGACAACCCAGCTCAACAAAACAGAGGAGCTGAAGGTTGTATCGGAAATAAAGAGGCTGAGCAACGAGATTAGAAGGCTGAAGAAGCAGAGGGACACAGAGCTTCAGAGCAATTCTGTCGTGAGAGATCTCAGCGAGAAGATCAACGGAGAGAGGCAGAAAGGGGAAGCCCTCAAGAAGGAGATCGAGGAGATCTCAAGCAAAATTTCAGCCATAAGTGACGATATAAACTCCAGGCTTCAGGAACTGGATGAAGTCAGAAAGAATGCTGACACATTCCACGAGCAGTTTATCAAGTACAGCCAGGAGTCAGAGAAGGAACACGAAGCCTTCATCAAGGCCAAGAATGACCTGAGGGACCTGGAGAAAGTAATATCCAGCCTCAGGACAAAGAACAAGACAACAAAGAAGAAGGAAAAAGAGGGCGAACTTCAGAAGAAGGCCACTACTCTCTTTGACAAGTTCAAGAAAGGCGAACAACTTACCACTGAAGACCTGCTGATACTCCAGAAAGCAGGTTTTCTGTGAGGCAATTCGGGCAATAAGCCTGGCTCCTGCCTCGAACCATAATTTTCATAACAATCTGAATGGCATTTGGGGGATCAGAGTCCGGTAAACGGCCATCTTAAATGCAGCGGCCCTTTTTGCAACATTCCCCTTATTGGTGTTCACATCTCTTCATGCACGAGGGAAGCGGTTTTATAAAAAGATTAACTGGAAATCCATTTCTGGCGGGAAAACTATGCACATATCATTGACAGACTTGCCTGTCGCTTCAGGAAAAAGGAGATTGGGGTTATTAATGCAGCCCCCTTTGCGTTACTGGTTCTCCTCCTGAATTATCTCAGAAGAGAGGGATACCTGATATACTCTGGAATTGCTCTGCAGGTTGAGGCGAGGCGAAAGGACACTCTCATGTATTTCACAGTTCTCGCCTATGGATGTCTGGCGCATGATGACAGACCGGTCAATTTTGGTCTTGTCCCTGACCTTGGAAGCATCCATGAGGATGGAGTCCGAAATCTCCACATCCTCGCCAATTGTCACCCCATCATAGATGGCTGATCTCCTGATGACTGCATTCTTGCCGATGGTAACATTCTCACCGATGTATGTCGGCCCTTCAATAACTGTGTCTGAAGCACCTGAACCAATCCGGTTGGATTTGATTATGACCTTCCCCTTCACGTTCTTGCCGTTCATATCATACCCGTACTTCTCGGTCATTATCTGGTTGGCCCTGATCATGTCATTAGGTCTGCCCGTGTCCAGCCATGTCCCCTGGCCAACATAGCCGTATATTTTTTCATTATCCTTAAGAAGCTTGGGAAAAAGCTGCTTGGCAAAATCGTATTGAACACCTGAGGGTATGCGGTCTATGATTTCAGGCTCCATGATGTATACTCCCGCATTGATCAGGTTTGAGAATGTTTCATCCTTCGAGGGCTTCTCAAGGAACCGCACAACCAAATCTTCCTTGAGCTCTACAATGCCAAACTGTGAAGGGTCATCTACTGTGGTAAGGCCTATCGTGAGCTTTGATTTCTTCTCCTTGTGAAATCTCAGCATATCGGAAATATCAAAATCCACAAGGGTGTCACCGCTTCCTATGATGACTGTGTCGTCCACGAACTCCCTGACAAGCTTCACACTCCCGGCAGTGCCTGCTGCCTCCTTTTCTACGGAGAAAAGTATGTTCTGGTCATCATTCTTGAACTCCAGGACACCCATTATGAGTGACTCAAACTTGTAGCCAGTTGTAATGATGACATTCTTGACCCCTGCCCTGTAATACGAATTGATAGTATAGTCAATGCAAGGCTTTCCCGCTATGGGAACAAGCGGCTTAGGGATCGAATAGGTAATCGGTCTCAGCCTTGTGCCCTTGCCGCCAGCCATGATCACTGCCTTGAGCGCCATGGATTAGAATGCTCCTGAAATAGTTAACATTTATTGTGGGTTGGCATGGGCGTGAAGCCGCATTGGGCAAATGGACTGAGGGTAATCGGAAGAAATCGTGCAGACAGCCGCAAAATAAATAAATTAAACTAAATATTTACCCCCTTATATGAACAAGACCCTTGTGCTGCTCCCTTACTGGATATTGCTATTCAGCATCGGATTCGGCTGGTTTATCGTTGCACCTCTGGTGCCTGCTCTCATGGCTGCCTTTGGTGTATCTTCGGGTCCGATTATCTTGCTTATCTCAGTTTATGGGTACGCCATGGTTGCACTGGGTCTTCTTTCAGGTGCCATTTCTGCAAAGTTTACTGCAAGGCTGTCCCTGTCACTGGCTGCCCTCCTTTCAATTGTAGGCCTTGCCGGAAGGGCTTTCTCCTCCAGTTACACCGAACTTTTCATTTTCCAGATTGTTGCGGCCTCAGCCTACCCACTGGCAATGGCTCCGGTTGGAAGCATCGCCACCTCCATTAACAGCGAGAAGGGGCACACAATAATTGGAATAAGCGTTGGATCGCTGTTTCTTGGCATGGCTTCAGGCTCGTTCGTGGGCCCGCAAATCTTTTCATATCTCGGGCTTCAAAACACACTCATTGCAACACTTCTTCTCTCGGTCTTAGCTTTCATCCTGGTAATGGCAGTTGTGAGAAAATATCCGTCCAAGTACCAGGGCCGGTCTCTTAAGGGGTCGTTCGAGCCGGGAATGCTAAAGAACTGGTACATAGGGCTAATAATCTCGTCCCTGGCCGTCATGTTTTCATCCATTGCATCTGAATCACTCATCAACCAGAATGTTTCTAACGCACTGTCAATCGGAGGGCTGTTCGGAGGCCTCTCATTCCTTGGGTCTGGGCTGGGGGCAATAATACTGCCTCCCGTGTTCGAAAGATCCGGGGCATTGAAGACCGGGCTGGTCATTACATCAGTCCTGTCACTGGTATCCATATTCATGCTTTCGTATTTCCTCGCCCATTTTTCTGCAATCTACCTGGCCGCATCGGGATTTTTCCTGTTCGGCTTCTTCGGCAACTCATTCTGGGCAATGGCTATGACTTCAACAACGAAATATGTGAAAGACCCGGCACAGGCAGGATTTGCAACATCCATGTTCAGTGTCGCTACCAACCTCGGAGTCGCCTTTGTTCCGGTTTTCCTGGGGCCATTTTTCCTGTCAAACTCAACAATAGGAATTTCCATAGTGGTCTTGATGGTGCTGGTCGCATTTGCCATGTCCCCTACAATGAGGGTTTCGGTGGAAGATGACGAAACGGTTTCCGGAGAGGCCGCCTGAAAATGTTATGGCAAACGGATAAATCCCAATAGCACATGTTTGCATAATGGCAAGTTTTCACACTCCTGTCTCATTTGGCAAGGATACCGACAGCATACTGGATATGATAGAGGCGTCCGATCCGGAAGAGGCCCATAGGCTTCTTGCTGGTCTTGAGGAACATTCCAAGTCGGATTTCAAGGTTATCTCCCATCTTGCCCTGGCAACTGCAAAATGGATTGACCACTCCGGGCCGTATATTGGCCATGGGATACTGAATGCCGACCCGATACTGAGGTCAATAGGGCTGATGAATGGTGAGAACAAAGGGTTGCCATTGCTTCAGATGACTATGTACGTTACCGACCTGCTGAGGGACCAAAACTATGGCCCTTATGTGATGATGGGAATTTCCAGCATTTCACATGACTCCAGGGATGAAACTTCAGCGGAGTTTTCAAAGGCAGTGCGATCAGGCAGCAGCCGTTACCTAGCTGAAAAACTGCTTTCTGGCCTTCACTCTGTTTCCGGAAAGGGCATAAGGGAAGACATTCTCTACGAGGCCCTGATGCAATACGGCCAAAACGAGCATAGGCTTCTTCTCCCATTTCACACGCTGAGGCTTCTGGACCGTGACAAGAGCTGGAAAAATGCAGTTGCTTACCTGAGGCCATCCGTGCAATACTTATCCAGCAATCCGGACACTTCACACGGCGCAAAGGCAGAGCAGCTCTCAAAGTTGCTGGAATTTGGGGAAATAATGGATAAGGGTGACTCGTTTGACCAGGAGTCCTCCTATGACCTTACAAGAATGCTCCTGAACTCTGTCGTCGGGAATGAAATGACAGCGATGGTGGATTACTCCAAAACATCAAGCCTTGCAGATTACTTTGAAGCCATAGCTCTTTCAAGCACAATACTGCTGCTGAACTCAGACCTTGAACAGCACTCGGTTACAGGAAAGCACTGCACACTCTCTATCATGAGGGACAGGAGCGCATCTGAAAGAGTGCGCAAACTTGCACTACTCTCATCAATGGAGGGCCCTCGGGCAAGGAGGATCAAGGCGTACATACTCAAGTCTCTGGATGCTTATATGAAAGTGCCAGAGGTACCGACATTCAAGGATGAGGAGGAACATCTGGACAAAATAGAAGCGGAGATTGCCAGGGGTCAGCAGGAATCTGCCTTCAGGCTTGCCGGGAGTTACGTAAGATCCGGGTTCCCAATTGATGGCCTTGCAAGGAGGCTTTTGTCAATCTGCTTCAGGACCGAGGGTCCTTTTGAGTCTCTCCACACAAGCAAGATGATTGTCGGGATGAGGGACATCACTGTCGACTCGAAGAGCGACATGAGATGGATCCATCTTGCAGCTTCAGCAAGGTTTATTGCAGGAATGGTGAAAAAAGAGAAGGCTGCCGCAAAAAAAGTGATGGAAAAGTACAGGAAATATCTCGAACTGTCTGGAAGTTCCTGATCCATACTGCGTTGAAGTGACCTCTCAGGGGAAGTAGGGAGACCTGAACCTGACCCCTTTTTTGATGAGGTCTCTGGATTTCTCATAGCCTGCATCGGCGTGCCTGATTACACCAAGGCCGGGGTCGGCGTTCAGCACTCTTCTCATCCTTTCCTCAGACTCCTGCGTCCCATCGGCAACCATAACGAAGCCCGAATGTATGGCGTTCCCGATGCCCGTCCCTCCACCATGGTGCACAGAGACCCATGATGCCCCTGATATTGCGTTCAGGAGGGCATTAAGTATCGGCCAGTCTGCAATCGCATCGCTTCCGTCCTTCATGGCTTCTGTCTCCCTGTACGGAGAAGCGACTGAGCCTGTGTCGTGATGGTCTCTCCCTATTGCAACGGGGGCCTTGAGCTCACCCTTTCTGACCATATCATTTATCATGAGGCCTATTGCCTCGCGCTGCCCGTATCCGGCATAGCATATTCTTGCCGGCAGCCCCTGGAAGCTGACTCTCTCCTTGGCAAGCTTTATCCACTTCACCAGGTGGTCATCGTTCGAAAAATTCCTGATTATTGCATCATCAATGCGGTAGATATCCTCCGGGTCCCCAGAGAGGGCAACCCACCTGAACGGACCCGAACCTACCGAGAAGAGGTCCCTGATATAACCGGGCACGTAACCGGGGATATCAAAGGCATTTTCCATTCCTCCTTCCTGCGCCCTTCCGCGGATGTTGTTTCCGTAGTCAAAGGCGACTGAACCCTTTGACTTGAACCATAGGATTGCCCTGACTTCCTTGACAATGGATCTGTAAACGCTTTTCAGGTATTCCTCACGGTCATGCTTGAAGAATTCAGCAGCCGTCTCAACAGAATAACCCTCAGGGATGTATCCCACGTTGATGTCATGGGCTGCTGTCTGGTCTGATACGATATCAGGCACAATGCGGCGTTCCATGAGCTCCTGGTATACTGTCGCAGCATTTCCCAGAACTGCGATGGAAATTGGCTTCTTTTTTGCCACATATTCGTCTTTTATCTTCAGCGCCTCATCCAGGGATTTTGCCTCCATGTCAAGGTACCTGTCCCTCAGCCTTCTCCTGATCTTCTCTCCATCGACCTCTATGATTATTGCATCGCCGCCATTCATAGTAACAGCCAGCGGCTGGGCCCCTCCCATTTCGCCTAGGCCGGAGGAAAGGAGCCATTTTCCTGCAAGATCATCACGGTCGAACTCTTTTCTTGATATGGCTGAAAGTGTCTCATAGGTGCCCTGCAGTATTCCCTGGGTACCGATGTAGATCCAGCTTCCGGCTGTCATCTGCCCGTACATCGTCAGCCCTCGTGCCTCAAGGTCCCAGAAAATGTCATCAGTTGCCCATTTCGGGACTATCTGGGCATTTGAAATAAGGACTCTTGGACTGCCCGGTGTAGTTTTGAAAATTCCTACAGGCTTGCCTGACTGGATCATCAGGGTTTCATCGTTTTCCAATCCCTTGAGGGAACTCACGATCTTGTCAAAGGCCTCCCAGTTCCTGGCTGCCTTTCCTTTTCCGCCGTAAACAATCAGGTTGTCCGGGTCCTTTGCCACCATTGGGTCAAGGTTGTTCATCAAGAGCCTGAGTGCAGCTTCCTGGTGCCATCCCTTAGTGACGAGTGTTGATCCTCTTGGGGAATGAATCTCTTTGAGCATGAAAACCAAAATAATATGTGTAAAAGCAAAATATACTTTCCGCTAAGGGCTTCTGGAGTGGATATGGCATACAGGTTTGCTTCATGGAACGTAAACGGGATAAGGGCAGCCAGCAGAAACGGCTTGGTTGATTTTGTTGAAAACAACGATTTCGATGCTATTCTGCTGCAGGAGGTAAAGGCTGAAAGGAAGCAGATTCCGGAAGAGTTCCACCACTACGGATATTACGTTGAAGTTTTTCCCTCAGAGAAAAAAGGCTATTCAGGCACAATGAGCATGTTCCGGGACAAGTCGGTCAAAATCCGAAACGGCATGGGCAACAGTGATTTTGACTCCGAGGGGCGCGTTCAGGTTCTGGAATACGGCGGCTTCTACCTTATAAACACATATTTTCCAAACTCCCAGAGGGGATTAACGAGGCTGGACTACAAGATTGACTTTAATGAAAAATTCCTTAGGTTCAGCGAGAGCCTGCGCAGGGAGAAACCGGTCATAATATGCGGCGATTTCAACGTTGCCCATGAGGAAATTGATATAGCAAGGCCAAACGACAACCGCAAGAACGCCGGTTTCACACAGGAAGAAAGGCAATGGATGACCAAGCTTATCTCAACCGGCTATGTAGATACATTCAGAATGTTCAATACTGAGGGTGAACAGTATACCTGGTGGACTTACCGGTTCAACGCCAGAGAGAGGAACATTGGATGGAGGATCGACTACTTCATCGTCTCGGAAGAACTGAAGAAAAATGTGAAAAATGCCGGAATAATGTCCGGGGTTCCAGGATCGGATCATGCGCCGGTATTCCTGGAACTTGACATCTAGAGGGGCTTTCTTATCGTCTTGTTCCTGTCCGCGCCGAGGGAGATGATCTCTATCGGCCTTCTGATCCTCTTCTCAACGTATTCCACATAATCTTTGAGTTCTGCGGGTAGTTCTGAATACCTGATCTCCCCTCCGTCCTTTCCAAGGCCGGAAAGGTCTCCCCAGGGCTTGAATTCCCTGTAGCTCACCTTGACATTTCCAAGCTCTTCGAGGCTTCTCGGTATGTAATTGATCTCTTCACCGTTGAGTTTATAAGCCTCACCGACGAATATTTTCCCCATCTGGCCCAGCGTGTCAACCTTGGTTATTGCCAGTGTGTCCACATCATTTATCCTTATGGCGTATGACAGCAGGTTGAGATCGAGCCATCCAACTCTCCTCGGCCTTCCCGTGGTTGTCCCGTACTCATTTCCGAGGTCTCTCAGGCGCTCCGCTTCCTTTCCTTCAAGCTCGGTAGGAAATGGGCCGGCACCAACCTTTGATGTATAGGCTTTGACAACACCAATGACCCTGTCAACTTTTCTGAACGGAAATCCAGAACCGCTGGATATGGCCCCGGCCAGCGTGTTTGAAGAAGTCACGAATGGGTATATGCCGAAGTCTATATCCAGCATAGTCCCCTGGGCTCCTTCGAAAAGTATGTTCTCCCCGTCTTCATATGATTTGAAAATGAAGTCTTCGGTATAGTCTAGGTACTTGGAAATTTCCTTGCCTGCGTCAAGGAGCCTGCTTATCATCTCTGCCCTTCCTTTTTCCGATTCATACTCTGATCCATCGAGGAGCGCTTTCTTCATGCGGCAAATTGTCTCTATCTTGTCGCTCAGTATTTCCCTGTCTAGCAGGTCAACCATCCTCACACCAGTACGGGCATACTTGTCCTCATAGGTGGGGCCTATCCCCTGTGCGGTGGTCCCTATTCTGAGCTTATCCCTTACCTGCTCTTCCGCCTTGTCGAGGAATTTGTGCAAGGGAGTGACAACATGGGCAAGCCTGCTGATTTTTATCTGGACATCGGCATGGACAAGTTTCAGCTTCTCTATTTCTTCAAGCAGCCCGAAGGGGTCTATCACCATTCCGTTTCCGAGAACAACATTCTTGCTTCTCAGGGCACCGGCCGGTATGAGGTAGAACTTATGCGGCCCCTGGTCAGTCACTACAGTGTGGCCGGCATTGTTGCCCCCGTTGAATCTGACCACAGTGGAATACTTGCCGCTCATGTAGTCTGTAACCTTGCCTTTTCCCTCGTCTCCAAACTGAAGTCCCAATATGACAGTGATCATAACACATGAGAGCTCTCAGGATGAGCTACTCATCTTCACCTCCGACAATGTCCATGCTCAAAACCCCACTCATATTGGGTGAAAGCATATTATTGTTATCTATGGCGGCTGGCAAATTATGGAAAATATCGGGTTAATGCGGCACCGGAGCTTCATGGGCCGCAACCTTGATGAGAAAATTAAAAGTCCTTAGTCCGCATTACGGGAATGATTCAGATGGCTTATATTGAAGTCAAGGAAAACTCAGAAATTCTAGTTCCAGACAATCCAACCATAGGCTATATAGAAGGAGACGGCATAGGCCCGGATATAACCAAGGCAAACATTTCTGTAATAAACGCAGCACTGGAATTTTCATACGAAGGTTCCAAATCCATTGTATGGGAAAAGGTATTCGCAGGCGAAGAGGCTTTTGAGAAAACAGGGAAACATCTCCCCCAGGAGTCTCTGGATCAGCTGAGGAAATGCGTTGTGGCAATAAAGGGGCCGCTCACTACTCCGATTGGCCAGGGATTCAGAAGCTTGAACGTAGCTCTCAGGCAGTACTTTGACCTTTATGCAAATGTCAGGCCCGTGAAATACTTCCCGGGAGTGCCATCGCCGGTCAAGCACCCAGACAAGATGAACATGGTGGTCTTCAGGGAAAACACTGAAGATGTGTATGCAGGAATAGAATGGAAATCAGACTCCGCTGAAGCCGCGGAGGTAAGAAATTTCCTTTCATCCAAGCTTGGGGTCAAACTCACCGATGACACAGGAATCGGCATCAAGCCCATAAGCAGGTTCAGGTCAAGCAGGCTGGTCAGAAAGGCAATCCAGTATGCCGTAAAGAACAGCAGGAAGAGCGTCACCCTTGTTCACAAGGGAAACATTATGAAGTACACTGAAGGGGCATTCAAGGACTGGGGATATGAAGTTGCATCCTCGGAATTCGCAGATCAGACTGTCACAGAGGAGGACTACCTCAAGGACCCTGAACTCTATTCCGGCAAGATAATTGTCAAGGACAGGATTGCAGACAACATGTTCCAGCAGGTGCTTACAAGGACAGAGGACTATGACGTGATCGCAACAACCAACCTCAATGGAGACTATCTTTCGGATGCACTCGCAGCACAGGTAGGAGGTCTTGGCCTGGCACCGGGAGGCAACATGGGTGATACCCACGCGATATTCGAGGCAGTGCATGGGACAGCACCAAAATATGCCGGACTGGATGTTGCAAACCCCACCTCACTGATGCTTTCGGGCGTGATGATGCTCAGGCACCTGGGATGGACTTCTGCAGCGGATGTAATGGAATCTGCAATCATGGAAGCGTATTCTGACCAGAGGGTAACCCAGGATCTCGCAAGGGTTCTGAACATAAAGGCCCTGAAATGCTCTGAATTTGCAGAAGAAGTAATAAAGAGAATGAAGTCGCCAAACAGCCAGTAAAAGCTGGAGAAGCCCCATAAGGGGCAAATTAATTATTTATCTTTTAAAAATGGCGAGCTTGATCTCCGTCATCTCATCTATGGAGAATCTTATCCCCTCCCTTCCTAGGCCGCTCTTTTTCATGCCGCCGAAGGGCATTGTGTCTACCCTGAAATCCGACGTATCGTTCACAAGGACGGCGCCGAAATCCAGCCTCTCCACAGCCTGGAATGCCAGGTCCATGTTTGACGTGAAAATCCCGGCCTGAAGCCCGTATGGAACATCGTTGGCCAGTTCCAGGGCCTCCTCCATCGAACTGACACTTTTCAGCATAGTGACTGGTCCAAATATCTCCTTCCTCCAGACTTCAGATTTTGTATCGACATTCTCAAGGATTGTAGGAACCATAACCGGCCCGTTACGGTCTCCTCCGGCAAGGAGTGACGCACCACCCTCCATGGCCTTCTCAACCAGTGACTCTACCCTCTTGGCCTCTCCCTCAGATATCATGGGGCCAATGTCGGTTGAAGGATCAAGCGGATCTCCCACCTTAAGCCTGGAAGTCAGCTCCAGGAGCCTGTTCTTGAAATAGTCATAAACATCATCCTTCACCAGTATCCTCTGTGCATGGATGCAATTCTGACCCTGGGCCTCAAAGGCTGCATCAACAACCTGCTCTGCCGCATGGTCAAGGTCTGAGTCGTTCCAAACAATAACTGGCGAGTTATTTCCGAGCTCCATGGAGTATTTCTTTATCCCGGATTCCCGTATCAGCTTATCAGCTGCTTCAGGCCCACCGGTAAATGTTACCATCTTTATCTCATCGGTGTTCAGGAAGTATCTCGTGACCTCTCCTCCTCCGGAGGCTATTACCATCTGAAGCGCATCCTCAGGGAACCCTGCCTCGACTACCGCCTCGCGGAGCTTGACAGCAGACTGGGGAGTAACTGATGCAGGCTTGTTTATGACCGAATTTCCCGCTGCCAGTGCTGGCCCTATCTTGTGGGCCACCAGATTGAGCGGGTCATTGAATGGGGTCACGGCAAAGACAGGCCCAATAGGCACTCTTGTGTAATACGCAAACCTGTTGACTCCCCTGGGCTCGACATCTAAGGGGATAGTTTCCCCATAGATCCTTTTCGCCTCCTCTCCAGAGGTAAGCATGGTGAATGCAGCCCTCTTCACCTCACCTCTGGCATACTTTATTGGTTTTCCCGCTTCTATTGAAATTGTCTTTGCAAAATCATCAAGGTTCTTCTCAATGTACTTTGAAGCCGCATAGAGTTTCTCGTACCGCTCATATGCAGGCATTTCTTTCATAGCCTGAAACGCTTCCTTGCTTTTTTCCAGAATTTTTTTGGCATCCGTTAGTGAAGTATCTGACAGTTTGACAAATTGCTCGTTGGTGTACTTATTCTTCACAATCATAAATTATGAAATTCAACAAATGAGATATATCTTATTCCCAAACTGTTTGAAAAATGGAATAAAATGGGGTGCACTTTCCAGTGAAATGTCAAAAATTTAATGGAATTATGTGATTTAATTCGCGATTTCCTATTGCTTCCGTTTAATTGAATGGGCAGAGGGCCCGTCAGACTATCTCGAGTTCGAAAGGCTCTATAAGCCCCATCTCTGTAGCCCTCTTGTAATACAGATCAAGTGCCTTCCTGCCTTTTTCCCCGAAGTCCACGGACAGATCGTTTACATACATCCGGATGAATTTTCTCTCAAGCTCAACGTCTGAATACCGGGCATACTTCAAGGAATATTTCACGGCGTCGGTCTCGTGTTCCATGGCGTACTTGATTGAATTTTCGAAATCCTCCTTGTAGCGCATCGCGTTCTCTTTTCCAAGGGACTTCTTTATTGCGTTGAATCCTAGGGGAATGGGAAGGTCACCGGCATACTTCTTCCACTCCTCATAAAGGTCCAGGACTTTCTTGAGGCCCTTTTCCTGGTAAGTGAGCTGCTCATCGTGTATAATTATCCCCGCATCTATTTCACCTGAAATGATAGCCTCAGGGATCTTGTCAAACCTCATTTCCCTGTACTCCTTTGCACCCTTCCCGAACATCTTATAAAGAAGGAAAGCAGAGGTGTATTTTCCTGGAATTCCAATTACAGACTCCTTCAGGTCGACATCTTTCTTGGCTATGACAAGGGGGCCATAGGAGATCCCGAAGCTTGCGCCGGAACTTGTGAGGTAGTACTTGTCGTTTACTACCGTGTAACCATTGGCAGATATTGCCGTAACATCATAGAGTGAATCAACCGCTTCCTTGTTCAGGGTCTCTATATCCTTGACGACCTGATCATATTCGAAGTTGCACTTGATTTTGCCTTCGAACATTGCATAAAACATGAAAGAATCGTCAGGGTCGGGAGTATGGGCTACTACTAGCTTCATTAACCTCCTATGGGAACATGCTACAAAATGCTTTCATATAAAATTTGCAGGAAAAATCGTCAGGCAGGAAATTCCAGACATTTTTATAACTCTGTGTGATGCTAATCTTCTCTTTAGGTGGTTCCATGGAGCGAATTGTAGTAGCACTCGGGGGAAATGCACTGCTTCACAAAGGAGACCCGTTTTCCTTTGACATCCAGCTTAACAGGGCGACCCAGGCCTTTGAAAACCTGCACAACCTGATTTTGGAAAACGAGGTTGTCATTACGCATGGAAATGGCCCGCAGGTAGGGAACATACTTCTTCAGAACGAATACTCCTCAAAGGTTGCAAATCCCATGCCTCTTCACAGCTGTGGCGCCATGTCGCAGGGTTTGATCGGCGAAGTCCTCAGCCTTGCATATGACCGGGTGAAGTACGAAAGAGGGATCTCAAAGGAAATGGCAACAGTCTTGACCAGGGCTGTAGTGGACCCTGATGATCCCGCCTTCAAGGACCCCACCAAGCCCGTGGGATCGTTCTACACCAAGGAAGAGGCTGTGCAGATGAAGGAAAAGGAAGGATGGTCAATAAGGGAAGAACAGGGTAAGGGCTGGAGGAGGATAGTGCCTTCGCCTGTCCCGGTTGACATTCTGGAAAAACCTGCCATTATGGCACTTCTGAGTGATGGATTCCTCCCGGTCTGCACTGGTGGGGGAGGCATCCCTGTGATAAGGAAGGGCACATCCTTTGTAGGGGCAGATGCGGTTATAGACAAGGATCTGGCATCATCAGTCCTGGGCACAATAATCGATGCAGACACACTCATGGTCCTGACGGATGTGGAAGGGGCGTACATTAATTTTGGAACCGATGACCAGGAACAGTTAGGGAAGGTATCGGCTTCCGAACTGGAGAATTACCGGGCCAATGGGGAATTTACGGCCGGAAGCATGGGCCCGAAAATTGATGCAGTGCTGAGATTCGTCAACAAGGGGGGAAAAAGAGCGCTGATCACCTCACTGGAAAATGCAGCTGGAGGAATTAAAGGGAAGGCCGGAACTCTGGTGGTTCCAGACTGAATCAGTTTGGTTTTTCCCATTTGCCGTTGACCTGCCTGATCTTGCCGGCCTTTTGAAATTCTTCCATTATGGACTGAATGTCAACATCTTTCGTGTTCAGCTGGTAATCAGCTTCGAGTGCTGCGCTGATCTCGCCTGTATCCATGGGCTTAACTAGGGACCTTCCGACGAGGTTGTCAAGGTCTTCATAGACATTCCATGGGAATATGAACCAGGTCCATCCCTTTTCGTCTATTTCTTCAGCAAAATAGTCCGGAACAAATCCTGACCTTGTGATGTGAAGCATTGTAGCAGTTTTCATGGATTCAGGATTCAGTGACTTGACGTGTTCAGAGGCAATTCTGAGGCTCTCGCCTGTGTCTGTAATATCATCGATCACCAGCACTTTCTTTCCGTCAAGTTTCCCGTTCAAATTTTCTTTAAGGGTCGCATTACCATCCTTCGTGGCTGTAATCCCCCAATGCTCGGTCTTGACTGAAAGGAGGTTCTTTATCCACATCCTGTCAGAAAGAATTCTTGCAGGAACCAGGCCTCCTCTGGCTATACCCACAATGGTATCCGGTTCGTAGTTATCCATGACTTTATGCCTGATCCTGTCACACCAGTTCTCTATGTCTGCCCAACTGACTATCCTTGCTCTGAACTGCATATTTTTACCGGTGACTTATAACCTGACCAGTCTTAATTATTTCGTAGCAGCGAGACCGGACGGGGCGCTTTCATTCAGTATTCATTCTCCCACGGAAGGTCATCCTTCAGTTTCCACAGGTACAGAGAAGCAATGGAACAGTATGGATGCCATTTTTCAGCAATCTTTTCCACAATGTCACGGCTTGGCTTTTCTTCCAGGAGGTACACTCTCTGCATTGCATTGATGATTCCAAGGTCTTCGTGGGGGAGGACATCCGTCCTGCCCAGGGAGAATATGAGAAACATTTTTGCTGTCCATGTGCCAATGCCCTTTATCCTGACAAGGGTACTGATGATCTCTTCATCACTCATCCTGTTGAAATGCTCCGAGCTAATGGAACCTTCCAATACGCCTTCTGCAATGTTCTTGATGTAGGATATCTTCTGCCTCGAAATGCCGCAGGACCTCAAAGCATCATCACTTAATCCCAACATTGCATCGGGTGTGACACTGCCGTCTGGGAAGAGTGCAACTAGCCTTCTTATGATTGAGTCTGCTGCCTTGGGAGTCAGCTGCTGGGATAGTATAGACTCCACGAGACTGAAAAAAATGTCATTATTGAGTTTCAGGCTGATCATGCCTATCTTTCCTATGATTATCCTTAGCCTGTCATCAACACCAGATAGGTGTGAAGTGGCCTTCTCGATTAGCCCACCTAGGGACAGGCTGGGTTGCATGTCTGAAGCCATGTGCCGAAGCCATCGCCATGTTGCATTTATTATTAACTGGTCCGGGAAAAGCAGGAGCAGGAATCCACTCCAGAAAGCTTAATTAATGTGGACAGTCACATTTATTGAAGAAGGAGCAGACAGTACACTTTCATGCATAAAAACGGGCATCACCTCCAGATTGGAGCCATTTAGCGGCTTGTGCTCTGCATGCAAAATATTCAGAAGGCTTATTTGCGCGTTTAGAAAATTTTATTACCGCTGTACAGGTATTCCCAGCATGACAGGGCTAGATATTTTCCTCATAGTCATTCTTGTCATAGTATTGCTGATTCTTCTTTCCGGCATACACATTCTCCGGGAATGGGAAAGGGCACCGGTATTGACTCTTGGCAGATTCGCAGGCCTCAAGGGGCCCGGTGTGATCTACGTTTGGCCAATTATCTCAAAAATACCGTTGAAACTAAGCACAAGAATCCAGGCCGTATCGTTCAAGACTGAAGCGACTTTCACACAGGACAACGTTCCGCTCAACACAGATGCAGTAATGTATTTTCAGGTCATAGACCCGCAGAAAGCGTTCCTCAACATTGAAAACTATGTTACAGGAACCAACCTCTCTGCCCAGACGACACTGAGAGAGGTTCTTGGCAAGTCCACCTTTGACGAAGTTCTTTCGGAAAGGGAAAAAATTGGCGAGGCAGCACGTGAGATCATTGACGAGAAGACTGAGCACTGGGGAGTCAAGGTGTCTTCGGTGGAAATCAGGGATGTAATAGTTCCATCACAGCTGCAGGAGGCAATGTCGAGGCAAGCATCTGCAGAGAGGGAGAGAAGGTCCCGTGTGACACTCGCAATTGCAGAGGTTGAGGCCGCCCAGAAGATGGTGGATGCAGCCAATCAGTACAAGGACAATCCAGTTGCGTTCCAGCTGAGGTGGATGAACATACTCTATGAAATAGGGCTTGAAGGCAAGGGCACACTGATGATGATCCCGGCACACACGCCGGAAGTGGGAGCCATGGAACCACTGGCCCAGCTCGGGCTTCAGGGAATAAGTGACAAATCCAAGCTTAAGGGCGATTCAGGCACTTCGCAACAGAAATAAAATCATCAGGGGTAAGCTCCTCAGGGCGCTTGTCCTTAAGCGCTTCGGGGCATTCTTTTACCACTGTCCCAACTTTTTTTCTTCTATTTGAGAATAATTTTATCAGCAGATTGTCCAGGACATCCTTTTCCACCCCGAGGTCAACCTTTTTTGGCACCAATCTCACAACAGCAGAGTCCACCTTGGGAACCGGGCTGAAATCGCTCCTGTCCACTATCCTGATAATTTTGCTTTCGTACTCAAAGTGACAGTTTACAGAAAGCCTGGAATATTCTTTTTCCCCCGGCAGGGCTATCATCCTCTCTGCAAAGTCCTTCTGCACCATGAGGATTGCGTGATGAAACTCGAACTCAGGAAGCTTGAACAAAATGCCTGAAGAAATGTGGTAGGGGATGTTTCCAATAATCCTGTCGTACTTTCCGGGAGGCAAATTGAGAAAGTTCTCCTTGACCACCCTTAAGGTGCCTGCTTCCACATACTTCCTGAACCTTTCATTCAGGAACTGGGCAAATTTCCCGTCCGGTTCGATGCAATCAAGCAGGACATCCTTTTCAAGCAGAAGTTCCGTAAGGGCCCCTTCACCTCCACCGATTTCGAGGACCTTCGCGCCGGGAAAGACGTCCAGTTCCCGGACCTCAAACTCAGCAATGGCAGGATTTGCCAGGAGCACCTGGCCGAATCTTTTTGTAAAAAGTTTCCTGGAAGGCATTATTTGGCAACGAAAAGCTTGTGCTTTTCCGACCTGTCCTGAAGCTCGTCGACTATGCGCCCGGATATCATCTTGACAGGGTTGTGGACGGTCTTTACCCTTTCTGTAAGGTCGCTGAACGACTCGAATGGGCTCTTCTTCCTCTCATCCACAATATTCCACATTGTCTTGTTGCCGAGGCCTGGCAGCAGCTCCAGGCTGTGGAGCCTGGCATTTATGGGCTGGGCATCGTTGAAGAAACCCACAAACCTCTCCTCATTCTCCTTGATTATGTTTTCCAGGACGTATGGAAGCTCGTTCATGGCGGCGTTAGTCAGTTCCCGATAAGCTATCCTCCTCTTGACCGACAGAACTTTTTTCCTCATTTCAGGGCTCTTTCCTATGTATATTCTTTCCCCGACGGCAACTACGACGTTGTTTTTGGGTATCACTTCAAGCAGTTTGAATTCAACCTCACCTACCACTATCATTAAGGGAGTCTTCTTGTAAACCTTATCCTCAGTTCTTCCCTGGGGCAGGTAATCTAATACATAGGCGTACTCTTCCAAAATTATTAACCCCTTTATATAAATTAGTTACTTGTAAAATAATCTATCAGGTTATTTAAATCTTTTTCAGAAAGCATTAGGTTGTAGGATGAAAGTATGGCTGTAATTTCTTCTTTGGTCTTGGGTTTTAAATCAACTAGTTTTATTGCCGCATCAACCGGCAGATCAGATATTGCCTTGACCCCATCCATGATCTTTTCAATGTTCTTTCGACCGTATCTGTTGAAAAGTTCAGTATATTGCAGATTCTCCTTCTCGATTTCGTTTGTCTCCTCTTTCTCAGCGAGGATCTTGAATGCTTCTGCAAGTGTAATGGTCTTAATTTTCATTATTTACCTTCTATCCTTTTCAGGTGCACTGGAGCAGAAAGGATATTCTTGGTTACTCCGCCCACCTTGATGGTGACCATGTAGCAATTCCCCTGCATACTGCTAACCCGTCCGGTGTAACCCTGGAATGCGTGGTGCGGCATCCCGTCATGAATTGACGGCTCGATATCTATCGCTGCCAAATCACCTATCTCGAATTTCTGCATTATTCTGTTTACCGAAGGCATGCCCTTTTCTTTTATCGATTTGGTCATCTTCCTTCTTGACCCAGCTCTGGGGCCGTGTGACATTTTGGCCATAGTCAATTACCTCTGTTGATTTCAACAACGTCAAGCTCGGCAACCGCCAAACTTTCGCCATACTCTGAGGAGAGGTTCGGATTCGTCCTTCCCCCATCTCCATTGATCAGCTCCTTGATGTATGTGCCGGATTCTGCCCTTAGGACAATCGAGGCATTTCTTCCTGAAATCTGTTCAATGGCGGACTCTCTGATCGATCTTTCTCTTACAAGATCGGCTCTCCTGACAGCCACTCTTAATGGCGTTCTCTGATAAATAACTTTTCCCGTGATATTGCGCAGAGCAGTCTCCAGGCGTTCTCCATGGATATCGTTGTCGCATTGGACAAGGACACGGTATGTTTTGTCAAAGGTCGTGCCCTTGACTTCCTTCACCCTATCCCTGTTGCAGAAGCTCAGGTAGTTCACAGAAACACCCTTTCCGTTTCCATCTACCTTTTCCTTAAGCTTCGCAAGATCGAAGGCCCTCATCCTCGGATTTGCAATTTCCAGAACAAAGTCTCTCCCGTCGCCGAGCATTCTCACATCCACGTCTTCCCTTCCGGCTGCGTGGAGGAAGAAGTTTTCTCCTCCTGAAGCCTCCATTGCGGGGAGCCCGATGTAGTACTCAACCGACTCATTGTTTCCAGGCTTGTGGATCCACCTTGTCTGAGGCAGGTCTCTGCGGTACTTGTTATATCTGCCGCAAATGTAGATGCTCCTGACATCAGTTCTTGCGTAGTCGTATCTGGTGTCTACCACAACCGTAAGGTCGGGTTCATCAAAACTGACATCCTTTCCTGTTCTGGAGGAAAAATACTTTCCGAACTCCCTGTTGAATTCTTTCTTTACGCTCTCCCCCTTGCTGTGGAACCTTTCCTGTATAGCGGATTCCATTTCAACGGCTTTCGGGTCAAAAACAGATCCTATGAGGAAGGTGCTGTATTCCAGACCGCCAATCTCGTCACTTACTATGTTGAAGTACTTGTCAAACTCTTCGAAAACTCCGCCGCAAACAGGGCAGTCCACAGGTGAAACAGGCTTTAGTACGGAATCCCCAACCAATGCGCTTATTGAAAAATTAATCATTTGCCCCCTAAGGTTGTTGTCCATGGACTCACCCACAGAGGCAAATACCCTTCCCAGGCACCTTTGGCAGATGCCTAGTTCAGATAGGTCTTTGATGTCGGACATGCCGCTATCTTGCAACGACGTCCTTGGTTATGTTTGGCCTTTCTTTGACAAAGACTCTGGATCCGCACTCACATTCAATCTCAGCAGTGCCGAATGATTTCTCAAGCGGCCTCTTGCATCTGATACACTTATACATCCTTGTGCATCTCCTCTATGATCTTCTGCGAATATTCGGGCGTGTACGACCCACCGGCAAACTTGTAATCGCAGTGCCTGCACTGCCATATGCCCGAGGCTATCCTCTTGACTTTCTTCTGCTTGCACGAAGGGCATACGTACTTTGCAGTCTTGAGCTTGTAAATTTCATTCCAGGCTTTTCGTACGGTTACGCCGTACCTAGGGCCGAAACGGCCAGCAGCTCCAACCTTTACAGTTCTTCTTGCCATGGTGATCACTTGAAGTATTTCTTACGAAGTTGTCCACCTATATTGCTGGATAACTTTATAGCTTTTCGGATTTCCTCAATATCGAGTGAGCCTGTGTCGCCCTTCTGCATGGCCCTGATGTGGCCATCCTCAGTAGTTGACACGGTAAGCCTTACAGATGATAGCTGCTCCTCCTCAACATCCGGATCGCAGACAAGCTCGTCGCCTATTTTTGCCATGGTTACAGCAACGGGAGTGTTTCTCACGGGGAGAGGGTAGTCTTTCCCTCCTTCCTTTGAAGCTGGCACAATGGCGCTCCTCAGTGCAGCCAGTGCACCGTATGAGCACGCATCTATGAGGTTGCCGTCAAAGTCTATGACATTGATATCGATGAAAACTATCCAGACTTTCTTTCCTGGTTCCACAACCAGGCTCTCAATGTCCACCATCTTGCTTTCCCTGATGCCTCTGTCCACAACCCTTGCGATTTCTATTGAAGTTTCGTTTGGTGGCCCTGCCTCAAATGTGGGAAATGCCATGGGGAGAAGTTCCACATTCGTGGTAAGAACCCCCTGGTTTGGAGTGTCCGGAAAAGGTTCCCCGGTCTCTATCTTGACACCAGCTACGATTCTTGTCTTTCCAAGCTGAACCAGGGCTGATCCCTGTGCTCTGGGAACATACCCGGTCTGGATGTTGAGCTCGCGTATTTCATCGGGCTTCCTGCCGTCTGCCCTCACGCCTTCCTTGAGTTTGCTTATGATGTAACTCCTCTTGATTTCAGAGAGTATTCCTGCTGCATCCTTCGGCATTTACTCACCACCTTCCGCTATTTCGGCTACAAATTTGCTAGATAGGGCTTCCCTCTGCATCTCATTGATTCTCTTCGTTGCCTTGAGTATCATCTCTGTTGCCTGCTCGAACTCCTCTACTGAAAGATCTCCATCCATCTGCAGAAGCACAACCTTTCCTGATTTTGCAAGTACTGCCATCGGGACATCGGCCTCGCCGAAATTGTCCTCCTCCTTTGAGAGGTCAAGAACTACCTTTCCCTCAACTTTTCCGGCAGTGCAACCCACAACGAAATCTTTCATTGGAATTCCGGCAGCCGCAACAGCAACTGTGGCTGCAGTAAGGCCCGCAATTCTGGTTCCCGCATCAGCCTGGAGAACCTCTATGAACACATCTATCTGGGTCCTTGGGAACTGCTCCACCATGATAGCCTCGTCCAGTGCTTCTGAGATAACCTTCGAGATCTCTATTGACCTTCTGTCAGGGCCCGGCCTCTTTCTTTCGTCCACGGAGAACGCCGCCATGTTGTACCTGGCCTTAACTATTGCCTTGTTTATGTTCTGGGTGTGCTTTGGATATGCCTCCCTTGGCCCGTAAACGGCCACAAGGATCTTGTTGCCTCCCCACTCTATGAATGAGGACCCGTCCGCTCTGTTGAGAACTCCAGTTTCTATCTTGATTGGCCTCAATTCTTCTGCCGTTCTGCCATCAAGCCTGGTGCCGTCCTTTTTCAATAACTTAATATCACTCGCTGTTCCCACTACTTTCACCTACTTTTGACTTCAAATATTCATCAACTCTGTCTGTCAGGCCCACAGTATGGGCTTCCTTCTCAACCATTTTAATTGCCGATATTGCTATCATCACGTTTTCAGGGCTGCCGTCAACCCAGATGAGGCCATTCTGGCCAACTATTATTCTTGTCTGGGTTGCGTCCTTGATCATGTTGACCATGGATCCGCCTTTTCCGATTATTCTCGGAACCTTGGGCGCTGATATGCTTGTAATATGGCCCCCCTCAAGCTTTCTCAGCCCAACATCCTTGAGCGTCACCCAACTCTCCTTAATCTCATTCAGGGTCATTACCTTGGCATAAACGTAATCGCCAAGGTTGAGATATCTCTGAAGGTCCCCCGACTGGGTCCTCCATGGGGTATCGTTCATATGGAGCAGTGAATGGTACGAGGAATTGAGGTCAATCGTCCACATGGATGGGCCGATCTCTATGACCTTACCTATAACTTTGTCGCCCTTTCTTGGAAAATATGGCCCTGAAAAAGGAACCACATCTACATACTGGTCGCCCTTCTGCACTACGCCGAAATATTCGGAGCAGTACTGGTTTTCACCACATTTGTAGACTCCGTTTCTGCCTTTAAGGCCCTCGGAATCCACCGCATCGCCGGGCATTATAATCTGCCTTATCTTACTCATCAGATCACCTTGAAGCTAAGAAGAAAAATCAAGGCAAAGACCGGTCGAAACCTTATCAACGCGAAACCATAATACCAAGGGTTTCTGCTTAAATCCATACCTTAAAGGCCGGAAATCAAAACCACCGGCGACTGTCCCTGATTGTCTCTCTTCACTTCCACTCTTTGGTGCACAGATAATCATTAAATATATAAGGTTCTCCTCAACTTGCATAAGTGCTTTGGGAAGCATTGCCATGTGTATGGCAGAACCTCTGCAATGCAGTATTTGCTGTCATTATAAATTTTGGGAAAAATTCAACTGAAGCTTTTCATATCTTGCTTCTGTCCTTTATTACTTTTATCTCTGCATTGTCCTTGGCCTTCCTGGTTATTGAATCCATTATTTCGCCCTGCATTCCTGAAGGAACTTCAAGCAGCCCTACCCAGGATCCGTCACTTCCCCACTCTTCCTTAACGATATATCCGCCTCTGGCAAGGTCGCCGTAGACTTTTCCGTATGCGTCCCCCACGAGCTTGACCGCCATTTTTGTCTTTTCGAACCTGATGGGCATCAGGGGCCTGAGTGCCTTCAGTACCATGTCAATCTGCTCACTTGCACTTTTGAAGGGGTCAACATGAACTTTTGCATCCTCCATTGCCTGGGATATCCTGCCGGGCGGGTGGGGAGTATTAGTCTGTGGATTGATGCTCTCCCTTGATATGATCTCAACTATCTGCTTCCTTCTCTTCTCATACATTGCCCTCCTCTGGTCTGTGGTGAGCTGTATCTGCCCCTTCTTGACGATCTCCGTTGCAATCTCAGCGATATCTGAAGTTCCGAAAACTTCCTTTATGGAATCATCGCCAGCCTTTTCTCCCTTTCTGGCATCCTTGAAAATCTGTTCCATCGCAAGATCGTTCTCAATGTCTATCTTTCCGGCCCTTATACGATCTGTGGAGTCCGGATCCACCAGGATCTCAAATTTGTGACCGTGCGATTCCAGTCGGGCAACAATGGAATCCTCAACTCTGACCATAATCTATAATAAGTTATAAAAATAAAAACAATTTCTTCTACGGCTTATCTCCATGCATGTATCCCATGCGGGCAGCATCTCCCCTCTTGTACCATTTCCTGAATGCAAAAGCAGCCCAGACCCCCTCGATTATGCCGAATGGCCAGGTACCCGAGAGCCATCCGTAACTCGATGCACCAAGACATGCGATCCCAAAAATGAAGGTGTATGCCCTTCCCCTGGTTTCCGCCACATACGAAATCATCATGACGGTAACAGCAACTGCACCAAATGCGTTCAGCTCGCTTATAAAGGCCATGCAGCCCCTATTCAACTGCCTATGAAAAACTGTTGCCGATGCCTGAAGGTAAAATGAAAAACGAGCCTCTCCCGGCCCTTCAATTGAAATAAAGCAAAATTTTGCCCTGCCACTAGGATGGCAGGTGGCTCTTATTGCCTAAAGGAATTTTGCGACCTCTTCCGATGAGTAGACTTTGAACTTCTGCCCCTCAACTATTGAGGCTACTTCAGGAGACCTGAACTCAGAGTCCTCTTCAACAGCTGATTTGAGTGCCTTTATGGCAAGTGCTATGGCCTCTTTCTCAGTCAAATCATCCTTGTATTCTTTCTCGAGGAAGTTTGTCACAGCTTCTTTCCCTGCACCTATGGCAACTGCCTTGTACTCATTGATGGTTCCCGCCGGGTCACAGTCAAAGAGCCTCTGGCCAATTCCATCGTATCCTGCGAAGATCATGGAGACGCCGTATGGCCTTACCCCTCCAAATTGCGTGTACTGCTGCATCTGGTCTGCAACCTTTTTGACCAAGTTCTCCATATTCACAAGTGAACCGTACGTAATCTTCTCCTGCTGCGTTCCAATCCTTGCAAAATCGATAAGAACTCGAGCATCTGCAACCAGGCCAGAGGTTACTGAAGCTACATAGTCGTCGATAAGCTGGATCTTTTCGAGTGAGTTTCGCTCAACGAGTTTGCTCCTGATCTTTTTGTCTGAGATTAAAGCCACACCGTTCTTGAACTTAATACCTAAGGCAGTAGAGCCTTTCTTAACCGCTTCCCTGGCATATTCTACTTGGAATAGCCTTCCGTCCGGGGAGAAGACCGTAATGGCTCTGTCATATGCCATCTGTCCCTGTTGCATTTGGTTTCACCTTTTGTCCAATAGGTCATTTAAGCTATAAAGGTTTTCTCGCAACAAATGGTAATGTCAGTTTTTAGCAGGGCCAATAAAATTGCCGCTTGATGGCTCATCTGACTTATGCCTTACCGAAAAGTAAAATACCTGTTAAATCTGTTTCAGTGTAGGAGGAGTCATTTGCTTCCGTACTGCAGGAAATGCAAAGGGTACAAAAATCTGTGCAAACTGGAGTCGTGCCCCATGGACGGCACTTTCGGCGGCAAGCTGGAAAGCTTCCGCATCGGGACCGGAGATATAGCCTCCCTCACACCGCCTGGTGTTTTCATAGGGACATACGGTTACCCTTATGTCTTTGCCGGCCCGCTCGCGGTGGCCAATCCGAATCTTGAATATCCCTCCGGAAAGGAATACGGAAGGAGCATCGAGGAAATCATATCGCTAAACAGGAATGTGTACAGGGCATCCCAGAAGACAAAAGTAGAGGATGTTGGAAGCAAGTATACTGTTTCAGTGCAGGAATCGTCAATGTCTGTCAACTTTGTTGACATGGAGCTTAATGTTGCAGGAAGGCTCGATCCTTCAACAGACCATGACAGGAGAAACGAATCTCCAATGAGGTCAATGGTTGAGCTGAATTCCATGAGGATCACCTCAAACCCCAAAATCCCGCAGAAAGTGGACTATTTTCACGGGGACACTGACCTCAAGGCTGAAGAGGCAGTATGGGGGCTCTATAAAAGGGGATTCAACGTGAATTATCTCGAAGGGGTGCTTTCATCAGGGGCATTGGGCACAGCCCGGAGAAGAAGGCTGGTTCCCACAAAGTGGGCGATAACTGCTGTTGATGACATTATATACAGGAACATGAAGAATGAGCTATTTGATTACCCGCTGGTGCCTGGCATAACAGTATTCAGGAACAGCTATCTGGGAAATAACTTCACAGTGATACTTCTGCCATATTCACTGTCATTCGAGATGCAGGAGATGTGGAACATGGGCAACAATCCAATTTCTTCACCCAGTGTCAGCATGGATTATGAATTCATGGAAGGTAGGAAGAAATATGCAGGAAACGTAGGAGGAGCCTATTATGCGGCCAGGCTTGCTGTATTTGAGTACCTGTCAAGGATACGGAGACAGGCAGCTGTTATAGTGCTCAGGACCATTGGGAAGGAATATTACGCTCCCCTTGGGGTGTGGCTTATAAGAGAGGCAGTCAGGGACTCCTTGAACAGAGGGGCTACTTCGTACTCTTCCGTAGATGAGCTTATCAGGGAGGAGAAACCCGGGATAAGGAACTGGAACATCATTTCAAAGGTCCTGAGAAACGCGTTTGTCCAGAAGAGCATATTCGAATACGTCTGAAGGGGAAAGGATGAAGCTGTGGGACATTGTTTTTGACAACCATATGCACCTTCGAACTGATGGGTACAACGTTGAAGCTGCTCGGCAATTCGAGCACAGCGGAGGGACCGCGTTCAACCTGGTCAACCTTCCGGATTACACTCTACCAGCCCAGTCCTACTACACTTCTGTATATAGCACCACCCTGGGCCTCGCGGAAAGGGTAAGGCGGGAGACCTCAATAAAAGTGACAGTCGCACTTGGGCCGTATCCCCTTGATTATCTCCATTTCAGGGAACACGTTGAGGATGCTTACAGTTTCCTTGAAGCAGGGATAGACCAGGCGATTTCCCTAATCGAAGAAGGGAAAGCAAATGCACTTGGGGAAATAGGCCGCCCACATTTCGCGACAGACAGTCTTGCCGTGGAAGAACTGAACAGACTTCTTGAATACGCCATGCAGCGTGCCGGTGAAATAGGGTGCCCGGTAATTCTCCACACGGAGGACCTTGATGCGGAATCCTACAGGGGCCTCAGGGATATGGCTGCCAGATCGGGCCTGGGCACTGACAAACTGATAAAGCATCACGCCCATCCCCAGGATTTCGGTTTCGACGGCGCGCTTCTGAAATCTGTTCTGGCATCCAGGAACAATGTCAGGGAATCTCTGCGCCAGGGGAGGAAATTCTTTCTCGAGACCGATTATGTGGATGACCCGGAGAAACCGGGCAAGGTCATTCCTGCCAATTCTGTCCCTAAAAGGGCTGTTATGATCAAAAGCCAGTATGACGACTGGGAGGAAATTTTCGCGTCGATATTCAGGGAACTCCCATATTCTGTGTATGGTGAGGATGCTTTCAGGTGAGCTCGTCCGAAATAGAGTGAAACAAATTTAATAATTCAAACGCATATAAAACGGAATGACTCTAACTCCCGCTCAGATAGATCATATCGCAAATGATCTGAAATCTCTCATAAGAGTGGAGAAGAAGTCAAAGAAGGTCAAGAAACTGGACGGCGGCTTCTACAAAAGTGTAGTGGACGCTCTGGAAACACTTAGATCAGAAGCGGAAAAGCATCTCAAGAACCAGGATATTTCAAACTACATCAATATAAATAACAGGATACAGGAAATAGAGAGGGACTTCAAGGATTTCTTCCAGAGGAGGTTCAGCAAGATGGCAATCCTTTCTCTCTATGAACTGGATTCTGACCTCATGAATTCACTCACAGGCGAGGAGAGGGAATTCGTAACAAGGCTTCACAATATGATGCAGGACGAGTTCAACAAGCTTCTCCTGAAGGAGCGCGTCCAGCATGAAGAGGAGCAGGAAGCTTCCCAGGTAGCTGCAGAGGCTGAAGGTGAGCAAGAGGAAGATGAAGCCGGGGAACCGGCGAAAAAAGAGGTTGCTGCCAAGCCGGGAAAGGGATACGTGCTTGTGAGAATAGTGGGGGACCAGCCTCCCATAGCCCAGCCAGAGAGGGACTATTATCTGCATGATAACGACCTTGTCTATCTGCCAGAGAATTTTGCAGCACTTCTGATAAAAAGGAAAACTGCTGTCCGAGTCAATATTGGAAAATGACCCGGGAGACTGGAAAGCTTAAATTTGGCAACGCATAAAGTACTTAGGGAAAAGCCCGAGGGCAACCAACGCTTGCAAAAGTGAGGAAAGTCCCCCCTCCCCGGCAGAGTTCAGCCTGTGCAAGCAGGTGTTCTGAGAGGGATGGTCAAGGGAAAAGAAATAAACGGTTTCCGGTGAAGGATGACCCGAAAAGAAGACGTTTCCGGAAGTACCGATGGGAACCCTTCCTGGATGGAGAAAGTCTAAACGGGCCCGGTGAGCCTGCCGCGAGGGCCGGGTAAGACGAATAGTCGAATGTTGCCAACCTTAACAGGTGAACAGAAGGGGGCTTACTCCGGGCATTTCCTCATAATTTTATCTTCTCGGGAACCTGATCACGAACCTGCATGCCCTTGAACCTGCAACCACCCTGTGAGTGGATTCAACCTCAGCCTCGAGCACATTGGTAAAAAGCTGGTTTTCGGCGTTGCATGCCTCTCCGTATTTCTGGGACAGTGCAAGGATCGGGCAGTTGTACTCTGTTATCTCATATGTCCTTTCATCCAGCTGCCTCCACTCAGACATATAGCCCTCGTGGTCCCTCAGCTCTGCAAGCTTCTTGATACGGTCCCTTTCAGGAAATTTTCTGAGGGTTTCCCTGTACTCGGGCAGCTTCTTCTCTGTTCTCAGGTGAAGGATGTTGCCTACGTACTCCCTCCCGAAGATATTGTCCACGTAGTCCATGGTCTCCTTGACTATGTCTTCGTAGCCTTTCTGGAAAGAGCTGTTTCCTTTCTCTGAAAGTGAAAAATAGCATTTGGGCCTGCCCCTTCCGGATGGAACATATTTCCTCCTGACCAGTTCCTCCTTTTCGAGGTTGCCGAGATGCTTCAGGGCAGCGACCTTTGAAATGTCGAATTCCTTTCCTATCTCTTCAAGCGTAGCCTCGCTGTTTCTCTTCAGAAAGTGAATTATTCCGGTCTTTGTGGATGGTATTTCCTTTCCGCCCATTTATTTAACATTATTTACTGATATTATAATTATTCGCTAGGCAGAGGATTTGATCAATGGCTTGAATCCTTAACGGTGTCATTTAATAAACCAGCATGAAATGTAAAAGAGCCACAGGGCAAAAATATTAAGCATAAACCAATAATATGGAGGATGCCCCATGTCTGAAAAAACCTGTCAGGTAAAAGGATGTTCTGAAATAAGCTTCAAAACTGTAGATGCATCTCTGGCAAAGAAAGTTCTTTCCGTAGAGGAAGACAAAACCAAAGTGCATCTCTGCAAGGCACATTATAAGGAATTCAAGAAAGGAACCAAGAAGGATAGGGAAATTCAAAGAATGGACTGGGTATAGTTCAGGGTTACATTCCATGCCGGGATCCGAGATTGGTATTTCTGTTGTTATCACAACATATAATGAAGGCCGTTATCTGAAGGACCTACTGGACAGTTTCGTGAAGCAGCAGGCACCCATGGAAGTAATTCTTGTGGATTCCATGAGCAATGACGACACCGAGAAGATAGCACGGGATTTTCAGGAGCGGCACGACTTTCTCAGATATATCCGGCAGAAATGCTCCCGTGGCGAGGGAAGGAACATAGGTGTCAGGAACGCATCCTTCGAGCACGTTGTCTTTACGGACGGCGATGCAATTGCAAACCCATTCTGGATAAGAAAGATGAGGGAGAAGTTTTCCCAAGGGTTCGACGTTGTGGCCGGGAAGACCATCCAGATGGGATATGAGCCATTTGAAAAACTCGGGAGGGTGGAGCTCTACTTTGAGGATTTCGAGGTTACATCCCCTTCGGTGAATCTCGGTTACTCAAAGCAGCTTTTTGAGGATATAGGCGGCTTCGATGTGAACTTCATAACCGCAGAGGACATCGACCTCAACATACGGGCCGTGAAGGCAGGAGGAAGAATAGGCTTCTGCGAGGACTGCGTGATTTACCACAGGACCAGGAGCACATTTGTAGGCTTCATTGAACAGGCCTTCTGGAACGGTTTTGGCAGGAAGCAGCTCAACAACAAGCACCTTGATGTCTGGTCACATTTCCGGTTTTCTGAAATATTCAAGCCGGATGTCATCAACTTCTGGTATGTCGTAAGGGCTGCAACTGCACTGCTCGGATACGTTACCTGCAAACTCTTCGGCGACGATTTTGCCAGGAGACGCGCAACCGGGAGCTGAGCATCAGCAAATTCCATTCCGGGAAAAAACCGCAAACATATAAATCCGCAAATTTACTCTTGATTTGATGGACAAACTGGACAGGGGTTATTGGAAAAAGAAGATTGAGAAACTTCAAGATGACAATCAGGAAGGTAACCCTGAATATTCGAGATGGAAGGAGAAAACACTCGATCCCTGGAATGAAAAGACAAATTACCAGGACAGGGAGTACTTAAATTCATCAGACATCAGAATTAAGGAGCTGTACGACAGCGGTGACCTTAGAAAGGACCAGGAGGAAAAGTATCTCGGCCACCCCGGCGAGTACCCGTTCACAAGGGGAATCTACCCGAACATGTACAGGGGAAGGCAATGGACCATGAGGATGTTTTCCGGGTTCGGGACTCCAAGCGATACAAACTCCAGGCTCAAGTACCTTATTTCGCACGGAGAATCAGGCCTAAGCATCGCCTTCGACATGCCCACCCTCTACGGCTACGACTGTGACAGCAAGAGGGCGGACGGTGAGATTGGAAGATGCGGGGTGAACGTGTCATCGCTCAAGGACATGGAGGATATTTTTGACGGCATCAACCTGGGTGAGGTCAGCACTTCCATGACCATCAACGCTCCCGCTGCAGTCCTAACTGCAATGTACATTGCAGTCGCAAAGAAGCAGGGGATCCCGCTTGACAGGATTGCAGGAACTGTTCAGGCGGACATTCTGAAGGAATACATAGCACAGAAAGAGTGGATTTACCCCCCTGAGGCACATCTCAGGCTCATCAGGGACATGATGGTGTACTGTACAGAGAACGTCCCTAAATGGAATTACATAAGCATTTCAGGATATCATATACGGGAAGCAGGATCAAGTGCCGTTCAGGAACTCGCCTTCACGCTGGCAGACGGCTTCTATTATGTTGAAATGGGGAAGGAAGCCGGCCTGGACGTGGACAGCTTCGCACCAAGGCTATCATTCTTCTTCAACTCATCAATAAACTTCTTTGAAGAAGTAGCCAAACTTAGGGCTGCGAGGAGAATCTGGGCGACTGTCATGAAAGAGCGCTACGGAGCCAAGACAGAAAGGAGCATGACTCTGAGGTTCCATACCCAGACTTCAGGATACTCGCTAACCTGGCAGCAGCCGCTGAACAATATCATAAGAACCACCATCGAAGCCATGGCTGCGGTTCTCGGTGGAACACAGAGCCTTCACACAAACTCCTATGACGAAGCGTGGGCCCTCCCATCCGAGGAAGCCGTGAAGATAGCCCTCAGGACACAGCAGATAATCCATGAGGAATCCGGCATACCTGATACCATTGACCCTCTGGGCGGCTCATATTACGTAGAATGGCTCACAAATAAACTGGAAGAGGAGGCCTACAAGTATTTTGACGAGATCGAGAAAATGGGAGGAATACTTGAGGCTGTGAAGAAGGGGTACATTCAGAGGGAGATAGCCAAGACATCATACAGAAGGCAGACAAGGCTTGAGGAAGGCAAGGAAACTATGGTGGGCGTCAACAAGCATGCCGAGGAGGAAGAGCAGCCAATAAGCTACCTCAAGATAAGCCCGAAGGCCCAGGAAGACCAGATTGAAAAGCTTAGGAAGGTCAAGGCTAAAAGGGACGAGGCAGAGGTGAAAAAAGCACTGGCCAGCCTCGAAAAAGCAATGCTCAATGAAAATGAAAATGTTATGCCCTATATCATCAAGGCTGTAGAGGAATACGCTACACTGGAAGAAATATCAAATGTCGGGAGGAAGGTCTTTGGCGGATGGAAAGAACCAGTCATTGTTTAAGAGCAGGCCTATTAAGATCCTGCTTGCAAAACCGGGAATAGACGGCCACGACAGAGGAATCCTTGTGCTTGCAAAAGCGTTCAGGGATGCGGGCATGGAGGTACTCTACGCAGGACTTCTTCCAACGCCTGAGGAGGTAGTGGAGACTGCCGTGAACGAGGACGTGGACGTAGTAGCCCTGAGCCTCCTCAACGGGGCGCACATGACTGTGTTCAAGAAAGTGGCAGATCTGCTGAAGGAAAGAAACATAAAGGACATCTCGGTAGTTGGGGGAGGGACGATCCCGGACCCCGACAAGCCGAAGCTTGAGGAGATGGGGATAACAGGCAACTATGGCCCCGGAACCCCCCTTTCTGTTATCATAGAACATGTAACCCAGCGCGCAGCCGAGGCGAGAGAGCTGAAAATGCTATAGCAGGTGCAGCTGGTGGATACGGGCAAAATTGTAAAGGGAATACTGGCCGGGGACAGGCAGAGCATTGCTAGGGCAATATCCACCGCCGAGGATCCAGGCCTCACACCGGAATCAAGGAAGATAATCAAGGGCATATACGGGCACACAGGAAATGCCCAGATACTTGGAATCACAGGCCCTCCAGGAATAGGCAAGAGCACAATGATAGGAATGCTGTCCAAGATGCTTTCCCAGAAAGGAGAGTCTGTGGCAGTTCTGGCGGTAGACGCATCAAGTCCCTTCACAGGGGGCTCACTGCTTGGGAACAGGATAAGAATGCAGGAATCACTTTCCAAGTATGGAGTCTACATGAGGAGCCTCGCCAACAGGGGACTCAGCGGAGGGCTTTCCAGGTCTGTGTGGGATTCTGTGATGATACTTGACGCGGCTGGATTCGATTTTATAGTAATTGAGACGGTTGGTGCCGGCCAGGCAGATCTGGATGTAGTATACCTTGCCGATACCATAGTTGTTGTCCTGGCACCAGGACTGGGTGACCAGATACAGGCCATAAAGTCCGGAATCATGGAAATTGCCGACATATACATCGTAAACAAGATGGACAGGGAAGGAAGCTACATCGCCCTTAAGGACATAGAGGAATTCCTTGCATATTCTGTACAGGGAGAATGGAAAGTCCCGGTGGTCGGCACAAACTCCCTTACCGGTGAGGGGTACGAAGAGTACATTTCCGAGATTGTAAAGCACCGTGAATTCTCAAGAAAAGACAGCAGGACAAAACTGCGGAGATACAGGTATGAACTCAGGCTGGCACTGGAGGACGAGATGAAGCAGAAGATTGACAGGGAGATAGCCAGGATGGTGGGGGAGAACAGGATCGAGGAGATCATGAAAGGAGGCACTGACCCCTACAGTGCAGCCGAAACAATCCTGGACGGGCTTCTTTCATCCGACAGCCAGTAGGCAGCCCGCCAATGGTGCCACGGACATTCAATAATTGTCGCGGATATGGAATAATCCTGCTGGAAAGAGTATTTTTGACCAGTTTTGAACTGCAATAAGATTATATAACTTTTAGACATTTTTTATTATGGCAGATATGTACGGTCCTCTAAGGTATTTTACTTCCGAAATGGTGAAGAATCTTGGCGACAGGGCCAAGGAAGTCATGACATTCATGTATCCACCGGTGACAGTATTCGAGGATGGCGGTGAGCTCGTAGTTGAAGCTGACCTCCCGGGATTCGACAAGAAGGACGTAAAGGTAAGGCTTGAAAGGGATGCGCTTTCTATAAGTGCAGCCAGGAAACTTGAAACAAAAGGCACAGTTTTCATGGATCAGAGGCCCGAAGAAGTTTCAAAGAGGATAAAGCTCCCGATGGAAGTTGACCAGGAAGCTGCTTTTTCAGCCAAATACGTTAACGGCGTCTTAACCGTCAAAATTCCGGTAAAGGGCTCAAGATCAATAAAAGTGGAGTAATCATTTTTACCCCCCACCAATAATTTATTGAGGATTTCGAATAAGACTCTGAATCTTCATTGATCAAGCTTGAGAACAGGAATATTGCCATGAAGATTGCAATATTCCTTCAAATATTGCTCTTATTCATTGATTTCCCCTCTATTCTTCAGGGAAAATCGATGGCTACCGCTATCCCTGAATGATTTTCAGGGCATGAACATTGTATCCAAAGCATGCAAACATGAACTTCACCCTCACCCTTCTTACAAGGGTGACCATGACATGTGAGAAGTGAAACACTCGTTTGATGACGGCATACGGGTATTCTACAAGTGATCTCTTGCGGGATATCCTCCTGTTTCTTCTAAGAGACTCAATGGACAGTTTATGGTTCCTCACCGCCCTGTCCATCGTTCCATCAATGCCCCTGGGATCAGAGCCGAAGTATCCCTTGTCCCGATACACTGTTATCCCGGACTTGGAGAGATCAATCCTCGTATCATGAGCCTTTGCCGTGGTGACAGCATATGATCTTATGATGGGGACAGGAATGTTATCATCAACGATGCTGTGCCCCTTGTACCCGAAGAATGTCTTATTGTTCTTCTTGGTGAATGAGCCATCCTTGGATCTCCTGGTCTTCCCTTCCTCTCTGGGCTCATCATGCTTCTCATGTCCGGGATCTGATGTGATGAATGTTGCATCCTGCATTGATCCGCGCTTGACCTTGATGCCCTTCGCCTCCAACTGTTGCTGCAACTCGTTCCAGATGATTCTGTCCCTTCCTGTTTTTGATAACCTCTCCCTGAAGAACCAAATGGTCTTTGCATCTGGCAATATATCGGGATAGTCCAGAAAATTCATGAATGATATGCGGTCATGGATTTCCTTCTCTGCCTGTTCATCCACGAGATTGTACAGGCTCTGGAGGTACAGGACCTTGACCATTGTCACGACTGGTATGTTTGGCCTCCCTCCTCTGTCTGTGTCGTTGTGATACATATCCTTCAGGAGCGGCTGGAATGCGCTCCAGTCAATGGCATCCTTTGCAAAAGCAAGAGGATCGTTGACAAAATATTGCCTGTATTTTTCCTTAAGAGCTTCATCCAGAAGGCTGCTCATACAGTATCATGGCAGGTTCATGAATAAAGTTGACTGTTATCAGACCTGATAAGCGGGCAGGTTTTTGGAAATCCTCTATTTTCTAGCCATAAGGATTGAGAACCCGATTATGTCGGCAATTATCACAATGTACGAAATCATAGGATGTGAATTCATCGTATAGATGGACCCTATCAGCACAAACCCCAGGAAAAGGGAAGCCGGGACTTTGTTTGAGCTCTTTCGCGGTTCAGGGTCCTGCATCTCCTCTAGCCTCCTCTTCATGAGGGGCAGGACGTCAAGCCCCTTCTCGATCGATACGACCGCCCTTCTGATGAATTCCCCCATCTGTTTCTTGTAAAGCTCATCAAGCAGTCCTTCACGGTACAGCAACTCTCTCAGGACCCTCACAAATTTGAACTCCGGGTCCAGTGTCTGGCATATCCCCTCAAGCAGGGATGACATTCGCATGTAAAGTACAAGGGATCTGGGCAGCCTGAAGGGAAACTCGAAAATTACCTCGTTTGCAATTTCCATAAGCTCTCTTATCTCAGCATCATTGGCATTTCTCCCGGAAAGGGATGTCATGGCAATCTCTATGCTTCTCCGTATGACTCCCCTGTTTGCAGCCGGGGAGAGTGCATTGAGGCTCAGAAGCGCATCAATTATCAATTCAGGGTCCTTCTTCACAAGGCCATCATAAAGTGACAGAAGGGAAAATCTGGTCTCGTCGTCAAGGTTCCCTACCATCCCGAAGTCGTAAAGGATTATTCTGCCCTCGGGGGTGACTGAAATGTTTCCGGGATGGGGATCTGCGTGGAAAATGTCATCTCTCAGGAGCATCCTCATGAAGGCGAGGTCAACCCTGAATGCTATGTCCTGCAGGTCTATGTTGTATTTCTTAAGTCCTTCGGTGTCGGTAATCTTGACTCCGGTGACGTACTCCGTCACCATTACCTCCTTCCCGGAAATCTCTCTGATTACTTCTGGTATTATGGCGTCCTCCCTTTTCAGCAGGTTTTCCCTTATCCTCCTTGAATTCTCGGCCTCCTTCCTGTAATCAATCTCATCATATATCCTGCTCTGGAAGTCATTGACCACATTGCTGACGCTTATGAAAAGGAAATTCTCTATCCTGCCCTTGAGGAGCTTTAAGAGGCGGCTGATGACTTCGAGGTCCCTCTTCAATATGAACTCGATCCTCGGCCGGTTGACCTTTACTGCCACCTGCTTTCCGTTGTACCTTGCAAGGTAAACCTGCCCAAGGGATGCACCTGATATGGCCTCCTCGTTGAATTCCTCAAAAATCTCCTCGATCTTTCCAACGTTCCTCTCAATTATGGCCCTTGCACTTGAGAATGGGGCAGGAGGAACCCTGTCCTGAAGCTTTTCGAAGGACGCTATGTACTCCTTTGGAAGCAGGTCAGGCCTGGCAGAAAGAACCTGGCCAAGCTTTATGAACGTCGGGCCCAGGGAGAAGAAAGTTTCAACAGCCCTTTCGCCATTTCTTTCACGGACTGCGCTCCATGCTGCATCTTCCTGCTCTCTCCTTGCCTTCTTCCTGTCCTTAAGGTAACGCCTGAGCACAGGTGCCAATTTCAGGAATACGCGGAGCTCCTGCCGCCGTATGCCTTTTAACGGGTCATCTTTTGCAGGCATTCCACTCGTCATCTCTATTTTTTATAATAATTGTTCCAAAAATCAACGCGGTTTTATGCCTGCAGGTACCAGAAGCTACGAACATGATTGGCCAAGGCTCTTGCTGCCGCCTGAAATGGCTTCCAGAAAGCTGATCGTTTTTCCTTCTCCGTAAAAACCTATCAGTTTTCCACGCTTTTCACCATTCGCAAACCCTATTATGGCAGGGAGAGCCCTGGCCCCATATTTTTCGTAGGATTCCGGATACTTGTCCGCATTGACCCGTATGAATCTTAATTCCCCGAATTTTCCCGAGCCGATGATTTTTTCCAGTACGGTTTTCATAAGCTCACAGGGGTGGCACCAGGGGGCCCACAGTTCAAGCACAACAGCCTTGCCATCTGCGATAATGCTGTCTGCCTCATCCATGTCCAAATCAGGTATAATGTCGGCACCTTCCATGGGCATCAAATCGCATGAGTGCATGGAAGGTTAAAACGGATTGCCCGCCTACCAGTAATCCTTGTTTACAAAATCGTCGTAGAGCTCAGCAACATAGTTCTTGTTGTTGAGCTGGTTTTCTGCCAGAGTCTTCAGAACCCGGGATATTTTCGGATCATTGTACTCGTGTGACATCAATTCTAGCACGTTGTGTATATCGTTCGACATTTGCATTGCCTTGAGAAGGACGCTTTTCATGTCGTTGACGTTGACATCCTGCAGATCCTGGGTAACAAGATGGTCCAGCATTTCAAAACTCCTGGCATCAGACGGCTCCTGGACATCCTCAAATTCCCCTTTGTCAAGGGCGTCCCCGATCATTTCAAGATCATTCGTTTCATTCTTGAGCAGAGTTTCAAGCATCATTCTGACGTGATCTGCACTGGACTCTTCATAGAGCTCCCTGTATCTCTCCACCATACGCCTCTTCAAGCCGAAGGCTTTTTTCAGAAGATTTTCTCTTACTTCTTTCGATTCTTTTCCAGATATTGTCGGACTGGCTTTGTTCACTAATTTCCTCCTAACTTAAAATATAATCAATCAAGCTTATAATCTTTGCCATTCAGTGAATCCCTGAAGCACTCTGCGTGAGCCTTGAGGGCTGAATGGAAAAAAAGTTAAGACTTAGGTGAATTAAGTCCACCATGCTTGTTTCACCCTCGATTATATCCTCCGACCTCAGAATACTCCAGAGCCAGATAGAGGAATGCGGGAAGTACGGGGCATCATCCTTCCACCTTGATGTGATGGACGGACATTTCGTGCCAAACCTCACAATGGGCCCTGAACTCGTGAAGGCTATCAGAAAATCAACAGACCTGACTCTAGAGTCCCATCTTATGATAGACAGGCCGGACAAGTACTACCCAAAATTTGTCGAAGCTGGCTCCGACATACTCCTCATTCACTATGAGTCTCCAGTCAACATAACAGGTCTTTTCGGAAAAATGAGAGATGAGGGCGCCAGGTACGGTATAGTGATAAATCCCGGAACCGAGTTCAAAGAAGTTTCAGATTTGCTTGAAGGCTCGGAGATACTTCTCATCATGTCGGTGCACCCCGGATTTTCCGGCCAGAAATTCATAAACGTGGCGGACAAGGTGTCCGAGGCATCGGAATTCATAAAGGATCATGGCCTGGAAACGAAGATAGAAGTCGATGGCGGAATTAACAATGAGACGGGCAGGATTGTGGCCCAAGCCGGGGCCGATATTGTAGTGTCAGGCTCCTACATCTTTTCGGGAAACATAAAGGAAAGAATAGAGAGCCTGAAAGCCCTCTGAAGAATTTCATACGTCTATTATGACTCTTCCGTCCCTTGCCTCAGGGAAGTAGTCAAGGGCATCCTTTATAGACGGAAGCCTGAACCTCTTTGCGACTCTTACCTTGAGGCCCTTTCTTGAAACTATGGCCGCAAGATCCTTGAGCTCCTTTCTGGACCCTCCTGTTGAACCTATTATGCTCCTTTCGCCTGTATAGAGTGCCGCAATGTCCACATCCGCATCCTTTCCTGTCTGGACGCCGAAGGTAACAAGGTTTCCGCCAGGGCTCAGATGGCCTATGGACTCTTTCCAGAATTTCTGCCCCAGTGAGTTGATTACAATGTCCACCTTCAGGCTCTCCGGTATTTTTCCCGGCTCATATACCCGGTCTGCACCGTAATCCTTCATCCACTCTTTCCTGGACACGGCGATGACTTCCATTCCGAAATGGGAGGCTAGCTGTGTGGCAAAAATTCCCGTGTTTCCGGATGCTCCGTATATGAGCAATTTCTTCTCAGGCCTGGCACCCGCCCTGATCAGGGCGTGGTATGCAGTAAGCCCGCCTATGGGTAAGCTTACGGCAACATCAGGGTCCATCGCGGATGGCATTCTGAAAAGGTTGTTCTCACTTATGTTGAACTCCTCTGCGTAGCCTCCGTTGGAGACGACGCCCCATAGCCCTCCGTTCTCGCAGAGGTACTCCCTGGACGTGAGGCACATCTCGCAGTTCCCGCAGAACAGCCTGGGGAAAACGATAACCCTGTCACCCTTCCTGAATTGCTTTCCTTCGGACTGCACTACACCCATTACTTCCGATCCCGGAATGTGGGGCACAGGTGCGAGGTTGTAAACTATCTTTCCAGCCACTACGTTGTAGTCGATAGGGTTTACCCCTGCCCTTTCGAATTTCACCCTTACCTCTCCGTTTCCGGGCTCAGGAACATCAATCTCTTCAAACTTGAGGTTCTCCTTTCCAAGCGGCTTGTATACAACTGCACCTTTCATGCTTTCAGATCACGGCATTATTTTAAAGCCTAGCTATTTTCCCTGTGCAGAATTGGCAGAGCAAAATTCTTATCATAATAAGCACTGAAATAGAAGTTGACTGCGGCTGCCAGGAAAACAGAGGAAAAGTTCCAGTCTTACCTAATCGGGGAAAGGAAAAGCAGGCATACTGTGAAACAGTATTCCCACATGGCAAGGGAGTTCGTCGAATTTCTGGATAAACCCATTGAAGCAGTGGACGAAAATGACATTGACAGGTACAAGCAATTCCTCGTGTCGGTGAAGAAATATTCCAAGGCGAGCCAGCATCTTGCTGTCAACGCTGTCAAGCTTCTTCTCAAGTCCAACAGGGTATCTCCCCCCATTAATCTGACAGCACCTAGAAGATCGAGGAAAATGCCTGTATACCTTTCGCAGAGGGAAGCTTCCAGACTGCTTGAATACTCCAGCCCCGACCCAAGAAGGAATGCAATAATCAACACGCTGATCTACACAGGCATGAGGGTGGGTGAGCTATGTGCCCTTGACGTTGATGACGTGGACCTCGAGGAGAACATAATAGGCGTCAGGAGCGGAAAGGGAGACAAAGGAAGGCTGGTGGTTATGCCCGACGAATGCGCAGCAGCCTTGAGGAATTACATGGAGTTCAGGTCTTCCCTTTACCCTGCCACCAAGGCCCTCTTTGTAAGCAACAAAAGGACCAGGTATGACACATCCTCAATTGAGCGGATAGTTAGGGAACTCTCACGTGAAGCCGGCATAGGAAAGAAGGTGACCCCCCACGTACTCAGGCATACTTTTGCAACGACATTAATGAGGAACGGTGGCGACATAAGGTTCATTCAGGAGCTGTTGGGACACGCAAGCGTGGCTACTACACAGATTTACACACACATCGACGAGAGTACGCTGAAAGAGATGTACAACAGGCACAGGCCCAGGTTCTAGTTCTCTCTCTGTATGATGTAGTCTGCAAACCAGACAAGAAATTCCTTGATTTCGCTGTTTCCGTCAATCCTGCTGATGTACTCCTTGCTCTTGGAGACAAGCTTTCCCATGATTTCCTTGGAATAATCCAGAGAGCCCGTTGAAACCACAAGGTCTTGGAGCTTCCTGAAATCATTGTCGGAAACATTACCGGATGAGAGGCATTTCTTTATGAATTCCCTGTCCTTTTTCCCCGATTTTTCCATGGCCTTTATCATGAGAAGCGTCTTCTTGCCTTCGTTAACGTCCCCTTTTATGGACTTTCCGGTCTGCTTCTCCACTCCGAACAGGCCTAATATGTCGTCGTGAAGCTGAAATGCCACTCCAAGGAGGAAACCGTAATGGCTGAGGTAGGAATAGTCCTTTCCTGTGCCGCTCAAGATTGCTCCGAGCAGGAGTGGCCCCTCAATGGTGTACTTGGCTGTCTTCCAGAGATGGAGCCTCATCAGGTCATTCTGCACAAAGGAATCGTGTATTGAGGAGTATACGTCAAGAAGCTGTCCGTAACCAGTTGTCTCTATTATTTTGGAAAGCTCAACGCTTGCCCTCAGGGTTTCATCACTGCCAAATCCGGCGTCAAAAAGTGCCTGGTGCGAGTAGCTGTCCGCCAAGTCTCCGGCAACGATCGCCAGGTTTTCCGAGAGTCTCTGGGCATCGGCATGGTTTAGGTTGAGCCTGTTCTTTATGTCAATATGGAAGCTTGGCATCCCCCTTCTCAATTCACTCTGGTCCATGATGTCATCATGTATCAGCAGGTAAGTTTGCGTAAGCTCCATGGAAATGGAGGCTGCGAAAATCTTCTCATTTTCCTTGGCAAAGAGGTTGTGCCCAAGCACCATAAGCATGGGCCTCAGCCTCTTTCCTCCTCTCATCGTAAAATCCCTGATTGTCTCCACCACGGTTGATGTAAGCGAGTCCCAGTTGCTTGACATCTTCCTGTTGAAGAAATCTTCAAGTTGAAGGTCGATCTTCTCCTTTGTCCTTGTCATAAAGGTTTTGTAGTCTTCCACTTGGATCACTGATTTCTGATACTTGGCTAAATGCCTATTTATATTAAGATTCTTTGCAATAACGGATAATGCCAGTGTGGCATGCGGTCGGGATACATGGTTTCTGGAAAAGGCGGTAAGGGCATCACATGCGGAATAGATGAGGCAGGCAGGGGGCCCGTCATTGGGCCCATGGTGATTTCAATGGTATGTGCGGACACAGAAGTGCTTAGGCTGCTGAATGTAAGAGATTCAAAGGCACTTACCAGGAACAGCAGGGAGCGGCTTTACACCAAAATTCTCAGTGTGGCAGTGAAAGTTGAGCACATTACAATCACTGCAAAGGAGCTAAACAGGCTCATGGATGAAAAAACACTCAACGAGATTGAATTGGACGCAGCGGTCCGGCTGGCTTCATTGTGCGAGGATGAGGTTGTTGTGGACTGTTTTGACGTGAACGAAAGAAGAGCTTCAGAGCGCATGTCTGAGGCAACAGGAAGGAAAGTCCGCTGCATACACAAAGCAGACAGGGACTTCCCGGCTGTTTCTGCAGCCTCAATAATTTCGAAAGTGACAAGAGACCGGGAAATTGACAGGATACATGAAAAATACGGGGAAATTGGCTCCGGATATCCGGCTGACCCCGTGACAAGAGCATTCATCGAGGAAGCAATGAGGAAGGGCACCGATATGGGCGACATCCTGAGAACACACTGGGAAACGGTAAGGAACATAGAAAAGAAGGTCAGGACCTCCAGCCTATTTTGATCTTTTTTTCTCCGATTAGCTTGCAGGCATAGTTAAAATTAAAATATCGAGACTGACTGCGAGGATTGTGCCAAGCAACTTTCAACCAACAGATAAAGACGAGATGGCTGACGATTACAACGAGAGGGGTATTTCATACTTCAACCTGAAGAAATATCCGGAGGCCATTGAACAGTTCACAAAAGCTATAAAAGTGGTCGGCAACGAACCTGATTATTTCTTCAACAGGGGGCTGGCCTATTATTCCATGAAGATTCTCGACCAGGCTATCAAGGACTACCAGAAGTCTGTGGAGATCTACCCCGACCATGCAGATTACTACAACGCCCTGGGGGCAGCACTGGAGGATGCGGGCAGATTCGATGAGGCACTTGAGCAGTTCAACAAGGCCATAAAACTGGAGGGTGACGTCCCGGACTATTACTACAACAGGGGAAACCTTTACTGGAAGATGGACAGGCTGGAAGACGCGTTGAAGGATTTCAACAAGTGTGTAAGGCTGAACACCACAGACCAGATCTTCATTTACAGAAGGCACGAACTCCTGGTCGCAATGGAAAGGTATGACGAAGCTCTTGCCGATCTGGACGAATCACTGAAGCTGGTGCCAGAGAACTATAATTATTATCTTGCAAAAGCTGAAATCTACGAGAAAATGGGCAAATTCAAGGAGGCGCTCAGGGAAATAGAGGAAGCGCAGAAATTCATCCCCGAGCCTGATGCTCTCGCCACAAAGAGAGCAGAACTTGAGGAAAAAATAGAGAGCCAGTAAGGACTGGCAACCATACTTTTCCAAAGTCCCACGCACTTTATTTTCATTATCCATGGCTCGAGCCTTTTTTCAATATCAAAAACTATCCCTGATACCGCATAAGGACGGGATTAAGCGCATATAAGCCGGCTACGGCAGCCAAGTAGCCGAAAGTGTTGACAATACTACTTTATAGACGGGTGGTTTACTAAATTGATATTTTGAAACACCCCTATGAACTCAGAGGCTACCAGGAGAAAACAATTGACTTCATAAACAGGTCTCTGGGTGACGGCATTGGTGCTGCTGTGGAGTCTCCCACCGGATCAGGCAAGACGGTTATGGGCCTTTTGTCTGCACTCAGTTTTGTCGAGAAGAACCCCGGGTTCAAGATACTGTACCTGACTCGCACTAACTCGCAGCAGGAACAGGTCATCAAGGAGATGAGGGAGATTAACAAATCCCAAAGGATCCGGGCGCTTCCATTTCAGGGCCGCGGAAACCTGTGCACCCTTTACCACGAGATAGAGGGCAACGAGGATTTCAATTCAGAAAGCCTGTCCAAATTCTGCAGTGCAAGGAAGAAAAAGGTGATGGAGGGAAACAGGAAGGCGTGCAGGTTTTTCAACGACAAGGTCAGGTCCAATAGTACCACCGAGATGATTCTCTCGGAAATACCGACAGCTGAGGAACTCTACAAGTACGGCATGGAAAAGGTAGTCTGCCCCTACGAATCCCTCAAGCATGCTATGCCTCAGGCAGACATTGTTGTGGCGCCATACGCATTCTTCCTGAACGTTCCTGTAGCAGAAAGGTTCCTCAGCCAGTGGGGCATAACGAGGGACAGGCTCGTAATTGTGATGGACGAAGTCCACAACCTCCCGGATCTGGCAAGGGAGGTCTCATCATTTGAAATATCTGTAAAGCAGATCAATTCAGCTGAAAAGGAAGCAGTTGATTTCGGGGATATTGAGCTTATGCCGAGGGTCAGGGCTTCAGACTTCACGGAAATTCTCAGGTCGAGCCTTCTCAGCATGGTGGACGACCGGCTGGACGGCAGGGAGGACACCAGGATAAGGTTCGACGAATTCAGGGAATACGCAATGATGACCAATTCAATCAGCAGTGAAAAATTCAGGAACCTCATCGTTTATCTGAGCATCCTGGGAGAAGACATACTGGCAAAGAAGGAGAACGAAGGAAAGGTTCCAAGGTCCCGTGTCCATGCCCTTTCTGAAAGGCTTCAGAGCTGGGAGGACATAGATGATGACAGGTATGTTGCTATCCTTTCCAACAAGAAGGAAGGCTCCATAGAGGCATTCTGCCTTGATCCTTCTGTTATACTGTCTCCCCTCAAGGAGTCAAAGACAATCCATATGTCTGGAACACTGGAACCGGTGGAGATATACAAAAACGTTACAGGTTTCCAGTCAATAAAACACAAGACAATCCCATACATGTTTCCGGACGAAAGAAGGTCTGTCATATATTACGAGGGCGTCACCACAAAGTACGACGAGTTTGACTCAAACGAGGTCAGAAGAATGAGGGACATAATTTCAGAACTCGTCAATACCGTGAAGAAGAATGCAATGATTTTCTTTCCTTCGTACAGCACACTTGAAAGGGTGGAGGAGGCAGGGCTGGATTTTGCCCATATGTCCGAAAAAAGGGGTTCATCACAGGTTGAATCGATGGAAATGGTCTCAGAATTCCGCAGGGGAGGAAAAACACTTCTTGCCGTAGCAGGAGGCAAGCTCTCGGAAGGGATGAACTTCCCTGGAAAGGAGCTTGAGATGGTCATAATTGCAGGGATACCTTACCCGCGGCCGGACGCAAGGCAGAGGGCAGTCCACGGATACTACGAACACCTTTACAGAAGAGGATGGGAGTATTCAGTCACTTTTCCGACTCTAGTGAAGCTGAAGCAGGAAATAGGGCGCCTCATAAGGGCAGAGGAAGACACCGGCATGGCCATAATCCTGGACAAGAGGGCCTCCTATTTCCGGAGCTACATACCTTTCATGAAACTCAGTGAAGACCCTGTCAGGGACGCGTTCAATTTCTTCAACCGGTTCGAATAGGCCTTGCAGTTTTTCACTATGATTTCACGTTATAACCTATAAATACACTCTTGCTATAACGCAGCGCTTGACAGATGAAATTTAGCACCATGAAGAACAGGGGCATCATGAAAAGCCTGATGTCCGGTTTTACTGCAAAATGGGTAGTATTAGGTGTTATTATAGGCGTGATTGCAGGGTTGGGCTCCCTTGCCCTGTATTATGCAATTCAGCTGGTTACAGGCGTTTTGTTTACTGGCCTGACCGGTCTTGCCCTGCCTGTTCCTGGTGGAGAGGGCGGCAGCCTCACTTATTCATTCGGGCATTACAGAAAGCTTCTCATTCCGGTATCAACCGTTCTCGGCGGACTGCTGTCTGCTTTCATAGTTTACAGGTTCGCTCCTGAAACTGAGGGCCATGGTACCGATGCAGCAATTGCAGCTGTACACAGAAGCACAAAGATCAGGCCGCAGATTCCCGTAATAAAGCTTCTCTCATCTGCGATCACAATTGGCAGCGGAGGCAGTGGCGGAAGGGAAGGGCCGACCGCACAGATTGCTTCAGGCTACGGCTCGTTCGTTGCCGACATATTCCACATGAGCGACCACGATCGAAGAATAGCAATGGCTGCCGGCATTGGCGCAGGCATCGGCAGCATTTTCCTTGCCCCATTCGGAGGTGCACTCCTAAGCACTGAAATCCTCTACAAGCAGGATTTTGAGGTTGAGGCTCTGATACCTTCAATCATTGCATCGGTGATCGGCTACACAATCTTCGGGTATGTCTTTGGCTACACATCACTCTTCATTATGCCTCCCGGCACCAACATCGGGTTCTATAACCCCGTCTCCCTGCTTATATATGTTGCCTTGGGGTTGATATGCGGGCTCGGAGGCATATTTTACGCCAAATTCTTCTACTTCATCCAGGGATTTTTCCAGAAGATGCACAGGATATCCAGATATCTAAGGCCAGCCATCGGGGCGCTGGCTGCCGGAGTAATCGGGATTTTCTTCCCGCAGGTTCTCGGCCTGGGTTACGGATTTGTTCAGCTTCTCTTCAGCAACCAGCTCCTTCTTTCCATGCCGTTTTGGTTTCTGCTCATAATATTCCTTCTCAAGATAGTTGCAACGTCCTTTACCATAGGTTCAGGGGGGTCGGGAGGAGTCTTCGGCCCTGGAATGGTTTCGGGGGCTTTCCTCAGTGCTACAATTGCTGTTCTTGTCCACCCGTATTTTCCTTCAATAAGCACCGCTGACATAATTATTGTAGGAATGATAGCATTCTTCGGCGGCATTTCCAAGGCACCAATCTCCGTCATGATAATGGGTTCCGAGATGACCGGGGGCTTTGCGCTTCTTCTGCCCCTCATGCTCACCACGGCAATAGCTTATTTTGTATCTGGGCCAAAAAATACCATATACAGGGCACAGTACCTCAACCGTGCTGCCTCCCCTGCCCACAAGCTGGAGTACCAGAAGCCTGTGATGGAGGAAGTGACAGTCTATGATGCCATGGAGAGGAATTACGGAAAGGTCTCGCCGGAGATGAGCATAAGGGAGGCCCTGAGCATACTTCATTCCACAAGGACAAAGGGAGTTGTTGTGGAAAAGGAAGGGGTGCTTGCAGGCTATCTTTCCCTGGAGGACGTGAAATACGGAATGGACCTCTACGGCATCACTGTGAGCGACATAATGTCCCTTGACCCTCTCACCATCACCAAGGGGGAAAACATAAATGTTGCCCTGGGACTTCTTACAAAATCCACTTCCGGAAAACTCATAGTTGTCGAGGAAGAACAGGGCAGGATGAGAGTACTTGGAACTCTAGGGTTCGGCGACATTGCTGAAGCATACAACAGGGAGATAAGGCTGATAAAGTCCCGGCTAAGGGCGGAATAGCCATGGGCCCGTAACAAATCTTCAGATTCTGTCAAGAAATCAGGCGGAAAGTATGGCAAAACGGTAATACCATGTATTGCTATATGAAAAACTGCAGTAATGGCACTCAAGAGCAAGGACATCGGCACCATCAGGAATGCTGAAATATCCGATATAGAAAGGGTAGTGGAAATAGCAAATTCCTCCCTCACCGAATACTACACCACCAACCTGATGATGGACCTCTTTCATTCCTGGAGTGAAGGGTTCATGGTTTATACCCTCAATGACAAGGTAATCGGATTTATTGCCGGCGGCAAATTCTCAAGGACCGAGGCAAGGATCCTGCTCTTGGCCGTGGACGACAGGTTCAGGCGCATGGGCATCGGTAAGGCCCTGATGAACGAGTTCATAGATCTTTGCAGGATGCACAACATTATGAGCATCAGGCTTGAAGTCAGAACAGACAACGCCGATGCAATAAGGTTTTACCAGAGGTACGGCTTCTCTACAATCTCAACAATAAGGGCATACTACAGCGATTCTTCCGACGCCTATCTGATGTGGAAGTTAATTTAGAAAAAAAATGGTTTAGAAGACGGTTATCTTGCCGTCAACAAACATCTGTGTGAGTTCTGTTATTCGTGCAAGCCTCTCGTCCGCTATTCTTGTGATGTTGTTCTTGTGTTTTGACTCGTCCGCCCCGTCTGCGTAGATCACGTGAATGCTTGCGACATGGGGGTCGTCTATGGGTCTTCCTATCTGTGATACGATCCTCACAAGGACTTCCTCAATGTCTCCGCCCTCTTCCTTCACGATGTCCTGGGCTATAAGGTTAGAGAGGACGTTGTAGAGCTTTCCGACATGGGTGACAGGGTTCTTTCCTGCTGCAGCCTCCATGCTCATTGCCCTGTATGGGGTAATCATTCCATTGACCCTGTTTCCTCTTCCAACGGATCCGTCGTCTCCGTTTTCCATGGAGAGGCCGGTGACCGTGAGGTATGTGGCAGATTTTTCGTTTGACTCTTCATCGGCTGTGTTTACGAACACATCGACGTTTTGGTCTGTGAACTTTACTGCATTGTCCTTGACAAGGTTCATCAGCTCATCCTTTATGGAAAAGTATTCTTTCCTGTCCTTGACATATTTGTCGACATTTGCGGCTGCTATGGTCAGGTTTATTGTACCCTTCTGCCTGAATCCCATGACCTTCACATCATATCCTATTGCAGGAAGCTTGCTTTTCAGCGGTCCGTTGATGTAGTGCTCAGTTTCGAGGACAAGCTTCTCTGTATCTGTGTATGGGCCGAATCCTACTCCGAATGATGTATCGTTGGCCCTCAGCTTCGATGTGTCATAGACATCAATGAGATCGATGGACCCATGGCCAATTCTGGAGTCGATCATTACATCGGAGTCCAGATCAAGATGCTTGAAATTGTTGGAAAGGTAACTCTTCGTTGCCTTGATGGCGAGTGACTTGAAAGGAATCCTGTCTTTTCCGACTGAGGTAGTCGCTCTGCCGCTGAGCAATATATAAGTTGGCTCAAGGACTACTCCTCCTCCGAATTTTGGGGCTGATTGCCCGCCTACGACCTCTACCTGGTCGGTGTTGTGGTGGAGTATCCTTCCATATTCTTTAAGGTAATATTTGCTGAGTTCTCTGCTGACTGCTTCTGCGATGCCGTCAGAGACACTGTCCGGGTGACCTATCCCTTTTCTTTCGACTATTTCGACTTCTTTTTTCGCGGTTGGAATCTGACTCAGTGCTTCAACTGAAATGTTTCTAGCCATTATGGTTCCTCTTCCGTTCATATATAAAAAATATTAAACCTTTTGTTGTACCGGTGCTGAAAATTACTCAAGGAATAAAAAAATTACTTATGGTAATTGGCTGTATGACAGAGTATGGCAAACACGCCATTTTCATTGCATCATCAGATTATTATCATTCCAGAGAAGCCTATGATCAGGAAACACTTTCCCCGTTGCCGTATTCCGGGATATCTGAAAGGCTCATGTCAGGATGTTTTTCCCTCCATTCCTCCTCCGGCATTTTCCCACGGGGGTTGACCGCGTCAAAAGCCTTCTTTCCGCATATCGGGCATTTGAAATACAGGGATGCAAATACGTGCGGCCTTAGGATATCAGTTGCCCTGAATTCATGCAAAAAATCGTTGCTGCAGGCTGCACATCTGATCTCCCAAACATGGACCATTTTCCCCATTTTTATAGAACAACCAGGAGTTTATTAATATTGCTCCGGCTGCAGCTCCCCAAGCTAGCCTTATGGGTCATTTTAATATCGTAATGGCACATTACATTACGATGAAGGTTTTCATAAGCGTCTTTGACAAGACCGGCCTTATACAATTCATAAAGGGAATTTCAAACCACCTTGAAGAAATCTATTCCACCGGGGGGAGCTACAGGCACCTGAAGGAAAACGGAATTGATGTCAGGAACAGTTCAGAACTCACCGGCTTTGGTGAAATACTTGGAGGCAGGGTCAAGACGCTGCATCCGAAGATTTTCTCAGGAATACTCTCCAACAGGGACGCGAAGAGCAAAGAGGAAACCGACAGCATTGGTGCTCCTGAGTTTGACATGGTGGTGGTTAACTATTACCCATTTGAAAAGGCAGCATCCGGCGGAAATCTTGACGAAATGATAGAAAACATCGACATAGGCGGGGTCTCGCTGGTGAGGGCAGCCGCGAAGAACTACAGGAACGTAGTGGTCCTGACTGACCCTTCGCATTACAAGCTGGTGTCCGAGGAACTTTCCCAGATGGGAGCAGTATCCATGAGGACGAGGGAGATGCTTGCAATGAGGGCGCTGGCAAGAACCGCTGAGTATGACGTGAACATTTACAACTCACTTTACAGGAAACTGAACGACACTGTTCCCGAGGAGCTTTTCCTTCACTACAAGGGCAAAGAGGAACTCAGATACGGCGAAAATCCCGACCAGAGGGGATACCTATTCTCAGACGGAGGCAGGAACGGAATTGCCAATGCAGAGCAGTTAAACGGGAAACAACTTTCATACAACAATCTGGTGGATGCTGATGCAGCCTTTGAAACGGCCCTCGAGTTCGATGAAACCACCGCGGTCGTGGTGAAGCACAACACTCCTTGCGGAGTATCTTCAGGAAAGACACTCGCAGAAGCCCTGAGGAAGGCAATTGATGCCGACAGTGAGTCTGCGTACGGCTCTGTGATTGCCCTGAACCGCAAGGTGGACATGGCGACCCTGGACGAGTTGAAAAAGCGCTTCGTGGAAGTCCTTATTGCACCGGATTATGACGATGATGCCCTTGAACGCCTGAGGACAAGGAAGAACCTGAGGGTACTCAAGGTTCCATTCGCAAGGGACAACTCCCTCAGGTACAAATCCATTTCAAACGGCATGGTTGCACAGACACCGCTGAGGTCGGACTTCAAGGCTCCAATACTGAAGACGAAAAAAGAAGCAGAATCGGCACTGGTCAGGGACATGGAGTTTGCATGGAAGGTTGTGGCACACTGCAGGAGCAATGCAATCGTGCTGGCAAAGGACCTGACCACAGTTGGCATTGGCGGGGGGCAGACCTCCAGGATCGAGGCAATGAGGATTGCGACCGCAAAGGCAGGAGAAAAGGCAAAAGGAGCGGTCCTGGCTTCCGACGCATACTTCCCCTTTTCCGATAATGTCGAACTGGCTGCCGAGAACGGGGTATCTGCAATCATACAACCGGGCGGCTCCATTAGGGATGAAGAAGTAATAGAGGCTTCTGACAGGCTGGGTGTACCTCTCTACTTCACGGAAAAGAGGGTTTTCCTCCACTGAGGGTAACTCTCAAAAAACATCTCGGTGGCCCTGATCTTATTCGTGCCCGGTAAATGGTTTTAAGGTTGCCCGGATTGTCAAGAGCATGGATTACGTTACGCTGGGAAAATCCGGACTTAAGGTTCCAGTTGTAGGCTTTGGCGCCTGGCAGGCCGGGCAGAAAGGATGGGGCACCGATTATTCCGACGAAGACGTCATAGGGGCAATAAGGCATTCGCTGGACAATGGAGTCAACTTTATCGACACAGCAGAGGTCTACGGAATGGGTCACTCGGAAGAGGTAGTGTCGAGAGCTCTTGAAGGGTATGACCGTGATGATGTTATCATAGCAACGAAGGTTGCCGGTCACCATTTGAGGAAGAGAGACCTGGTAAAGGCTGCAGATGACAGCCTCAAGAGGCTTAAGACAAATTACATTGACCTGTATCAGCTCCACTGGCCCGACTTTTACATACCTCTGGAAGAAACCATATCGGGTATGCAGGAGCTGGCTGACCGGGGGAAGATAAGGCACATCGGCCTGTGCAACTTCCCTCCCTCAATGGTTGAGGAGATCTATTCCAGGGGCAATCATGGCATCACCATAGCTTCCAACCAGATGAGATACAACATTGTTCAGAGGGAAGTGGAAGCGGAACTTTATCCGTACATGAAAAAGAAAGGGATATCCATGATCGCATGGAGCCCTATCGCCAAGGGAATACTTACCGGAAAATACAACGCAGAAAACCTTCCGGACGACGAGGTCAGGAAAAATGATCCGCTCTTCAGGACTGAAAACTTTCAAAATCTGGCTCCGCTGCTTGGCGAATTGAAATCACTTTCAGAAAAGTACGGAAGGACAATGGCACAGGTTTCCCTGAACTACCTCATATCAAAAGGGGCAATTGTCATACCCGGGGCAAAGAACGCAAAACAGGCGGAGGAAAACATGGGTGCCGCAGGCTGGAGGCTCAGCAAGGCTGACATTGAGTCCCTGGATCGAGCCTCTGACATTGAGCTCTCATATTACTAGAGAACGTTGAAAATCAGGTAGGCGGCAAGAAATCCCAGTATTACCCCGGAATTTATGAAAGGAAGCCCGGGGGCGGGCTTCCTTACAAGATCCGAAAAAAGGACGATCATGCCTATAATGCCTCCCAGGAGGGGAAGGAGAATGAACCATAGCATATGGGCACTTCCAAACAGAGCTGACGAAACAACCATGATGCTTGGCAGCGCAACATCTCCGAATCCAAGCATTAGCGCCTTCCTGTCACCCTCCTGGTCTATTTTGACATCCTCAAGCCTGACGCCCTTTCTGCTCGGAATGACGAACAACAGGGGCAGCGACTCGTTTATGGCCACCTCTGCGAGGCTTACCATGTGTTTTGTCTTGTATACTGATATATAGTCATAAATGGCAAATGCCACAAGGAAAATCACCGCAGCCCATATGCCTATGAGGACTCCCCATATGGCAGAAACTCCTGCCGAGAGGAAAAAGCCGGCCAGGTCGGTAACAAACCAGTTGTTCCTGAATATGAGGAAATAGCCGTAAATCAACGGTGCGGCAATGATTATTATGTAGTATTCCAGGTAGGTGTTCGCAATAACGGCGCCAACTATGAGGAAGACATAAAAAACAACATAGATTATCAGGAAGAGGAATATTGCGCGCATTATTCGCATCTTCTTCTTGCGGGCCAGGTACAGTATAAAAAAAGTGACCGCTATGGCAAATATCATGTAGACGAATACCGTGCCGATCCCGGTAGTCGGTGTGGTATTTGAGAAGCCGGCATTCTGCTCAATCAGGATACTTGAGAGAAATATCGCGAACAGGGAGGAAAGAATGAAAAGTATGAGGGTGGAAACCTCAGGCACTCTTATCCTTATCAGCCTTCCCACCTTTCTTCTCTTTTTTCTTCTTGTTGAACTCGCAATCCATCTTCGGGCAGAATTTCCATTTTCTCCTGTTGCGTGACGAAACAATCAGCGGTGCCCCGCAGAACTCGCATTTCTCGCCTGTCGAGTTCAGTGTCCCCATCTGTGGCAATGGGTATGTAACCGTGCAGTCGGGGTACTTGGAGCATCCAAGGAATCTTTTGCCGTACCTGGACTGCCTTACTACAAGGTTTCCGCCGTCCTTCGGGCACTCCCCGAAATTGTCTTTCCTGGTGTTGAACTGGCAGGATGGGTCAATGCACCTGTAATCCGGCGACTGGCCCCTTCTTATGGCTTTTATCTGCGGTAGAGAACAGACCGGGCACTCCTTTCCCGCAAGCTGCAGAAGCACTCTTGAAGGCGCCTTGAAATCTATCTTGCACCCATCAACCTCACACTTCAGGCGGGAGAATGACCTTTCTTTTATGTGCAGTATGTTCTTGCCCTTGTGCATTGGGCACTCACCTATTGGCTGCCCCATCCTGAGGTGGTCCCTGATGGTTTCCCTTATCAGGGCCTCATTGTTCTTCAGATCACTCAGGACATTGTGAAGCATCTTCCTGGAAATGTTCACGACTTGAGCCTTCTCTATCTCGTCATTGGCAATCTTGTCCATGTCGATTTCAAGTGTGGCCGTCATCTCAGGCTCTGAGATCTTTGACTCAACGGTCAGAATCGATTTGATGAGCCCTATGCCAAGGGGTGTCGGCCTTACGGGGTTGCCCTCTATAAATCCCCTGTTCTGGAGTTTGGCAATAATGTCATGCCTAGTGCTCTTTGTTCCAAGGTTGAGATCCTCCATCTTTTTTAGAAGCGATGAAACATCATACCTCCTTGGAGGCTTGGTAAGATCCTCATTCTTCTGCCATTCCTTGGCTTTGACCTGTTCCCCTTCTTCCAAGTCCGGATGGAAATTCTCCTTGGGGTGGTAGTAGGTGTATATCTCGAGCCATCCCCTCTTTGTTATGGTGACTCCTTTTGTAAGGAAATTGTGGCCGCCGACCTCTATCTTTGCCTCCCTGACCTCCCTCTGCCCTTCCTCGTAAAGGGTGGCAAGGAACCTCCTTGTGACAAGCTCGTATATCTTTGCGTAATCCCCTTTCAAAGCTCCTTTCTTGGCTGCACCGGTAGGATATATAGGCGGGTGGTCAGTCGCCTCTGTCCTCCCCCTGGATGGCCTTATCTTCTCCTGGGAAAGAACCATGTCAACCTCCTTCTCAAACTCAGTCTCTTTCAGTTTGTTAAGTACGCCCTTCAAATTTATGGACCTCTGGTAGACGGTGTTGTCTGTCCTGGGGTAACTCAGCAGCCCCCTCATATAAAGGGACTCAGCTATGTTCATGGCCTTTGCAGGGGCAATCTGTATCCTGGAGGCCTCACGCAAGAACTCGGTCGTGTTGAACGGGGGCGGCCTCCCAATCCTCTCGTTTCGTCTCTCAAATTCTAGGGTCCGGCCATTCTTGCCATCAATTTCAGAGAATATCCTGTCCGCCTCTTTCTCGTCGAAAATGTCCCCTCCTTCGTAATCCCCAATAAAATCATCCCCCTTATGGAACAGGACCTGGATTTTCCAGAATTTCTGGGGAACGAAGGAATTGATCTCAAGCTCCCTGTTGACAATAAGGCCAAGGGTTGGCGTCTGCACCCTTCCTACGGAGAGGAAATCCTTCCCGTACCTGTTTGAAACCACTGAAATGAACCTTGTGAGCACAGCACCCCAGATGAGGTCTATCTCCTCCCTGGCAGAAGCTGAGTCAGCCAGGTTGTAATCCACATCGATAAGGTCATCAAACGCACCCGTTATCTCGTCCTTTGTCAGGGCACTGAATTTTGCCCTTTTTATTGACGGATTTGTCTCGCTCTTCTTCTGCGCATCCCTTATTATGTCCAGAGCTTCCACTCCGATCAGTTCACCCTCTCTGTCATAGTCGGTTGCAACGACTACTGTGTCAACATCCTTGGAAAGGGCCTGCAGCGTGTTCACTGCGTTCCTGTTCTTGGCTACATGGACTATGTCGGCGTCTATCAGCTCCCCAAAATCCACAGACTTCCAGTCCTTCATCTTCTCCGGGAAATTGATCTCGACTATGTGGCCACTGAGAGGGATGAGGTAGTACTTTGTGCCGTCCTTTTCAAACTCAATATAACTCATTCCCTTGGGCCTTTTCTGCTTTGAGGTGCCCTCCGAAAGGAAATAGGCTATTCTCCTTCCAGCATCAGCCTTCTCTGCAATTATGATCTTGTTGGACAAATAATTACCTCATTAACGGTGCAGGAGGTAGAATCAACATATCATATATATCTTTAGACGTAGGCAGGGTCACGACTGGAAGCAAGATCATCCCAGGCCGATTTTCAACTCATCCGGAGGGGAATTCCCTCCGGTGATTATGAGGGCTACGCTTTTTCCCTCAAAATCCTTTTTCAGCCTTATAAGCGCGGCAAGTGCAGAGGACGAGGCTGATTCTGGTATTATCCTGGTTGAAGCCACGATCTGTTTCACTGAGTTCCTTATCTCATCTTCGCTCACAAGAATGAAATCGTCCATGTATTCTCTCATTATCTTCTGCGTGTAATCATACCCTTCACCCGTTGCCAGCCCTTCTGCGTAAGATTTGTTTGGTGCTGAAACCAGTCTTCCCTCCTTCCACGACCTGTATGCTGCAGGGGAGAGCTCAGACTGAACTCCTATGACCTTTATGGAGCGGTCAACCGACTTTGCAACTATGGATGCGCCGCACACTCCACTCCCGCCCCCCACCGGGACAATAATGGCATCTAGGTCAGGCTTTTCCTCTAGTATTTCGAGGGTGTGGGTTCCGACTCCTGCAACCAGATTTGGCTCATTTGCGGAGTGAATATACCTGCGCCCCTCAACATGTGACAATTCTTCAGCGTATACTCTGGCATCGTCAAATTTCGAACCGTGAAAGACTATCTCCCCTCCAAGGTCAAGTGTGGCCTGGACCTTCCTCTGGTTTGAATTCTCCGGCATGACAATCTTCGCTGAGGTTCCGTTCTCACGGGAAGCATAGGAAACGCCCTGTGAGAAATTGCCGGTTGATGCGGCCATAACTCCTGCCTTTTTTTCTGCCTGGGAAAGCTGCGAGATGAGGTAAGTAGCGCCCCTGACCTTAAAGGAGCCAGTTGGAAGCAGGTTTTCAAGTTTGAGGTAGGCCTTGAGCCCCAGAGTTTTGTCGAGCGCAGGAAAGTTCGCAAGCGGGCTTGGCCCAAAACTCTTTCTCAGTATATTTCTGGCACGGTAAACATCCCTTAGTGTCGGGGTCCTGTATTCTGTCATACTGTTGTGTTGTACAGAAAGGATGGATTTAAAATGCGGGGCAGGTTGCCCTAGCCGGCAAACTATTTGAGCTAAATCGGTATGTGTCGATGCCATAGACGAGTTTCGAATGAATAAATCTTACATGCATGCAGGAAGCGATTTGAGGATAGGAAATTGCGAGGGAGTTTATGAACCGGCCGAGGACAGCTACCTGATGGTAGATTCCGCAAAATGCGGAAAAAGAGTGCTAGAAGTGGGATGCGGAACCGGGATAGTCTCTCTGCATTGTGCAGCCGCCGGATCTGCGGTTGATGCTGTTGACCGGAACTCCAAGGCAGTTGACTGCACATTAGGCAACGCAAGGGCAAACGGGCTGAAGGTTAACGCGTTTGTATCAGACCTTTTTTCCAGTGTACCTAAGGGGGAAAGGTATGACACCATCATCTTCAACCCTCCTTACCTGCCCACTGAAGACGGCCTTCCGGGCAGTGAGCAGTGGGATGGCGGCATGGACGGTTTCAGGGCCGTCAGGCCTTTCCTGGGGGACGCACCCGGCTACCTTGCAGATGGGGGGGAGATTTACATAATACTCTCCAGCCTCACGGATATTGGGTCCCTCCTTTCGGAGTTCAAGCACCTGAAATTTGAGAAGATTGCAAGCGCGAGCTTCTTCTTTGAAAAGATTTTTGTCTGGAGAATCACTTCATAGGGCAGTTTCGGAAAACAGGACAACAAAATTGGAAGTGCAGAATGGGCGGCATTGAGGACAGGATAAAGGACATCGAGGAAGAACTCAAGAAAACTGAGTACAACAAGGCAACAGAGCACCATATCGGCATCCTTAAGGCTAAGCTCGCAAAACTCCAGGCAGAGGCAAGCGAAAGGCACTCTGGGGGAGGCGGCGGCTTCTCAATCCCAAAATCGGGGGACGCTACCATAGCTCTTGTAGGATTCCCCAGTGTCGGAAAGAGCAGCCTTCTGAATGCAATGACCGGCACTGAAAGCAAGGTGGGCAGTTTCGCATTCACCACATTGAAGGTCATTCCGGGGACGCTTAATTACAGGGGAGCCCAGATTCAAATTCTCGACCTTCCCGGTATTATAGAGAACGCAGCCCTTGGTTCAGGAAGAGGCCGCGAGGTCCTCAGCATGGTCAGGGCGGCTGACCTCATCCTCATAATCACGGATACTGACATGAAGGGTATTGACCGTATCATACTCGAACTTGAGAAAGTGGGCATTGTGGTTACTCGGAAAAAGAAGAACATAGCCATGAAGAAAGCCAACAAGGGCGGAATAAAGATACACAAGCCGAAGAACGTTGAGATAGACGACGAGGACATAAAGGGCGTGATCAAGGAATTCAAGATCACAAACGCGGACCTCTACATACGTGAAAACGTGACCATGGAGGACATCATAGATTTTCTGAGTGGAAACAGAGTATATGCCAAATCGCTGCTCGTTGTCAACAAGATAGACATGCCCCATGATACGAGGAAAGTGAGAAGGGAATCCTCAAAATACCGCAAAGTTGTCAAGGTTTCAGCCTCCAAGGGAACGGGGGTGGAGGAGCTGAAGGAAAGCATTTACGAGGAACTGGACCTGGTAAGGGTATATCTCAGGAAGAAATCCGGAGACGTAGATTATGAAAGGCCACTGGTCCTGACAAGGGGCGCAACAGTCCGTGAAGTTTGCAGGCGGGTAAGCCGTGAGATGCTGAGGTCCTTCAGGTATGCCCTTCTGACCAGGAGCAACAGCAAGATTATCGACCAGAGGGTCGGGCTGGACTACGATATCCAGGACGAGGACGTTGTAACAATTGTCAGCAGGAACTGACCGATCGTTAGAGTTTTAACCGTTTTTCCATATTCAAGCCAATGCCTGTTACAAAGCGAGTATTGTTCTACGGCAAGGTGCAGGGGGTTTATTTCAGGAGGCGCACATTCGATTCAGCCTCCGAGTCCGGGGTAACGGGCTGGGTCAGAAATCTCCCGGACGGATCGGTTGAAGCGGAATTCTCAGGTGACACGGAAAAAGTTGAAAGCGTGATCGACTACTGCAGCAACAGGATGCCCGTGGCCAGGGTCGACAGGGTAGAGGTCACCGATCTGGATTACGTTGAGCACAGCGGTTTCAGGATCAAGTACTGATGCCCCCTATTCGTCGGGAGCCATCACTTCAAACCTGTAGCCAATAGTCTTGAGCTTCTCCAGCACTTCGTCAAGATGTTTCCTCCCTCTCAGGCTCAGGGTGAACATTATGCTCTGGAACCCTATGGGAGTGTCCCTCACAAGGTTGTCCACCTCGGCATGGTAAATGTTTGCTCCGGTCTCGGATATGGCAGAAGTTATCTTCTGCAGGGTACCTGGCCGATCAGGAATCTTGCATATTACCCTTACAAGGGCTGAACTTTCCTCAAGGCTCTTGTATATTATCTTAGAAAGAAGCAGGAAGTTTATGTTTCCCCCTGAAAGGATGACTGCAACGTTCTTCCCCCTTACGTCCACCTTTCCCTCCATGACCGCAGCAAAAGCGGCTGCGCCGGAAGGCTCAACGAGGGTCTTGTTCCTCTCCAGGAGCTTGAAAAGTGCTCTGGCAATCCCTTCCTCAGTTACTGTAACCACTTCGTCAACATACTTTTTGGCAATTTCCAGGTTGAGCTCACCCGGGTACTTGACCGTAATCCCGTCTGCTATGCTGTCTCCACTGACCTTTGGGACTGGTTTCCCGGCCTCGAGTGAGAGGCGCATGGAGTCAGAGAGTTCTGACTGGACCCCTATTATCCTGACATCTTTCTTCAGGTACTTGGCCCCGAGGGCAACCCCTGCTATGAGGCCCCCGCCGCCAACAGGGACAACTATTGTATCCACATCCGGGAGATCCTCTATTATCTCCAGGCCTATGGTTGCCTGACCGGAAATTATGGCAGGATCATTGAAGGCCTCTATGAAGACCCTGTTCTCTTCCTCTGCAATCTTATCAGCCATTTCCCTAGCTTCTGCGTAGTCCATTCCATGAAGGACTACCTCGGCACCGTAGCCCAGGACAGCGTTAAGTTTGGCAGGCGTCGCAAACTCCGGCATAACTATCTTGGCGTTGATCCCGCTTACCTGGGCAGAATAGGCAAGGCCCTGCGCATGGTTTCCGGCGCTGGCTGTGGTAACTCCCCTCTTCTTCTCATCATCTGTGAGCTTAGAAATGCGGTACATCGCACCTCTTGTCTTGAACGAACCAGTTTTCTGCAGATTCTCCATTTTGAAGTGCAGGCTGCCTGAGTAGGACTTGCTCATGGTGCTTGAATAGAAAAGAGGGGTTCTGTTTACCCTTCCCTTGAGGTATTCTGCAGCTTTTTTAATGTCTTCCAGAGTTGGGATCAGATCTCCATCCATGTATAGCTCTCCCTATGGACGGTAATGAGAAAAAAAGAGTATGAATTTTTCGTGATCCGTTTTCAGAAAAGGCCAGTTATTTCTCCGTCCTCGTTCACATCAATTCCCTCTGCCGACGGATGTGTCGGAAGTCCAGGCATGGTCATGACCGATCCCAGAAGCGGAACTACGAACCCGGCACCGGATGATATGGAAACAGAAGTAACCTTTATCTTGAAACCCTTGGGAGCATTGATCAGGCTCGGATCATCGCTGAATGAATACTGTGTTTTGGCCATGCACACGGGAGCTTTCTCCATGCCAAGTTTCTTCAATTTCTTAAGGTCATTCAAGGCACTCTTGTCGTAAATTACACCCGAGGCTCCGTATATTCCCGTGGCAATTTTCTCGATCTTATCCTTCACATCCTCATCGCCGGAATATGTCCTTCTTATCTCCACATCACTTTCGGGAATGCTTTCTGCCACCAGTTTTGCCAGCTCGATCCCTCCATCGCCTCCCTTTGTGAATACTTCGGAGAGGGCGAACTTTATCCTGTGGCTCTTCAGTATCTCCTCAAGCGCATCTATTTCCGCCTTTGAGTCCTTAGGAAACCTGTTTATTGCAACCACCGGATCAAAGCCGAAAGACCTCATGTTCTCCACATGCCGCAGGAGATTTTCGGTTCCCGATTTAAGTGCGCCTATGTTCTCCTCGTTTATGTCTTCTGCCTTTCCATGGTGCTTGAGAGCCCTTATTGTGGCAACGACCACAACAGCATCTACTGGCAGATTGCCTATCCTGCTTGCAAGATTCATGAACTTCTCTGCACCGAGCTCTGATCCGAACCCTGCCTCTGTGATCAGGTAATCGGCCAGTTTCAGGCCTATCTTGTCTGCGATTATGCTTGATGTGCCGTGGGCAATGTTTCCGAAGGGTCCGGTGTGCACAAAGGCCGGCACTCCTTCCTGCGTCTGGACAAGGTTCGGCCTCATCGCATCCCTAAGAAGGGCTGCCATTGCACCTGATGCCTTGAGGTCTCCAGCATAAACAGGCTCGTTTTTTGTGGAGTATCCAACGAGTATCTTTGAAAGCCTTTCCTTGAGGTCCGAGTAGCTCTGGGAGAGCCCAAGTATTGCCATAATCTCGGAAGCGGGCGTTATAACGAACTTGTCGTTCATTATGGCTCCAGTATCCCGTCCACCAACACCGACTATTATTTCCCTGAGCGAACGGTCATTCATGTCGATTGTTCTAGGGAACAGTATCTTCTTCGGGTCAATGCCCAGCGGGTTTCCATGGTGTATGTGGTTGTTTATCATTGCAGAAAGGAGGTTATGTGCTGCAGATACTGCCGGGAAATCTGAAGTGAAGAGCAGGTTGATCCTGTCGCTTGGTTCCACCGTGGATTTCCCCCCTCCCGTTGCGCCGCCTTTAATGCCGAAGCAAGGTCCGAGGGAAGGCTCACGAAGCGCAACCATGACGTTCTTGCCAAGCTTCTTGAAAGCCTGTGAAAGGCCTATGCTCGTGGTGGTCTTGCCCTCTCCTGCCGGGGTGGGATTTATTGCTGTTACAAGTATGAGCTTTCCCCGCTTCGTGCCCTCCCTTTTCTGGAGTGCTGAAAGTGAAACTTTCGCCATTGTCCTTCCATATGGCTCATACTCGTCCTTCTCTAGCCCCAGATCCTCTGCTACATCAGAAATATCCTTCAAACCCATATCACTCATCTCCTATTGTCGAATCAACAATTCTTAGAACCTCATCCTTCATGGCGTTGCAGTCCTTCATGAAGAGCTGTATCTTGGTCTTCTCTTCCCTGACGAAATCCTCGTCCTTGAGGGAAGTGAGGTTAATCTTTACATTGTACAGTACACCTTCTATTGCAGAATGTGCAAAAAGGGCAGCGCATGCCGCATCTGTGACTGCATTCCTGTTTCCGTGGTGTGCAAGCTTGAGGGCCAGTTCAAGCACATCTCTGGATGAAGATGCAATTTTCCATGGCACACGTATTGCGCCTCTGGTAGCCTCCTTCAGTTTTACTTTCCTTGCTTTAGCTTCTTCCTCAGATTCCTTTGGCATCTTGAGGGCAGCTATTATTTCGTTGAAAGCGTCCTCGTCATCTTTCATAAGTTTTCTTAGTTCCTTGTCAACGGACTTGCTTTTCTCAAGGATTGTGGTCATCTCACTTTCATATTCGGCGTACTTCTTCTTGCTTACCGTGAGGGAAGCAACCATCTGGTTCAGCGATGATGCAACTATGGTGACCATTGCACTCGCAGCCCCACCCCCTGGTGCAGGGGAAGAGCTGGCAAGTCTTTCCAAAAAACTGTCGTAACTCTCCATGATATCACTTCCAAACCTTTCTTTCGAGTATCTGTTCATTCTTGAAGGTGTTGAGCTGCATGTAGAACTTGGCCGACTCGATCATTGCCTCCATTGGGACCAGCCCGACCACCTCTGATTCCACAACTGAAACTCCGTATCTTGCAGCTTCCATTTTTACCATTTCGAACACCCTGTATATCGGCGTTTTTCTGTAATTGGTCAGATTCATCGAAATCTGGACCATTCTCTTGTCTTCCAGGTAAAACGCCAGGGACTTGACAAAGGTGAAACCGCCGTCCTTTGCCCTTAAGGCTCTGGCTATCTTCTTGCCAAGGCTTATATCCGTGGTGTTGAGATTGACATTGTAGGCAATTAGAAAATCCCTAGCCCCTATTATTGTGGCACCTGCCTTCCCAATGTTCTGGGGGCCAAAATCAGGCTTCCATTTTTCTTCATCGATTGAAGCCCTTAACTGCTCATACTGGAAATTCCTGCTCCTGATGTCTTCAAGGCTTTTTCTGGAAGGGAGGAGGGCAGCGTCACTGTAAAGGTAAACCGGTATGTCCAACTCTTCCCCGACCTTCTTCGCCAGCTGCCTCGCCAGCTTAACGCAATCATTCATGTCTGCTCCGCTGAGCGGGATGAATGGCACTACGTCCGCAGCTCCGAACCGGGGGTGCTCTCCTGAGTGCCTGTTGAGGTCTATGAGCTCTGCTGCTTTCTTTATGCCCTGAAAAGCAGCTTCAACGGCGTTGTCGAAGTCCACTGTAAAGGTTACTACACTCCTATTGTGGTTTTCATCCATCTCCATATCCAGTACAGTGACACTTTTCACGGACGATATCGCAGAAACTATTTGCTCGACCCTGTCCCTTTTCCTGCCTTCACTGAAATTGGGGACGCACTCAATCAATTTCATGGAAAGTTATCTGAATACTGGTAATAAATTTGATTCGTTATATTCCATGGCGGGAATAATTTTTAAATTAATGGAAATTTTTACTGTCTTTATGTTTTCATAAGTTGTTTACAGGTCATTGGAAAAGCATAAATTAAGCCGTTCTTCAGTTGCTGATCCAAATATGGTAACATAATCGGTAGATTATATATGATCAATTTTGCATTCAAAGCTAATAAAATATCAAATAATACAAACTCTATTATTTGATTTACAGATGGTTAGGTTACCATCTCGGAGGCTTATATATATGATAAACCAGATTGTTAAAAGGGACGGAACAGTTGTGCCGTTCGACAAGACGAAAATCACGAGAGCTATCTACAAAGCTATGCTCTCGGTGAAAAACGGCACTATGAACGATGCCGAAAAAATAGCCGACAAAGTAGTCAAAGACCTTGAAAAGAAAAAAGGGACTCCCACTGTAGAGCAGATTCAGGATTTGGTGGAAAGCACCCTGATGACCACAAAGATAAACAACAAGTCATTCAAGGACGTAGCCAAGACTTACATTCTTTACAGGGAAAAGAGAAGAACTATACGTGAAGAGAAAGAGAGACTGGGCGTTAAGGACGATCTTAAGCTCTCAATAAACGCGGTCAAAGTTCTCGAGGCCAGATATCTGCTCAAGGATGAGGAGGGCAAGATAATAGAGACTCCCAGGCAGATGTTCAGAAGAGTTGCCATGCATCTGGGCATTGTGGATGCACTCTATGATTACAAGGCTTTCCAGAAGAATGGGGAAGTCAAGAAAGAGGGAAAGAAGCTGTCATATCTTTCCAACACTCAGATTGAGACACTCAACAGGGCATTCGACAGCTTGGTTGAGGATGGCGATCTGACAGGGACATTTGACGAATTTCTCGATTTTGTGTACACGAATTACACCTCTGCTGAGGAGACGATAAATGAATTTGAGGAGATGATGCAGAACCTCGAATTTGTCCCCAACTCCCCGACCATGATGAATGCTGGGGCAAGACTGGGACAGCTTTCCGCATGCTTTGTACTGCCGGTTGGCGACAGCATAGAGGAGATCTTCGACGCAGTCAAGTATACTGCCCAGATACACAAGTCCGGCGGAGGAACTGGCTTTGCATTCTCCCGCCTGAGGGCAAAGGATGACCTTGTGGGCTCAACCAAGGGTGTTGCCTCCGGCCCTGTGTCGTTCATGCAGATATTCGACAAGACCACTGATGTCATTAAGCAGGGTGGAAAGAGAAGGGGTGCCAACATGGGCATTCTGAGGTACGACCACCCAGACATAATGGACTTCATCATGAGCAAAGACAGCCAGAACACAAAACTCGCCAACTTCAACATTTCAGTTGGAATGGAGGATGAGTTCTTCGAGAAGCTCGACCAGGATGGTTACATAGAGCTAAGGAACCCCAGGTCAAGAAAAGTTGTCAACAGGATTAAGGCTTCCACGATGTGGGATGCGATCGTCAACCAGGCTTGGAAAACTGCTGACCCAGGCTTGATTTTCCTTGATGAAATTAACAGGAAGAATCCGGTAAGGCACATTTCTGAAATAGAGGCAACAAACCCATGCGGAGAGCAGCCCCTCATGCCCTACGAGTCCTGCAACCTTGGTTCCATAAACCTGGCCAAGTTTGTCAAGAACGGCGAAATAGACTATGAAAGGCTGAGGAAAGTCATACGCCTCTCAACGAGATTCCTGGACAACGTCGTGGACGCAAACAACTTCCCGGTGGATCAGATAAAGAAGATGACCAGGAGCACAAGGAAGATTGGTCTTGGCATAATGGGCTTTGCCGATATGCTTATCCTTCTGGGAGTAAAGTACAACAGTGGCGAAGCTCTCGAAATGGCTGAAAAAGTAATGGGCTTCCTTCAGGAAGAGTCTCACATGGAATCCGAGAGGCTCGCAGAAGAGAGGGGAGTGTTTCCAGGATGGTACGGCTCAACCTGGCAGGAGACGGGCATAAAGATGAGGAATTCCACCACGACAACAATAGCGCCTACAGGGACTATTTCCATCATCGCAGGCTGTTCTTCCAGCATTGAGCCTCTGTTTGCAATTGCATTCATGAGGCATGTCCTGAACGGTCAGGAGCTCATTGAAGTGAACCCGCTCTTCGAGTCATACCTCAGAGAGAGAAACCTGTACTCCGAGGACCTTATGCATGAAGTTGCAAGGACTGGAAACCTGCACGATGTTGAACTTCCTGCAGAGGTCAAGGAACTGTTCGTCACGTCCCATGAAATAGAGCCCGAATGGCACGTCCTAATGCAGGCAACTTTCCAGAGGTATTGCGATTCTGGAGTTTCAAAGACAATAAACCTTCCAGCTGAGGCCTCGCCAAGTGATATTGCAAAGGCATACCGGATGGCAAAGGACCTTCACTGCAAGGGAATAACCGTATACAGGGACAGGAGCAAATCAGAGCAGGTTCTCTATTCTGGAACAGATTCCAGGAAAGCAGAAGAGAAAAAAGAAAAGGTCAAGGATGCACCTTCACACGAGGAGGAGGACAAGGTAATAGAGCTTATCACAAAGGTCCCCGACAAATACCTCAAGGTTGATGCTACCTTCGATCCTGCTTGCCCCACTGGAAAGTGCGACAAGTAACCAACATATCTTCTTTTTTTATTTTTATTCCAGAAGAAATTAATTTTTTGCTCGGTCATGGCAAGTATAATATCCGTTCAATTCGTTTTGTGAGGCATGGAAAGAAGAAGCAACACCCTCAGCATGCTGTTAATGCTACAGTTTACACTTCTGATAGTTGAATTCCTTCTTGGGATGTACCTGAACCTCTTTTCAACTGCGTCCTTCCCTTTGTCCATGGGAAGCGGGCCATCTTCCGCGATGTTTTCCGTGGCACCGCATATGGCAATTGGGATACTGCTTTTCATCATAGCGGCACTTATTGTGGTTATTGCCGTGAGAAATGGGGAAACAAGGATCAGGACAAGCTCCATACTGGGGCTGCTCTTCATTCTTCTGGCAGGGCTGGCTGGATATATGTTCGCCTTTCAGTCCGGATCCGACACAATGTCATTCTTCATGGCCACAGGATTTGTCCTGGCAATGGCGATCTATATGGTTCCGGTTTCCGTTCTGATGCGATCATCAAGGCAAGCCCCGGGATAGTCTTTTACTAACGGCTCTTTATAAAAAGGAAACATTACACACATGGCAACAGGACAAAAATCCATCAAGGATACAGTAAATTAAATATTGTATCTATCAATCCCAATGAACAAAGCAGGGGTTGTCGAGATTGGTCAAAGGCGCTAGATTGAGGGTCTAGTCCCGTAGGGGTACGTGGGTTCAAATCCCATCCCCTGCATT
>JBJKST010000029.1:0-43888 GCA_046703705.1 Thermoplasmataceae archaeon
CTTTTAATATATTCCCGGAGTATAAACCGATTAATTGCGAGGGTAACAAAGCCTGGCCAACTGTGCAGGACTTAAGATTCTGTCTCGTAGGAGTTCGTGGGTTCGAATCCCATCCCTCGCATTTACTCTAATTTTAAACAGTCACTGCCTGAGTATCCGTTTTGAACTTCACCCAATAATAAGGGCAAGATCATTTCAATTCAAGTTGGAACTTCAAACATCGTTGATTGTTCAGTTTTGCTTATTCCTGGACTGTTTATTCATCCTCTAACAGAACTCGAATTGCTTCACTGGGACTCTCCAGGAAGTAGTCGGGCTTAGACTCCTTGAGATACTCCAAGTCGCCGGAACCCCATAGAGCCGCAGCTGATTTTACCCCTGCCGATCTTGCTGCCCATACATCCGTCGGCTGGTCCCCGACATAAACGCATGCCGGTGGGCTCTTGCCGATCCTTTTCAGGCATTCGAGAATGGGGTCAGGGTCAGGCTTATGCCGCACGGTATCGTCACTGCCAATAACGGCTTGAAAATATCCCTTCAGAGCGAATTCCTCAAGATCGGCATTGATATACTGGACCTTCTTGGATGAGACCAATGCAAGAGAAATGTTCCTTGCCCGAAGTTCCTTTATCAGTTCAAGAATTCCATCGTACAGGGTGTGTTTAGACTCCAGCCCGTCCCACTCTTTAACAGCGAGATCGTACACATCGTATTCTTCACCCGGAAACAGTCTTCCAAAGGCATCGAGCCACGGGGTGCCTTTGAAGAGATCCAATTCCTGCTGTTTGGGATTGCGGCCCAATTTTCTGGAAAGTGTTTTTCTCAATGCCTCGAGTGCTTTACTTTCACTGTCCAGTAGAGTTCCGTCAAGATCGAACATTACGCAGCTTATTTTTCCCTCTTCCATTCCTGGCAACCAATTGCTGCATATCATTTAAGGAACCCGCCAGATTCACACCGGATAATTGGTCTGCAACATTGGAGCATATTCCATGAGGAGCCATCCTTCAACAACGGTAAATATATTGATGAAGCGATATCCGGTCGTATCAGGGGGATGAATACGTCAGGGGGAAAGAAGCAGAGCCATATCGAGATCGATGATGTCAAGGGCCATTTCATCGGCAGGAACTTGTTCTATTCGCTGATGGTTTTCTCCCTCGTGTTCACTTTCTTTGTGGCATCTTTTGACATAAACCTATATTTCTACGCATCAACCTTCATAGTAAAGAATCTAGGTGCAACTCCACTTTATATTGGCATTTCTGTAAGCTCATTCACGCTTGGAGTCATAATCTTCGCCACTGTTGGAGGAGTAGCGTTCAACAGGATTTCAATAAAATTGCTGATAATACTGTCCCTCACTTCAGCCACTGTGGGATCTCTGCTCACCGGCTTTGTCTGGAACATGCCCGAGCTCCTGATCGTGAGGTTTGTAGTGGGGATGGGCACAGGTATGCTTCAGGGAACCGTTATGGGATTCATGGGCACTGCTTATCCGGAAAAGAGGGGTTTTCTTCTTTCCCTGACTGGCATTGCGTTCAGTGTTGGTCTTCTATTCGGGCCATATCTTGAAGGAATCATAGCACCTGCTTACCTCCAGTCATTCCTCGTTGCAGGTGCAATTGGCCTCGCTAGCATACTTTTGGTGGTGTCTTTCTCTCCGAACGTATACAGCGGCAGGGGCCAGAGACGCAAAGTCTCAAGGAAAGGGTTGTTCAACAGAAACACGGCATTGATATTCTCAGGCATATTCTTCTACGGAATAGGGTTCTTCGGTTTCATAGGATATTTCTCGCATTTCCTCATAAACTTTCTCCACGCGAGCCAGCACATAGGTGCACTTACTGCATCCATGCTCGGCATAGGTGGGATAATATTTACCCTGCCATTCGGCTATGCGAGCGACAGAATAGGGAGAAAAAATGTTCTGCTGCTTCTTTACGGAATGCTTGCGGTAACCTCGCTTATCATATTCGGGGTGCCGGTTTCCACTTTCACGCTCATTGCTGTGAGCTTCATTTTCGGAGCTTCGTACAACGGGCTCATAATCGTCATAGCCGCTTCTGCCCAGGACTATGCAGAAAAAGGTTCCGTTGGGGCTGCCTCCGGACTTGTATTCACATTCTATTACGCTGGGGGGATAATAGGCGGGACATTCTTTGGAGTGATGCTCACTTTCCTGAACTTCAGGCTGACCGGCATAATTGCGGTCACAACCTTCATGGCGATAGGATTTGCAACATCAGCATTCCTTTCCCAGAATAAGGGCAGCAGTGAGCTTATTCCTTCACCTGACGAGGCTTGATCTGCTCGTAACTTGCCTTGTAAGATACGCCAGGCTCTATGGCCGTGACTTCGTTCACAAGGTTCAATTCCATGTACTGTTCAGACCTTTCCTTCACGGGAACCCCAAGGAACGGGTTGTGATACCTGAATGACTTGCCTGAGTTCAGCTGGTCACGCACAAACTCCCTGTGCCTGAGCAGCCTGTCCGTTATGTAGGTGTTAGATATCCGCCCTGACTCAAGGAACCTTTTGTCGACAATTCCCGACATTGCCTGGTCCATTTCATACCCTATGCTGTTTCTCTGGGACATAAGGGCCGCAACCGCGGTGGTTCCTGTTCCAAGAAACGGGTCCAGAACCGTATCACCTTTTAAAGAAAACATGTTGATGAGGCGGTATGGAAGTTCCAGAGGAAAAGCTGCACTCCTGCTTCTGGCACCTTCTGAACTGATGGCCTGCCTCGCCCCCCTAAGGTCTTCCCATATATCGGAGAACCACCTATTCCTTTCCTCCCAGAAATAGGTGCTCTCCCTTCTTCTTTTCCTTTCCTGTTCTCCATTGAATTCACGCTTGCCTCTTTTCCTGAATACGAGTATGTGTTCATGCTCAAGCGTGACATAAGCGCCTGCGGGCAGCATTCCTGAACCCATGAATTTATTGGGGGAATTGGTCGGTTTCCTCCAGACTATGCCCGGAAGAGCCTGAAAGCCGTGCTGGAGCATGAGCTCGGTTATCCTGGTATGTGAAGAATACAGGGCAAAATCCGGCCCAAGTTTCCTTGTGGCATCCCCTATGTTTATGCATACAATCCCACCGTCCCTGACGACCCTGTAGAGGGCACTCCAGGTCCGGTCAAGTTCCATGTGCATAAGGTCGAAGGCGATCCACCCGTTTTCCGATGCAAGGTGGGTTCCTATTTCACTGTTTAGCTTTTCAAAAATGCCGTCCCACATCGATATCATGGGATATGGCGGAGATGTTACCACCAGGTCTATCCCCTCATCCTCAAGCCTCATCAGGTCAAGGGATTTCTCGTAATGGATTAAGTGATGAGTTTCAGGGAGAACCATCTGATCATCACAATGCACAGAATGCATATTAGGTATTGTTTCAGCCGCCCCACATCTCGCTGCCCCTTAGGAAAACTATAATATGGCATATATGATAATCATGCGGTCCTGGTGATAATGCTCGCTCCATCCACTGTAGCCGCCTTCCCCTTCACAACTCCTTCTCCAATAGTGGGCCAGGGATTCGGGAATATTGGCGGACTTGGTTTCCTTCTATTCATAGTGGCTATCGTAGTTGTAAGGAGAATAAAGTATGCGACCCACGGGCGAAGGTTCAGCAGGGGAAGAGTCATTTCACTCCCGGCAATCTACCTTTTCCTTACTCTTGTTACAATAATCCCTCTGGAGTACCTGTACCCGGAGGCAATGCTATCACTGCTGACCATCCCGGTTGGATTCGCTGCGGGCTACATGTTCGGGAAGCATGTTTCTTTCTTCGACAGGGGAGGAGTTCTGTATTTCAAGAGGTCGCCAGTGGTTCTGATACTATGGCTGGTTTCGTACATAACTAGAATTTTCCTTTACTACCTTCTGGGCACAAACTTTCAGGTGGCCTTTATCGTCGATGCCATACTCGCCCTCACTTCAGGACTTCTCCTGGGAGAGTCGATCAGGGTCATCAGGGGGCATTCGCAGTACATCGGCAAGCCTTCCAGTGAGCCTGAAGACTTCGAGCTGATGAAAGAGCTATGATTTCAATGGCGGTGCAGAAGCTCCCAAAATAATTAAGCCATGTTAACATCCTTTTTCCAATGGATTTCGTGGTAGTTGGCTGCAGGGGATTCGGGAAGTACCACCTGAATGCCCTTTCCAAAACGGATGCCGATGTCAGCATTGTAGAGACTGACCGTGAAACCGTTGATTTCTGCAGGAGCAACTACGAAGTCAAGAATGTGTATGAATCGCTCGACCAGGCACTTGCCCATAATCCGGATGTCGTTGACCTGGTTGTGCCGCACAACCTGCACGCACCCATGGCATTGAAGGCCTTAGAGGCAGGAAAACATGTCCTTGTTGAGAAGCCAATCGCAACGAGACTGGAAGATGCAAAAAGCATGATCGCTGCCTCACGCAGGTCCGGAAGAAAGTTCATGGTTGCGGAACAATACTTCTTCGATCCGGCAATTGCCAGGATTAAGGATTCCATTTACAAGAATGAAATAGGGAACGTCCACACAATCATAATGAGGAACCAGCGCCTGCACCGCGGCACCCTATGGCGCAGAAAAAGCGAATCCAATGGGGGAGGGTCCCTCATTGACGGCGGAATACACTTTATTGACGCAATGCTGAACATTGGCGGAGACTATGACGAAATATTGTCAAGGTGCTACAGGGGTGAGGCTGGAAGAGAGGCCGAAGATTCTGCCATGGCAATATTTGATTTCAGGAGCGGTGCCAAGGGCCTTTTCTACCATTCCTGGGCATATCCCGGAAGATTAAATGTCCCTTCATATGAGATAATAGGCGACAACGGGTCGATAATAGAGGACCTTGGGACAAAGCCAAAGGATGGTTTTGTAGGGATGAGGGGCTACAGGGCATTTGGAGACCCAGTGGTAAATAACCGTATCCTTCAGGTCGGGGAGTTTGACGTATTCCACGCTGAGATACAGGGCTTCATCGACAGTATAAACAATGATGTGGAAGTGCCATTCAGCCCGGATCTGGCCCTGAGGGACCTTGAAGCAGTGCTGAAGATCTATAACCCCTGAAGCAACAGTCACTCCTGGAGATGCCGGTATTCGGAAATGAAGAGGTTCCAGTCAGTATACTTCGCGCGAGTGTCTGCAATTACCCTAAGGAGGTCAGCAGACGTAATCTCGGGAACAATGATGCTTGCGAACATTTTCCCTTCGTTATAGTTCAGCGTTCTCCTGATCCGTATTATTCTTGAATCGTAGCACTTCTGGAAGTAGTGGCCCAGGAGTGGAATCTTGATGTTCATCTCGTACAGGTTTCCCTTTGCATCTATCACATTTATACCATGCTTTTCAGGTTCAGAAATGGAGTCCTTTGTCAGCACAATCTGGCTGAAGCTGTTTGTGGAACTCATATACCTGGCTTCGCTCGACCATTCTGACCCAAGAATCTTCATCTGGCCGGTATCCATGAATTCTTTTGGCGGAGTCATCTCCATCGATACAGACACCAGAGAGGTCAGGGATTTTGCCTCCTTTGCAATATGGCCTATTCCCGGATTCGCACCCAGATAATCTATGCCAATCCTTTCAACCTCGGATGAATACTTTATGATTGTTCCCGAGATCTTATTGAGCTCACTGCTGTGGAACCTGAAGGAAAGATAATAGACCCCATTGGCGAGGACAAGATTGTCTATCACCACTGAATTGAAAAGTTTTACAATATTTGCCAGCGCGTTGAAAATGACCGGTTCATCGAATGAGAAGTTAAGGATGAAATTTCTGTTGAGTCTCTTTAATTCGTTCTGTGCGAGGAAGATTGAGACTTCCCTGTTCTGCTCCAGATCATCAGGTATGAAACAGCTTATATCCACTGTTTTCTCTCCGAGCATCAGGCCAGCCTGGAAGGACATTGCTCGGTTTCTCGAGAATTCTGCGATGGGAAGGTTTCCATTGTAAGACAGAACAAGGCGCATATCCAGAGCTTTGTCGATTAATGAAGGGTCCATCTGTAGGTGCTATATATAGCCTTTATTAAACTTTATGAGCCTTCATCTGCGAAAAAAGGGGGCTGGCTTACCGCACTGGATACATTTTTTCTTGAAGATGAAAGTTCTTTCGGATAAACATAGTTGGAAACAATTCTACACCCTCATTTCTAATCCCTTCCTGATGACGGATTCGCTAAATTTTCTCCTAATTTCGCACTGCATATCTCAACATGAATGCTTTTGTGTTTGACCTCGCGGAGGATTGCATCGATATCGCCTGAAACAGGAGAAATGACGATACAAATAAGCAACTAAAATTAATATTAAGAGTGCTATCTTAAGAACCCATATTGGATAAATATACATGGAACTGCTTTTAAAGCGAGTATTGGTAATGATAATTACGATCTCTGTGGCAGTTCCATCCATATACTTTACCCTGGGATTTTACAGCAACTCGCAGTATGAAAAGAACCCAGTAAATTACATACCCTCTAGCGCCAACTTTGCCGGTATGATAGAAAGCAGCTTCGGTACCTTCTATGTCTACGTTGAAAACTATTCGGTGGGCGTAGTAGCGTCCATATCTGTATTCGTAATTCCTCAGATCGTAGACCTTGGCGGAAGTACGTCAAATATGACATCCAACATTACGACCAACACTACCCTGACTTATTATGAAGAATACCGTGGAATAAGCATTTTCGAGCTCGAGGGAGTTAACGCTTCTGCAGTGCTTCAATCTTTTGTGGGACAGGAGGCAATGATTTCTGGTTTCCTTAACATGACTTCAATCAATATAGACCTGGGAAATCTGACGTTTTACATAGCCAGCCCGCAGAATTCGCTATCCATAATCGGGAGCGCTTCCCTCGTGAAGGAATCAATAGATGCGTCCCTCAATCATTCCAACATCCAGTCTGTCAAGAATGTGACCTTCAACACTTCCTGCAACGTTTCGCTTTACTATTATCCCCCTCCACAGTCTGGATTCACGCATGTAAGCCTGAACATGTCCCAAAACTATACCGAGATTTATCTCGGATTCTGGAGCCTGAATTCCAACACACTGCTTTCAATCTCAACACTTGCTGTCAAGTATGGCATACAGGTTCAACTTCACGAAAATTCCATTGAATTGATTGTGAACAGAGGTATATGGTCCATTTCAGAATTTATCCATGGAATCGGAGGGCTGTCTCAAGTCACAGGCGGAATTCCGGCCTGAAACAGAGGAGGTGCCATGAATGCTGGGTGTGGTGTATAAACAGTATTTCAAGAACTACTACCGTTCGAGGAGCTTCTACCTGATGCTCATACTTGTAGTCATAATCAGCTTTATGATGACTTACCTGACCTTCAAGTACCACAACTCAATTCCGGCCTTCATTGGTGGAGGAGTATATTCATCACTTTCCATAACGCTCAAGGCCAGGGTATTCAATTACCTCTGGGCCTTCGGCCTTTCGAATTTCCCTGTGTTTGCCTCTGTGTTCTTCGGTTCTCCTTCAATTTCAAGCGAGGTTGAGTTCAACACAGCCTTCCACATTTTTCCGCTCCCTATAAGCAGGTACACCCTCCTGATAGGGAAGTACCTTGCTGCACTGTCTGTAACAGTTATACTTATCTCCTTTTACATGGGCGTCCAGGTGCTTGTCATCGACTATGTTTTCAAGATAGGGCCCGTCATGCAGTTTTACTATTCCTATATGATGGCGGTGCTTTTTGTCGTGGCTATCATGGCCTTCACTTTCATGATTAGCAGCATTTTCACCAAGAATCTCTATGCATACATCACTGTTTTCGTCATCTATTTCCTGATCTTCAACTCCATGACCCTTGTTTTTCAGATCCTGTACAACATTGACTCCTCTTTCCTCCTCAGCAGTGCCGCCGGTATGGTTGGCCGTGTATACATAGATATCAGCCCCAGCACACTTCTCGGCGGAGGCTCGCTCTCCCCGGCCTCGTTCCCGGAAATAATGGTCTCAGTACTTGTAATGACGGTCTACACGGCCATCTCACTAGCTGTGGCCGTGGTAATGTTTGAAAGAATGGAGGCAGCTGCATGAAGCACAGCATCAGGGTCAGCAATCTCACAAAAAAGTTCGGGAACTTCACCGCCATAGACAACGTAAGCCTTGAGGTTCGAGAAGCTACCTGCGTTGGACTGTTGGGACCCAATGGTGCAGGGAAGAGCACCATGATGAAATCAATAACCAACATACTTAAGCCAACAATTGGAAGGGTTGACATAGACGGGATCCACGTCTCAAGCAACCCAAAAAAAGCATTGAAAAATGTTGGATCGCTGGTCGAATATCCAAAATTCTATCCGTACCTGACAGGCTATGAGTCCCTTTATTTCGTTTGCAGGGTGAAGGGAAAAAAGAGAAGGGAATGCCTTGACGAGATCGAGCGTGTGGCAAGCCTGACAGGGGTTTCCAGGTACCTCGACAAGAAGACCGGGTCCTATTCCAGGGGAATGAATCAGAGAGTCGCGCTTTCCTCTGCGCTTCTATGCAATCCCCAGATCCTCATCCTGGATGAGCCCACCTTTGGCCTCGACCCCAAGGGAATGAAGGACATGCGCGACCTGCTTCGGCGCATTAACCGGGAAAGTGAGTCCATAATACTGTTGAGCAGCCATCTCATCTATGAGATAAACGAGGTCTGCGACCGTGTCGTCATAATTAACGGGGGCAAGGTTGCCTATGACTCTGAAACACCGGACGACGACCAGTGGATGGCATTGAAAGTTGACAGGGTGCCCCAGGATGCAACGTTCCTGTCAAGGTTTTCCTCCGAATACAGAATAGACAACATGAGAGTGATCCTGAAGAAGAAGGAAGGGGCATCAAATAATGATATTCTCCAGAGCTTTATGGAACTCGGCATAAATGTGGAATCCTTCGGGGAATACGACACCCTCGAGGACATCTACATATCCATAGTCGACCACAAGTAAGGAGAAAATGTCAGATTAAATATACGGGCAATTCAGGTTACAAGACTGTCCTGGCCCTCATATTCCTGGGTCCCGTTATGGTTTCCATTATCACCGGTTCCACCGTTATCGTTCAGTTCTGAAGTGCCGTTATGCCCATCGATTGATGAGCCGCCCCCATCTCCCGAGGAAAGACTGGGCAACACGGATCCGGGGTGTATTGTTCCGGCAGTTGCGACTCCGAGGCCGCCCACAACAAGCGCAAGTACTATGGCTGCTGCTTTCAGCATGTCACAATGATTGTTCCATGTCAATAAATGGCTTTTGGTACAATCGGCCCCTTGTTCCGTCATTCATCATGCCAGATCCTTATTTTATCCGGTTTCAGTCTGAATATCCTTAAATCTGACCAGTTCATGTTTCAACCATGGCAAATTCGTCAATTCCAGAGAACATACCGGAGGAGATATCAACCTGCAACCTTAGTGACGCAATGGGAAGGGGTGGATCATTGGGCGCCTTCAGGATTCTTAGCCCGCCAAAAGCCACTGTCTATGGCAGGGCCGTCACATGTGAAACAAATAACGGCGACTGGTGGGCGGTTGTCAAGGCGATAGATTCTGCAGGCCCGGGAGATGTGATCGTTGCAAAGTCCCTCAATGGGTGCGATAGAGCCGTAATGGGCGAGTTGCTTGCCAATTCTGCAAAACTCAGGGGAGTCTCGGCGATAGTCATTGACGGTGCAGTGCGGGATCTTCCAGAGCTCATGGAACTTGCCCTTCCCATTTATGCCAGGAGCTTTGTGCCCAATGCCGGCGATCCCAAAAGGGAGGGAAAAATCGGTATCCCCATAACTGTTAACGGGGTTGCTGTCAATCCGGGAGACATGGTGGCCTGTGACGGCTCCGGCGTGGTTGTTGTAAACAAGGACAGGATAGGTGAAACACTGGAAAAGGCGAAGGGTGTTGTTGACAAGGAAAATGCAATACGCAAGCAGATTCTTGCCAAAGAGACATTAAGCGATATCCTTAACTTTTAAAAGGCAACCGTATAACCTCCCTTTGTTATATAAAAGCAGGGAGGTGACTAGAATGAGAATGCCTGTAAGTGTGCTGATACTGATCGTCCTGGATCTTATACTGGCAGGTTTGGCGTTGTTCGGTGGAATAAATCTTATGATGGACCCTACCGGTGTAACCATGCAAATTGATCCCACCCTTTCATACATCCCGTTTGTGACAGACTTCATGCCCTTTGCCCTTTGGCTCGTTGTAGCGTTTGCTGCACTGCCGGTAATACTGGCCTTTGGCCTTTATATGGACTGGAAATGGGGACTGTACGGTTCCTTTGCACTCGCAGCTCTGGAGATCGTCTGGATAGCTACCCAGATCTGGCTTTTCTATCCGTTGGGATTTGCCGGCTGGTGGCCCATAATAATGAGCTACTCCATAATCGTGGCCGGAATAGCCGCAGCTTCCATTTACCTGATGTTCAGAACCAGCGTAAGGACTTACTTCCACTGGCGCATGCCGAGGATGAGACAGCCCGGGACTTGAGTTGCCGGATGTTCAACCTCAGTGTGGATAACCATGGGGAAGCAAAAGAATTAACCTATTTTTTTAAAAATTACAATTTATCATTCTCATTTTTTTCCTCTGCGGAAAACATGAAAAAATCAGACTAACCTGCGAGGCCTGGCAATCGCTTCCTTCTCCCGGTCATTCAGTCAGGCCCGGGAATGGGTCATTTTCAACTTCCTCCCCCTTGAGATAACGGTCGAAGATGACTCCCAGCAGCAAGCCGTATGAGACTGATGCCACCAGTCCAACCAGGACGCTTTCCACTATGTATGCCACACCGTTAATGATGTTTCTTATGTTAAATAAGAGATCTAGGAGAAGCCACACTATGACGCTGAATATAAGCCCCTTGGATACGCCCCTCTTTCCCGGAAGGCTGTCATAAAGGGACCCGTAGATCAGGCCCAGTATTGCCCCGAGAATGAGGCCAAGGAGCACGAACACCACTATCAGCACGTACATTGCAAAGGCATAAAGCTGGCCCACAGTGAATGGGGAGTTTGTCGGCAGGATGCTTGAGAGAGTGTTCATCATGGAGGCCCTATGGAAAAGAAAAATCAGATAGTTTGCTGACCCGGCAATAGCGCCGTACAGTATGCCGGCAACCAGGCCTGCCTTGCCTCCTGAAGTTAATCTAGACACACCGTTACAACATCCTGTCGATATATAAAATTTTCAACTGCATTATGACGCTGAACAGGTTGAACAAAATACCGTGGAGGCGCTCAGTTCCTCTTGTGTACCATTATGTGGTTGAATGCTGCTGTAACCATCTCTTTCTGGTTCTTGTAGGACAGCTTGTCCATTGCCTGGTCGAAGTCCAGCCACGTGAACCCTTCATGCTCGAAAGACACCCTGACCTTTGATTCCATTGGCGCCTCGCCAAGAAACATTATGACTGTTTTCTTTATTTTTTCGCCCTTTCTCTGGTACCAGTATACCTGCCTGTACCTGAAGGTCGTGTCGGGGACCAAATCCAGTCCTGTTTCTTCAGAAGTTTCCCTGATCGCAGATTGAACCTCATTCTCTCCGTCCTCGATGTGCCCCTTTGGAAAATCAAGGAATCCTTCCTTTCTAGTCAGAAAGAGAAATTCCGGGTTGTCCGCGTCTCCCCTGTAAACTATCATCCCGCTGCTGAATTCTTCGTGCATTATGACAGACAACCATGGCATTATCATAATTAGACTATTCTGAACTGTCTACCTGATTTGCATGGCCAAATGCATGCAGCCTACAGAACAAAACGCTCCTTCGGAACGCTCCGCCTGGCAACCCCCAGGTCTTCGTTCCTTATCCTGAAACCGTTCTGGAGCGTTGTATATTCACTGCCGGTATACACGGAAGAAACCATCCTGCCTATTGCATCTCCCTTCATGAGACCGCTCCCGCTCGTGCCGGTAGCCACAATGACATTCATCTCCCTGAATATGAAGGGGTGTGCGTCAATGGTGTTGTAGGAGTAGTACCCGGCCCACATTCCGTTGAGCTTCGCATGTTCGAGCGACGGAAAATATGACTTCAGAACCGGTTTTATGCTGTATTCGTAGTAATTCCTCTCAGGTTCCGGGTATTCCTCGAGGGAGAAGTCCCTCCCGAAATAATCGGGCGCACTTACCCTTAGCTGCCTTTCCTTCGGGGCAGGCCTGAAATGTACCCCATAATACGGTAGCACTGTGAAGGGGAATATGCCCGAGTCGTTAATGCAGAATTCAGACAGCAGGTGTTCAACTTCGGTTCCGCCTATCTGAAAAACCTGCCTCTTCCTGGGCCTCATATGGCTGTCTATTCCAACCGGATCAAGCAGGAAATCTGTCCAGACATCCGTGGCCAGCACAAAGAAATCCGCATCCACCCGGCCCCTGCTGGTCTCAATGAAACCTATCGTCTTGTCCTGCCACAGGAATGGCTCCCCCGGATAATCAAGCGGCCTGGAGGGAACGATGGAAAGCCCCTCGACTTTTGTGTTGAAGAGAAAGTCCACACCCAAGCCCTTCAGTTCCTGAAAGTAGAACCCGCTGACCAGATCTGGCTCAAAAATTCCACAGTTAAGCCCAACATATGCGGACACCACGGGCTTTATGCCAAGCACGCTGGCCTCCTCGCCGGATATTTCCATTGAAAGCGACTTGATTGCTCTGAGATCACCTTCCTGCAGCACCATCACTTTGGTTTTCCTCTTCACCTCATCGAGAACGTCGAGACGTGAATCATCCTCGTTCAGCAGGAACATATAGCCAACAAATTTCATTCCCATGTCGTATTCTGAAGATTCCTGCACCTTTCTGTAGAAGGAAATGGATGACGATGCCAGGTTGAAATTCAGGTCTGATGAAAAAAGGTCGCGGAAGCCCGCAGTAGCCCTTCCGGTATTCCCCTGTGCAAAGGATCTTGCCCGGTCGATAACTAGAATTCTGATTCCCGGGTTGTCCTTTGCCAGGTGGTAAGCGGAGGTGAGGCCCGTTATGCCGGCGCCAACCACCACCACGTCATATCTCTTGCCCAGCCCATCCATGGAGCCCTTATGAGACCTCAAGCAGTTCTTTTGCCGAGTCTCCGGTGATCTTCTCGAAACCGTCCCTCTTCACTACGACGTCGTCTTCAATTCTCACGCCGCCGTAATCTGGTATGTATATTCCTGGCTCAACGGTCACTGCCATGTTTTCCTTCAGTTCGAGGTCTTCGTTCCTGCCAAGTGCAGAGTGGTCGTGGACTTCGAGGCCCAGCCCATGGCCCAGGCCATGCATGAACCTGCCCTTGTACTTCGTCGAGTCAATCACATCAAGTGCTTTCCTGTCAACCAGCTTGCCGTTTATGCCGGCCTTTATCATGTTCATGCTTTCAGTCTGGGCTCTCCTGACGATTTCATACATTTCCTTCTGCTGCTCGGTTGCCTTGCCAAATACCGCTGTGCGTGTGATATCTGAGCAATACCTCTTGTAGAGGGCACCGTAGTCGGTAAGGACAAAGTCCCCTTTCTTGAGCTTCCTCTCACCCGGGAAGTAGTGGGGGATTGAGCTATTTGAGCCAAAACCAACAATGGGCATGAATGATGGCCCTGTAGCGCCTCCCCTCATCATTCCATGAACAAGGTCGGCAGCAACATCGGTCTCCTTCATGCCTTCCCTGAGCTTGCCCATAACATCCATGTAGATTTCACTGCCAATCTTCGCAGCTTCCCTGAGTTTTCGCAGCTCCTCAGGCGATTTTGTGATCCTTGCGTCTGCTATTACCTTTGATACATCGATGAAATTCTTTCCGGGAAGCAGTTCCATGATCTTTGTGTACATGTTGGATGTCAGCGACTCCAGGTTCACACCGATCTTGTCTTTTCCGGCAAGTTTTTTTGCAACCTGCTCCTCCATCTGCTTTCTCGTGTCCACAACAGTTACTTCTTTCCCTGTCTCCCTTGCGGACTGTTCCTCCAGATTGTAGGCAATCAGCTCGATCTTCCCTTCGGTTGCGATCACCGCCGAACCCTCGAAGAGGCCGCTCTCCGCGCCGGTTAGATAGAAAAATGTCTTGTCTATGGCGTTTTCCCCGCCATTCATTATCAGTATAGTGTCAGTTTCCTTGAGATTCCTGAAAATATCCTCTACAACCATGATGAAACAGGATCAGCAGACATATAATTTTTCCGTTTCCCTTGAAGAGTTGGAATAGCCATGAAGCTATGATCCGGCCCCTGAACTTCATTCGAAATCGGTAAGCGGCCTTACCAGTTTCGACTGCTCATATTTCCAGTCCTCTGACTGCGGATTGCACATAGCACCTGAACTCCTGCACTTTTCAATAATCTGGCCCTTTACCATTCTCCACCATCCGTCACCGGACTTTTCGATATAGTTTCCGTTCCTTTCAGGCAGAATGGATGCCATCAACTCTGCCGGCCCCCTGTATGGCGAGAACTTGTCATATATCACCCTGGAGTTGTTCCATGCAGCGAATTCAATGATCTCCGAAATGTGTTCTTCCGAGTCGTTGAAACCTTTTATGATAGGGCCAAGGAAAATCCAAGTCTCTATGCCTGAGTCGGAGGCTTTCTCCAGCGCGTGCATCCTCGATTTAGGCGGCGGTGCCCCGGGCTCGATGATCCTTGTAATCTCGTCGGAAGGCGAAGCGATTGTCATGCCGAGATCAAACATGGACCTGTTCCTTTCCATTATGTCCAGGTCCCTCAAAACAAGAGGAGACCTGGTCTGAATTGATACCCTGAAGCCGTTCTTCGAGAGCATCTCGATAGAACGCCGGGTGAGGCGGTAACGGCCCTCAATGGGCTGATAGGGATCTGTCACAGTTGATACTCCCACAACTCCCCTTGGGAGCCTGTTAATATCCTTTTTCAGCTCCTCAAGGATGTTTGCCTTGACTGCGATGACCCCGCCCCAGTTTTCTGCAGCTTCCCTATCATTGGTGAAATCCATTGCGTAGCAGTACACGCAACCATGAAGGCATCCTAGGTACGGGTTAAGGGCGTACTTGAGTTCTGGAAGCCTAGATTTGGCAAGTGCAGACGCTGCCCTGATTTCCTTCACTTTGATGTCTCTCACAATATCACCTATAGGTAGTCGTCCAGTCCTCCTGTTCTGAGAAAAGGGTAATTTCCTGACTTGGCGAGCCAGTACTTTACCGGCACTTTAGTGTATTTTGCCAGGAAATCAACTGCTGCCTGGAATGTCCCAAACCTGTGGGGCTTTGTTGCGAACATTGCCCTCATGTTTTCCCTGACATACCAGACGCCAACAGGAAGATTGAAGCCCGGATATATTTCCCTCCACAGGGTCGCGGTTGCCTGCCTGCCCATTGAGGCAAGGGATTCCGCCACAGCGAGCCTGCTTGCATAATAGCAGCCTCCGATGCCCGGATAGTCCTTCCTTCCATAGTACCCCTCATGATCTATCTCAACCTCAGCAGTGCTTCCCCACTGGTTCCATGTGCTTCCGGGGAACCATGACTCCCCCCATTCGAACATCCAGCTCCTAGGGCTCAATTTTGCCATGAAGAGGTTTCCGGAAGTCTTTCTGATGTATACAAGGTGCTCGTCCACCGTCGAATGCTTCTTTATGTTATCGACAATCTGGTCTGAAAGGGATTTGTCTGTCGCAGTGATCGACCACCTGGTGGGAACCATTTTCCTGTTTTTGGAAACGCCCACTGCGCCCATGCTCAGTATCTTGGAAATCCTGTACTCCTTGACTCCGGATTTGTACATCTCGAACATTGCATTCTGGGCCTTGTAGTCTGTATCGCCATACACTTTCTCCACTACGAGCTCATGTTTTCCGGGCTCTATTTCGAGTTTTTTTAGCGGAGACCATGGCCCCATGGGGGTGACATGATCATCAAGTACAGACTTGTCCCCTGAAAGGCTCTTTGAAAACTGCATGCTGACCGTGGTTGGCTCCCTTGCCATTGACATGAGCTGGATGTCCTGAAGGGTCCTCGTTGGATCGGAAGCCCCGTGAACTTCCGCAATAAGGCCTCCACGCAACAATGAAAGCCTCTTGCTCAGAAATTCGTCCATGGCTATGTTTATCCATTTCCCGGGGTCCTCATAGTCCGATGTGTCACCGATCACAGGAGGCGAGGACGGATAGAGCCTGACCTTCGGGTATCCATACCTGCCTACAAAAACTGACGGGGGTGAAGACCCTGTGAGTTCATTTCCCTTGATGTTCTTCAGTGCCGGCTCAACGAGATTCTTGACAGTGATCGGGCAATAAGAAAGGCCGCACAGCATTTTTGTGCCCCGGCATCTGATGCAGAGAGAGGCCGGAATTTTCAGGGAACTGGAAATCTTCATTGAAGAGTGTTTAATTGATTTAACCCCGGTTATTTAAACCTCCTGCAAGAAGGTCAAATGAGGATTGCTAAATTCGAAATTCCCTCAGGTGTTTTGCCAAGAACCAAAGAGATGTGACCCCAATAGTCCCATGTTCATGCTTCGACCTGCTTGTGCCTGAGAGCCAGCCACAAGAGGGGCAGCAGAACAATTGCCAGCAGCCCGAGGAAGATCCACGAATAGGTGTAAGATCCGTCATTCAGGAATGCAAAGGCGAAAGGAACAAGCGAGCCAAACCCAATCTGTATGGAGTTTACAGTCCCGAGGCTCAGGGGAACATACCTCGGGTCCTTGTTAAGCCTTATCAGAATCCCGTACTCCATTGAGACGATAACGACTGAAAATATACCGTCAACGAAGACAGACCCCCAGATTGTAAAACCATTCAGGAAAGGTATCAGCACAATGGATGCGCCGACAAGAGAGGTCAGTATTGAAACAGTCCTGAGTGGGCTGTACTTCCTCAAGGGGCCTGTAAGGTAACCTCCAACGATTCCCAGGAACAGGATCATCCCTCCCATCAGTCCCGCGATTATTTCAGGCTGGCCTATGAAAGTTGCATAGGTCTTGAAATACTCTGAAAATGTGAAGTTCAACCCCCACAGTCCATCCAGTCCCAGTGCCACAAGCCATATGGTCTTGTCTGTGAGCCTCTCCTTTACTGCATTCATGTCTATTGTTCCAGTTATGCGCGTCCTTGGGAGGCTCAATGTTGTAATGGCCGCAACTGCGAGCGTGACAACCCCTGCAATCATGAAGCCAAGCCGCCAGCCAAGAGTGTTGACGATCGGTGTGAATAGGAATATTCCGACACCACCCCCTATGGCAAAGAAACCGTTGTAGATTCCAACCATTTTTGTAATGTCCCTCTGGTAGAGCTCGTTAAGGATCCCGATGGCGGATGAGAAAAAGAAGGCGGCTGCAAATCCTGTCACGAATCTGAGGGATACAAGGACGGAGTATGTTGGCGAGAATGTGGAAAGAATTGCGGTGAATGACATTACGAACAGCCCGCTCATTGCCACCCGTTTGGAACCTATTTTGGAGGCCAGTATCCCTGCAGGTATCTGGAACGTTCCGGCCCCGAAGAGGAAGAAAGAGAAAAGCAGGCTGGTTTCCGCCGGGCTGATTGAAAACGTCCTTGCTATCTGGCCGATGGCGGGTGACAGGTTATACCAGTTCATTGCATACACTAGACGGGAAAGCATGATCATTGTGCCCGCGAATCTAGTACTCGATGAACTCATGGTTGCTGATTCTTTCGGAAGTGCATAATCCCTTATAAACCCTGAATGAAAAGACCTGAACTAAATGCCATATATTGCATTATTTTCAATTTGTCCATTGGTTGACAGTGTTGCATTTTAACGCAGAAAGATGTTGCAAAGCAACTGCGCGACGGTCAACATTGACGCATTTTAGGAAAACGCTAAGGTAATATTGGTTGAGCCCTTAGTCAACCCATGGGTAGAGCCATGCCCGCACGCGCCTGGATTTATCTAATTTCAGGATTTATCGTGCTTTTTTCAGGGGTTGGGTTCGTTATTTTCGGTTTCAGGCAAGTTCAAACACTGTCTCCAAATCACATTCTTGTATACTGGTCATTTCACACAATACATCCACAGATTCACGGTCTTTATCTTGAGGTTCCAATCGGCTCCGAGATCCTTGTGCCGTGGCTCGTGATCGGAGTGGCTCTGATCTCACTGGCCGCGTTCCTTCTCCATAAGGCACAAACGGCAAGAAAGCATCTTGGGGTTGCAAAAATGCCAAAGAGCCAGCAGTAGGAGCAGAATTGAAATTTTGTGATAGCGCTCGCGTGCATCACCTTACACAATTCTAGAAAACAATATATCAAACCAGACCATAATTTACAGATTCGATGGATATACGTGAAAAGATCACGAGCTGGCTTGCTGAGGGGAGCAATGAGTCGGAAACACTTATTGACCTGCCATGGAGGATGAAGAGACACGGAGACTACCTCATCCTTGACCATGAGCAGGTCCCGTTCAAGATTCACCTGCTCTTTCTTCCGAAGACCGTGCAGATGTATATGCGCACAGAGATAGAAACAGCAGTAATTGAGAGTGAGCCAAGACTCGCAATTTACAGGACGCTTCTAATACTAAACAGGCAGATCGAGCACGTCAAGTTCATGCTAGCGGGGATGAATGAGGAGATAACCCTGAGGGTTGACATGGAGCTCGAGGAGATCACAAAGGACAAGATAGACCTCAGCCTTAACCTGCTTCTCACTTCCCTATACATTATGGCCAATGCGCTCCATATTGAGGAGGAATTCAACCAGCAGATCCTCCAGTGGATGTTCAAAATGATATCAGACTTCGTCAAACAGGGGAAGACAAAGAGAGATATAGAAAAGATACTGGTGGGAAAAATTGGAATAAAGAAAGACGATGCTGAAGAAATAATCAGCCAGGTCTACCCTGTAGCAAAGGGCGGAGAGACAGAAGACAGGCTTTACGGATAGGAGGATTAATTTGGGCTACAAGAAGATAGATGAGATCAAGGAAGAGGAAAGGGACCTTTCGCTGAAGGTGAAACTGGTCAACGTAGAGAAGAGAACCACAAGGTCCGAGAAGGGGGAGAATGTTTACCACTATGGCCTATTGGGCGACGACACAGGAACAATGTTCTTCACTGCATGGAGCTTCAACCCCAACGTACAGGCGGGAGATGTGCTTGAGCTGAAGAACTGCTATACCAAGGAGTTCAACGGCAACCTGAGGCTTTACCTTGACAACAAGTCAGAAATAATCCTACTGCCCGGGGAGGATATGGAAGTCAAGAAGAGCTTCAAGGAAGTCAAGATCCGGGACCTGTCGACAAAGGATTCGTTCGTGTCCGTCAGCGGAGTCATCTCGGAAGTCAACATGCGCGAGTACGAAAGGGAGGGCGAGAAGAGAAAGCTCTACTTTGGGGACATCGGGGACGAGACGGGAAAGATCCGCATATCTTCATTCGGAAGATCACTTCCGGAGGGAAAAGGAGTCAGGATAGAAGGAGCAAAGGTTTCAGAATACAAAGGAAGGATCAGGCTGTCAATAAATGAGAAGACAAGCATGGAGGAAGCTGCAGTGTCCATTCCGCAGGACAGAAGGCTCTACAACATTTCTGACCTCGATTCCCCAGTTGGCGGCATTGCTTTCTCAGGCTTCATAATTTCATTCGGGGAGAAGAGCGGCTTGAGGCTCAGATGCTCGGAATGCCGGAAGACCATTGAGGATGTAAGGTGCCCGGATCATCCATCAGCCCCGTTCATGTATGATCTGTTTGCCTATTTCACACTGTCAGACGGAACAGGTTACATGCAGTGCACGGCTGGGAGGGGACCACTCCTGAAGCTGCTCGGAATGCCGGAGTCAGAACTCAGCCCTGAAAACAGCTCCATTACCAAGAGGGACATATACAACAGGATTCGGAATGAGCTGCATGGGAAGCCATTTATCCTCGAAGGTGACCTTGCTGAGGGCAACCAGGGGCTTACCCTCAGGATATCCGGCATAGTGAAGGTTTCTGCTGATGACGTGAAATCACTAATCAGGAAAATGGAGGTGGAACTATGATGGCCCCGAAGAAGAGGGAACCGGCAAAGTGGATATTCGCCAAGGAGCTGAAGGATTGCACAATCATAGAGGAAAAGGAGCCCGATGAGAAAGGCAAGCCCTATGTAATCACACCCCTGGGAACAAGGGTCAAAAGGGTGCTTCTTACCGGCACTGTAACTTCAAAGAACTCCGAGGAGAACCTGACAAAAGTCGCAATTGCTGACGCCACCGGAACATTCTATGTCAACGCCTTCGCAAACGATTTCAACATTGAGCAGAAAAATGCCCTTGATGGCCTTGAGGCAGAGTCGCAAGTCACAGTCATGGGAAGGATAAACCCCTTCCGGACAGATGATGGAGTGTATTACTTCAATATCAATCCCGAACTCGTCACAAATTCCGATGCGGTTGCCGCGGATTTCTGGAACCTCCGGGCTGCATACGTTGCCAAGAGGAAGCTGTATGCCATACGGGAGGCAATGAAGAGCGACACTGCGGACATAGAGAGCCTGAAGAAGCTTGGTTACAGCGAGGATGAAGCAAGTGATGCCCTGAGGGCAAAGGAGAGCTATCGGGAGTATGACTTCCAGAGATTCCAGGAAGTTGTCCAGGGTGTCATAGATTCACTCATAAAGCCCACCACACAATCCTCAGAGACAAAGGAGTTTATTCTGGGCTACATACGTGACAATGATACCGACGGCAAGGGCTGCCGTTACGAGGATGTGGTCATAGCCGCCTCAAACCAGGGGATGCAGCAGACGGATGTGGATGAGATACTCAATTCCCTTGGATCAGACGGTGAGATATACGAGGTTTCCCTGAAGCGCTACAAGGCACTGTGATTCATTCGAAAACCGATGGATTTTCCCTTCCGGGGAATTCACATCCTTTCTCCATGAGGTATGAATTGCTTTCAGTGTCAAACCCGACAGCAGTATAGCCCCTGGAAAACATGTCCTGGAGCGCATTCCTCAGATACATTCTCCATTTTATGGCCCTTTCTTTGTCGCTCTTCTTCATGCTGACGAAATCCGATGGTACCCTTATCTTTGCTTTTGCCGGCAGGTTCTCGCCCGAATAGGAAAAGTCGAAATCGTACTCCGATTCAAACCTGTTTACTGGAGTGTATCCCTCCATGGAGATTTTCTTCTCCTTCCTTATCCACCATTCCGCCACAACCCTGTCGGTTGGAATTCCAAAGTTTATTGCGTCCTCCATTGTGCCGTAAAAGTTTTCTATATAGCTCCTGGCTATGGTGCCAAGCTTCCTCATGTTGAAGCTTGCGTTCAGGCTCATTATGGGATCAAAAGTCCATGCTATGAGATCATAGCCATGATCCAGAGCCCACTCTTTCTGCTTCAGCTTCAGCATATGACCGATTCCCGAGTATTTGAGCCCGCTCACAACGCCTGTCATGTGGGAATAGAGGTACACCTTCCCTTTCCTGTAGCCGGGGAAACTGAAATGCATCCCCACCATCTTCGGGCCATCGTATGCGCCTATCACAACTCCCCCGTGATACCTCATTGCCGATACAATATCCTTTACCAGGGTGCCGACCGATTCTATTCCCCATGCAGAACTTATAACGGGAATGATATTGCCGATTTCATCCGGGTCGTAGATTACTTTAAGATCAATGGGAGACACGCACTGAAATTAATCACCGTTATAATAATATTGAATTCCCGCCCCGGGTTACTAATGTTGAATTAGCCAGGGCGAAGTTTAATATGATGCCATTATACCACAAGAGTAATGTCTTTGGAGGGTAGAATTCAGGAAGAGTCCGAATACTACGACAGGAAGCTTAAGGAAGTTGAGGACGAGGTTTCACGGCTTGAGAAGCAGGTCCGGGACGCCGAGACTCTCCTGGATCAGATCCTGGATGAAGTTGAGCTTGGGGAGAACCTGCTCAAGAAGCTGACAGATCTGACGGAGGCAATTGATGGACGAGATTAAGACTGTCAAGAGGCTCATTAACCTTTCCGGCCAAGAGGCAGAGGAACTGGACAGGAATGAGGGAAAATTCATGGGCCTTGCCAGAAAGCTGGTAAAGAGCTATGACCTTTTCGAGAATGAGAAGGTTAAGGCGGGCAGGCTGAAGACTCTTCTCGACAACGTGATATACAAGATCAATTTCTCATACAATGAACTTTTCAGGATCGCCACAGAATTGAATAAAGAGCTTGGGCTTGCCAAAAAGAACAAGATAAAGGTCGGCGAAGGGCTCCTCAAGGAAATAGAGGATTTCCTCTCGGAAAATTCCAGAAAGAAGGAGTATTGATTACTCCCACTTCAGTATAAGCTGCCTCGCAGCCCTGACCTCGTCTATTCTTTTAACCGGGAGCTTTAGCGGCCTCTGCTTCAGTTCTTCGTCTTCCACGCCTGCAGCATTTTTCAGCGCATCCGCATAGAAGTCCAGGTCGCGCTGGCTCACTGTTTCCGTTGGCTCAATCATCATGTCTTCGTGAACAATCAGAGGAAAATAAACAGTGGGCGGGTGGATCCCTTCATCAAGCAGGTATTTTGCCATATCAAGAGCCCTCTTCCCGGTGTTGTCGGTGGAAAGCACCAGCTCATGCTTCTTGAGCGGGCTGAATGGGATGTTGAATGTGCCCTTCAGCTTGCTTGCCAGATAATTTGTATTCAGCACAGCCCTCTCAGTGTTTCTTGTAAGGCCGTTCGATCCATGGTAGGTTATGTATGACCACGCGCGAAGGTGCATTGCGAAGGACCCGTAATAAGAGGCGACCTTGCCTATTGTGTGGGGCATGGAGTAGTCAAGGAAGTACCTGTCACCGTCCTTTCCAACTATAGGAACAGGAAGGAAATCCCTCAGGAACCCTTTCACGGCCACGGGTCCCGACCCAGGGCCTCCTCCCCCATGTGGTGTTGCAAATGTCTTGTGGAGGTTGAAATGAACTATGTCAAAACCCATCAGCCCGGGGGAGGTCTTGCCCATAATCGCATTGAGGTTTGCACCGTCGTAGTACAGAACTGCCCCTGCATCGTGGACAGCCTTTGCCACTTTTTCGATGTGCCCTTCGAAGATTCCCAGCGTATTCGGGTTTGTTATCATGAACACTGCTGTTTTCTCTGAGAGGGCTGCTTCCAGTGCTTGCAGGTTAACCGTCCCGTCTCCGTTTGACGGGATCTCGACAACATCAAAGCCAGCCATTGATGCGGATGCAGGATTAGTCCCATGGGCAGAGTCCGGCACAATTATCTCTGTCCTCTGCCCGAGCTGGCCGATGGCCTCCAGGTACTTTTTCGCAATGAGTATGCCAGTGTACTCGCCCTGTGCCCCGGCCAGTGGCTGCAGGGTAATCGCGTCCATGTCTGAAATCTTGATGAGTGCATGCTGCAGCTCGAACATCACCCTTAATGCACCCTGGATATCTTCCTCCTCCTGGAACGGGTGAAGTTCGCTGAATTCCTCCATTGAGGCGATCCTGTCTGCAAACTTGGGGTTGTATTTCATGGTGCAGGAGCCAAGGGGATACATGCCGAGGTCAACGCCGTAATTCATCTGGGACAGCCTTGTATAGTGCCTGACCACATCATACTCTGCAACATCCGGCAGGTCGAGGCCCTTCCTGGCGAGAGGTCCGGGAACTATGCTTCCGTCCGGGTCTTCACCGGGTATCCTGTAGTTCGTCCCTGATATCATCCTCTTGATCAGGGGCTCATCGTATGTCGCCTGATGATAAGTCATTGGATCACCTCCAGAGCTTCCTTCAGTTTGGCGATCTGCCAGTCCTCATTCTTCTCGGTGACAGAAAAGAAGGAGGTCTTGGGAAACTCGCCGGCCATTGAGGGTATGAGCCTGGACATAGGTATGCCGCCAAGTATCCCTTTGTTGTGCAGGTGCTTCCGCATTTTTTCAACTTCATGATCTGATTTCACCGGAACATCAGAGAAGCTTGTTCCGCTGAAGAGGTCTGCATCGAATCCCTTAATTCCGGAAATTGCTTTCCTGAGCTTCCTGCTCTTTTCCATGGTCAGAAGAGCCACCTTTTTCAGGCCTGGCGCACCAAGTGTCGATACATATGCAGCTGCGGCGAGGGCCATTAGTGCCTGGTTGGTGCATATGTTGCTCATTGCCTTTTCCCTCCTAATATGCTGCTCCCTGGTCTGGAGGGTCATCACATAGGCCTTCTTCCCGTCCCTGTCAACAGACTCTCCTATGATCCTCCCAGGAGATTTTCTGGCATAGTCCTTCCTGAAGGACATTATGCCAAGGAGCGGGCCACCCATGAAGGGATGAATCCCGAGTTGCTGCCCATCTGCGACAGCTATGTCTGAGCCGTAACTTCCGGGAGGGATTACTGCTCCAAGTGAGATGGGGTCGTAATAGCTGATGAGGAGCGACTCTTTCTTTATTTCACTGAGATGGACTATGTTTTCATCAAGTATCCCAAATGCATTGGGATTTTCGGCCACTATGGCTGCAGTATCCTCGCCTATCTTGCCCTGCAGGTCTTCCAGGTCCATGAAGCCTGTTTTCCTGCTGATCCTGTAAGGAACGAGCTTGATGCCGAGTCCCCATATGTAGCTTTTGATGACCTCTATCTTATTGGAATACATATTTTCGGGCACCAGGACTTCTGTTTTGCCGTTGACGCGGTAGGCCATCCTGACTGCTTCCCCAAGTGCCGTGAACCCGTCGTACATCGATGAGTTTGTCACGTCCATGCCGGTAAGGTCGGACATAATGCTTTGGTATTCGAACATTGACTGGAGCATTCCCTGGGATATCTCGGGCTGGTATGGCGTGTAAGATGTGAGGAATTCAGATCTGCCAAGAATGGAGTCCACTGAGGAAGGAATGACCCGATCATATATGCCGCAGCCGAGGAACTTAATGAAATCGTACCCCCTGTTGCTGCCCGCCCTTTCCTTTGCCTTCTGCAAAAGCTCAAACTCACTGATCCCTTTCTCAAGGTCTATGCCCTTTTTCCTGACACTCTCCGGAATGTCCCTGAAAAGTTCGTCAATGTCAGCAATGCCCAGCTGGGCCATCATGGAAGAAACCTCATCATTGGCCATCAATTTTATCGGAACTCAAGAGCATACCGACATGTATTAATCTTTCCCGCAACCTGTACGGTGTCCATTAAGTCCCTTCCGATCATAAGGTTTAACACATACCTTTCACTGGAAGTGCAATGTCCAGTTCCATACCCGAAATAGCCGCTACATCGAGGGCCTATCCCACAATTGGAGTCATTCTTCTAGGTGGCATCAGCGACAAGAACCGCAGAGTGCCGCGGCATACATCTGCCGGCTTTGCCTATACGGGGCTTGATGATGATATTTTCGTAGAGACAAAGCTTTTCACCTCTGAAAATGAGGAGGGTTTCGTGAACGGCGAGAGAATAGTGCTTGACGGTGACAGGTCCCCGTTTAAGCTGATTAACAGGTACAGGGATGCCATCATCAGGAACAACAGCCTTGAGGACGGCAAGGTGAAACTTTCCTTTGACTCAAAGAATGTTGGCGTCCTAAGCGGGAGTTCGGACGGTGCTGCTGCGGCAATAGGAAAATGCGTTGAAGCCCTGAGCCACGAGAAAATAGACTGGAAAGCATTCGAGAATGAGCTGAGGATGATTTCCGAAAGTGCCGGGAGGAGCATTTGCGGCGGAATGAACATAACCAGGGAGGCTGAATTTCCATACACAGAGCCCCTGCTTAGCGCATCCAGCTTCAGTGATTATGTCATAGTAGGGTGCAGGTTCAGCACACAGAGGAAGCCTTCAGACAGAATACATGAAAATGTTGTCAACAGCCCGGAATACGGGAAGAGAATAGAAAGGACAAGAATGAAGGGCAGAATACTGCAGGAGCTTTCAGAAAACAGTGATATCAAAGGCATTTTCGAACTGGCAATGGAAGATACGGACGAATACCACAAGCTCATAGAAAGTGTTGGTGTGCAGGTCATTACCCCGGAGATGAGAAGGTTCATCGAGAGGGTCAGGGAATTGAGGAAGGATGCGTGGATGACATACATAGTCACCGGCGGATCAAATGTCTTCGTGCCCGTTGAAAGGAAAAACTATGGAATGATCATGGATGAGGCAAGAGAGTACGGCTCTGATCCAGTTCCTTTGAAGGTGGCTGACGGTGCCAGGATTGTTCTCACCTGACTTTCTTGCCCGTGAGTTTCCTTTTTTCCATTCGGTCAAAAAAGTAAAGCGATGAACCAACAGCAAAAGCCATCCCTGCAAGTGAGAGCGCGAGGAACGCATAGCTGTTCTGCGGGACGTCGTTGTAATACAGCCACTCACCCTGAACTCTCATAAGGTTCAATTTTATCAGGCCAAGCCACGGAATGTGCCCGTAGGCAATGCCAATGACATTTTCAGGAGGAATGGGCGGGAATCCGAATATATCCTGGTCTGCTGCCAGATACCCCCCTTCATTTGATATGTTGAGGACTGAAGTTGCGAGGTTGTTGTCCCCCATTGTAATGAACCCGCTGCTGCCAGCAAGTTGTGAGATGTCCACGATGAGTGTTCTGTGGCTGTAGCCGACGTCCTTAATTGCCACCTGGGTGGCGGTAACGTTGATCCAATCCTGCCCTGAGTAACCTTCCACGACAGGGATGCTTCCATTCCAGTCAAGATAGAACATGGCCCTGTGGACTATGCTGTAGTTCCCGGGAGCCTGGTAAAGAATTGCGTTTCCATAATCTCCGTAAGTTGAGAAGTTCGACATCCTGCCCTGGACATAGGTCACGATATCCCTTACCGGATCGCTAACGGGCTTCTCGAATATGAGGTCGCCTGTGTTTATGACGCCCGGAGTCCATTTGTCGGAGTGCTGCATGCTTCCCGATTCAACAACGCTTGCCGGAGGGAAAAAGCTGGAAAATGCGGCCATTACCACCAGTACTGATACTGATACAATGACAATTATCGACAATGGGCTGCCGATAGCTTTCCGCATGTCCATATTTAAAAAGTAATTTTCCAGATTAAATGTTATAACCCAAATTATTAGGGTCAAATCCGATCTGGCAAAAGATTAAATCATAAGTACCGATAATTGGCAAGATGGCTGATAAAAAGAATAGTGGTTTTCAGTCTGGAGCCGGTTTAATTCGTTACTTTGATGAAGAAGAAATAGAGGGGCCGGCACTCGATCCTAAACTCGTAATATACATTGGCATCGCTATGGCCGTAGTAGTAGAACTCACTAAGATTTTCTGGCCCTCCTGAAACAGCACAAGCCAAAAGAAATAAATGCTGATTGGCTATTTCGCCTTACGGCTCCGGTGGTGTAGCACGGTCAAGCATTAGGGACTCTCAATCCCTCGACTCGGGTCCAAATCCCGACCGGAGCATTTTAACACAACTGAAGCCTCGGTTGTAACTTGTTTTTGCTAAAAAATATGTAAATATTGCGGCTTCAATCAACCACTATTTTACCATACATTCCCTGCTGTGCGTGCCCCGGGTATGTGCACAGGTACCAGTAGGTACCTTCGGAATTAAAATCATAGCTGACATTGGTGAATGCATAGTGCCCTGAATTTACCGGTGGGAGGTAGCCCATCATGGAAGCGTAGGTGTTGTTGTTGCCGTAATATCCTGTCATCATTCCACCGAAGCTATAGCTGCTGCCGTATCCTCCCATCATCCCGCTGCCCATTGCATAGTATGGCGGCCCCTGTGTGCTTACTACAAAGTTGTGGTAAGAGTCATCGTCAATATTCACGACCACGAAATGCACATCCACTCCCGATTTCACTATTATTTCCGGGTTTATGACTCCAAATATCTCGAAGCTGTACATGCTTGGGGCATTCATCGGGCCCATCATTACGGTCACAGTTGAGGAGTTGTTAATGTAAATGGTAGAGGCTGAAGGCAATACCGTCACTCCATGCCCTGTGGCGTTTATCTGGTTGATCTGGGCTTCAGTGAGAAAACTTGTGCCGTTGGGTGAACCGCTGGAAAAAATATTCCCATGCCAAATGAATGTAAATGCCAGCACTGATGCCAGTATTACCATCCCTGCCATGCCGAACGCTTTGTATTTGCCCACCATTTTGGTCACCTCTTCAGGTGCTCCATTATGTTTCTGAATTCTTCGTCGGTTATTTCCCCTCGTGCCAGCCTCTCCTTTGCAATATCTTCAGGGGCCCTTGCTTCGTGTGTTGAGTAATATTTCCCGTCCCCTCTTGCAGAATCAAGGAGGAAGAATATGAATACGATTACGAAAATCACCGACACCGCGCCGATTATGGGCATGATTACCCCCATGCCGTAAAACCCGTACCCCATCATTCCAAATGGGCCGTAGGTCCCTCCCGAAATTCCTCCCATGAACACGAAGGAAAGAATTATTGAGACTGCGGCCACTACGGCGACCAGGCCTACTAAAACCCACATAAGGTTTGAGATTCTTTTGTCCATATGCCATAATATGGTGAAACGGTTCTTATGGCCTGCGTGAAACATGTTTCATGCGGCTATCTGGAATAGGTTTCAGAGAGGATTATCTCATTCGTCACGCCTTTCCTTACCCTTATAATTACGCCCTTGTTTTCCAGAGACGTTAGAGCCCTGGAAATTGTTGCCTTGGATGTTGGAAGAGATGATGTTATGGAGTTCTGCAGCATCCGGTTGCTGTTTTCCCTGAGCAGGCTTATTATCTCTGCCTCGTGGCTGGTAAGGTATTTCTCATCCAGAATCCTGTCATTCGTACCGGTTTCAGATATTGGTGCATCAGCAGCATGGTCAATAATGACTACCCTCTGCGTTACTGCAGCCTGTGACAACAGGGGGTAGAGCTTTATCACCCCCCTGACAGAAATGGATAGTATTGCAATGTTGATTGCAGCAACAAGGATGAAAAGGGAAATCAAAGAAGGGGAAACTGAACCGTTTATGTAAAGGACAATGATGAATACAGTTGCAGCTACCACTATTGTTATCAGGGAGAGGATTAGCGATAATCCATAGAAGAGGAGAGTCCTCATTTGTTGGTTGTTTATTGCCAATTTTCGCTCCTATTGGACTACGGTGAGCGGTTTCGAAAACTCAGTTCCACTTTAAAGATAGCTTATAAACAGTTACATCCGTTTTTTAAATACAGTGTTCGCGATTCAACAAAATATTGCATTACTGTCAGATCAAAGTTGAGTCTGGAGTTAGAATGCCTACCTTTGAATAATACCTGATCATTGACGCTATTCATTCATACCTGGGGCGACATACCATGGATCTCACTTCTCCATGGCGTATTTAGAAAGCCTTCCAAGGAGGTACTCGCGGCTGTCAGGGTAAACCTCACCCAATTCCCTCGGTTTTTCATCTTCGAAGACCTTGTCCGCATGATTTCTGATCCCGTACTGTATTAAGGCTGTCAGGACTGGAATTACATCTTTCCCCTTTTTGGTCAAATGATATCTCACTTTTCTTGCATCATTTTTATCTTCAACTTTCTCTATGATTCCCTCCCTGTGCATCTCGTCTATCCTCATGGAAAGCACCCTTGGGGTCAGGCCAGTGCTTCTTTGGAGCAATTCTGTAAATGTAGGCCCATTCAAAAATGCGATATCCCGCAGAACAAGAAGTGCCCATTTCTTCCCCAGGTAGCCCAGGCTGATGCGTATTGGGCATGCCAAATAATCTACCGAGGGTTTTGGCAAATCGGATGAGTCTTCATTGATTGGCCCTTGCATACATCACTATACTTTCATTCACTATAAATTTAATAGTATTTATTATATAGTAAGTTCCATGAGCATAGATACCAGGCGAGTTGCAGTATCATCGGAGAAAGGAGGTGAAAAATGTGACGTATTTACTTGCGGTATATGAGGAGGGAAGCGGATATGATCAGACACGCCCCATCAACCGGCAAATGTTATGGGCAGAGCACGCAGATTTCATGAATGATCTTGAAGAGAAAGGAATAGCAATTCTAGGCGGGCCAATAACCGGGAGTCCCCTGAGGCATGTTGTCTTCAACGCTGAAAACAGTGGGGCCCTGGCAAATATACTCTCGAATGATCCATGGCTGCTGGACGGGCATCTCCGGATCAAGGCAATTGAACAATGGGAGATATTACTGGGGACACCTTCAAAACGAATTATAGAAAAGCAGGAATTCAAAGGTTTCCTGCTTTCGGTTGAAAGAATTCAGGGACAAGGATGGAAGAAAGGCGTCCCCATGAGAGAGCAGGAAGATTGGACACCCCACGCCGAGTTTATGAGTTGCCTGGCAGACAACAGGATCGTGCTGCTGGGAGGGCCATTAATGAATCGAACTAGCGTTATGCTGATATTCAATGAAGATAATGAACAAAAAGTAACGGAGAGGCTTTCGGAGGATCCATGGACGAAATCCGGACTCCTGGAAATCAAGATTATCCGACGGTGGGAAATACTCATCGGAAATCCCTGAAAAGCCTCCTACCCCATGGTAAAATAGATTTTCTTCAAATTCAACCCGTGCTGGTAAATTCCGTAGGCATAAGAAGGGAATGCATTGGGCGCATCACGAAACTGGATGCCCCTCCCTCGCGGAACGCTGTGATCTCTTTATGGAACCGCTCTTCAAGGCCTTCTTGGCGTTCAGTATGTCATCCACGAAGATGTCAACCAGGTTTCTGGTGAAATTCTCCCTTACCACAACACGCATGATGGTCACATCCTCTGCGTGCGGAGGAAGCGAGTAGGCAGGCACAATCCATCCCCTCTCCCTGACACGGTATGAGAGGTCAAAGAGGGTGAAGTCCTCGTCCTTTGAAAACCTGAATGTGACCACCGGGATATGCTTTCCCTCGTTGATGACGTCGAATTCCCCGCTTTCCTGCAGCCTTGATGCGAGATAAGAAGCGTTTCCCATCATCTGGTCCACTATCCTGGCATAGCCCTTCCTGCCAAGATGCATTATGTTGAAGTATTGCGCTATGATCATTGAGCTGCCTTCAGAGAAATTAAGCGTGTACGTGGGCATCTCGTCACCCAGGTAGTTGACGTAGAACTTCAGTTCCTCCGGAAGAAGATTCTGTTTCCTGAATATGAGCCAGCCAAGGCCGGGGTAAACAAGGCCGAATTTATGGCCTGATGTGTTAATTGAGCCAACCTGCTCAAGTCTGAAATCCCACTTGAACTCTGGCTCATAGAACGAGGTGATAAAGCCTGCACTGGCAGCATCCACGTGAATGGGTATGTCGAGGCCTTTCTCCTTCTTGAGGCTCACAAGCATGTCGTTAATTTCCTGCACCGGGTCAAACTCTCCTGTGAATGTAGTTCCGAGCACAACCCCAACCGCAATGGTATTTTCGTCCACCTCCTTCAAGACGTCCTCTGCCTTTATTGTGAAGTGGTCCTTTGCGATGGGTATGACCCTGGGTTCTACATCGAAGTATCTGGCAAACTTGTCCCAGGAAACGTGGGTATCACCTCCAAAGACTACATTTGGCCTGTCTTGGGGCAGTCCCTTTCTGATTCTCTCCTGGCGCCAATTCCATTTGTGTGCAAGGAGGCCGAGCATTATCGCTTCGGAAGAGCCGATGGTTGATGTGCCTATGAAATCGTTTTCATCCGGGATATTGAACAGGTCCGCGAGAATGTTGACTATCCTCTCCTCTATGTTGTTGACCTGCGGATACTCAAAATGGTCAATGAAATTCTTGTGAAGATTCTCCATTATCAGCTTGTCAGCCTCGGGATCCATCCACGTCGTCACGAAAGTTGCGAGGTTCAGATCCGGGTTTCCGTCCAGGTTTAGCTCGTCATGAATTAGTTGATATGCTGTCCTGGAGTCCATCGTAGCCTCGGGAAAACGGTACTTCGGGACTTCTTCCCTTGAATATCTGTGGTGCGATTTAGGGTATACTCTCTCACTTTCCCTTAATTTGCTTACTTCAACTTTCTTAGAAACCATTGAAAACACAATCCAGTTAAGTTTATAATGGGAAAGTGTCTAATTAATGGTTCCTTTATTGCAGTGTTCTTTTCTGCCTGGATCGTGGGAAGTGTGAAGAGCCATGAGCGGCAGAAACAGACCCTCGTGTCGAAATACGCTTGGAACTGGCATTTAAGCAGATTCGCCGAGGTTCCCTTATATATGATAGATAGCCCTAAATATTCCCATGTTCATCCAATCATAATTCATGAGGATCAACTGGATTAAACTCCTAATTTCCATTATAATTGCTGAAGGGGCTGGCGGAATTGGCTCCCTGTTCACATATGAAGCCATACCCACGTGGTATGCATCCCTGGCGAAGAGCCCAATAACGCCTCCAAACTGGTTGTTTGCGCCCATGTGGATAACACTCTTCTTCCTGATGGCAATAGCACTGTACCTGGTGTGGAGCAGCGGGAAACCACGGAAAGAGATCGTTCTGCCCGTTTCGCTGTTCTTCCTTCAGCTGGCACTCAACGTAATCTGGTCTGTCCTCTTCTTCGGGATGCACCAGATACTCTTCGGCGCCATAGAGATCGTGTTCCTCTGGTTTTTCATAGCCGCAACAATAATCGAGTTCAGGCCCGTCAGCAAAGTCTCTGCATACTTCCTGTTTCCTTACCTTTCATGGGTAACAGTGGCCACTATGCTCAATATCTCCATACTGTGGCTCAACCCCTGAAACTGGAACCGGAGAAAAATGGTCATGCGATTTTCGGGGTTGCCTTAGGGGCCCTTCGGGGGTTTGCTGCCCGCTCGAATGAATAAGCCATGTTCAGGAGCTTCTGCTCATCAAATGGCTTACCCATCAGTTCAATGCCTACCGGAAGTCCATCGTCTGTGAATCCTGCCGGGATCGCTACAGCCGGGCATCCCGAGTGGGACGCAATGAATGAATTTACTGGGAAGCCAAGGCCTGCCCATTTTCTTCCCCTGATTTCAGATTTGAGGGGTGGGCTGATTCTAGCGGTCGGGTATAATATTGCGTCAAGGTTCATTGTGGCCATGGTTTCCTCAATAGTCCTCCTCAGATCGTACTGCCCGAACCTCATCCTGTAGTAGTCAGGATGCTTTTCAGGTACCGGCTCCCCCTCCGACACATACTGAAGAATGTCTATCAGTTCGTGGTACATCCCTGCAGCAACTATATCCTCGATAGATTTCATGGGAGAGCCCTTCCTTGTCTTTATGAAAGAGTTCAGGTCGTGCTTCACCTGAATGTCATAGAGCCTGGAATTCAGGATGAGCGCATCCAGGTTCGGTATAACAACAGGGTCGACCACTGATGCGCCCTCTTTCTCCATTGCATTTATGGCAGACTCTACCACCCTGTTTATTCCATCCTCACCGTCTGGAAACACTTCCCTCAAGACTCCTATCCTGGAGCCCCTGAATTCGCCTGATGAAAGTGATGTGGAAAAAGTGCCAAGGGACCCAGAATAAGAAGATACATATGTCGCAGGGTCACGCTCATCGTATCCCGCAATCACATCAAGCACTATTGCAAGGTCCTCTACAGTCCTTGCCATTGGCCCGGGAGTGTCCTGGTAGTTGATGATGGGGCACATGCCATGCCTGCTTATGAGGCCGGTAGTAACCCTGATCCCGAAGAGGTTGTTGAATGCAGAAGGCACCCTGATTGAGCCGGCGGTGTCCTCCCCTATTCCAACAGTGGCAAAACTGGCAGCAATCCCTGCCCCTATCCCGCTGCTGGAGCCTCCCGGGTCCCTTGATTCGTCATACGGGTTTAGCGTATCACCCGCTATTGATGAGACACCATACCAGCTTACACCGAAATCAGGCATGTTTCCCTTTCCCAGTATTATGCCCCCTGCATCTCGTATTTTCCGTACAATGCCTGCATCAGCATCCGGAACATAGTTCTCAAAGGCTTTTGAGCCGAATGTTGTCCTTATGCCCTTTGTCTCGATCTGGTCCTTTATCAGGAAAGGAATTCCGTGAAGGGGACCTCTCATTATCCACGTTTCCGAGAGCATCCTGTCCAGCCTGTCCGCATCAGAAAGTGCCCCTTTGTTCAGAGTGACAATTGAATTTATGCCCGGGCCCTTCCTGTCAAATTCCTCAATCCGCCTGAGATAATGCTCCACCAGCTTCCTTGAGGTGAGCTCGCCTGATCTGAAGGCTTCCTGGATCTCCCTGATTGAAGCTTCCTCTATTACAATGGGCATATGATTGCTGCAACCTCCGGACAGGTCAGGAAAGAATTTTCTTCCACTTCCTTGGAACCGGTATCGCGGATAAAATCTTTCTGTTCTGACTCCCTGCATCAAAGGTGCAGCATGTCCTCAATATTATGAGGAAGCGTTTATAGACGGAAGGAGGCATGTTTACTAGTCCGGGTGTTCTCGCAATGGCTAAGAATATTGTTGTGGAAAGGGTGAGGGGAACAGATGTTGAGAAGCAGATGGTGGAGATTGTTGAGCGCAAGGGGCTGGGACATCCCGACTTCATGGCCGACTCAATAGCTGAAACTTATTCTCAGAACCTCTCCAGGTATTACCTTGACAACTTCGGGAAGATACTGCACCACAACGTTGACAAGCTTGAGGTGATCGGGGGGCGTACTGCTCCGGCATTCGGAGGCGGAAGGGTCCTGACGCCCATTTCGATACTTTTTTCAGGAAGGGCCACCGAAACTGTTGATGAAGCTAGGCTCCCCATAAGGGACATTGCCACGAGGTCGGCTGAAGAGTGGCTTGACAGGAACATGAGGTTCATAGACCTGAACAGCGTGCGGTATATTTTCGAGACAAAATCCGGATCGGCAAACCTGTCAAACATCTACCAGAGGATGGGCGTGTTCTCTAATGATACTTCCTTCGGAGCCAGTTTTGCCCCGCTAAGCCCCACCGAGAACATAGTTCTTGAAATGGAGAATGTCATGAGCAGCTGGGAATTCAAGTATACGTTTCCATACTCCGGGGAGGATGTCAAGATACTTGCAGTCAGGACAGGAAAGAGCCTTGATGTTACCATTGCCAACGCCTTTGTCGACAAGTACCTGCCGGACATAGGCTCGTATTTCGAGAAGAAGCAGAAGCTGCTTGATGAGCTGGTGGAGAGGGTGAGGTTCATGATCCCTTCAGACTTCACATCCAAAGTTTCTTTGAATGCGCTTGACGACAGAAACCAGGGGAAAGACGGGTGTTACCTCACAGTAACCGGAACGAGTGCAGAACATGGCGATGACGGGGCCGTCGGAAGGGGGAACCGCGTGAACGGGCTCATAACACCGAACAGGGTGATGAGTTTCGAAGCCATAGCAGGAAAGAATCCGGTAAACCACATAGGCAAGATATACAATATCCTTGCAAAGCACATTGCAAATGATATCTACGATACAATAGGCAAAGCAGTTACTGTCAAGATTGTCGGCAAGATAGGCGAACCAATAGATGAACCGCTTGTGACAGTTGTTACCTTCAGGGATGCCACAACCACAGACGAGAAGAGAAGGATCAGGCAGATAGTGGACGAACATCTGTGCGATGTAGAAAACATCACTATGAAACTCATCGAGGGAAAGATTTCCATCTGCTGAATTGCCGCACTTCGGTTCTCAACTGAATATGGGGCTATGAGTATGCAGCCTTCACATATTTCTTGCCGACAAAGAGGAATACAACCGACATAACAAGCAGTGATGATCCAAGTACTGTCCACATTGCAAGAAATGAGGTGGTGTCCCTTATGTAACCTGAAATGGGAGTCCCCACTATGGTTCCCATGCCCGTCAGGATCAGGCTCACGCCTGAGAAAAGTCCAACTCTTGCCCTCGGGGCAATCTCAGATATAACGGTTACGTAGGCGCTGTTCCAGCCTACTGCATTCATGCCTATGAAGAACGCAAGAGGTACGGCCAGAGGGTAATACCCCGGCCTGAAGTTAAGCGCCATGAATAAAAGGCCTCCGAGTGCCATAACGACTGAAAGGGTCCTCACACGGTTCCTGTGGAATACGCTGTCGCTCAGGTAGGCCCAGAAAAGCCTTCCAAAAATTGAGCCGGCGAGGAGTACGACCAGGAGAATTTCGGCGGGGATTATGGGGACTCCGTTGAACCTCTCGAAGATCACGAAGAAGGTCAACAATGTCTGCTGCCCCCAGGAGAGGAACACAACTCCAACTGCGACTGCGAGAAGCGGTTTGCTCCTGCCCGCAGAGATGAAGTCCCTGAAGTATCCCGAACCGATATCCTTCGAGCTCCGCTGGATTCTTTCACGCGGCAGGATTGCGGCAATTGCCAGTGCAATCACAATCAGCAGAAGATAGCTTCCGTCGAGGCCAAAGCTTAGCGCCACTAAGGGAAGTACTGCTGCAGAGAAAGCCAGGCCCAGAGGCACCCCGGCCTGCTTAATCCCCATCCTGGGCGCATGATGGGGATAATACTCGCTCATCGTGGCGCTGTTGGTTGCAGGAGTGATAATTGCATAACCGAACCCCATGGCGAAATACCCCGCTATGAGGAACGCGTAGCTGTGGCCGAGGAATATTGCCAGCGCACCCATTCCCATGATGCCGAATGAAATTTTAATTGCCGAATAAGGCCCTAGCCTGTCTACAAGAAAGCCTGAGAAGAAGGAAACTGTCATTGAGCCGAGGAATATAACGCTGGTAATCAGTCCCACTTCTGCAGAAGTTAGAAGAAAGCTGTTCTGTATGAAGGGAGCAAGTGGAGAGTAAGAGGCGTTGCTGAAGTTGCCAAGTGTCATGAACAGAAGCATCTGCACTACAATTGGGATCCTGTGTGAACCCTTTCCCGAATTTTCATCTTTTTCTCCCTTTCCGCCCCGATTCAAGCCGCTGCGCCTCTTTCCGGATCACCGGGATGTTGATAAATCATCCTGAAAATCCTGTTCTTCCGCATTGTTTCAGCTTTACCGGCATACTTGTAATATTGCAGTGCTTTGTGCCAGTATCTTCAAGTTTATATGCGCCTCCAATATCAACCACACCCCATGCTGCCCAAGGTGGTCTTCTTTGATCTTGATGACACGCTGATCGATCACAGGAATGCAGCGAGATCAGCCCTTTCATATCTTCAAAAGGAATATGCACCACTGGGATCCATAGATATTGCAGGTCTTGAGTCACTCTGGCAGAAGGACTTTGACAAGTACTGGGAAATGCTCATACACAACAGGATCACCATACGGGAGAACTGGTCCACCAGGTTCAGGAACCTTTTTTCGAGCCTTGGAGCCGAAATACATGATGAAGACCTGGATCTAATCGTTTCAGAATACGGGAACAGGTATATCTCTGGAACAGCACCAGTGGCCGGCGCAATAGAGCTTTTGAAAAAGATCAGGGACAAGGGCATCCACGTTTCGATCATCACCAACAACATAGTTGAGATGCAAGAGAGGAAAATCAAGAATTGCGGCCTTGGGCCATACATAGACTCCATGACAATCTCACAGGAATTTGGCGTGATGAAGCCTGATCCGGAGATTTTCAGAATCGCAATGGAAAGGTCGGGGTGCAGCCCAAATGAATCGGTGATGGTAGGAGATTCACTGGAAAGCGATATCCTGGGTGCAATGGGTGTCGGAATTGCCCCTGTGTGGCTCAACAGGAACGGCAGGAAAAACGAGCTAATCGAAGACGACTTTGCGGTTCTTGAATCCCTGGAGCCTGCAGACAGGGCCTGGGAAACGATCAGGTCCGCCTTTGGTTCATGACGCGCCGGGGTCGGAACGCCCTACTTTTCATCGTCTAAGTCGTATTTTGCCATGATCTTCTCCACCAGGTCGGCTGCCTTCTCCAGATGGGTCACTGCCCTTCTGAATGTAGCGAACATCCGGTCAGCCGGAAGATACTCCATCCTCTCCCTCCAGCCCTTTGTTATTTCATCTATGCTGTCCAGGTCCTTTCTCAGTTGTGCAGTTGTGAAAGATTCCTCATCAGGCATGGTTGACTAGTGTTTCATACCACTTAAATGTCAGCCGGGTAGCAATGGCAATTTCGATGACCCTTTTCAGGCATGAATTTTATTATTACCAGAGCGTTGTTTACAAGAGATCCGGCCGAGTTGGGACGCATAATTCCATTGTGGCGCATGAATATGACTCCATGAGCAAACCGCCACGAGGTTGTCCTTCCTGACAAGGGTACCAGGGTGGAGCAATGACGGAATATCTTAAAATTGAGGTTGATCTGCGCAGGGAGCCTGGATATCCTGAGATTTGCGTCACCAGTTTCATAAACAGAAGGTTCCACAAAGAAGACCTGTTTTTTTCTGCTGAAAACCGCAGTGTTTCACTCTACCTGAACAGGGCAGACACCGAAAAGCTGGCTTCGGAATTCAATCAGGCAAGTAACTATTGCGGGCTGGAAGATTCCGCGCCATTCCTGGAAATTCTTGAAAAAGTGGAGTCCATCAAGAGCTACGGCGTAAAGACCGGCAAGAGGCTCTACGTTGACTACAGCGGGGAGAGAAAAATAAAGGGGAGGAAACAGAAAGCGGAGAGCCGGGGTGCGCACTACTATGCCAGAAACAATAATTTTTCACGTTCAGAGAACTTCCTTCCTGATCATTACACCAACAGGATTGTCTGCGGCGATTCGGAACAGGTCCTGAAGGAGCTTCCGGATAACTGCATCGATCTTGTTGTCACTTCTCCCCCATACAATTTTGGGCTTGAATACGAGAGCAACGAAGACGGCATCGACTGGGGCAGGTACTTTGAAAAGCTTTTTGCGGTGCTCGATGAATGCATCAGGGTCGTTAAGTTCGGAGGCAGGATAATTGTAAACGTCCAGCCTCTCTATTCTGACTTCATCCCCCTGCACCACATCATTTCCAGTTTTTTCATGGAAAGGAAGATGATCTGGAGGAACGAAATCCTCTGGGAAAAGAACAATTACAACGCAAAATACACTGCCTGGGGAAGCTGGAAGAGTCCAAGCAACCCATACCTGAAATACACCTGGGAATTTCTCGAAGTGTTCTCCAAGGGTGACCTCAAGCACAAAGGTGACAGGGCGGGGGCTGACATATCGGATGGGGAATTCAAGCAATGGGTAAATGCCAAATGGAGCATCGCGCCGGAAAGAAGAATGAGGGAATATGGGCACCCGGCAATGTTTCCCGAAAGCCTTGTTGAGAGGGTCCTTAAGCTTTTCAGTTTCAAGGGGGATGCTGTCCTTGACCCTTTCAACGGAGTTGGCACGACTACTAAGGTGGCTGCAGAGCTGGGGAGAAGATATCTCGGAATAGACATCTCCGAGGAGTATGTCAGGAAAGCCGTTGAAAGAACAAACCAAGAAACCTGATTCGCGAAACTGGCTGGCTTCTGAAAAGATGGATCTCAATAGGTGGGTGAAGCATCACCGTCATAGCTCTGCTCCTTTCTCACCGGCATAATTTCCTTTCTCACAAATTCACAGTGTGAGAAACAGATTTCAAACTTGCACTTGTCTATTTTCTGGCCCATGGCCTGTTCAAGCATGAGCCTTCTTTTCTCGCCTATGATTCCATCCAGGTCTGTCTTCTCAAACAGGGTGAGCGCGCTTATGAGATTTGGGTGGACAGGTTCCGACGGGGTTGAAGATGTCTTGGTTATGGCAGCTTCAACTATCACATCTTCTGGCCTAAGGGGCTCGCCGTCCCGAGTCACCTCAGAACTCCTTATTGCCATTATCATCCAGTTCCTGAACTTCTGTACCCTTTCACATATGTAAAGCGGTTTGTCAAAGAGTTCAAAACCCTTCTCTTTCTTAAGGGATGAGCATTCCCTGAGAAGGTCGAGATATTCGTTCTCAATCAGCCTTATGAATGTGACTGAATACATATTTTTCGGAAACTGCAAGGTTAACTTAACTCCCTGCCATCAATATTTAGGAATGTTTTAATATCTCGATAATAGTGAATTTTATAATATCTGCCATAGAAAAGGAAAAATCGGTGTTTAGAAATCTGAAAGTGAGCAAATCTGGAAATCCTTGCTTTGCCAATATTACCACAAAACAGCCCAAACACGGCTGAATAGATTGCAAAACACTGCCGCCCTATTTGGATTAATCCGGCTTCCAGTAAAGCTGATATACCTTATGCATGTATATATAATATTATTATGGGATCCATTCGCCTCGCGGCAAGGAGCATCCTGGTTGGAATCCTCACATTCTTCGCCCTTTCATTCATTTTGTTTGTCTACTGGAAGCATTTCCCAATAGATTACCTCGTTGGGACATTCATAAATCCACACAGCCTTGTCCCACGGGCAACACAGGTACAGATGGCCGAAGCCTACCTTCACCTGAACCTGCCCCTGTACCTTCAATACTTTGGTTTCCTTGACAACGTCTTCACCGGCAGCTGGGCATACTCCCAATTCTACAACCCTATTGTTTCGGGATATTACACATTCCAGGTCTACCCAGTCATTGCAAACACTCTCCCTACAACACTTTTCATAATGTTCATTGCTGCACTTTTCTCCATGGCCCTCACAAAGCTTTTTCCTGCTTCTTCCCCAATTAGAGGCAAAAAGCTGCCAGTCCTGACCGGGCTCTTATCTGTCATTGTTCCCGCGATCGCAGTACCATTGATCTTGAAGTATATCATAACTGCAGCAGGCTTCATATACGGGCAGGCGGGTGTTCTGTTTTCCGGCCCGGGGTATAATTACCTCCCGGCTGCAGGCCAGAACTGGATCAATACGTACATACCGGGAGTTCTGATACATACAACTCCAACCGGGATCCCCCTGTTGGACGCCCTTGTCAACTTCAGGGCACTTGACGCTGTCTACCTGTTCAGGCAAATGGTATTCTTGATCCTTGCTGCTGCAATTTCCCTGTTCATATCATACCGCCTTCTCAGGAGGGCAGGCGGCGAAACAGCCCCTGAAATGGGCCTATATTTTGTTTTTGCAATTGTCTTTGCGACCGCCTTCACTGAGTATATTTTTGGCTACTTCGGAGGGATGGGGTACTATGCAGGCTTCCTGAATCCGTTTGGGAACAATCTTGCCATATATGCCACACCGAACAATGACGTGTGGCTTCAGGTTTACCTGCTGCTGACGTATGGGACCATGGGAATAGCTATGGCCGTTGGAGCATCGCTGATCAGAATAGTTTCAGGGAACAAAACAAGTTAAATAGTCTCACGCTGGATCGGTCCGCGGATCCTTCAAAAGCCTTTGCAGCTATGCATGGAAAGATCGGAATGCGTCAAAAAGGAGGGTTGCCGTCATCGTATATCCTCGCAGCCGTAATCTTTCCATTCTTGTCAAACTCGTAGAATGCCATTCCTGCTTCCGGCGAAAATTTCACCCCGGCCCACTCGCTGAAAAAGTACTCAACTGCAGCAATACCCGGCTCCGCAATTACATTGCAGTGGCTGATCGGGATTCCGCCTCTGGACAAAGCCTGTCCATAGAACTTCGTGAGGTTTTTCCTCCCCTCATGGCGGTATCTGCTTCCGCTGGGTTCCCTGATGTAACCGTTTTCTTCGAAAAGGTCAACCAATGCTTCCGCATCGTTTCCTGCAAGCAGGGACAAGTAGCTCTTCACTGGCCCCGGAAGTTCCAGGTCATTTCTTTCCGGAAGAATCGGTTTTCTTCCAATGTGTTTTCCGTATAATGGCCAAGTGCTGTAGTATATCCTGATTGCGGACACCAGGCCGTCAAAGACATCTGCAGCCAGAGCAACCGGAAGGTCCAGCCTCTCGCCTCCGACGGTTATGAAAAAATTGTACTCAACTGCCACGCCTTCCCCGGACAATACGATTCTCCAGGGCTCAATGCCTGTGTTATACTTGTGAAGCCAGACCCTCAGGCCCTGGCAATACATTCTTAATGACTCCATGCCGGAAAATGTTCCCATAACCGGGTCATCGAGTTCGATGTCTTCCGAAAGATACTGGAACACGCCGTCCTCTTTTCTGCTCTTGACGAGAGAGAAAAATCCCAACATCACTTCGGAAAGACTGGCCATCCGCAAAGCATTGATGCGTGAGACTTAAACCTGATCAGGGGAAGTATACAATACCACCTGCTGCCATTTCCTGTTTCAGCGTCGGGATGCCTGAAGATAAGGTTTGAAGAACGCTTCGAGGACCGGGGTGATCTTACCGGGTATAAAGCGACCCTGATCTTTGAAAATGCAGAGCTGCTTTCCAATGTTGCCGAGCTGGGCTGCGAAAGACTGTTCGGCCGGTACCTTGAGCACTTTGGAGACCTGGTAAACAGGATGGCAAGGATTGAAAAAGTGGCTAAGTAGGAGAAGGGCCAATACCCCCCTCACCCGGATTTTTTTGGATGCGAGCTTTCCTGGATTATCTTAAGTCCCCTCGAAGTACAGGCATCACTCTTTCTGGTTCATAAGATGCCCGGACATTGCAAGTGCCCAGAATAGAGTCGGGTATACAATCATGCGTTCCATTCCCCCTGGGCCGAGACCATACATCCTCCCTGTTGCGTACAGGAAAATGGAGATTAGGACAATAATCCCAATTATAGGAGAAAAAATCCTAAGCGGAGTTCCCCGGTGAGTCCCGAAGAGCAAAGCAGTAATGCCTCCAAAGATGAAAGCGATAAAGGCAAAGTAGGAATGGAGTGGGTAGTTGATGAGGTATGGGAATATCCCAACACCGAATGCACCAATGCCGACAAGAATCAAAGTGGCATGCCATGCTTCCTTTTTCTTGCCGGAGAGTAGTATTATTCCCGCCAAAATGATGAGAGCTCCCATTATCAGGATGGAGTAGTAAAATATCTGTCCGTTCAGGCCAATGCCAAGACTGCTGATGGAATACTTGTTAAGCGAGTAGGAAGGCCTTAATGCCTCACTAACGAGTATTGCCATGGAAAAAAGGAAGACCCCAATAAAAATCAGCGCCCCGGCACCTTTTTGATTGTTCATTTCAAATGTAAGTAGATTGAAAACAGATAAATATTTTGTAATTAAAATTGAAAATTCCAGGGTACGAACAGACCTGCTGATTACGAATTTAAATTAGGTGCTTGATTAGACAAATTAAGTTGGTTCCTTTGGAAATTACCCATTTCCTGCAAAGTTCAGTCAGAAGAGTTAGTGATAAGATATAATATTACTTCAACTGAAGTCTCAAATGATTATTATGTCAAGGTCAGTTATCTTTGCAATCTGGGCAAAGTCGCTGTCTAATGTGGCTATTTTTTCAGTTCCTGTTGTAATCGCAATGCCGGCTATCAGAGTATCTATTGCATTGATTGGAAGCCCCAACTTAAACAGACCTCCCATTATACGAGATGATTCTTCAGCAGCATTCTGATCAAGAGGAAATACAACAGAACGCCTGAGAAAGCCCCTAATATTTCTTTCCTCAACTTTCAACCCCTTGTGGTAAACCGGTGTAAGGAGTTCGTATTGTGAAATCACTGTAGTGTATACATTCTCTCTATTACTCTCGATTTCCTCCACAATAGACTTAGTTTTCACGCCACCCTTTAAGAAATCTATAATAGCCGAAGTATCAAAGAGGATCATATTCTTATTTTAGCTCCACTTCGAATTGCCTTTAGATCGGTCTCAATTAGGTCTATAGAGTTGGATTCAGATAATGAGCCCCAGAGAGGCAAGAGACTCCCTCTCCTTTCCAGCAAGTCTTCTATTGCATCACTAAAACTTTCATCTGGTCCCTTTACCTCTTTCAATTTTTTGTATACATCTTCTCTAATTGCAATGTTTTTAGTGGACATATGTAGATACACATACATGTCTACATTCTTTAAATCTCTGCCGCTGCTCACTTATACAAATTCGCGTTGATTTCATGTGATTTTGTAACTGCTGCGAGATTCCATTTTAGCTTGGATGGCCTTAGGGAGGTTATCATTGGCTAAATCGCATCAAATAAAGATGATGGTTGATTTTTTCTCAACCCACAAATTTACTGGGCAGGAGATCGATTCGGTTTGGTATTGAATGTTTCGCCATATTGGGGTTCAACTTCTTCCATTGATAAATCACTGGAGTGATTTGAACCCCCGACCTGCTGATTACGAAT
>JBJKST010000030.1:0-12190 GCA_046703705.1 Thermoplasmataceae archaeon
CGTTACCTGAGCGCAGACAAGATACTCTCCTTCCAGAAGAAGCAGGAAGACTTGGTCTGCGATGGGGAAAGGGATTTCCAGGGCGTGCAGCAGGAGTCTGAATTCATCTGGACCAGGATAAACCTGATGTTGAAGAGAACAAAAGAAAAGCTGCAGTCGGATAACCTCTGGGAAGCTGTAAACTTGCTGCAGCAGGCCGCAAATCTGTGGGGCGGCCTGACTCAGAAATCCCAGGAACTTTTGATGCGCCTCTGGCCAAACGACTTCCTGAAGATAAGGAAAATAATCGGTGAGGGTGCAAGCACTGCGGACTCTCCGAGATACCACGAGTCAGAACGCCTTGCCAGGGGCTTATGGCCGTTGTTTGAAGTCCTGCTGTCGAAGAATTCCTTGACAATACCCGAACTTCTGAGTGAAGACAGTGACGGGAAAGGGCACCGTGATTTGCAGGCTCTCCTGAAAGCAATGATGTGGTATGATTATCGTGTGCAGGAGTTCGCAATTTCCCACCTCTACCTGGTCTTCGGCATAATCGGGGACCGAACTGTGGGCCTTAAGGGCGGAACAACCGATTTTCTCATAAACAGGTATAATTCCTACCTATTCCCAAAGCTATGGGACGCAATCAACAGTCTTTATGTTGATTTCAAGCCGGATCAGTAGAGGGCGCCCTTGCCAAAAACCAATCCAGTACCTGCCGCAATTTGCCATAAAATGAACAACACGATCTCTGCCGCTTGTTCGTAAATCGCAGCAGTATTAAAATGGGCAGAATTATAAAAATATGGGAGAGTGGAATACCGGGCTCCACTAAATTAATTCATTCTTTAGAATCCTCACGCTTAGACTACTGTGAGCCAGTCCTTGAACTGCGGATTTTCGCCCTTGACAGTCTTGAAGAAGGTGTCCCTTATCTTGGAAGTTACCTCTCCAACTGTGCCTTTGCCAACCTTGACTCCGTCAACATTGACTATTGGCGTGACTTCCGCTGCGGTTCCGGCAAAGAATATCTCGTCAGCGTAGTACAGCTCATCCCTGTGGACAAACCTCTCTGTGACTCCATACCCTAGAGATTTTGCGATCTTGATGACGGCATCCCTGGTAATTCCGAGAAGTATGTCGGATTCCTTGCTGGGCGTTACTATCTCTCCGTCCTCGATCAGGAATATGTTTTCTCCGGCTCCTTCTGCGACAAAACCGTTCATGGACAGAAGTATCGCCTCGTCAAATCCGGACGCATGTGCGTCAAGGTCTGCCGCGATTGAGTTTATGTAGTTTCCGCTGGCCTTCGCCTGTATGGGCAGAATGTCTGAATTTATTCTTCTCCAGGATGCCACCTTGCAGCTTATTCCCGCATCAGCCTTGTCGAACATCTTGTTGAAGGGCAGTGCTGCGACGTACGTGCTGATCTTTTTTCCATGGGTAACAAGGTTGATCCTGTCATCGTCAACAAATGCAAACGGCCTGATGTAGCACGACTTGAGGTTGTTTTCCCTGACGACTGTTTTTACAGCTTCCATCAGCTCCTCGAGTGAGTATCCGACGTCGTAAGAGTAAATGTGTGCAGTTCTGAGGAACCTTTTCATGTGCTCTTCAAGCCTGAAGATGGCGGCACCCTTACTGGTTTCATAGGCCCTTATTCCTTCAAAAATTCCGGTCCCATATTGCAGTGAATGCGTGAGAATGGGGACTGTGGCCTCACCGTAGGGGACTATTTTTCCGTTATACCATACTTTTGCATTTTGGTCCATTGCGATCATGTGGTATTTCTTCCTGAGTACTTAAGAGTTCATCCAGAGCCATTTCCGGCGAGATTCTGAAATACGTAATGCTATAGCCTGCCACGGGAAATAATATGATTTGTAAACCAGCAAAAAACGGCATTTGACTTAGATTCGACATTCGAATCCCGAAAAAAAATCGATACTTTAGTATATCTATAGCACATTTTAGTTGGTGAGGCCTGAGTACGTAAAGGTGAAAATACCCAGTGGCGAAAACTATCTTAGGATAAAGGACACGCTCAGGTCGAGGTCTCTCCATACTGTATGTGAGGAGGCGAGATGCCCCAATATAGCGGAATGCTGGGAAAGCGGCACAGCCACTTTCATGATCATGGGCGAGAACTGCTCAAGAGGATGCAGGTTCTGTTCCGTAACACATGGTGGAATGCAGCCGCTGGACGTGGATGAGCCCTCCAAGGTGCTTGAATCAATCAGAAGCATGGGGCTCAGCTATGCTGTGATCACATCGGTGGACAGGGATGACCTTCCTGACCAGGGGTCAGCACACTTTGCAGAAGTAATAAGAAAATCAAAGGAGTCAGGTGCACTCATAGAGGTTCTTATACCGGATTTCAGCGGCAGAACGGAACTTATCGACAGGATAATCGATGAAGAGCCGGCTGTTCTTGCACACAATGTGGAAACGGTAGAAAGGCTCACGCCCAGGGTCAGGGACGGAAGGGCGGGATACAGCCAGTCCCTCAGACTGCTGAGGCATGTGAAGGAGAGAAATCCTGACCAGATAACCAAATCATCAATAATGCTTGGTCTTGGAGAAACAGACCGGGAAGTGCTCCAGACACTGGCCGACATAAGGGATGCCGGAGTGGATATTGTAACAATAGGCCAATACCTCAGGCCCTCTAGAAAGCAGCTTGAGGTTGTGGAGTACTCATCAACAGAACGATTCATGGAAATTGAGAAGGAGGCGTACAGTATGGGATATGCATTTGTAGCTTCAGGGCCACTTGTAAGGACCTCTTACAGGGCGGCAGAAGCATGGGCTCAAAGGAGGTTGTACAATGGTAGAGGAACTTAATGAGCAGGCTCAGAGAGAAAAATATGTCAGGGGATTCGGGGCAATGGTCCTTTCAAGAACACTCGACAGGAAGATAATAACAGCTCAGAGGCAGGGAAGGGTAGGTTTTTACACTCCATCCATAGGCCAGGAAGCTACACAGGTCGGAGCATCGATGGCACTATCGAAGGATGACATCATCTACGAGTATTATCGTGATGTTGCACTGATGATACACCGCGGCGTACCCATAGAGGTTATGCTTGACCAGGTTTTCGGAAACAGCAGTGATCTGGCAAAGGGGAGGCAGATGCCAAGCCACTTTGTCGCCAAGGACTACAACTTTATGTCCATTCAGAGCCCGGTAGCAACGAACTTGCCATTGGCGGTTGGCGCCGCCTATGCTGTCAAGTACAGAAAAACCAGCCAGATTGTTTTTGCCACATTTGGGGAAGGCTCTTCCTCCACACCTGATTTTCACGCCGCAATGAACATGGCCGCTGTTTTCAATCTGCCAATTGTATTCATGTGCGAAAACAATGGGTGGGCCATTTCAACTCCGGTTGAAAAACAGACCAGGACAGAAATTTGGAAGAAGGCCGATGCCTACGGAATGAGGGGCGTCAAGGTAGACGGCAATGACTTTATAGAAACATACAAAGTGGCTGCGGAAGCTGTGCAGCAGGCCAGGGCAGGAAACGGCCCCACCCTGATTGAGGCGGTCAGCTACAGGATGGGCCCCCACTCGACCTCGGACGACACTTCAAAGTACAGGACCGATGAAGTGCAGGAAGGGTCGGAGAACGATCCGCTGGTGATAGCTGCAAACACGCTTAAGGACATGAATTTCCTAAACGACAACATAGTCGCCAAGATTCGCGAGGAATCGGTAAGGATAGTTGACCAGAAGTTTGAGGAAAGGGAGAAGATCCCTGCTCCGGAACCTGAGACGATGTTCCACGATGTCCTTGCGGAAATGACGTGGAACCTTGAGGAACAGATGAGGGAGATTCTATGAGCTCAAGAGTAATGAACATGGTTCAGGCCCTCAACTCCACCATGGACTACAGGATGTCCAGGGATGACTCGATCATACTGCTGGGCGAGGACATCGGAAAGGACGGAGGGGTCTTCAGGGTAACAGACGGGCTCCAGGAAAAATACGGTGAGGAAAGGGTGCTTGACACGCCACTCGTGGAGCTTGGCATAATAGGAATGGCAATCGGCATGGCCTCTTCCGGCCTGAAACCTATCGCGGAGATACAGTTCCAGGATTTCATCTATACAGCCATGGACCAGATAATAAACCAGATGGCGAAGCTCCGATACAGGACAGCAGGCCTCATCACCGCCCCTCTGGTTGTAAGGACGCCATACGGCGGGGGAATCAGGGGAGGCCTGTACCATTCACAGAGTGGCGAAAGCTACTTTGCGCACACTGCGGGGCTTGTGGTTGTCACTCCGTCCAGCGCATACGACGCAAAGGGTCTTCTGATGTCGGCAATAGACTCTCCGGACCCGGTAATTTTCCTTGAGCCAAAGAAACTCTACAGGGCTTCAAAGATGGAAGTGCCGGAGGACGAGTACTCAATTCCCATTGGAAAGGCAAACCTGCTGAACGAGGGGGACGATCTTACGATAATCACCTACGGGTCGATGGTGCCCACAGTTATGAAGACGGTTTCAAACAATAACCTCAACGCAGACGTGATAGACCTCAGGACCCTGGTTCCACTGGATATCGAAGCAATAACCAGGTCCGTGAGAAAAACGGGAAGGGTTGTCATTGTCCATGAGGCGCCAAGGACGCTTGGAATGGGGGCAGAGATTTCCGCCCTCATAAGCGAGAGGATGATCGAGTACCTCTACGCTCCTATTTTGAGGGTTGCGGGACCGGATACGCCATTCCCGTACAGGCTGGAGGAATACTACCTTCCGAATGAGAAGAGGATAATGGCGGCAGCAAAGAAAGTTCTTGAATTCAGGTGATCATATGTACAGTTTCAAATTGCCGGATATAGGCGAAGGGGTAAACGAAGGCGAGATAGTCAAGTGGCATGTCAGCTCCGGGGAGCACATAAGCAGGGACCAGGACATGGTTGAGGTAATGACCGACAAGGTGACCGTAAAGATTCCGTCACCGGTTGACGGGACAGTCGGCAAATTATATTTTGATGAAGGGGCCCTGGTCGAAGTAGGCCAAACGCTTCTTGACATACATGTTGAGGGTGAAACGGAGGAAGCTCCAGCAGAGGAGCCCCAGGCAGTGGAGCAAACCCAAGGCAGCGCTGGGGAGGCAGTTTCAATTGAACCCGGGGAAACAGAGGTTGTGGAAGAGGAGTTCGAGGAGGCTGAAGGCGGCATAGTGCTTGCATCTCCTGCGGTCAGGAGAATCGCCAGGGAGCGGGGCATAAGGATATCGCAGTTAAAGGGGACCGGCCCACATGGACGGGTAACCCTAGATGACCTGGAGGTAGAAGTCCGGATGGAATCTGAACCCGCGGCCGAGCGCATCAGAGAAGTGGAAGCGGAAGCAGAGGAGGCTGTCCCGGAGATAAAGCAGGAGGCACAGGCACCTCTCACCGAAGAAAAGGAGCCCGCACCCGGGAAGCCGGCAGCATCTTCAGTAACTGCTGAAAACGAGGAAATCCTCGTGCCGAAGGGACTTAGGCGCCTCATTTTCGAGAAGATGACCAAGTCAAAGCAGACTATCCCTCATTTCACAATTTTCGAAGAAATAGATGTGGGGCCCATAAAGGACAACATAGAAAAGCTGAAGAGGGACGGGCTGACGGTCACTTTCACTCCATTTTTTGTCAAGGCTGCGGCCCTTGCACTGAAGGATTTTCCTTACCTCAATGCGACCTATGACGAGGAGAACCGCAGGTACATACTGAAGAAATACTACAACATCGGAGTTGCAATCGACACGCCTGACGGCCTTACTGTGGCAGTTGTGAAAGGGGTAGGCAAGAAGAGCCTTGCGGGCATTTCCTCAGAGATATCTGACCTGGCCGGAAGAGCCAGGGAAAACGCTCTCAAGCTGGATGAAGTGCAGGACTCAACTTTCACCGTTACAAACGTCGGCTCAATCGCCGGAATCATGTCCACCCCTATCATCAATTACCCTGAGGTGGCAATTCTTGGTGTCCACAGGACCCTGACCGAATTGGGGAAGGATGGAAAAGAGCGCCAGAAGATGTACATCTCGCTTTCATGCGACCACAGGCTTGTCGACGGCGCAGTAGCAGCCCGTTTCATAAAGAGGCTGAAGGGGCTTCTGGAGGAGCCTATTCTGATACTTTCGCAATAGGGGTGCATGGAATGTCTTACGATGCGATAATCATTGGAGCCGGCCCGGGAGGATACTCGACAGCCATAAGGCTGGGGCAGAACGGCAAGAAAGTGCTTCTCATAGAGAAAGACAAGATTGGCGGCGAATGCCTGAATTACGGTTGCATACCGTCCAAGGCGTTTATTGAGCTGAGCAATTCCCTGGGCTACCTCAAGGAAATGCCGGGAATGGAGCTGAATTACTCCCTTGACATGAACGCCTGGCAGGACTGGAAATGGTCCATGATAAACAAGCTGACTTCGGGAGTGGAAACACTCTGCAAATCATACGGCGTCGACATAGTCAAAGGAGAGGCTTATGTTGCCGACTCCGGCCATGTCAAGGTTGGCGACGACATATATGAAGGGGAGAATCTTGTTATTGCCACCGGGTCAAGCCCGGTCAGGCTCGAAGGTTTCGAGGGCGTAGATTTCAACAGGGAGATCCTTGACGTGAAGAAGATACCGGAAAGCATTGTGATCATAGGGGGCGGATACATCGGAGTAGAGCTGGGGACTGCCTTTGCAAAGCTCGGATCAAGGGTTACAATAATAGAGATGATGCAGTCCATACTGCCGGAAGTGGAGCACGATCTCGTACGTCCGGTTCAGAGAAGGCTCAGGGAACTCAACGTCGACATAAGGACCTCCGCGAAGGTGAGCAGTGTCCAGAAGGGTGAGAACTATACGGTCAGGCTCGAGGACGGAAACACCATTGAGGCCGAGAGGGTTCTCCTCACAGTCGGCAGGTTGCCGAACACAGCCGGTCTTGGCCTTGAAAACCTGCAGCTCGAGATGGACGGCAGATTCATAAAGACAGACAGGAGGAAAAGGACCAGCCTTCCAAACGTCTATGCCATTGGGGATGTATCTGGCGGCCCCATGCTTGCCCACAAGGCATTCTACGAGGCAGATGTGGTTGCTGACAACATATCGGGAAAAGATGCAGTAGTGGATTACAAAGCAATGCCGTATGTCATTTACTCGGATCCGGAGATCTCATACACCGGGCGCCTTGAGGGAGAACACACCAGGTTTCCTGCAGCTGCCAACGGAAGGTCTCTGGGGATGAACAACTCGCTGGGGAACTTCAGCATTTACTATGACGAGAAGGGGTATGTCACAGGCGCGGGAATAGTCGCACCCCACTCATCAGAACTGATCTCTGAAATCACCCTGGCAATTGAATCAGGGCTCCTTGCAATGGACATAGGGCTTACGATACACCCGCACCCTACCATATCCGAAGGTGTTAAGGAGTCAGCGGAAGCTTCATATGGCAAATCACTACATTTCAAATCGCGCAATTGATTTAGGCCAGATAGCCTATGGCGAATGCCTTGAGATCCAGCTTAAACTGGTATCTCTGAGAAAGGCAGGCTCAATAGGCGACACCATCCTTTTTCTTGAGCACAATCCACCGGTTTATACAATTGGCAGGAAGAGTGACCCAAAGAACTGGCCTGGCATTGACCCCATCCGTACAGAAAGGGGCGGTGATGTAACCTACCATTCTCCCGGGCAACTGGTCATTTATCCGATTCTTGACCTTATGAAGAACGGAAGGGTTGACGTCAGGTCCCATGTAAGGAATATCGAGAATATTGTCATCGATGCACTCAAGGAAAACGGAGCGGAGGCATACATCGGGGAGGAGGAGCCCGGAATCTGGACTTTTGAGGGGAACAGAAAAGTCGCATCGGTGGGAATGGCCATAGACGGGCATGTTTCTTACCACGGGATTGCCATTAACTATACCGGGGAACCTCTTGCAGGATTCAACAGAATAAGCCCCTGTGGACTGGACCCATCGGTCATGGGTTATGTGGACATAAGCAGGAATGTTCTTGTGGGATCGCTCATGAGGCAATTCTCCAGATGTTACTCAGAATTTGCCCTCTCACCGGCAGGCGCATTTCTCATGGAAATTGATGGCCTTGCCTATGAAACCGGGTCCCGTCCATAGGGGAACTATATGTCCATTATATCATAGTAGCCAAGCTTCTGGGCGCACAATTCTACAACTTTCCCCTGCTCATCCCGGTCAAGCCCAAGCCTGGCCGCTTCCTTCTCTATCTGGTCCCTGAGGCTTTCCAAATCGTTCTGAAAATCCCTGATGATTCTTTTAAGGGGCTTTGTCTCCGGCATCCTGATCCTGGAGATCCCCTTCTTGGCGCAGTAATAAACGTACTTTGCCTCATAGGGGTCCTTGAAAAATATCCTTTCATAATCGAACATCACAAAAACCCCCTCCAGCTCACGGTACATCATTATTTCCTTTCCTTCGGGAAGGTCAAATTGGGCCAGCTTCTCTCCCTCTTCAAGATAACCGTCCGGGAAGGGCCTTATATCCATCCCGGAAAGAATTCTCTCCGCCATTTCCATGAGCCTGTCATTCATAGGCAACACCGCTGTTTCATGAACCTCAATGCACTCACAACTTGTAATATGTCAGGAAGGGATTGCTCTTCTTCTCTTCACCGATGGTAGTAGCAGGCCCATGGCCGGGATATACTGTTATGTCATCTTCCATCTTCTTGAGCATTTCAATCGTATTCTTCATTGAGTCAACTGATCCGCCAAAGTCCATCCTGCCTATGCTCCCGTTGAAGAGAGTGTCCCCTGAGAACATGTTCTTCCCTATGATGAATGATGTGCTTCCTGCCGTGTGGCCCGGAGTGTGCAGTGCAATCAGTTCTGAATCCCATATTCTGTATTTATTCTCCTCCACGAACCCGTCCGGTGCGCCAGGATCATCTATCTCCATCTCTGCAAACCTCCTGGCCTGGTCCTTGGCGGTACTGAACATCTCAAGGTCGGCAGAATGGATATGGAATCTGGCATCGAGCGAATCCCTGAGGGGCTTTATGCCGGACACATGGTCAAAGTGCCCGTGTGTTGCAAGCACATACTTTACCTTGAGCCCGGACTTTTCCACGAATTCCACTATCTTCCCTCCCTCGGCGCCAGAATCTATTATGATGCATTCCGCTCCTGCAGAAACTATGTAGCAGTTGGTCATCAGCGGCCCCACAACAATCTTGTCAATTCTAGTCTCTTGCATTCTAAGAGATCACTTCCTCCAGGTAAAATTCCACTCTCTTGTTTCTTCTTCCCTTGCTCTGCAGCTTTCTGAACACAATCTTTCCCACTTCTGATGTGCTTGAAACATGGGTTCCGCCGTCAGCCTGTTCGTCAAGCCCATCGATGACAACTATCCTTATGCTGTCAAGTTTTTCCAGCAGTTCTCTTCCGGGGAGGGTTCTTGATATATTGGGCATTGCAAGTGCCTCCTCTCCGGGAATCTCCTTTGAGTAAACCTTCAGCCCCGACCTTACAACATCATTTGCCTCTTCAATAAGGCTCTCGACCTTCTCCTTCGTGAGGTCTGCCATGTCGAAATCAATCCTGGCCCTGTCCTGGTATATCTGCCCTCCTGTAAGCATCCCCTCGTCGTTGTGCCTCTGGGTGACAATGCCGTCCAGGATGTGGATGGCTGTGTGGTATCGCATGTGGCTGTACCTTCTTTCCCAGTCGATCTTTCCGATTACTGAATCTCCGGGCTTCAGTGAATTTTCTCCTGAAACAGTATGCACCACATCTTCACCTCTTTTCTCAACTTCCGAAACAGTAAACTGGTCACCGCCGCGCATGATAATGCCGGTGTCCGCAGGCTGGCCGCCGCCTCTAGGGTAAAAGGCCGTCCTGTCCAGTACAATTTCATTGCCTTCACAACTCAGAACCTTTGCCTGAAATTCCTTCATGGTCTGATCCGACCAGTAGAGCTTCTCGGTCACAGATGCACATGACTTTTATATTATGAAAAGCTTTCCAAGTGAAGGCGCATTAGACCCACTTGAAATGTAGCCTGCCTTTTGTCCCGGTTAGATTCGATTCTATTGTGGTAAACAATTATGTATAGTAATATTTAAATAACTGGTTAAAATAAGTAGAGTATGCCATTGATAAGAGACGAAGACAGACAGTATCTTGTAGACGAATTCAATAAAAACCTGAAGGAGAAAGTTGATCTCGTTGTATTCACCTCAAAGGATTCAGACTGCAGGTACTGCAAGGAATCGATCCAGCTTGCAGAAGAAGTTGCAGAACTATCAGACAAAATCAATTTTGTTTCATATGTCTTCGAGGATGACAAGGAAAAGGCAAAGGAATTCGGAATTGAGAAGTATCCGGCAACAGTTGTTGCCAAGAGCGGTGAAGCTGATGGCAGAATCAGGTACTATGGGCTGCCCTCAGGCTATGAGTTCGGCTCACTGATGGAAGACCTCAAGAACGTTTCCAAGGGTGAGGCTGAAATATCATCCAAGGCAATGGAGGTAATATCCAAGATCGACAAGCCTGTCAAAATACAGGTGTATGTCACGCCGACATGCCCTTACTGCCCCAAGGCTGTAGGAACGGCACACAAATTTGCCCTGATAAACAAGAACATCACAGGCGAAATGATAGAGTCGCTGGAATTCAGTGATGAAGCAGAAGAGGCAGGAGTCTCAAGCGTTCCCCACATTGTGATCAACGGTAATGTTCAGTTTGTAGGCGCCTATCCGGATGACCAGTTCGCAGACTACGTTCAGGAAGCCTACTCACAGCTCTGAGCTTTTCATCACACCAACAATTTTTTTATATACAAAAATAGTTTTTTTTGGTTTTTGCCGGTAAAAAATAATACACTTCCGGCAAAATCAATCATAGATAAGGTCTTTTGACTCTCCTTTTCCCCTTGCCGACCATGTTTCTTTGGAAGCTGCAATGGCAGCCACCATGATGATTCCGGCCACTGCAAGGTTAAGCAGCCATGCTATTTTGAAGTCCACAAAACCGGCAGTCAGGGTTATGAAAACTGCAGCAAAACCTCCCACTATGCCTCCGGCATTGTATGTGAAACCGACCGCAGTTGTCCTGTACTTCTTGCTGAACGTCTCTGAGAGGAAAGCAGGAAGTGTGGAGAATATCATGGCTTCAATGAATGCCTGAAGTCCAAAGCCCAGGATCTCGCTGTAAATGTTAGTGGTGTACCCGAGGTGTATGAGCGGATATGCGGATACTAGGAAGATTACCGTATAAACGATCATGGACACTTTCCTGCCGCCCATCTTGTTGGATATTGCCCCTCCAAACCATACGCCGAAGAGCGAAATCAGGTTTATCAGAGCAATGACAAAGCCCACTGTAACAACATTATTGTCACTGAGGTCCGCCTGAAGAACGGACGGGTAAAAGGCGAATGTTCCTGTGTTTATATAGAGAAGCCCAGTTGTTATCAGTATTGCCAGGACCATTGGGCCTGCAGACTCCTTTATCATTCCGGCAATCGGGATCCTCTCGACTTTTTTCTCAGTAACCATTTCCTTGAAAACTTCGGATTCAGGAGTTACGGCCCTTATGACAAGGGTAAGGATTCCGGGCACGAGCGTGGTAAAGAATAAGACCCTCCAGCCTATGGAAAGGAACTGGGGACCGCTGTAGAGGAGCCCGATGGCTGCGAGCATGAAGCCTGCAATGAAATATCCGGTACCGAAACCGCTCTGGACAAATGCTCCAACGAAACCTCTCCTTTCTGCAGGCACACTCTCGGAAGAAAGGGCAGCCCCCCCTCCATATTCCGCGCCTGCAAAGAGTCCCACTGCAAAAAGAAGCACGTAAAGCATGACTGGTGCAAAGATTCCAGCAGTGCTATATGTCGGCAGAACACCTATGAGGGCACTGAAAATTGAAAAAAGCAGAATCGTCAATGTGAGCATGCGTTTCCTCCCGATCCTGTCACCGAGGAAGTTCCCAAGGAAAAGTGATCCGACTGACCTCGCGATGGCCCCAAAGGCTAGCCCGAGAAATCCCCCAATAAGGCCAACATTATTGGGGAAGAATAGCGGTTGAAGGGTAACAACTACAAGGGCATATGCAATGGAGACATAGCCGTCCATTAGCCATCCTGCCCAGGATGAGAAAATCTGTACCCACTGATTCCTGTTAAGCCCGTATACTGGCACAACTTGGAATAGATTAATGATATACTTATATGTTCCCAACAACACTC
>JBJKST010000031.1:0-17767 GCA_046703705.1 Thermoplasmataceae archaeon
CGGATTCTAAAGAAACTGGAAGTTGTCGGCTTCCTGGACAGCAAGACTGTGAGCGGAGGGGACAAGAAAGGTGTGCGGAAAGTGATCAGCATAAGCGATGTCCCCGTGGCAGTCCTGCGTGAGAAGATAGAGCTCATGCTGGGCCAGATCGCCTGACCCGGCTGTGAAACTACCGGAAAACGGGGTCTGTCAGCTTCATGGTCCTGTTCTTTCTCTCCGACATCCCCCGTGAAACAAGGAAGTCAAAGCATTCAAAGGCACGATAAAGCTGGTGCCGGTAAAATTCTGTGTCAATGCCCTCATGCCTGTCATCCATGTCCAGTATTCCCCCTTTCTTGTCGGTCACAACAAGAGGTATCCGTTCTCCCGGATTCACCTCAATTCCCTGCCTCCTCAAATCCTCAAGCGCAATTTTCTGCAGGTTTCTTACCCTGTAGTCCTCACCTCTCTTCGTGACCTTCATGTTTATGTAGAAATATTCGCGCGGGAACTCATGGAGCCCTCTGATATACCTGTTCTCAAGTTCCTGGAGCTCGCCGTATTTCCCGCCTATGTCGGAAACGTTCCCGCAATCCTTGAAGATCTCAAGCGCTTCAAGCTGGAACCTTCTGGAGATCTCGGGGACATCCTTTCTCCTCATCTCAATCCCCCTTATCTTGAACGTGCCGTCGGTGCGCATTCCAATGTACCGGTTCAGGGAGCCTAGGCCCGATCTGGCGGGGAAGAATACGATCCACCTGTAATGCCCGTCTAGGACTATGTCTATCCTTGTCTCTTCCTTGATGCGTTTCAGGAGATCCTGCACATCGCCTTCACCCTTGATCCACAGGGAATCAACTATGCCGTGTATGACCCTGAAGCCCATTCCCTCGGCAAGCTTCATGGCCTTTGACAGGACAGACCTCCCGATGGACGTTATGCTCTCATGGGCCTCTATCTTCCCGAATTTGGCGTTCTTGTAGCCGGTGTACCCGAAGGATGTCAGCAGCATCCACTTCAGTGAAGTATCCCTGCTCCTGTACACATCATCATCGCCCTTTATGGACTTGTAGAACAGCCTCTTTTCAAGGAGCCCCCCCAGTGCCTGCGAAAGGAACCCCGTTTTGTCTGTCCTCACCCTGTATGGTGTATCGGGCACCTGATAACCCTGGCTCTTGCCAATGGTTTCGGGGGAAAGGTTGTATCGGACTATTATGCTTGGATACATGGACGAGAAATCGATCTCGTATACGTCCTCATACAGGCCCGGCTCCGGCTGGAGGGCTATGCCGCCACGATCCGTCAGCGCCATCTCCTGGGCGCTCTTCTCCATTTCATGGTCGTCTTTGTAGAGGGGCACAAGGACATTATTCCTGATGGCAACACTCTCCTCCATGGTCGACACTGCAGTTCCCGGCGTCACAACGGCAGCAGTGGCAGGAGGGAGCGATGAAGTCCTGGATATTTCGAAGATTCCTGGAAGCCCGGACTCAGCATAAATAAAGGAATCCGACGGGATGCATATCTTCCCAGACAGGTACACAGTGGGGCTCTTGTAATGGGTCTGGCCATATGACTGGTAGGTCGAGCCTGAATGGGTCCATACGGATGGCAAATCCATCCCCAGGAACTTCATCCTGTAAAGAATGCGCCTGAAGGCCTCATAGCTGTTGTCATAGACGATAATGGCACTTTCCCTTATGCGCTCTTCAAGGTCCCTGTACACATTCTGCCCGGGCGGATAGGACTCGCCGTCGATCATTATGGACCTGATTTCCCTGCCCCTTGACTTTCCGCCAACCAGCAGGCTCTCAACCTGGGGGTCATAGTCGTATGGGGAGGGCAGCCTGAAAAATTCAAGCCCCCTCTCCGTCATGAACCGCATAACGGGATCGAGGTCGCCGTTGAATATCCTGAACTTCCTGTTTAGCCCTATATTCTCCACGGTCTTCACGAGGTCGCCAATCATTGAAGGCTTCACGGATATCTCAAGCCCCTCCATGCTTCCATAGACATCACTCCTGGAGGCCCACTTGTAGCTGAAGGATGAGGCATCGAGCTGCCTTGAAAGGAAATCAAGGTCAAAGGAGTCTCCAGAAACAAATATCCATGATGTGTTGTCGTATCTCCTCTTTGCTATCCTGCCGTTGTCAATGTGCCAGAGGGTGACCCTGTCCATGCCGGTTCCGTTGATGATGCTGGGCACAGTCCGCTCACTCCACTTCATCATTCTTCTGGAGCTGTTTCATCATTTCCAGGATAACAGACATCAGGAAGCCGATCTCCGGGTCAACACCCGCCATTGAAATCTCGGGTGAATGTTTCCTTCCAAGGAGGAGCATCCTGTCAAACAATTCAGCATCCTCTGCCCTCATGATCGCCTTCATCCTGCCGTATTTATGGACCAGCTCCTCCATTTTCTGCCTTACTGTTGGTGTTGTTCTTCCCATTGGTACAAACCCCTGTCAAGATTCTTTCCCCTGCCCTTCTCAATGACCCTCTTTCCGAGATAGTTCTCATAGACGCCTTCCTTTCCGACTATGTTCATTGATATGGGGCACCTGTGGTAGTACGCCTTAATCTTCATGATCTCGTATATGCTCTCAACGGACTCCATCTCCCATGAGGCTATCACGTCAGAAACAACTGCTATGAAGTGCGGGCTGTTGTCGGATTCCAGCAGAATCCTCTGCAGCTGGTATGAGGTGAGTATTCTCTGCATTCTCACATCAATTCCAAGATCATCAGGAAAAATCCCGGTCAGATCAAGCATTATCCCGTCTGAAACAAGAAAATGGATCTTCCCGTACTCGTGCAACTTCTCCATGAAGGCATAAAGCTCATCAAGAGCAAGTTTTCCCGTCCTGAAAATCCTCAGATAACTGCGCACATTTTACCAGTGATCTGTACGACTAAAGCTTAACCTGTAGAACGAAAAATGAGGAAATGAGCTTCTCCGGATAGGCAGGTCAGAGGGAATAGTGCCTAATAGTCTGGCCGTTTCTGGAGATCTCCTTGACCTCATCGGTAAGCTTCTTTGCGGCCCTTATTACACCCAGATGGGTTATGGCCTGCGGGAAATTGCCGATGAGCTCACCGTTGTCAAAATCTATCTCCTCTGCGAAAAGGCCCAGGTGGTTTGAGCGGTCGAGCAGTGAATCATAGACTTCCTTGGCCTTGGCAAGTTTCCGCATAAGAATGAGGTCTTCCACGTACCAGAAAGAAAGGAGCAGGAATGCGTTGTCTCTCCCGGCAAGCCCGTCATCTTCAAGGTACCGCTTGAAGAGGAAGTCGGGAGTCATGAGCTCCTTCTCGATCCTGTCGATTGTCCCCTTTATCCGCGGATCGTTACCGGGGAGGAAGCCGAGCTGCGGAAGCCTGAGAAGTGCAGAATCCGTTCCGCTGCTGCCATAATACTGCGTGAATGAATTCATCTTCTTGTCGAAGCCCTTCTCTATAATGTCCTTCTTGATCTCGTCAGCAGTTTCCTGCCATTTCTTGTATGATCCGGAGAATCCCTGGTCCCTTCCTATGTCAATGGCCCTTGTGAATGCCACCCAGCACATGAGTTTCGAGTAAACGTAATGCCTCGGCTCAGTCCTGAACTCCCATATGCTTGAATCCGGGTACTTCCAGGTGTGCCCGATGTTTTCAAGGGTCTCCTCGACAAAGTCCCAGAGGTACGAATTGATTATTCCGCCGACTCTGTTCAGGGCATAAATTGCGTTAATTATTGAGCCGAACTGGTCTATCTGGAGCTGGTCCGAGGCTTTATTGCCGAACCTGACGGGCTTTGATCCCCGGTGCCCCTCCAGATCCGCCTCGTATTCGTCCACATCCCCGAAATCATTGATTGTGTATATTGTGCGGACCTTCTTCTCCCGGGATATGATCTCCATTATATCGTAGAGAAACTTTGTAGCCTCCCTCTTGTATCCCAGCATTGCCAGTGCCTCTATCACATAGGAGGTATCCCTGATCCAGGCGAACCTGTAGTCCCAGTTTCTCTCACCGCCTATGCATTCAGGCAGGCTTGCCGTGGGTGCCGCCACCATAAGGCCCGTGGGTTCGTAGAAAAGTGCCTTAAGGGTCAGCGCTGATCTTATGACATCGCTCTGGTAAGTGCCCCGGTAAGTGTTCTGGCCGCTCCAGTTTAGCCAGTACTCAAAGGTGTCCTCCAGCCTTTCGTATGATTTGTAGTCCGTGATCCTGTCAAGATGGGTTATGCCGTAAAGTGCGACAACCCAGTTGGAGGAGCGCTTGTCGAGCCTCATGTCGCCTGTAATTACGCCATCCTCATTGTTGAGCTTGAACTCGCTGACTATTCCTATGTTTGAGCTCTTTGTGTTGTATATGTAACCGAACTTTCTCTTGTCAATGTGCGGCTCATACTTGCCTGAGTCAAGAATGGGCTTGAACCTGAGAGAGACGTCGACGTCCTCGGAAAGAGCCTCAACATACCTGTGTATTTCAGGAAAGCTTATGGTGGGATACTCGGTGGTGGGGAGGAAATCGGTGAGGCGCATTATGGTCTTGTTGTCCCTTATGAATTCGGTTATCAGTATATTGGTGTACTCCTTGTAGGTCTGGTGGACAAAAACATCCTCCTTGTCGGTTGGGGAGATGGAGAAATAGCCGCCCTTGTTCTTGTCGAGAATTGAGCTGAATACCGGATTGGAATTAAAATTCGGGAGGCACGCCCAGTCAATTGTGCCGTTCATGCTGACCAGGGCTGCAGTCCTGTTGTTTGCTATAAGCCCGTGGTTTCCTATTCTGCTGTAGCCGTCGATTTCGACGTCGCCAAGCCTCATCAATCCCTTGAAGCCCATCTGTCCACTATGGTCGTTTTGATCAAAGCCATGTATTTGAATATTCGTATGTGTGAAAGTGTGTATGTAGCACGTTTTTTAATGCATTCACCCATCACTTCAGTACAATTTTTGCATTAAATTCAAGTCCTGCAGTTACACTATTCATTTACAGGCTTTAATATCCTGTATTTTTTGACAATGACTATCAGCAAAGATATATATTTAATGGCAAATTATATGGACGGTGAATCTAGATACAAAGCATAAATGAAAGAATCACACTCCAGATAGAGAACGATGAGATACCTGTCGTTGTAGGTGACGGCGCCCTTGACCATCTTATGGCCGAGGTCGACAAGTACAGCGAAATCGTTTTCATGGTGAGCAAGAACGTTGAGCAGAAATATCAGGACATCATACCGAAGTTCAACTCTGTCAGGGGGGATGTCACGAAGATATCGCTCGTTGACGGTGAATCGCTGAAGAACATCAGGAACTACCAGAAGATCATGCGCGTACTAGTTGAAAGGCAGGTCAGCAGAAACAGCCTTCTTATTTATGCCGGAGGAGGCACGGTGGGAGACCTCGCAGGCTTCATTGCATCCACATACAAGAGAGGAATTGACATGGTGGCAATACCGACGACACTGCTCGCACAGGTGGACAGCTCCATTGGCGGAAAGAATGGAATCAATTTCTCAAGCGTAAAGAACGTCATCGGGACATTCTTCAACCCCAGGATGATACTTGCAGACACCCGTTTCCTGAAGGCGCTTGATCTCTCCATCATCAGGGACGGCATTTCCGAAATAATAAAATACGGTGCAGCCTGCGACCACACAATAATGAGCATGCTGGACTCACAGGTGGATATCCACCAGCTGATAAGGGGAGACTCTCTCACCAGGATCATATCAAAGTGCATCAGGACAAAGGGGGACATTGTTGCCAGGGACTACTTCGACGAGAAGGGCGAAAGGCACGTGCTCAACTTCGGACATACAATAGCGCATGCCATTGAATCGGCATCAAAAAATGAGATAACCCATGGAAACGCGGTTGCAACAGGTATGCTTGCAGAGGCATACATAGGGGAGAAGATGGGTATCACTTCAAAGGAAGTAAGGCTCAAGATCCAGGAAGTCATAGGAAAGTTCTCCATCAGCCTTGCATCAATAAACTCCCTGGGGCTCCAGAACATGATGAAGTACATCTCAAACGACAAGAAGGCATCAGACGGGCACGTCAGCATGGTAATCCCGCAGGAGATCGGAAGGGCCCAGAAAATAAGGACTTCAGTGAAGGACATCACCACGTACATGAAGTCATTCACAGACAGTTATAATTTGGGGAACTGATTACCACCCTGCATGTTGCTGACAGGTCTGGTGGGAAGGCCGGTATCGCACTCTATCGGCCAGACTCTTTATAACAGGTTCTACGCTTCATCGGGCATAGAGAGCATGTACCTTTCCATAGACATAACACCAGGGAACCTTTCCAGATTTGCGGAGTTTTCAAGGGAACATTTTATTGGCTATAATGTTACAATACCACACAAGATATCAATCATGAACTGTCTTGAGGGCGTAGATGAGAACGCCTCCAGTATCGGTGCCGTGAACCTCGTGAGAAATGAAGAAAGCGGCCCAAGGGGATACAACACTGACTATCTGGCAATGGCAAGCCTCGGTGCCAGAAGCGGACTGGATTTTGGAAGTTCCAGGATAGCCGTGCGGGGGAGCGGTGGAGTATCCAGGACAGTTTTGTACTATATCAGCAAAAATCATCCCGGGGCCGAGGTCACTCTGATCTCGCGTGACCCTGCCGCTGCCGGGAAATCTCTTCCGGGGTATGATTTTGAAATCCCAATGTCAATAGTGGGACCCGAAGGCTTATCAGAACATTCCGGCTTTGACATCTTAATAAACTGCTCACCGGTCGGGATGTGGCCCAATATTGAAGGCCGGCCGTTCAGTGAAAACCTGATCAGTGAATGCAAAGCCGGCATAGATCTTGTCTATAACCCGGTGGAAACGTCATTCATAAAGGCCCTGGAAGAAGAGGGGAAGACTGCAGTGGACGGGTTCGGTTTTTTCGTGGACCAGGGATATGAGTCAATGAGGCTGTTCTTCGGGGATAAAGTTGATGAAAAACTCTTCAGGAAAACAGCCGAGGAGATCATGTCGGAGATTGGGGGAAATGGACAGGGTAAGAATTAGCTGCAATGGAGGGGTGTCTGCACTCTCTGCCTTCTTCACCGGTTTCGGGTCCTCAATAGCACTGGACATGCCCCTGGACATAGTGATGTCCAGGACTGGCAAGAAGCAATTGAAAAAGAACGGAGCAATATCAAAGACACTTGAACTGCTTGAGGAAAGGTTCAGCATCAGGGAATCCTACAGGGTGTCCGTCACAAAGGCAATTCCCAGGGGTAAGGGCCTCAAGAGCAGCAGTGCCCTTACACTATCAATAATCTCAGGCTTCCTGGAGCTAAACGGCATAAATATGAAAGACAGCGATTTGCTTGGAATGGCCGCTGAAATGTCAATACGCAACGGTACCTCCTCCACCGGTGCATACGACGACCTTTGCTCTTCATTCTATGGCGGCTTTTGCCTGACAGACAATACCCACAGGAGACTTATTTTCAGGAAAGAAGTGCCAGAATCTCCGGTTCTCATTGTTTACAACAAGTCCAAAAGGGCGAGTTCAGCCGTCAAGCTGGATGAAATGAGGAAATTTGCAAAACATGGACAAATGATCATGGGACTCGTTGAAGAAGGAAAGTACGGGGAGGCCATGACACTTAACGGAAACCTTCTGGGATACGTGTACGGCCAGAACGACAGGCTTGTAAAGTCTCTTCTCTCGTCCGGAGCATTATATTCGGGCCAGTGTGGAAAAGGGCCTGCCATATTTGCCGTATTTGAAACCCGGGAGGAAATGGCCAGGGCAGCCAAGGATATGGAAGATGCATTCAAGGTGCATTACAGAAAAACATCCTTCTCCAACAGGGGGATTGTAAAGGAAGCACTCTGAATTGAGCCTGACAAGGCACACAGGTGAAGCAATCTGCCGGTATAGTGGTTGACATGGTTTAATATTACAGTGATAATTGAGTTGGAGTTCAGATGAAAGTGAAGATTTCCGGTGTGGGGCTATCCGGAACGGTTCGTGTTCCCGGTTCAAAGAGCTACTCTCAGCGGCATATACTCATCGCAGGAATGGGGAAGACGCCGGTTGCCATCCATGGATTGAGCTACTCCGAGGATGAGCAGGTTGCCCTTGGAATCGTTAAGAGTTCGGGTGCCAAGGTCGTATACGACGGGGACTCCGTTAAAATTGAGCCGAACTTCAAATGCCCTGCCTCCGTTGATGTTGGGGAGTCTGCCACCTCCTACAGGCTTGCGGCAGGCATGCTTGCAGCCCGGAAATGCAGGACAGAATTCACCGGCAAGCCACAACTGGCAGGAAGGCCAATGGCAGACCTCATCAGGTCACTGGAGGCGATGGGGGCGAAGATCAATAAAAAAGAGGACGGCTTCATATTGCTTGATGCCGGAGGCATAAAACCCCAGGACATTGAGATAGACCAGACAAGGAGCTCGCAGTATGTGAGCTCAATGCTTCTGTTTCTTGCCTTCTCCGATTTCACTGAAAAATGCCTTACAGTGACCGGGACAAAGGCTTCCGAAGGGTACGTGAACATCACGGTGGAATGCCTGAAAACATTTGGCTTCAATGTTCAGAGGGATGGAGACCGTTATAGGATCGAAAGGGCCGAAAACGCAGCCAACAAAGAGATACAAATTGAGAGGGACTTCTCATCCGCCGCATTTTTCATAGTGCTCGGCCTTCTGGCATCCGAGGAAGGGATATCCGTGGAAGGGCTGAGAAAGAACTCTCTCCAGGGCGATTCCGCAATACTCGAGGTGCTCATGAACTCATGCGATGGAATCACTCTAAAGCCGTCAAATGGCCAGGTGGCAGCCTTTGCCAGGAAAGGCACGTTCAGCCACGTCGAAATAGATGCAGACATAACCCCTGACCTCGCACCTCCGGTTTCCGTAATAGGCATCTTTTCCAGCGAAGGTGTGACGATAAAGAACCCTTCACGGCTGACCATCAAGGAGACGGACAGGAAGAGCGAGATCATAAGGCTGGTTGAAAGCTTCGGCGCTGTGGTGGAAAAAGGGGACAATTACATTAGAATCATGAGAGGCAGGGATACGGTAAACCCTGGTGTGCTATCGTTCGATGATCACAGGATGGTGATGAGTGCAATCGTGGCGGGGATTGCATCCGGGTTCGAGATTGAATACGGCGATATTGAGAGAATAAACAAGAGCTACCCGTCATTTCTGAAAGACCTCAAGAAACTGGGGGCTGCCGTCAACTTCCTCCCGATAGCCTGATAAAACCTCGGCAAACGGTTTTATACGCAGGGGGCATCGTTTCTTATGCTCCTGTTTAACAATCTCATGGAGAAGATTTTCGAATCAGTGAAGCCGGTTATCCCGGAACTCGAATCAAGGGATATGGATATGGACAAGTCCGGCCACGCGGATTTTGCACTGACACTGTTCAGGATTTCCAAGCAATCCGGAAAGTCTCCTGAGGATTTGTTCGACAGGATAGGGAATGCAGTTAAGGAACTTGGTTTCCTGGAGAAAGCTGAAAGGGTCGGAAATTACGTGAACTTCACAATAAAACCTGAGTTCTATTTCAACGAAATTACCGACTCTCTTAAGGTGAAGGGGCAGTTCCCAGATATCTTCCAGGATCCGGAGAGGGTATCGGTAGAACACACAAGTGCAAATCCAACCGGGCCCCTCCACGTTGGGAGGGCACGGAACTCAATCATAGGCGACTCGGTTGCAAGGCTTCTGGAGAGATACGGATACAGGGTCACGACACAGTACTTCATCAACGATTCCGGGAAACAGATGCTGTTCCTCTATGAAGGCTACAAGAGATTTTCAAAGGAGTTGAATCAGGACTCCCTCCTTGAAGGCTACAGGGAGATCTACCAGAAGGTGAAGGAGGACCCTGGCATAGAGGACTCAATCAAATCTCTTACAGAAAGGTACGAGAGGGGCGATAATGAGCTGATAGACGAGATTCATGAAATCGCTTCCATAATGCTGGAAGGCATAAAGAAGTCCCTGAAGGAGCTCGGGATAGAGCACAATGATTACACATTCGAGTCGGATTTCATCAGAAGCGGTGAGATCGATCAGATACTGGAAAGCATGGAGGATCACCTTAAGCAGGAAGAGGGGGCAATTTATGTCGAACTTCCGGACAAGAGGAAAATATTCCTCAAGAGAAAGGACGGAACATCACTTTACTTCGCCAGGGACATCGCATACCACCTCTACAAGCTCCAGAATTACGACTGGCTGGTAAACATACTTGGCGAGGACCACAAATTGCATGGCTCTTCCCTTTCGTTCGTGCTCAAGAACATGCTGGACATCGAAAACCAGATCGACATTGTCTACTACGGTTTTGTGAGGCTCGAGTCGGGCAAGATGTCCACCAGGAAGGGAAATGTTGTTTCGCTTCCGGGGCTGATAGAGCGGATGAACGATGAGTCCTATGAAATAGTGAAGGAGAAGCGGCCTGATCTCTCTGAAGAAAGGCTGAAGGAGATATCCGAGGCGGTTGCTTCTTCGTCCATACGGTTCAACATAATAAGGGTCGGAGCCAACAAATCCATGGTTTTCAAGTGGGAGGAGGCACTGAATTTTGAAGGTGATTCCGGGCCATTCATCATGTACTCATACGCGAGGGCCTCAAGCATACTGAGAAAAGCAGACAAATTTGGCAAGCCAGGTTCTCTGGACTTCAACAAATTTGAAGCGGACCTTCTTCGTGAGATGTACTTCTACCCATATTACCTGACGCAGGCCAAGAACTCACTCAGGCCGGACATAATTGCAAATTACTCGCTCTCACTGGTGAAGAAGTTCAATGACTTCTACTCAAACTGCACAGTAATAGACGAGGATGTCGATGTAAGAAACAAGCGCCTAAACCTTGTAAAAATGTATAGAAATATTCTGCAGGATGCCTGCAAAATTATAGGTATAAAATTATTGGAAGAAATGTAAAAAAAATCATTTCTTCTTTTCAGTGGGCTTTTTGAGCTCGGTTTTCGGCTTCGGCTGCTGTTTGGGCTTTCTTGTGGTTTTCCCAGAACTGAGCCTGTAGTATACTACTCCAACTACCACGATCACCGCGATAATTGAGCCAATTATCAGTGGCGTCTTGTAAGCAGGGGCGTTGATGTTCAAAGTGGTCTTGTAGCTGCCAAGTGGTGCCATGAAGGCTGGCTCGGAAGCGTTGTTTGCCTGGAACACCAGTGTTATCTTGCCCGATGTGGCCGGCGTGTAGTTGAAGCTGACATTTGAATACTGCCCGACAGTCAGGTTCTGTGTGTATGTGTGTGAAGCCACCTGGTTTCCGTTTATCAGTATTGCCAGTGAAAACTCATTTGCTGTTACTGTGCCTTCATTGGATACATTAACGTAAATGGTAGTCTGGCTGCCCTGTGTCAGGTTGCCCTTCATGTAAATGCTGTTTACTGCGATTCTCGGAGTGTTGACTATCATGTTGACTGTCTTGTTGTTGTAGGCCGAAGCGCCAGACGGGTTTGTCGCCTTCAGTGAAACAACCATTGTGCTCAGGGTGTTGAACTTCAGGATTATGTATGATCCGTTCATTGCACCGCCCACCACATCATATGTGGTTGTTCCGTTCTGAACTGCCGTCCCGTTGGGATACATGACTGCCCACTTGTATGTCAGAGTGGTCTCAGCATAATACGGGTCAGTTGTTGTGTTCGCAGAGAACACGGTTGGTGAACCCGCAGTCGGCTGTGATACTGAAGCACCTGTTGAGTTCGTAAGTTTCATTGCAGGCACTGGAGGAGTTGTGTCGTTGACGTTCACATTGAATGTAACGTTCTTGTATGTTCCAAAGACTGTGCTCACATTAAGGTAGGCATTCTGTGTTCCAACTGATATGTATGGCTGGCTGAAGGAGTAAGTTGTGTTCTGTGCAGTACTGGTGTAGTTCGGCATAAACCACTGGTAGCTGAGCGGTACACTGTATCCTTCAACATTGAGTGATGATGTGTAGGCGCTGTATGTCACCAGTGAAGATTGCGGAACCGATATTGAAATCGGGGATGCTGCACCTGATCCTGAACTGAGCGTGTTGCCTGCAAGTGTTACTGAATAGTTCGCGCTGGGGTTAGCCGTTGAAGTAATGACTGTGAAAGTTGTAACGTTATATGCTCCTTCTGCGCTGGTTGCATTCAGTGTGATTTTGGTGGACGGCTGTGTGAATGAAATGGAAGTGTTGTATCCATAGTAGGTGTTGCCTCCAACAACCTTCCAGGTGAAGTTTGCCTGCTCGTATGTGCTGCTCCCAGCCCTGTTGAAGTATGCATTGGAAGTGTTGAAGCTTACTGCTGCCCCTTGTTGAACAATGAACGCAGTGTTGGATGCGCTGCTGTCCAGGAGATAGTTGTTTGAGGGCATTCCTGTCCAGTAGAGATTCAGGTATGAATCAATAACTGCGGGAGGCTGTGCCGGTGCGAGGTTAAGTGTTACCCACTGGCTGCTGGATATCGGGTTAACCAGAATCGGGCTCTTGTATGAGCTGACGGTTGCACCAGATACGCTTGACAGAGAAAGTGTAGGGTTGTTGTAAGTAAAGTTGTAGTAGTAGTTGAACGAACCGGGTGTGCTCTGGGTTCCCAGAGCGTAAATCTGAACCTTGTATCCAGTTGTTCCGAGTGATGAGGAAATTCCCGTGTTTGCGTATGTTGCTGTTACTGATCCTGTAAAGGAATCTGGTGACTGAGTCGGGAATGATACTGTTGGCGACCCTGTCATGTTAAATATTTCCCCTGCGACCATTATTGATTTGTCAGTGTATTTTTGAGCTAGGTTTGTCAAGAAAGTGCTGCCCTGGCTGTTGATATTGTCAAGAACATTCTGCCAGTAGAATGAACCCACCTCAGAATTCTTGAAGTAATTAGGTATGGTCGTGTTGTTCCCTACATCATATGTTATCTTCAGGGTCAATGACTGAAGGCTTGATGAAAGCGAATAGTTGTAGTATACTGAGCTGCTTGCCTTTGTAAGGACAACGTTCTTCAGAACATTGCCGGATGGCTGGTATATCTGTGTCGCGTTATAGCCAGGTGAACTGACGAATATGTAATCCCCGCTGAAGCTGTTTGACTGCAGGCTGTATGTTCCACCGGTAAAATGTGAAACTGTATAACTGTTGGATGAGGGATTCAGCACCACGGCCGTTACCTGATTGAGTATTGCCCCGGACTGGCTTGTTACAAAACCGGAAATCGTGTTGCTTGATCCTATTGTCACGGATACGGTCTTGCCGGAGGAGCTAACGGCAGGTTCAGCCTGCGTGTAGGTATTGCCGTTGTAGTTCACATTAACATAGAACTGAGCATTTGGCAAGTAAGCACTCACGTTGTTGCTCGTGGACGTCATTGTGAAATTCTCAAAGGCAAAGCCTGATGTTGTTACTAAGCTTACGGAAGCACTACCGGAAGTTATGCCGCTCACATTGAGGTAGCCGGGGGAAGTAGCTGTCGTGCTTACACTTACTGGAAGGCTCAAAGAAGACGAACCTAGTGTAAACGCTACGGTTGTTTTGTCTGCAATTACCTGGCCTATGGATGAACTGGTAAATAGCGGATTTACCTCTATGTAGTATTTCCCGTAATTAAGTGTGATCGCGTTGTGTGGGCCCATTCCACTGGCAACAGTTGTGCCTGAAAAATCCTTTATCGTGAATGTAGTCGAAGAGCTTGCAACTGCTGTTGCACCATATGTAATCTGTACATTCACGCTTCCTGTCTGAGGAGTCAATGCCTGACTCTCTCCCACCACTAGGAAACTCCCTCCCACCATGGCGAGTGAGATCAGAATTGCCAATGCTGTTGTTCTATTCACTGTTATCTTCCTCTCGATACGCGCCTAAAGAAACCGAATCTTATAAATATTACCGTAAAACAGTAGAGTCGTTTAGCTGTGCTACACTGTATCACGTGTTTTTGTTCAATTCATGAGCTTTCACAACTATGTTGGTTAACCTTTTACAACGCCAATGGGGACAAGCCTCGCGACCGGATCCGCAAGCCTTGCACCATGCACCGCCTCGATCACATCGTCAATGTTCTTGTAGCTTCCGGGGGCCTCCTCCACAAGGACTCTTCTGCTGGCGGCCTTCACATAAACTCCATAGTCTTCCAGCTTGGACATCACATCACTGGTTGTGAACGACCTGAGGGATGCCTTCCTGCTCAGGACCCTCCCCGCACCGTGGCAGCTTGTGCCGAAGGACCTCTCGAGATTCTCCTTGTTGCCCACCAGCACATATGAAGCGCTTCCCATGTCGCCCGGGATGAGAACCGGATGACCGGTGTCCCTGAAGGCCTCCCCGAGTTCCGGCCTCCCAGCAGGAAATGCTCTAGTTGCACCTTTTCTGTGTATGATGACCTTCATCCTCCTCCCGTCCACATTATGCTCCTCAATCTTCGCTATATTGTGTGCCAGGCTGTATACAAGCCTCATGCCAAGGGATTCAAAGTCGCTCTTCAGCACCTTTGAAAAAGCCCCCCTCACATTGTGAACTATGATCTGCCTGTTGACGAAACCGAAATTTGCAGCTGCATTCATGGCACCGAGATAATCCTGCCCAGTCCTGGTCTTGATGTGTGCGGACATGAGCTGCCTGTCCCTTATATTCTGGACTGCGTCTGGGCTGGTGCTCAGCGTTTTCAGGTAATCGGTAGCCACCTGGTGCCCCAGCCCCCTGGATCCGGTATGTATCATGACGGTGATCTGGTTCTCGCCGGTGATCCCAAACCTCCTTGCCATCTCCCTGTCATATATCTCGCCAACCTTCTGTATCTCGAGAAAATGGTTTCCTGCACCCAGTGTGCCTATCTGCCCCAATCCCCTGTTCTTGGCTTCCGGGGATACCTTGGACGAATCTGCCAGGGGCAGCGATCCGTCAGCTTCCGTGAACCTGGCGTCCGCCTCCGTTCCGAAGCCCTTGGATATTGCCCACTTCACTCCGGATGAGAGCACCTCCTGGAGATCATGTGAGCCAACCTTCGCCCTTTTCCTGGAGCCTAGGCCTGCAGGTACTAGATCATATATGTTGTTGACTATCTCCTTTATGTTGTCCTTGATGTCATCGAATTCCAGGTCCGTCCTGAGGAGCGAAACGCCGCAGTTTATATCGTAGCCGACACCGCCGGGGGATACGAGGCCCTCTTCATAGTCAAATGCGGCAACACCGCCGATTGGAAAGCCATACCCCCAGTGAATGTCCGGCATTGCAATTGATGCCTTTACTATCCCGGGCAAAGTTGCAACGTTTACAACCTGCTGAAGTGCATTGTCGCTGAGAATATCCTCCAGGAGTTTCGGGCCCGAATACACGATGCCCGGGACTTTCATGTAACTGTCTGCGGATTTGGGGATTTCATAGGTGTAATCGTCAATTCTGTTAAGGGATATGGTCATCAATTGCTCAACTTGAGGAGGAAAATAACGGTTTCGCCTAAAACAGCCCTATCGACGCCGGCAATAATGGAAAGGGTTATACTCCCTTTTAAGATCAAATTACCGGCATGACTACAACCATAGACCTGGAAGAGATGGACGAAAAGGAAAGATTTCCATTGAAGCTGCAGCTTGCATTGAGGATAAACGCGATCAGCATAATGGGGGAGTCCAAGAACCCTGAAAAATTCAAGGAATACATAAGGGAGAGGGAAGAAATAATAAGGAAAATGGTTAACATCCAGGGTGATTTAAAGATTGTTGAAGGGTCAAGGACTCTTTTCCCTTAGTGAGAATGTGCCGAAAGAGTGCAGAAGGTTCGTTATTCGTAATTGTTATATGCTAACATGCATTCCTTAAAAACATGAGCGACCAGGATCACTCGATTTTCAAAGAGATTGTTTATGACCTTGAAACTGTGAAAAGGCACATTGCCATTATTAAGACACTTTTGCGGGAGCAGCCCGCCGGTATTATTAAAATGGCAAAGGAGACCGGCATCCCTGAGCATAAGATACGATATTCACTGAGGATTCTCGAAAAGGAGGGAGTCATCTTGCCCTCGAGGGAAGGTGCAATCCTTACTCCAGAGTTTATTGAGAACAGGGATGAAATAATGAACAGCGCCAAGTTTGTGCTTGACGAGATGGAAGAAATTTACAGCGACCTCAAGGGCACACTGGCGAAAAAGTGAGAATCTCAGAAACAGTTATCATATAATTCGCGTTATTCGCCTGTTGACCTGATGCTGTTCAAGAGACAACGAGATCTGGAAAGGTCTGAGTACATAATCAGAAGGGCTGACCCCTCCGACGCACGTGGCATTATAAACTGCATGCAGAGCGTTATGGACGAGAGGGTGTACCTGGTGGGAGAATATTATCTCCTGACAGAAAGGGGGGAGCAGGAAAGAATTAGGAGCCCTGAAGACCTTACCCTTGTTTGTGACCGCTATGGCGAAATTGTCGGGGTCCTCACCATCCAGAGGGGAATGTACAAGAAGAACAGGCATACGGCCAACCTGGGAATTGCTGTCAAGCTCGGGAACAGGAACAAGGGACTCGGCACCGGCATGATAAGGGAAGCAATAATCTGGTGCGGCCAACAGGGAATAAAGAAACTCAACCTCGAAGTTTTTTCAACAAACATCGGTGCCATTAAGGCATACGAAAAGGTCGGCTTCCACGAAGAGGGAAGGAGAAAGGGCCAGTTCATGATAAACGGCGAGCCAGTGGACGACGTTCTTATGACATATTATATTGCAGAATAGCCCCGGAATCTTAAAAATTTCAGGTTAAATGACAAAAATACTAAATGGCTGTTCTGTGTATCATGGGTAAAATGAGATCCTTCAAGACAATGATCTGGAATATTGACTTTTTCTGTAACTTACGATGCAAGAGCTGCAATGCATGGCAGGGAAAGATATTCTTCCCTGATGACCTGGTAGACAGGCATATTGAGGAAATGAAGAAGAACGGCGTCAAGATTGTATCACTGACCGGAGGGGAACCAACTCTCAACAGATCCATCGAGTCAATCATCAAGAGGCTCAAGGAAGAGCATTTCTTCACTCACATTGCAAGCAACGGGACGAACCCGTATGTGCTCAGAAAGCTTTTCCCCTACCTTGACGCAGCGACAATATCGCTTGACAGCAATATACCGGAAGAGCACAATGAATACAGGGGTCTCAAGATCTTTGACACAGTTGTGAAGACCATAAAGGAGGCCAAGCAGAAAGTGAAAATTGTTACCTCCAACGCCCTTGTTACAAATTTCAACTACCACAAGATCGGAGAAATGGCAGAATTCAACAACAACGAGCTTGGAGTGCCAATGACTATGTGTTTCCCGGACCAGAGTGCTTATTACTTCCAGGACTTCCACGTAAGCCAGGACATGATCAGGACCGCTTTCAAGTACGCCTATGACAACTACAACAAGCACGTTTTCGGCAATCTGAAGACATACTACAAGGAGGCTGTCGACTATATTGACGGCAAGTCGGTTACAAGGTGCAAGGCCGGGGAAAACGTTCTCTACACAGATTACAGGGGCAAGGTACACCCATGCTTCACCAGGATGGAAGTTGTGATGAACAAGGGGCCAGTATGGGAATCTTATGACAACGCGTGTTCCGAGTGTTTCGACGAATGTTTCCGGGAACCGTCCCTGGAGAGGCCACTTGAAGAAGCCGCGCTGCTCTCAAAGATCTGGTGGTATAACCACGTGAAAACACGTTTCAGAAGGGAATCTGCAAAGAATTCGGGAAGAGTCCAGCCACCTCTCGTGGCAGAGTAGAATAATTCCCCTTTTTTTATAATACTTGACACAAAAAGCTGATTGCGGAAT
>JBJKST010000032.1:0-6647 GCA_046703705.1 Thermoplasmataceae archaeon
TATCATTCCAGGTTCGCAGGTGACAATGGTGAAGAACCCGAACTTTGTGCAGCCTAACAACACATACTACAGAAAGCCGACGATAGACAGAGTGAACATACTGTATCTGTCCAGCAATGAGCAGGCATTCCTGCTTCTTAAGTCAGGACAGGCTACAAACGCAGCTCTGCCAACGTCTTACTGGAACCAGACACAGGCAATGGTACAGTCCGGATTCCTGCAGCAGACTGGATTCCCAACTCTCAGTGTGTTCTTCTACACGTTCACAATGAACACGAACCTCACACTGCTGAAGACAGTCACGTCTCAGGCTAACCTGCCGTCCAACCTGTTCATGAACCCGAATGTAAGGAAGGCTTTCGCCTATGCATACAACTACAGTCTCTACTACGCACAGCAGGTCGGTAACCAGATCTATAACGCCACTTTCCTGTCTCCATACGCGGGAATGCTGCCTCCAGGCATGCTTTACCAGCAGACAGAGCAGGATCTGATAAACAACGGAACACCTGTGGTTAATGCGAACGGCCATGAACAATTCCAGATGGCAATGGCTCAGCACTACTGGAACCTGTTCATGAATGGTGTTGCAAGCTCAGCAGCAAATGATGTTGCTTCGAAGCTCGGAATAACAATGTCTGGCGGAAAGGCAATGTATAACAATGCCCAGCTTTCAGTGCCAATAATGATACCCAACAGTGATCCTACCGACAAGGCCGCAGTGACAACATGGGCTGCAGATCTGTCCCAGGCTCTTGGAATCAATGCATTCCCTGTTGAGCTACCACTGACAGATATCTTTGCCGCCTATGCAATACCCGGACAGAACCCAATGCCAATAAGCTGGGGAGGATGGGCACCAGATTACCCGTATCCAACGGACTATCTGCTCCCAATGGGAATGCCTCTGAACTCTTCAACATACATGGGTCCGGCCGGATACACACCGTGGGTTGTAAATGGAACTGTGAGCAACACTGGAGTCTACAACCTCTCCGAGGCTAACTTCATGATGCAGGAACTCGCAGCACTCAACAATGCAACGAGCAACGCAACCCACCCGACCGCTGCAAAGCACTGGTTCCAGGTTGCAAACGGCATGATCGTGAACAGTACCGTTGAGGTATACATCGGTCAGCAGTACCTGCACTGGATCATGAGTTCCAAGATAAGCCACAGCGACTTAGTTAACTATCAGCAAAACGTTATGATAGGCGGAGGGCAGGATCTCCAGTATAACCTGCTTTCCTTCACCTAATCATAATTTTTTGCACCCTAAATTTTTTTTAAAATTCCAACCTTATTTTATTTTTTAAAAACAAGTGGGGATATTCCGGCTAGATTTTCAATCTAATTCAATTATGAATTCGTTATTGCGAATTGAGAGATGCCCAAACTGCTTCTCATTTAATCTGGGTTGCAGGTTTAACAGAAGAAAATTGGATCACAACTCTCTGAAAGTACTGAATGGGTTTGAACACACTTACAATATTACTATTATTTTTCTAAACTGCATTGGTCAGTATTCTTTTCCGACCGGCCAAATTTTTCTGAACATTCTGCCTTGGTAGAAAATTACTACAGCTTCGATTAAGCCGATTAATAAGATGAAGTACAGGTCGTACAGCCCAAAACTGAAATATAGGTTTGTGGCCCTGCTCAAAAACGGGCCATTCGGTATATACCTGAACAGGTATGCGATAATGAGACCGTCCAAAAAGAGACACCCCACAAGGTAAAAACCCCTCAGGAAGTCATCGAATATGTACCTGATCAGTTGCTTCCTTGTAAGGTCCTTGGAAGTTATCTCTTTTTTTTCTTCTTCCTCACTCTTGTAGGATATCCTGGTAGACTGCCTCGCCATCTGGTTTTTCGCCTTTGTTCTCCTTTTCCCAATAGTTGTAGTCGTAGATCAGGCAAGAAACGAAGTGTCCCTTAACCGGTTCAGTAAGCCTTGGCTCGTCTCCAGCAGACATCTTTACTGTCAGGACGTTGGAGGTTGAACCAAACCCAATCGACTCAATAGCCTTGAATCTCACTCCGCGCTGCTTCTGCGATTCCTTTGATATGAGGTTCTTGAACTTGTCCATTACGCTGTTCGGGTCCTCGCTGGAAGGGGTAAGCGTAATTGACAGGGAATCGTTCTCCTCATCCACAAGTATCTCTTCCGGCCTTGGGAAGTCCACAGCATCCGGATTCCTGTAAGGATCAAGCATTTCGTTGAATGGCTCTGCCATATCGGCCGAAGACCATCCACAATTGGCCATTGCCACTGGGCACCGCGGATGGAAGTAGCATCCCTTTGGCGGGTTTGAAGGGCTCGGTATTTCGCCCTCAAGGACTATCCTGTCAACCTTAGTCTCGGGATCGGGTATCGGGATGGCAGAAAGCAGTGCCTTCGTGTAAGGGTGAAGCATATCAGTGAAGAGCTCGTCTGTCTCTGACAGCTCAACGAGCTTTCCCAGGTACATGACCGCCACACGGTCCGACATCATCCTGATGACACTGAGATGGTGGGAGATGAACAGGAAGGAAAGGTCAAATTTCTTCTGTATGTCCCTCATCATGTTAAGTATCTGTGCCTGCACAGAAACATCAAGAGCCGAAGTTGGCTCATCAAGGACAAGAAGCTTGGGGTTTATTGAAATGGCCCTGGCTATTCCAATCCTCTGCCTCTGGCCTCCGCTGAACTCATGGGGGAAACGGTAAAGGTGGTCTTCACTGAGTCCGATTTCCTCTATGAGCTTCATGGTCGTATTCCTGATATCGTCTCCAGACGCCCTCTGAAGCAGCTTCATCGGTTCCGCTATGATGTCTCTCACGAGTTTCCTCGGGTCCAGCGAGCTGAATGGGTCCTGGAACACAGGCTGCATTATCTTCCTGTATTCAAGTAGTCTCCTCCCCTTGGATCTTGTGATTGAGTACTTGTCCCTGAGGTCCTCAAGTTTTTTCAGTATCTCGCTCTCTTCCTTGGGGTCGTGTTTGGAATTGCTCTTTGGATCCCTCATGTAGTGGAGTTTCTCCTCAAGGGAAACGATCTCGTCCATCCTCTCCTTTGGCAGGTCAAGGTAGACGTTTCCGTCCGTGGCATCGATCAGCTTGAGTATAGTCCTGCCAAGCGTTGTCTTGCCGCATCCGGTTTCGCCCACTACTCCGAGGGTTTCCCCCTTTCTCAGTGCAAACGTCACATCATCTACGGCCTTGACTTTTCCCTTGGATTTCCTGAGGCCGGACGAAATGTCAAAGTACTTCTTGAGGTGCGATACGTACAGCAGTACGTCCTTTTGTTCCATATCAGTCATTGTGCTTCACCTGCCGGCTGCCCGACATATTCCCTTGAATAAAGGAAGCAGGCCACCTTGTGGCCCTTCTCAACTTCAACCAGTTTCGGCTTCTTCTCTGAACAGACATCCATTGCGAATTTGCATCTTGGGTGGAATCTGCATCCTGAAGGGGGAGTAATCAGGTTTGGAACTGTTCCCGGAATGGACTCCAGCTTCTGGTCCGCAGACCTCTTCCTGTCTGCCCTCGGTATTGCCCTCATAAGCCCCATGGTGTAGGGATGCTTGGGGTCATGGAAAATCTCCTTAACCGAAGTCTCCTCAACCAGGTTTCCTGCATACATGACACCGACCCTGTCGCACATTTCAGCTATAACTGCAAGGTCGTGCGTGATGAACAGGACCGAGCTGCCTGTTACAGTGTTAAGCTCCTTGATCAGTTCTAGGATCTGAGCCTGTGTCGTAACATCAAGTGCTGTTGTCGGCTCGTCAGCAATGAGAAGCTTCGGGTTTGCGGCAAGCGCCATGGCAATCATTGCCCTCTGCTGCATTCCTCCGCTGAGCTCATGGGGATATGAGTCGATGACCCTTTCAGGGCCTGCGATATTGACAAGATTGAGCAGCTCGAGCGCCCTCCTTCTGGCCTCTTTGACAAAGGGTTTTTCCATTCTCTTCCTCATAAGCTTGTTCTTTATGATGAAGGACATGAACTTGGACCTCATTTCCGAGTTCTTGGCGCTGATTTGCTGAACAAGCTGGCTAGCCTTTGCTTCATCCTTCCTGGATTCCGCTTCGATAAGCTGGAGATTCAGTGAGAACAGTTCGTCATCCAGCTTGTAGTACTCACGTGCCACTGCGAGTGGCTGCAGGTCGATGCCGGTCTTCTCCTCGCTAAGCAGGGCCAGGAGCTCATTCTTGACGTAGTTGATGTCTTCTGAAGTGTTCAGGAGATCGTAAATTGACTGGTCAGAATCCGGGACACCGTATTCCCTGCTCCACCTGTTTACTATACGCCTCCTCTCGTCATGGTCCTTTGTCTTGACGATCCTTTCAAGAAGCTCGTTTACTCCGTCCTCACCCAGTGTTTCCCTTCGTATTACGGAGTTGATGATGTCGATCCTGCTGTGAAGCATAATATTCTCAACTATCTGGTATCCGATTGTAAGAACGGGATTGAGGGCCAGGAACGGTTCCTGGAAGATCATTGCCACCTTGTCTCCCCTTATCTTCGAAAGGATGTAGTTGTGCCTCTTTATCAGCCTCTTGTTTCTTTTTACCTTGACGTTGGTCTCGGATTTTACTGTGATCTTTGCCAGTTTGTCCAGATCCGATATGATGTTGAAGCCATCGATGTAGATCTGGCCGGATATGATCCTTCCCGGCGGGTCTGGAACCAGGTCCATTACGGATGTTGCTGTAACGCTCTTTCCGCATCCGCTTTCTCCCACAAGCCCGAATACCTCGCCTCTCTTTATTTCAAGATCTACGCCATCAATAGCCTTTACTATTCCCTTGAAGGTAAAGAACTGGGTGACAAGATTCCTGACTTCGACGTAATTTTCTTCCTTGACTTCTCTTTGACTAACCTCTGTTTCCATTTGATTACCTCCTCAGTTTGGGGTCAAGAACATCCCTTAGGCCATCTCCCATAACACTGACTGCGATGGTGAAAATCACCAGGAATATTGAAGGTATGAGAATTGGCCACCAGGCCCCGTAAACGATGTACTGGTTGCCCCAGTTGATTATAATCCCCAGTTCCGGCAGGTAGGGGTTACCCCTGTTGAGCCCGATGAACTCCAGGCTCGCGAATAGCTGCACGATTATGCCTATATCCAGCGATATCTGCACGAATATTGGAGACAGCACGTTAGGAAACACATGGACGAAAATGTTCCTGAACTTCGACGAGCCGGAAGCTGTTGCAGCCTCGACATAACGCATCTCCTTTGTGCTCAGGGCAAGGCTACGCGAAAGCCTGGCATATATTGGCCACCAGATGATCATGAATGCAACGACAATGAATATGAAATTGTCACCGAGCGTATAGATAATGGCGAGCGCCAAGACTATCTGGGGTATGCTGAAGAAGATATCAGTAATCCTCATCATGAACTCGTCAACCATTCCTCCGAGGTAGCCGGATGCTGTGCCAATGATCATGCCGATTGCAACTCCGACTGCAACGATTGCAAGAGAGTATGCCATGTCGAATTTCAGTGCCGCCAGCATTGCCGGAAGTATCGGAATTCCATACTGCGTTGTTCCGAATATGTACATTATGCCCTTGCTTAGGGTAGGCGGCGACGGGGGGATAAGCTGCGGCTGCTTTCCGTAAAGGAATGACAGCATGGAGTTTGCATTTGATACTCCCAGATACTGGGGGTAAACAAAATCAAGCAGTGCAATGCCGAAGTAAATCAGCATGATAACGAAACCCGTGAATGCGAGCTTGTTCTTGAAGAACAGGTGAAGCGTGTGCTTCATGTCCTCCATTCTCGGGTTCCTCTTTGGAGCTTCAACATTTTTCTTAAATACGTTTGCCTCTGCCAATTAAATCACCTAATACCTTATCCTCGGGTCCATGAAGGCATACACAATATCAACTATCAGATTGGCGAACACCAGAATCAGCCCAAATACAAGGGTCGTATCAAGGACTCCGTATATCTGGTTGTCCAGGGTCGCAGTAACCGCGAACCAGCCCAGCCCGTGGTAAGTGAACAGAATTTCTATGACCACGACACCACTCAGGAGGCCTGCTATCAGAAGGCCCATTACCGTGATTGTGGGGATCAGGGCGTTTCTCCTTATGTGGCGCTTTATGATCATGTTTTCAGGAACGCCCTTCGACCTTGCGGTCTTGACGTATTCCTGGTTTGTGGCATCCACCATTCCTGCCCTGATAAACCTTAGAAGGCCGGCGAGGATGGTGTAGGTAAGTGTAGCCACAGGAAGAATCAGGTGAAGGAAGGCGCTCCAAGCGATATCAAGGCGCCCTTGAATAAGCGCATCGAAGAACACAAGATGCGTCGGGGATGAAATGATAAATCCGGTCTGCTGGTTGAGCAGCCAGCCCGGAACCGGGGTGGGAACATTCACCACTCCGTTGAATGGCAACACAGCGAATGGCTCATTTGAAACTCCCTGCCCAAATGCAAGGATGAGAAGAATTCCCAGAACGAACGGGGGCAGTGCGTAGCCGACCAGGGAAAATACCCTGCCTGCCTGGTCTGCAAACGAGTTTGGCCTTGCCCCGATATATGTCCCTATGGGAATGGCTAGAAGTATTGAAAGTATAGATGCGAAAATAGCCAGCTGGATTGAGTTTGGCATGAAAAGCTCAATTCCGAGCAGGACCGGGCC
>JBJKST010000033.1:0-8579 GCA_046703705.1 Thermoplasmataceae archaeon
CTTTTTGTGCTCTTTGTTTGGATGTAACCTGCACAAGCAATGATTACCCTCCTGCAATTTGATTATATACTGTGGACCTGTTGAATGTAGGATCACTTAATTTACTCCAGCGGGTTGGTTGGTGAGGTTGTTTCTGTTTTTCGTTAACAAAGAATGGTGTGAGTGCTCCTTTAGTATTCGCTTGAAAGGGGGCGTGACCAATGAAACTATGCCTTAACCTTAATTTCACCTTAAGTGGAGAAGATAAATTTCCATAATCTATATCCTATGAAAAGGACTTTATAAAATGGGAATATTGAAGTTTTGTGAAACCAGCCATAATGGGAATAGGTTCTTTTTTACTGGTTCTAGGGATATCCCTTCAATTCACCCAGTTCTCGAGATTGTTCCTTATGTACTATGGACTTGGGGCTGCATATAATTCCTACATATTAGGCATTGTCTTGGCTGCGATAGGGGCAGGACTGATATCTTTTGGTGCTGGCGCAAACAGAAAATAGAGAATCTTTTTCTTAACTACTTCTCAACATATTTTGTGTATTCTGGATTAGTGTTGCCAAGGATACAAGCTATAAAAATTGAACTCCAATGATTTTTTGGGATTCTATTAGGGTCCTTTTCGTGTGCCGGAATACTTAATTTATTTCCCGAAAAGATAACAGCATTGTCACCTCAAAAAAAGTGGTAAAAAAGGGTTAGAGGGAAGCCTTGATGGCTTTATCAAGTGCTTCTACTCCCATGTCCACCTGCTCCTCAGTTATGATTAGAGGCGGAATGAACCTTATTGCGCTAAGGCCAGTCGGAAGAACTATCATCCCATGCTCGAACGTGCTCTTCTCAACCTTGTCCCTCAGCTTCGCATCCGGCTCCCTGGTCTTTCTGTCCTTCACAAAGTCAATCGCTTGCATCAGCCCAAGGCCTCTGACATCTCCAATGGAGTCATACTTCTCCTGGAGCTCATGGAGCCTCTTGTTCAGGTGGTTTCCCTGCTTTGTGGCGTTCTCAAGAATGTGGTCTTTCTTCATCACTTCTATTGTTGCCACTGCCGATGCTGAGGCAAGGAGATTCCCCCCGAAGGTGTTGGAATGCCTTCCCTGCTCAGGGAAATCCAGCTTTGAATCCATTACTACCGCACCCATTGGCACACCGTTTGAAATGGCCTTTGCAAGGGTAATTATCTGGGGCTCCACTCCGAAATGCTCTGACGCAAAGAATTTGCCTGTCCTTCCAAATCCTGCCTGTACCTCGTCCATAACCACGAGCATTTCATTCTCGTCTGCAAGTTGCCTCAGCCTTTTATGGAAAGACTTGGGCGGAACAATGTAGCCTCCTTCTCCCTGTATTGGCTCAACGAAGAATGCTGCAGCATTTTCCTTGGGGACGAAAGTCTTCATCAGGTACTTGTCTATGAACTCAATAGTCCTGTTTACAAGCTCCTCCGGCTCCTCGTACCCGTCAATGCCGAATGGATTCCTGAATGGGTTTGGGAAAGGCACATGCTCCACTCCCGGCATTGAAGGGAAGAATCCCTTCCTCTGGATGGGCTTGGATGCCGTCAAAGAAAGTGCACCAAGGGTCCTGCCATGGAAAGCGCCAATGAATCCTATGAACTGCCCCTTTCCGGTGCTTGCCTTTGCGATCTTGATTGCAGCCTCTATGCTTTCTGCACCGCTGTTTGTAAAGAACGTCTTCTTGCTGAATTTTCCAGGCGTCACTTCTGCAAGTGCTCTGGCAGCATCTACCTGCTCCCTGTAATAGAAGTCGGTCCCTGCGAAGTGCCACAATTTCTGGAGCTGCTCCTGCACCTTCTGCGTTATGTAAGGGTGGACGTGCCCGAGATTGGTCACTCCTATTCCACTCGCAAAGTCTATGAAAACATTACCGTCAACATCCTCTATGAAAACTCCCTCTCCCCTCTTTGCCACGATATCCATTGATTTTGTGCTGGTTGCAAGGTATTCCTTGTCTTCCTGAATGACCTTCCTCGCCTCAGGTCCCGGAAGAGGTGTGTTGATTTCTATCCTGTCAAGTTTCTTCATACTCTGTTTCTCATCTGACATCATAAAATCACCTTAGAACATTTTGCGTAATAATATATATTTTATCAGATGAAAAACGAAAGCAATATACGATTTTCGTATTAATACGTGAATAATTAAATCTTTCCAATGTGTTTAATCTAGTGCAGGTTATCGCCATTATTTATATTGGCTAATTTTATTAAACAGGGTAACATCAAGAGTTAATGCCCTCCGAGATCAGCATTGAAGCACAGAAAGGTTTCTTCAAGGATGAAATTACCGACAGGGAATTTTACAAGAAGCTGTCACAGCAGGTGGAGGACGAAAGCTTCCGGGAAAACCTCAAGAGGCTGTCTGACGTCGAGGACAAGCACTCCGAGTTCTGGAAAAAGAATCTCGAGAAGTCCGGAGTTGAGGTTTCACGGATCAGGCCCAAGAGGTCGAAAGTTCTGTGGCTCCTTTTTCTCTCCAGGGTCATAGGCACCTACATGACTGTGAGGTTGCTTGAACACGGAGAGATAAACACGGTTAGGGAGTACAGCGACTTCATAAAGGAATCCGAAGGCACTCCGGAGTTCCGGGAAGGGCTCCAGAAGATCATCAAGGAGGAAATAGAGCACGAGGAAGTCTTCGAAAATCAGATGGAAAAGAGCCAGGAACAGATTGAGAAGAACAGGGACATAATATATGGCGTAAGCGACGGCCTTGTGGAAGTCCTGGGAGCTGTAGCAGGACTCGCGGCAATCATAACAAACCACATTTACATAGCACTGGGAGGAATCCTTGTGGGCCTCAGCGGAACAATAAGCATGAGCCTGGGGGCATATCTTGCCAAGAACTCGGAAAGTGAATTCAGGATAAACGAGGAGAGAAAAAGGGAACTCCTTGGCCTCAAGTCCGACGAGAAACGTATCCAGGAATATTCAAAACAGTCCAAGAAATCAGCTGCCAGCGTCGGGGGCTCATACATTATAGGGGCTGCAGTGCCAATTCTTCCTTTTGTGTTTCTGCAGCCCATCCCGGGATTAATTCTGGCGGTAATACTGGTTGCCATAAGCCAGGCAATAACCAATGCCCTGGTCGCGCTGTCAATGAACATAGGCATTCTGAGAAGCTCGGTCAAGGCAGCACTCCTGTCACTTACGGCAGCGGCTGCCGTTTTTGCCCTGGGAGAGGTATTCCACTTAGTTTTCGGAATTACACTACTGTAGTTCTCTTCGCCCCATGCCGCAACGCCGGCGGCAATATATTTAATTAAGTGGCCCATGGCATCTCCATGGTGGCATCCATCAGCGTACGCAACCTTTTCAAGAAGTACGCTGACAAGTATGCGCTGAATGACCTCAGCATCGACATTGAGCCGGGCAGAATATTCGGAATACTGGGACCAAACGGCTCCGGCAAGACCACCTTCCTCAAGATCGTCTCAGCCCTGATTGACAGGACAGCAGGCTCTGTCAGTGTAAAAGGGCTTGACCCTTCAAGAGACAGCAATGAAGTGAAGAAAATAGTGGGATACGTGCCCGAGGTTCCAACTATGTATGAATCACTTTCTCCGGGGGAGTTTTTTTCATTCGTTGCTTCGGCGAGAAACATAGATCCATCTGATGTGGAAGGAAGGATAGCCGGGCTGGTCAAGGCCCTGGACATTTCGGACTCGCTCGATACATTCATAGGATCGCTTTCGTTCGGCACAAGGCAGAAAGTGGCCATAATTGCCGCTCTCCTCCATGATCCAGAGATCGTGGTACTGGACGAAGGAATGAACGGCCTGGACCCCAGGTCTGCAAAAGTGCTGAAGGAGCTTCTTAGAAGTTTTGCCGAAAGGGGGAAGACGGTCATCTTCTCCACACACATAATGGACGTAGCTGAGAGCGTTTGTGACACAGTTGCCATCCTTTACAAAGGCAGGATTGTAAGCACCGGAACAATGGAGGAGCTGAAGCAGAGGTCGGGAAACTCTTCCTCTAACCTTGAGGAGATATTCTTGACGGTCACAGGCAACGAAGATCTGGCTCCCCTGATTAATTCACTCAAGGATTCGTTCAGAGCATGAAATCAACGGTTCTTTTCCTTGCAAGAATGCTGATGATCGAGCAGCGGTACCAGGCAGTGAAAAGATCGCCAAGCCACGCTGGGCAGGGAGACAGGAACGCAACCAGGAAAAGCCTTGCCGGCTTCCTCAGAGTGTCATATGCTGCAAATTCAATCTCCTTTGCGGTTTTCTCATTCCTGCTAATAAGTCCTTACATCTTCTCCGGCAGCGGCCTTGAGAGCGTAGCAAACATAGGGTTCATTGTCTATGTCTACGCACTGATTATCAGCATATACAGTTCCACGCTCTTCTTCAACTCAATCAGCAACATGAACTTGCTGGGTCCGGTATCATGGCTTCCGTACGGTGGGAAGAAGAGGGCGGTCATGCTTTCCTGGTTTCTCTACAGCGGTTCCAGCACCATTTTCGCTGTGCTGCCCGCAGTCGTATGGTTCGCCTGGAAAAGCGGAAGCATGCTGGTGCTCTTCTTTGGCTCCTTGTGGGGATTTTTGATCATTATGATGGGATACACTGCAGGTGCATCCATAAACGCATTCATCACAGGCAGGGGGAACCACGACCGGGCCGGCATCCTGAGCACCTTGAAGAGCACTATGAGGGTATTGCTCATACTCATTGTATTCGCTGTCTTTGAAATAGGGATATACCTGCCGAGCCTCATACCGAATTTCATTCCTGCCTTCCCATTCCCTTTGAATAGGCTCATTCCCCTGGCAAATCTTCCTTATGTAGTTTTCCTCGGGAACAGCACAATATACGGGATATTGACTGACGCGACATCATCCGCACTGTACACTCTGGCCATCGTTTTCCTGATGTTTGCGTCAAATTCTGCTGCCGTAGACAGGTCGCTCGAAATCGGAAAATCCAGGGAGATGTTCAGCCCTGAAAGATTCACTGAATTCAGCGGGAGAAACCTCACCGCCTCAATGATTCTCAAGGACGTGAGGATCGTGGCGAGGAAGTCGCAAAACGTAATACTCCTCTTTATACCAATCATATTCGTGTTCCCCACGATACTGTCTGTTCTGATATACGGGGCAGAGGGCGGAATTGGAAACCTCGGCACATATTTTTCCCTCACTTCTATACTGGTAATATGCGCCAGTTTCTACTCCCTGATACTCGTTGTGTCTGAAGGAACAGGCATAGAGGCCCTTTACTCACTGCCGGTGGAATCCAGGGACATAATTTATTCAAAAGCCATACTTGGCCTGATTGTATTCGCAGCAATCATCATTCCGGTGTCGGTTCTCATCATCGGATGGAATTATGGGCCGTCTCCATACGATGTGCTTGTGCCTGCAAATCTGATTCTGGGGTACTCATACTCATCCCTGTTCAACATAAGGAGGCTCATGCTGAGATTGCCCAGAGAAGCATCTACTGTTAATTTCTACTCTTTCGGAGGAGGGCTCTTCATAGCCAGCATGTTTGTTGCCACTGCAGGTATTGTGCTGGCGCCTGTGCTTTTATCCGCCGTTGTTACTGCACTGTCCTTCGGATCAATTCAGTCCAGCCCATACTTCTTTTACCTCATGAACAGTTTTCTCAACTTCATTGCCCTGGTTGCAGTTATAAGAATTACCGGGAAACCTCGGGAAAATGCACCATTATATTCATATCTTGGGCGGGAATCATGAAACGATATTGGATTTGGGTGAAAAACAGTAAAAATTATTAATATTTTTTAAATCAGCCAAGGCTAAGTGATTACAAATGGTAGACGTTAAAAAAGTCCCAGCCCAATTACTACTTAAGAATCTTGCGAAAAAATTCCAGGACGACAAGAGAGTAAAAGCTGAGGAATGGATGAAATTCGCAAAGGCAGGGGTGCACAAGGAGAAGGCGTGGGAACAGGATGACTGGTACTACACAAGACTTGCATCCACACTGAGGAGAGTTTACCTTTCCGGGCCAATAGGAACATCGAGGCTAAGTGAATACTATGGGGGTCGTGTTGACAGAGGATCGAAGCGATACCACCCGGCAAAGGGGAGCAGGTCCATAGTAAGGCACACCCTTATGATGCTTGAAAAGTTAGGATATGTGAAGAAGGACAAGAATGGCAGGTCTGTTTCACCTCAGGGACAGTCTCTGCTTGACCAGGCTTCAAAGGAAGTTATCAAGGAACTTGTGGAAAAAGACAAATCTCTTGAAAAACTGTTGTAAGTGATTAGTTATGGAAGATGACGAGGAACTGAGAGAACTGCGAAGAAGGAAAATGCAGGAGATGCAGCGGGCTGCCGAGGATGAAAGAGCATCCGAGGATCAGCAGAGGGCCCAGGAAGAGGAAAGGGCCAGAAAGCAGCAGATTCTCAGACAGATTCTCGACCCTCAGGCCCGAGAGAGGCTGGCCAACGTCAGGCTCGTCAAGCCAGAACTGGCTGAGAACGTCGAAAACCAGCTTATTCAGCTTGCATCTATGGGCAGGATAAACAGGGTGCTTTCAGAGAGAGACATCAAGGACATACTGTCAAGAATGACCGAAACAAGAAGGGACATTAAGATTGAGAGGAGAGGCAAATGAGTAGAAACAAGGAACTGGGAAGGAAAATAAGGCTATTGAACAGAGTAAAGGCTAACAGAAGGGTGCCAGGCTGGGTAATGATGAAAACCGACAGAAAGGTTACCCAGAACCCGAAGAGAAGAAACTGGAGAAGAAACAACCTTAAGTTGTGATCGTAAATGGTTGAGAATCAGGTAAGCAATGAAATCCTTCTCAATATACCACTGAGGAAAGCAAAGCTGTCCTCAAGGAAGAGAAGGGCAGATAGCGTGATGGCAATTATAAAGGAATACGTGGCAAGATTCACAAAATCGGAATCGGACAAAATATGGATCGATACTAAGGTGAATGAAGCGGTATGGAACCGGGGACGAACTAAAATCCCTTCCCACATCCAGGTAAAAGTTATCAAACTTCAGGAAGGGACGACAGAAGTCATTCTGCCTTAGTAGTATGATCAAGAAAATTTCCATTTTGAAAAGCAACTATATCGGCGTATACGCCAGGGCGTGGGAGGACATCGCCATTGTCCCCCTAACCGTTGAGGATGAAGTTGTACAGGATATTGAGGAAGTCTTGGGGGTTGCTGTGAAGAAGACCCTGGTCAACAATTCCAACCTCATAGGGTCCATGACAGTAATTAATTCCAACGGGATAATCGTTGCCCAAAATGGCTGGGAAGAAGGTTTTGAACTTGAAATGCCGGGGAGAAATATCCTTTACCTTAAGGACAAATTCAATGCCCTGGGAAATGACATAATTGCCAACGATCACGCTGCCCTGATACACACGGGGTTCAACAATACTTCCAGGAAGAAAATTGAAGACACGCTTGGCGTCGAAGTCATAAAGGGAACGATAGGCGGAATAAAGACCGTAGGCAGTGTCGGAGTTGTAACACAAAAGGGAATGCTTGTAACTCCCGAAGCGTCCGACGAAGAGCAGGAATTTCTGTCCGGCCTCTTCAAGGTTCCGGTGAAAGCGGGCACTGCAAACTTCGGCAACATGTATATCGGCTCCTCAATAATAGCAAATTCAAGGGGCGTTCTTGTCGGAAAAGACACAACGCCAATAGAGCTTGGGAGAATAGACGATATATTCTCCTGATCACTTTTTAGGCTGAACTTCAGAAATTTTAATTACAGACTCAAGCTCAATTCCGTTTTCCTTGAGCATTTCCTTTCCGCCTTCCTCGCGGTCGACTACAACTATTGCCCGTTTCACGACTCCGCCATTCTCCCGGACAAGATTTGCCGCTTTGAGAAGGGACCCTCCAGTGGTTACAACATCCTCTATCAGCTCCACTTCCTCACCCTGTTGCAGGTGTCCTATTATGAGTTTCTTGGTTCCGTGGGAACGCTCCTTCCTCAACACAAGGTACGGAAGTTTCAGCCTGACTGCAGTTGCAACGGTTATTGGCACAGCTCCCAGTTCCATTCCGGCAATCTTCCTGGCCCTGACTCTTGAGGAAAGCTCCTCCGTTATCTCCTTCAGTGTGTCCGGATCAGTGGCAGCATCTTTTATGTCCACGTAATAATTCGATTTTTTACCGGAAGTCAGGACAAAATCGCCGAATTTTATGGCCCCTGCTTCCAAAAGTCTCTCTTTCAGCATTAATAACCTGTATCTTTCCGGAGTTTAAATTAATTCTACCCACACTGAAAAGTTTAAATTATTAATAGTGGCTTATACAGTGTGATAGTCAGTGCAGGCCGGCTGGGGATATACGCCGGGGGTGAGAGAATCGGCTTTCACATGTTGATGCCGACATTGCTATAAGCCAAGATTTTCGGGAGAAAGGTAAGGATATTTTTCAGCCCTTTATCCGGCATAACAGTCATTTCCGGAATTAGCATGGTTGCCAGAATGGAAAATTCAACACTGGAGTACCGCAATGAAGGTTACAGGATCACAAGAACAGGCAAAATCGGAGCAGAGGTGCCCTGTGTAACCAGGGTGAGTGACAACCACGTCATTGCAGTGTCCACTGGTG
>JBJKST010000034.1:0-17254 GCA_046703705.1 Thermoplasmataceae archaeon
GTCCTGCCCCTACCTCATTACGTTGAACACCTCAAGCGACTCCTTGCTGTTATCACTCACTTCAACAAATGGGCTAATGAGGGGCCTTGGATCCTGGAGGTAACGTGTTAGGGCTGAAATCTTCTCTTCCTCGTCCATCCCATGGTAATCCCCAATATGTGCCAACTGCATCCATTCAGCAATCGTATTCTCATGAACTTCACTGTGCTGGCGTATGTCAAGAGTCGCTATGTGAAATCCGAAGACCTCAACCTGATGCAGCAGTGGTTTGACCTTTGTTTCGGCAACCAACTCACCCCTGTTGGAATGAAGTGAATCAGCCAAGATCTTCAGGTCTGTCCCAAAAGAATCTGGCCCGGGATATGGATTTCCGTCATTGTGCCCCCGGTCACCACCATGCTGCAGAGACCTGGTGGCTTCCAGCCTGGAAAGCATGTCATCTATCTTTGCCCGATATGGCTCATCCGGCACTGTATCTGACGGGAGGGATGAAATAAGCTCGTCGCTTGCCCCTGCCAACTCATAGGACTGGCTCAGATCCTCCCGGAGACGTTCCAGGCGTTCTTGGTATTTGTTCATGGCCAGATCGAAGTGCATCAGCAATGTCTGAAAGGTCACATCCGAGGTCACAGAGGGGTTTCCGTCACGGTCTCCTCCCATCCATGATCCAAAACGAACCAATGGCGGAATTTGCCACTCACGATCCGGGTAATAGGCTGCCAGCTGCTCCTCCAACTCAAGATGAAGGGAAGGGAGCACATCAAACAGTATTTCACCCAGGAAATACAGGCCGCTCCTGACCTCGTCATCAACGGTTATGCGCCGCTTGCGAACGGGGCGGGTCTGCCAAAGGCCAACAATCTCAGCACGCAGTCTTTTCTCTGCTTCTGACCTCTGCCTGCTGGTCAGCATCGGGTCATCAAAAGTCTGAAGGGTTGTGGCGATCTTTCGGTGTTTGTTCAGCACGGTGCGGCGCATTGCTTCAGTAGGGTGTGCCGTAAAAACAAGTTCGAGTCCCAAATTCTGCAATAATTCCTCAATCTGGTCCTCACTGAAACCCCCTTGGCGAAGCCTGCTCAACGCGTTTCCGAAAGTTCCACGGGACAGGGAAGATACGTTTTGTTTCTCGAATTCAAACTCATATTCTCTTCGCCTTCGAATCCTGTGGTTCTGTTCTGCTATGTTGACAAGCTCAAAGTAAAGCGAAAACGCGCGTATGACTTTGCCCCTGTGTTTTGAGGGGATGCGCCTGATTCTCTCTTCAAACGAACTGCGGCTCGCGTCATCTTTTCTGCTGCGCAAATTTTTGGCTGCGTGGCGAATTCTTTCCACCTCGTTAAAGACCTCTTGTCCGCATTGTGAAATTATGGCCTCTCCAAGCAAGTTTCCGAGTAATCTGACATCTCTGCGCAAGAGGCTGTTAGTCTGCGTCATCTTTTATTATTCTCCACTTCTGTGACTTGGTTTTCAGATTCCCTCGCTATGTTGCAAGCAACTATAGCTGACGGATTCCGATTACTCCTAATAAGCGCACTCTTCTTAAGAAATATATTCATTTCGCTTGCTCACTGCTGTTCTTCAGAATTCTCCCTTCCATCCACCGGTCTTTTTTGCAGAAATCCACGCCAAGCATCCAGGGTTCTTGATATTGTTAAAAGGTAATTTGATAGCAGTGAAAGGAGGAATTGGGAGAAGGGTTCTGATCATGGATGAGTCAAGGTGAATAATATCAGCGAGTGCCCGATCAGATTTTTGCCCTCTGTAGAATAACTCAGCAGATCTGCCAGCAATGGTCTGGCGGTGCAAATATCACAAAAAACCTTTAAACTTTGTTTGATACTAATTTTATTAAATACAAACTATTTTGTATACATTATTATTAAAAGGATGTGAATACTAAATTATTAACATTATTGACTGTTGTGCTTTCCATTTGCGCTTTTTCCCTGGCAGCGTCTATTTCTGCAGACCAGTTGCCTTCCAGCAGGTTGGTCACAGCAGCCCCGTATCAGAACAGCGTCTTCACAGGAAACGTTACAATACTTCCTGACGGCCAAATCTCAACACCTGGTTCGGCTACAGCTCCCCCGATTTCCCACAATGGCATCTACTATAACTTCACCGGGGACATGAACGGGACACTGGCAATCGAGAAATCAGGTGTAATCGTCAATGGAATGGGTCACACACTCTACAATAACAGCTTCTCCATGGGACCACTTGTCAACATTACAGGTGTAAGCAACATTGCAGTCAGCGACCTGTCGCTTACGTCAAACTCGACCGGCGGAGTAATGATCACCGATGCGTCGCACATAAACCTCAACATGCTGAACATCTCTGGTGTAGGCGCTGGGGTTGCAGTAATGAATAATACACATTATGTCAATGTGTCCAACAGCATTATCTCGCTGGAAAACAAGACCACCTTTAACGCCTTCGACATTGGAATGGGGGTTTCAATGACAAATTTCCCATCCCCGGCAAAATATTCTTCTGATAACAGCATCTACAACGACACTCTGAGCATATACCACGCCAACTTTGCGGCAGTTTTCATACAATCAAACAGCACGACCTTTACCGACTCAAGCATTACCGAACAAGCTCCGGCTGAAGTTGCGATATTTGACACAGCAAACTACACAGTTGTGAAGGGATTGAACATCAACACTGCCTCGAATTACGCCGCCTATTATGTACCATTCAATGTAAATACCCTCTACAATAACACCTTTGAGGACAACTCGGTAATTCTTTCCGTCGAAGGTTTCCCGCATAGTACTGGGGGCGCCGTTTACTTTGACAGCACAGGAACCATTTCGCATAACAACATAGCAGTCAACTCCAATGGATTTGCATCCGCGGGGATCACTTTAGCTGGCACTCAGGCCAATGTGGTGAAAAATAACATCTCGGTGTTCAATGGCTCAGCTTCTCCCGAGACATACGGGGTCCAGGCCGAGGGCAACAATACGGTGGTGGACGGGAACAATTTCAACGAGTCGGGAGGAAACACCTATGGAATTTTTTCCATGAATGGCAATTACATGAGTTTCTCTTCCAATAACTTCAATCTTTCAGGCACAAACGTAACTGCTGTGAAGGAAAACAGCATGAATTCCAATTTCACGCAAATTCACAACAATGTGATCAGCCTGTACGGAACTGAGACCGTTTACGGAATCTCAATCAACGGATCCAGCCAGTCGGTGGGAGGCAACTCCGTATCCGTATACTCTGCTTTCGACTTCACCGGAATATTTGAACATACAAACACATCTTACGTGCCGCAAGACCTTAACGTATCAGGTAACACCATCAAGATGAAGACAGCCGCCCTGGCCGAAAATGAGACCGGAGTCTACCTGGACTCAAACCAGGGTTTCCAGAGCGCTGTGATCTCAAACAACTATGTTTTGTTCAACGGCAACGCAACAAAAGAGAATGGAGTTTATCTGCTCAATGCTAGTAATACTAAGTTTCTGAATAACAGTGCTGCATTCCCCAAGGCTAAGGCGACCATGGGGTACTCATTGTACAACATAAGCAATTCCACGATAACAGGAAATTATCTCAACGGGTACGAATCCTATGCAGGTGGCTTATATCTCGCAGGTGGTGACAACATTACCGGATACGACAACTACGTGACAGGGTTTGCAGGAAGCTTTGGCATGTTTGGAGCAGACAATTTCACTTTCTACGGGAACACCTTCAATGACTCACTTGGCGCTGTGTATTTCTCGAACACGAACAACGGGACGTTTTATCACAATGATATTGCCTACTATGATACGCCTTTCTCCACTTCCGGCTCCAATTATAACATAAGGCTGAATCTTTCGTACCCCATTGGGGGCAACTACTGGGGTTCCTTGAAGACTGCAGACAACTATTCAGGCACCGGGCAGAATGTTCCCGGCAGTGACGGAATCAACGACACAGCTTACAACGTGTACACAGGCTATACGGATTATTACCCGCTTGTGAAGCCATGGACAAATCCTCAAGCAGTTTTCAAGGAGATCGGCATCATCCCTGGAGAGACGTGGTCAGTGACATTCAACGGGGTTACAAAGACGTCTGCGGGAAGCCAGATAGTGTTTGATATAGTAAACGGAACGTACCAGAACTATTCGTATGTTGTGCACACAAAAGCAGGCTACAAGGGAGGAGGCGAATCAGGCACATTCTCGTTCATTGGAAGCAACAGTTTCAGCTTAAACACCACATATCTTCAGATGCACACGTTCAAGATATCAGAGACAGGGCTCCCTTCAGGGTCGACCTGGTACCTTGAACTCAATGGAACACTGCACGAAGTCAATTCAAGCAGTTACAGCGTTACTACAACCACCATTACAACATTTACCTACGCAGCAGAAAACACGACTTCATACTACACATCATCGGGAACTGGGACGTCAACAGTAGCAGGGACAAACATAACAGTCAATGTTCAGTACCTACATTGGGCATACATTACTGGCAACTTTACGCAAGCTGGAGTCAATGTGACAATAAACGGGAAAAATATCGGATCTGGCAACTTCTCCTTCAACGAAACGGCGCCAGCCGGCACTTACCATGTTATAATCTCTGGGAAGGGCTTTGTGACGAAGTATGAAAATTTCACCCTCAGCCCGGGACAGACTGAAAACATCAGTGCCTCCCTTGCTCCGGCAAAGAGTCCGCCATCTTCGCCTCTTGGTGCAGGAGTGTATGCCGCAATTGGTGCTGTTGGTGTGCTAATCGCGATCACAGGAGCGTTCTATGTAATGAGGAGGAGGCGTTGATTACGGACCACTGCTCCAGTGGTTCATTCACAATCCTTATTTTTTCATAAAATTCATATTTTCTTGCGGTCAGGAATTCCAGGAATAACCGCAAATAAATGAGCACTCAGTCGTTGAGCCCCTTCCCATCCATAATTCGTGGAATGGACTTCTCAACCCTTGCCTCTCTTGTCTTGGACTGTTTTGGCACGGAAAAATAGAAAAGGTAACCTCTTTGCCTCCCCGGTGTCAGGGCCTCGAAAGCGGCCTTCAGGTCTGGCATATCATTCAATTTGCTCTGAAATTCATCAGGGACATGGAACTCTGAAGTTTTCTTATGCCTCACTTTCAAACCTGATTCTTCCACTTCGACTGCTTCTCTTATGTATTCTTTCAAGTCTGATTCTAGGTCATATATGTCCTGGACACTGGTGAACCTTATCTGGCGGCCAGCCTGCACATTTTCGGTCTGCTGCACCAGAATGCCCTTGGGATCATGCAGCAGCACCCCCTTGACAAACAGCAGTGCGCAGTAGTCCTTGAAGCCGTGAATCAAGACCACGTTCTTCCCTTGGGCAGTGTAACAGGGAACACCCCACTTGAGCTCCTCAGTCAGCCCGCAATCAAGAACTATGCTTCTCAACTTCTGAAATTCTTCCTTCCACCTAAGGGCCTTATCCAGGAACTCATCAACTTTGGCGTTCATGTCCGCATGTGTGAAATGAAAACGGCTAATATAGGTGCGCATTCCGTGGGTATCAGTGCCCGGTCACAAAAATTATAAAACTACACCATGATTGGTTGCGGAGAGAATTCACAGGCGCCGGGTCTGGCTTGAATCGGGACATTGGGTGACATGGCTGTAACAAAATCGGGCAATGAGGAGCGGTCGTTAATAGAAGATCTGCCCGGTCTGATAAGGAGAGGAAAGAAGGAAGCTGAAAGGATTCTGAAGGGCTCTGAAAAGCCTGTCAAGGGTCTGCTGTTTTCTGAGGAGCTGGTCTACCCGAACAGATCAACCAATTGCCTTAACGGTTCCGAAACAGCAGGAAAATTTGCCATCAATGGTGAAAGCCATTTTAACAGGCTAATCCAGGGTGACAACCTGCGTGTGATGCAGGCCCTGTTGGCCGGAGACCATGACTCGGGACTCACTGCCATGCGGGGAAAGATTGACCTTATCTACATCGACCCGCCTTTTGGCAGCAAGACGGATTACAATACAAGAATAGACCTCCCATCAAGCGAGAATGGGCAGAAGAGTTCGGTGTTTGAGCTGTTTGCATACTCTGACACCTGGAAATCAGGCACCAGGTCCTACCTGGAGATGATTGTGCCGCGACTGGTTCTTATGAGGGAGCTCCTGAGCGACAGGGGTTCAATATATGTCCACATAGACTGGCATGTTGGCCATTACATCAAGATAATAATGGACGACATATTCGGCAAGGAGAACCTCAGAAATGAGATAATGTGGAAAAGGCACGTAATGGTGAGCAGTGCCAGGGGAGGGTCTAGGAATTACAGCAGAAAGCTGGATACGATCCTTTTTTACAGCAAGGGCCCGAAATACATTTTCAATGAACAGCACCACAGGGTTGATGAATTGGCGCTGCAGGAAAAATTTCCATACACCGAGGAAGAGACCGGAAGGAAGTTTGAGACCCAGCCGCTTGTTCTTTCCGGGAACGAACCCAGAAAGCTGTCATTTCCCGGAAACAGGACAATAGAGCTTCCTGCAGGAAGAAGATTCGCCTGGAGCCAGGAGACACTTGACAAAAAACTGAAGGAAAACCCTTATGTTATCTACTGGACAAGGGATGGCACCCCGCGCCAGAAGAAGTACATGGATGAGTTTGAAGGCCAGCCGCTTTCCAACCTCTGGGATGACGTGCTTCCTATCACATCCACATCAGGCGAATGGTTGCGGTTTCCGACCCAGAAGCCTGAAGACCTGCTGAAGAGGATAATCAGCGTTTCATCTAACCCGGGTAGTACAGTCGCTGATTTTTTTTCCGGGTCCGGCACGACCATGGCTGTTGCAGAACGAATGGGGAGGAACTGGATAGGCGGTGAACTCGGAAAGCAGGCTTGCAGGATCGCAAGGCAGCGCCTGATAGAGAAGAATTCAAGGCCCTTTCTTCTGCAGTCCGTTTCAAAGCTCCGGGGAAGTGCAGGAGGATGGCAGCCAATCAGGCAAAGTGATGCGATAAGGGCAGCGATGAGCATTTACGGAGCTAAATCTTTTCCGCCCGGAAACCCCCATTCCCCAAATCTTGGGCATATCAAGGACCGCAACACTCTTGTCTATGTGGACTCACCTTCCAGGAAGACTGGCAAAGCAACTATTCGCAAAGCACTGAACATTCTTGAATCCTACAATGGAAGCTGGGATAGGATCGCTGTCCTGGGATGGGCTTTTGAAAATGAGTTGGGCAGGATAATGGAGAAAATGAACGATCCAAGGCTGAAAGTGCTTGCCATAAGTGAGAGCCTTATTGAAAAAATGAGATCGGCCAAAGATTATGGCGAGCTAAGCAAGTTTTGGCACACAGGTGTCGCTCCGGTCCCTGATTTGCGGCATAAGGAAGTATCGAAGAAAGGGCGGGATGAAAATGAATACATTCTCGAGATAGAGCTTCAAAGTTACTCCCTGCTCTCACTCGAAGCCCTTCGGCTGGAACCTGAAAGCAGAGAGAAAATTGAGCACATAATGTTATCCGATCCCCTAGGCCTGATCGAGTACTGGAGCGTGGATCCGGAATATGACGGAAAGCTTTTCAGGAACAGGTGGCAGAGCCACGGGAACGGTGTCGCAGGCAATAACGGAGTAAGGCGCAAGGTGTGCATCAGGATTCCCGGAAATCCCGGAGAAAGGACCGTGAGCATACGTGCAGTAGACATTTTTGGCATAGAATCCACATTAACACGGAAACTGCTTTGACGGGCTGAGAGTCAAGTTTTTAAACCTTACGGGCGTATATCCCACATACATGACACTTGAAGTGCCGCATATAGGGGACTCATGAATGCGCGTAAATGTTTTGGCAACCCTGCTCCTCCTTTTAGTTCTCCTGACCTCCTCCATCAGCATAGCTTCGGTCAATTCGAGTGGAAACTTGCCACCTGTTGTGAATTCCTTTTCACAGACTGCCGCCAATGCCTCGAACTTCAGAAGTGCAAACGAGACGGTTCACTACCTTGAGCCTCACTCCACAATATACAGGTTCCAGGATATATCTGGACTCAGCTACGACACTGCCAGCGGTTATCTGTTCGTTTCCAACGGCCCCCTTGGAACAATCACAGTATACAACCCGACTTCGAATTCAGTGGTGGGATTCATCAACGGCTCTTCCTACTTTGGGTACAGCCTGTACGACCGGCAGAACAACGCACTTTACGTTGACGGCCCGAGCGGCAATGTACTTGTGGTAAACTGCTCCACCTACCAGATCATAACGGATATCACAGGATTTTCTCCAGGTACCGGATCAATGGTGCTTGATACATCAAACGGAATGCTTTACATGAAATCCCAGACGAAGAGCGAAGGTTACATATTTGCAATCGACCCTTCGAGCAACACCATAGTCAGAAAAATTTCGGGATTCCTACCCGGGAACTCCCTGACGTATGATCCCAGCAACCATTTGATATACACGATTCAGAACAACAACACGGTGGCGTCTTTGGATACTTCCGATTATGGCGTAAATACAAAAGCCTTCATTCTGACAAACGAGTCACAGCACACCACCCCTTATTCCATCGTCTACCTGGCTGATGGAAACTATCTGTCTGTGGGCGAATATTCTTACAGCTTTTCCGCTACTTCGACGAACGCTTTTACAAGCATGCAACTTGTCAATGTACGGACGGGAACCCTGGTAAACTCGTCCAGAACCGGGTCGGTGCAATTTGCGCTATCGCCTCAGGATTCAGGAATATACGACCCTTTCACCCACAACGCAGTTGTTGCAGGCTTTTATTCCATTAATTTCCAGAATGAGACCTCCTTCATTTCCAGGTCGCTGCCAAATTCTGACTGGAATACAGGTGAATTTGCAGTTAATCCGCAGACAGGTGTCGTATATGTTTCACTGTCCAGCCAGATCTTGGAGATAAATGGCAATGGAACAAACATTTCCTTTGTTGGCAACTATCTCCAGGACCCTACAGCAATGACCTATGACTCGGAAAACAACAACCTTTATCTGGCAAACAAAAACGGCAATTACCTAACTGTGGTGAATGCAAGTACAAACGCAATCACCGGAACCATTGGGAACCTCAGCCACCCTTACCTGGTGCAGTACGACCCCTACTGGAACGATCTCATAGTTACTGAGGAGCACTTCACTTACTCCTCGGACATACTCAACACATCGGTTGTCAGCACTGACAATGGAACTGTGATACACAATTTCAACTCACGCCTGGTTGCAGTGGATCCAGCAACGGGCAACTATTATCTTGGCAACGGAGAAACCATTTCTATTGTGTCGGGCACAAACTGGTCGTATGTGGAGAATATCTCCCTGGGCCAGCAGGTGTCAATGGTCTACAGTGACCGGCAGACCGGCAACGTTGTGGTTGGCGCAAGCCGTGCTCTCTTCGTGCTGAACGGTACGAACAATTCTGTAATCAACAGCTACAGGCTCCCGGGGAACCTGAGCAACAGCAGCAAATGGTGGTGGGAGGGCGCAACTGAGATGGTCACTGATCCAAGTGGCCTTAACGCCTACATTTATGCCCCTTACAACGGTCTCTGGAAACTGAATCTTTCAACCGGGAAGACGAGTTGGACCATAAGGCCAGATCTGGATGGCTATGAACTGATATCATACGACCCCCACGACCATTATATCTATGCCTGCAATGGGCTATTCTTACAGGTGTATGTTTTCAACAGCACGACTGGGCAGAAGATTGCAGCGCTGGATCTGCCAATGGCTGATCAGGCATACCTCAACGGTGGGATGTTTGAGGTAAATTCCGTATTCTACAACCCTAAGACACAGGGAATATACATGCCATTCGGCGACTATACATCCGGCGGAGGCGCACTTAATGTCCTGAACTTCACTTACATAGTTGTTAAGCCCCCTGAATTGCTTCTGGCCTTCAAAGTTCCTGTTGCCGCATCGGCGATAGCCGCATCCGCTGCCGCAATATACTTATTGTTCAGGAAAAGGTACCTGCCATAGTTTACAATTAGCTGCCCTGGAACTTTTCCATGAGCTTAGACTCATCCTGGCTGCTGATATCCGCCACATTTCTTGCTGCCCTTGCAAAGACATACACATACATAAGACAGGGGACAGCAGCGTAAAGGGCGTATCTGCCGGCATATGAAAGCACATCGGACATCAGGCTGCCATATTTTGAGAAATTGATTGCAATATTGTAATCCGTCAACATGGCAGGTGTCAGGTCAAAGACATTCAGTAGCGGAACAATAAGGAGTAGTGCCATTGCCACAATAGCCACGGAACGGTCCCGGTTCCCGATTATGTTCCATGTGGCACTTGAAAAGGATATGGAAATGGTCAAGGCGGGGATTATGGAAATTACTAGATACTCCAATATCAGCCTGTCGAAACCGGCTTCCTTAGCCGAGAGTGGTATATTCTGCGCTAGGTATGCCGGCATCAGCAGAAACTGGAAAAGAAGAATCACAGCCACAAGGGCAAGCGAAGCTGCGTAAGATATGGAAGACCCGATCACATATTTTCTTTGGACTTCGACATAGGGCCTCTTGCGGATGAGCAACAGGGTTATTCCCACTGCATCAAGCAGGAAACCGAGATATCGTGCATAGGGTATCCACAGGAAGAAAGTCCCGACTGCAAGCAGGATGTATACATTCACACTCCTGTCTTTTTCGCCCCAGCTGACGAAATTGGCAACTTGATCGAACCCCAACTCAGAAAATATACTTCAAGAAGGTTAAAAAACTGTTCGCTCCAGACCCAAATGCAGATTCTGCTTTTGAGCGCAGGAATAAAGGTTTTGAATGTATGGCATCAGTAGAACCCAAAAAAATTGGCTGGGGCTGGCTATTGATTGGGACGAGTGATGCCGATAGTTTTTCCGCTTCGATGGAAATGCATGGGATCTGAATTTCGAAAAAACTATTCCACACCAATGCGTTTAGAATTCATGATCATCAAAGAAATCAACAGCATGCTCGACAGGCAAGGCGTATTGTCCTTTGCCGCCAACACCAAGGTTGAGCAGTTCCTGGCAGACAATGGCATAACTGCTCTGGTGAGGGTCAGGATAACGAAAGATGGTGGATACGCCATATTAAATTTCGAGAATGAGGAATACGAAGAGAAGGAACTGCAGGAGCACCTGAAGGAATTCAGCCCCAAGATCACTAAGGATGCAGTCATGCTGAAGATCGACTCGCCCAGCAACGTATTCCTGGAGGGCTTCAAGACCCTCAACTCAGTGCCATCAGTCGTAATGGACGCGGTTATTTTCACAGGGGGCTATTATTACATCTACTTCCGGTTCTACTCTTCAGACGATTCAAAAGTGACAGCCGCTTTGCGGTCCAGGTTCATCGAATATGACAGGTTTGCCATGAGGTATCTCGGGAAGAGCCCCGGGATGATATCCACATTCAAGGAGATTTCATCCGAGATCCCCCTCACCTATGTGGAGATTACCGGATCAGTGCCGCCCAGCTTCATGAGGGTCTACGATGACCCTGTGCTGATGAATCTCGGGGTCAGCTGGACCAGGGAGATGAAGTTCCTGCTGGAAGACCACGTCAGGGCAGTCTACTATGACAAGAGCGCGCTCCTCAGAGGGAAGGAGGAGTGGATACATGAAATATCAAAGGACAAGAGGATATACGAAACTGAATTCACAAACGCACTTGTCCAGCATCTTGTGACTAATACCTCCGACCAGTCCATAGTGACGATGGGGATGCCACAGAAACTTCTCGGAAAGACATTCTCAATCGCAACTGTGGTGCCGGACATAGTCCTGCCGGACTTTTTCAAGGTTGTCTATGAAGCGGTAAAAGAATTCAAGCACTGGGAACTCGACATCAGTTACGTGGAGCAGTTTGACATAATGTCAATGGAGTGAGGCTCCACCCATCACTTTTTACAGATAGATTTTCGGTTACTCTAGGGAAAGATCCCTTCGAAGTCGTGTACGATTCCGATTCCAGGCGCGTTTTCAACAGCACTTGAGCCGCGGACTACCAGCATTACCATCATGCCTGCTTCTTGTGCTGCATCAAGCTCCTCACGGACATCAGAAAGGAAGAGGAAATTCTCCGCTGGAATGCCCTCCTTCTCAGCGATGTTGCGGTAGCTTTGTGCTTCCCTCTTGTTTCCTACAGCGGTATCGTAAAAACAGTTGAGGTGCTTCGTCAGGTCTCCCTGCTGTGTGGATCCAAAAATAAGCTTCTGGGCACGTGTGCTGCCTGAGGAGTATATGCAAATTCGCCTCCCCTGCTCTCTCCATCTCTGCATTGCTGCAGGGACATCCGGATAGACAACTCCACTCAGCATCCCGGAACGGAAACCTTCTTCCCAGACGAGTCCCTGGAGTGCCTTCAGGGGGCCCGCTTTACTGTCTATTGAAATGAGCCACCTGCAGAATTCAGCCGCGGCATCTATGTCCTTCTTGCTTCCTGAAAAATCCCAAACTTCTGGTTTTCTGTCTTTCCCGCTTTGTTCATGCAGCTTATTGAGATCGAAGACGATATTCCTGACTTCAGGGTCGCCATAGCTTCTCTTCAGGAATTCCTCTGTGTTTTCCCTTGCGTAGTCAAACAGCGTCTTATGGACAAAATCAATGGGAGTGGTTGTGCCCTCAATGTCCAGAAGCACCACCTTTGCGCCGGGGAGATCTTTGCCTTCCATACCTACCATTCTACTGCGGCTTAAAGTATGTTGGCCCCATGCAAACCGGCTGGAACATCCTGTCCCTGCCGCTGTCCGTGTAGTAGGGAGTCCATCCGGATTTGTTCTGGAAAAGCCTTATGGCCCTTATCCTCCTGTCCTGGCACAGGTCGAACCAGTGGTGGGTTCCCTTCGGAACACGCAGGAGGTCTCCCTCGCTCACCTCAACTGAAACAACCGGCCCGTTCTCTGGGTTAATGTGGAATACACCGCGCCCCTCAATCGTGAACCTCACTTCATCCTCATCGTGAAAATGCTCATTGCGGAACTTTGCAAGCATGCCTTCCAGGTCCGGGGTATTGCTGTCAATGTCTATGACATCAGCAGTGGTATAGCCTCCCCTGGACTTCAGGCTCTCAATCTCCGAACTGTAGGCTTTGAGAACCTCGTCCTGGCCTGCCCCTTTCTCCAGGGGCGCATCTGCTTTCCAGACCTCGTATTCAACACCTATTCCCGCGAGATACTCTTTCACCTTGTCAAAATCAACAATTTCCTCATTCATTTCCGGAATTCTCAACACAGCCATTCCATCACCTTACCATATTCTCCGGCACGATCCAATAACATCAGCTGCTTACAGCCAACCTCGTTCTTCCGAGCACTTCCATCAGGAATTCAATAACTTCGACATGCCTCTTTGCCTCTTCAGGGTCCTTTCCCCAGGTGTAAAGCCCATGCCCCCTGAGGATGAAGCCATGGACATCCCTGTTTTCCTTTAGAAATTTCTCGACCTCTCTGGAGAGCCCCTTCATGTCCTGTGAATTTTCAAATATAGGAACCCATTCCCTGTGCTCGTGGGACCCAACATCTCTGAGGCCCTTGAGCATTTCGAAACCGCTGATCTCAATTCCGCCCTTATCTCCATAAATCTCTGAAAGTGCGGTAGTCCAGACGGAATGGGTGTGAAACACGGCCCCTGCACCAAGCTCCTTCACAACTGATATGTGCAGGGCAGACTCGCTGGATGGCCGGTATTCTCCCCGAATAACGGACATTTTGTCATCAATCTCGAGCATATGCTCGGGCTGCAGGTTGCCCTTATCAACTCCGCTGGCAGTGATCGCCAGCCTCACCGGATCTCGTTCAACCACCGCACTCAGGTTACCGCTGGTGCCAAATAGCCATCCTCTAGAGTAGAAATCCCTTCCAATGCTTCTCAGCGTCCCAGCCAGCTCAGAATAGCGGTTGTCCAAGCCTTCCCGTGAAACTTTGCTGCTCTGTTCCATTTTAAATACTCCGGATCTCAGGTTTTTTTCATATCACGTTCTATTACTTGAGTTCTATTTGTATAAAATACCTACAAAATTATTGGTACCAGCAAGGGTGATATTCACAAAAGTCACGCCTAATTAAGGGAAAAAGCCTCCATGTTATTGAGAAGCTTTAAACTCTGCAGGTATGGTATTGCATTCTCGAGGTGCAAATTGATACATACTTGTAATGTCATATATGTCTATGGGAAGCGAAGAGGGATCAAGATTTCCAACATTTGAGTGCATTATCTCCAACACACAGGAGGATATGGACTCCGAAGTTGAGAACTTCTTTTTGAAGAAGAATGAAGTCGCTGTATTGCTGGCCAGGCTCAAGAAGAGCGACAGCGGATGGGCTGAGAACTATGACAGGATGATGAATTATCTGCAGGACATCTCCGATTCCATAGTGGAGTTCGGGAATCCAGCGTCTCACCAGTTCCTTGTTGAACTCTGCATGGGGGAGGAGCTTGAATACGGTGATACAGTAGGAATGCTCAGGAAGTCAGGAAACTCAATTGTGTACGACCTCGCAGAGGCCGGAATAAGGGTTCGGGAAATGATATACTGGTACGTGAGGAATTCAAAGAACAGCAAGTTTTCAAGGAGTTTCACACCCGACAGGTTCCAGGGGCTGCCATTTCTCAGGCTGGCCCTGGTCTACAGGGGCGTTAGCCTGGTCAACTCGGAAAATGGCAAGTGATTCCCCATAAGAACGGGACTGGGCGAGAATATCGCGGAACCAGTCTAATGGTGAACCATGAAGGTGCTGTTGCCCTCAATTGCGGCAGCATTGTTCCAAAAAATTTTCATACCGAGGTTGGGGTAGGATCGACTGGTGGAGATTATGGAAAAGAACGTGGAAACAGGGAAAAAAGCCCCGGAATCTGGTGAAAGCTCAAGGGGACAGGTGGAACAAGGACTCTCAAAGCTGGATCACATCATAATAGTTCTTCAGGAGAACCATACCTTCGACAATTATTTCGGAACCTATACCAAGGCAAACGGCACACTGGGGAAAAGCATATGCATACCTGAGGCAAAGGGATCAAAAGCCTGCGTCTCTCCTTACCACGACAGCAGCCTTACACCCGTAGACATGAACCACAACTGGGCCTCTGCACACGAGGACTATGACGACGGCAAGATGGACGGATTCGTCTACTCTGAAGGCAGCAGGGAAACCATGGGTTATTACGATCGATCTGACCTGAAGCATTACTGGAATGCAGCAGACAGATACTCACTATGTGACAATTACTTCACTTCAGTAATGAGTGAGAGTGCCCCTAACCACCTGTACCTGGTTGCGGGAACATCTGGAGGGATAAAGGATGACAATGTTCCGGACAGCCTTCCATTCCCGCCCGTTTTCAAGGAACTGGACAGCAAGGGCATCAGCTGGAAGGTGTACGGATTTACCAGCTGGTATGAGAAGTTCAAGTACGTGAGGGATTCCCCCGCTGCCATGAACAATTTTCACGGCGGAAAGCAGTTCATGAAGGATGTAAAGAAGGGGAATCTAAGCAGCGTGTCCTGGATAATAGGCGCACCTGGTGGAAGTGAACATCCTCCGCAGAATATAGCAAAGGGCGAGAAGTCTGTGGCCAAGGACATTGTGAACAGAATAGGTGAAAGCAAATACTGGGGCAGTTCAGCAATTTTCATTACCTGGGATGACTACGGGGGTTTCTACGACCACGTTTCCCCTCCAAAGGTAGATGAATACGGCTACGGATTCAGGGTCCCCTGCCTTGTCGTTTCGCCTTTTTCCAAGCCGGGCTTCATAGACAGCGAAACATATGACCATACATCAATACTGAAGACGGTGGAGAACCGTTACGGCCTAGCGCCACTCAGCACGAGGGACAAGGATGCCAGTGACATGTCAAATTCCTTTGATTTCGGGCAGGCGGCCAGAAAATTTGAGCCGATATGACCGCCACTTCCAACACTTCTATTTCTTGATCAGGTACTTCTGGACATACTGATCAGGCAAACCGCAATCCCTTGCCCCCTGCAAGACGGTGCTGAGATATTCGTCTGACGGGGCCCCTTCCTTCTCACCCTCACGAAAGTACGCAAAAGCTCTCAATTCGCCTCGATCCTTTGAAACAACAGGGACCTCTATTTTCTGGTACCTTGTGGGGTACCCTTCATACTCGTCCAACGCATCAAGGTCCTCTTCCGTCACCTCGAAAAGTGCCCCGAAGACACTGTCTCCCTTGGAAGGTACAATATTCCCGACCGCCCCCTTCCATCTCGTGGAATTGCCGTCATAGACAAACCTGAACCTTTCCAGCACCCCGGATGAAATGTACTTGCTGTCCTTGCACCTGTGCCTCATCTGGTTATGGTTCATGTTTGAGCCGAATGCAAAATAAATCATGCGATTCCCATAGCTGAAGGCGTTTAACTTTTTTCATCAAGGGGTAGAACCATGGCCATGGATATATTTCAGGAAATGATTCAGGCGGGATAGCAATGGAAAAAGCACTTATCTATATCATAGCAGGGGAAAATGACAGGGGCAGGGCAATAATGGGCCTCAACGTGGCCAGAAGATCTCATGACGCCAAGAGATTCGAGGACATCAAAGTCATTCTTCAGGGCCCCAGCGAAAGGCTTGTTTTTGATGAAGATCCCGATGTGAGATCGGTCATTGACTACCTCATAGAAAACAGGATGATAGACTCTGCATGCAGCAACTGGGCAAAGAAAGCTTCAATTGAAGAGCCGATCATAAACAGGGGGGTAGAGCTTAAGCCATCAGGGGAAAGGCTTGCCGCCATGGTAAATGACGGGTACATACCGATCTCGTTCTGAAAAGAACCACCCACAATATTTTTTGATGCCCGCTTCCGCAGTGGTTTCGACGGAGACGTTGCAGTAAGGGCCGCCAGGCAATCCAGGACATTTGAATCACCAATGAAATGGCGGAAACAGGGCGATCCGTCAATTTGTACCACAAGACACATTATTGAAATCACAATTTTTGATGTATGCCTCTAACAGGTTTGGCACTTGCTAAGGTTGTAGCAAGTGGAGTAGGTATAGCAGCCGCAACTGGAGCTGCAGCGGTAGCTACAGGAAACGCTCATGTACTCGTGGCAGCTATGCAGCATGTTCCTGACTGGACCCATGCACATTCTGTGTTGAGCAACCTCAGCCAGAAAATGCCGTGGAGCCACTAAAGCTGAAAAAAGTCGTGGTGGAGTAACTCCCGAACACCTTCGGCGAGCCTCACTAGTTCCTGCACCTTCGGGGTTCTCCACCACCTATTCCTCCG
>JBJKST010000035.1:0-46607 GCA_046703705.1 Thermoplasmataceae archaeon
TCACATAAGCCCGAGCCCCAAAAGTCCCAGCAACATTACGGCAATTGCGAGGAAAATGGTGATAGGTATGGCTATTGTTGCATGTTTTTTTACTGATTCCTCCCTCTTCTTTTCCTGTTCCTTTGTATAAAACTGGTCCTGTTCATACTGAATATAATTGATGCTGCCTGGGACTCCCTTTATCTCATACCTAATTGCCTCTTCATAAGGAATATCCTCATTGTAGCCTGTGGTTTCATTATTTGGTCCCATGGCCATTTCAACCCTTCTGGAGTCTCCCCGTTTATATTATCCACATTTGCCATTATCAACTGTCTACCTTACCTTTGATATGATTTTCAGAAAACATAAAGAGGCTCATTTTGGATTCTTTCAGCCCAGAGTACTGCCATTATTTGCATAGAATGGCAGCAACCAAGATCAACGACGCCAGAAATGGCCTGGGGCACAATACCTCATAATTTAGGAAGTAGCTTTAATTGAAAACATCGCGTAAATGAAAAGAGAGGGTAAAATGGCAAAACTATCAGAGGCGAAGACCATGGGAGGAGTAGGATCTATCCTGGTCTTGCTCACTGCGGTACCTCAGGTTGGCTGGATCCTTGGAATAATAGGATTTATACTGACGCTAATAGCGATAAAATATATCTCGGACATAGTGGAAGACAGCAACATCTTCACCAACATGATTATTGCAATCGTACTCGCCATAGTATCATTTATTGTGGCCGGACTTGCGATAATGGGCGGTCTGCTTGCATTTTTCGGAATACAGGGGCTCGGTGGATTCAGCATGGGCACACCCCCTGCAATAAACCAGGGAAACATAGCTGGCCTCCTGCTCGCCGTAATACCGGGGCTGGTCGCCTTCTGGATCATGATGATTATCTCCGCTATCTTCATAAGGAAAAGCTACAGCGAAATAGCAGTGAGGCTTGACGTCAGGATGTTTGACACAGCAGCATTGCTATACCTCATCGGAGCAATAACCTCCATAATATTTATCGGTTTCATCTTGCTTCTCGTAGCAGAGATATTGCTGGCAATATCATTCTTCTCAATAAATGAGGCAAATTTTACAAAAAAGCCGGTACAGCCTGCATGAATCTGCAGGCTCCCTTGTTTTTCTTACTCCCCATCGTCTGAATTTGAAAGTACTAGTCCGTATACGACATCGTCAAGTTCGCTTTCCCCGCTGTTCATGAATATATGCCTTGTTTGCGTGTATTCAATTGTACCCTCAAGCCCCAGTTCCCTTCCGATTCCGCTGTTTTTAAAACCGCCACGTGGGGCAGCAGCGGAAAGCAGGTGGTATTCATTCATCCAGACGGTTCCTGACTCAAGGCTGCTTGCGACCCGCTTCGCCCGTTGCTTGTCGAGTGACCACACCCCTGCAGCCAGACCGTATATGGATGAATTTGATATCTCGACAGCCTCCGATTCGTGCTCAAATTCCATTACCGAAAGAACCGGGCCGAAAATTTCCTCGTTTCCAATCTCCATGTCGTTTGATACCTCTGTTAGGAGAGTGGGAGGGTAATACATTCCACCTTCGGGTGTTGAGGTTCCAAGATTCTTCTGGAAGAAGACCTTTGCTCCGTCCGAAAGCCCACGCTCAACCATTGTCTCAATCTTCGCCTTCTGTTGGGGAGTGGTTATGGCGCTGATATCAGTCTCCATATCCATGGGGTTGCCGGATTTCATCATTTCCATGTGTTTCTTAAGCCTGGAAAGGAAGCGGTCTCTGATGGAAGACTGAAGTATTAGCCTGCTCCCGGATTCGCACAGCTGTCCTGAATTTAGAAAAATTCCAAACAGGACCCCCTTAGCTGCCCTGTCAAGATCAGCATCCTCGAAAACAATATTCGGTGACTTGCCACCAAGTTCAAGCGTCACCTTCTTTATGTTTTCAGAAGCGCTCTGCATTATCTTCCTTCCTGTGCTGGTAGAGCCTGTGAAGCTTACCATGTTGACCTTTGCACTCCTGGAAAGGGCCTCCCCGACTACGGAACCATCCCCTGTTACAATGTTGACCACCCCGTTCGGGAAACCACAGGCTTTCATGTCCCTTGCAAGCTCAAGGGCAGTCAGCGGGGTGTGGTGGGATGGCTTGAGGACCACAGTGTTCCCGGCGAGCAACGCGGGCGCAATCTTCCATACCGCCATGAGAAACGGCACGTTCCATGGTGCGATGGCGCCTACGACTCCCATGGGGGCATACTGCACGATGCCTTTTGTTCCGGGAAATTCCGGGTGTTCAATTTCCCTCTCCAAAACAAACTCATTGCTGTTGCCGAAATAACTGATGTGCTCAATACCAAGAGGGATGTCCATCATGGTGCTCTGGCGAATCGTTTTGCCTGTATTGAGAGATTCAAGTGCGGAATATATTTCGGATCTTTCCTGGACTCTTCCGGCCAGCCTTGCTAGGAGTTTCTTCCTCTCTATCAGTGAGGTTTTGCCCCAGCCGTTCCTGAAGGCGGCTTCAGCGGCATCGATAGCTTCCCTGGTCTTCTCGCTGTCAGACTTGGTAATGGCTGCAATTTCAGAGCCATCTACGGGTGACCTGAGGAATACCCCCTGGCCTTCAAAATCTTCCTTGCCGTTTATGTGGTTTCCATACTTTGATTCTTCCATACTTTACCCCTGCACTATTTTGAGAAAGAGTCCTTCCAGGTCTGCCGAATCCGATTCCCGAGGGTTAGTAAGAGAACCGGTCGACTCAGAAGCAAGTGTAACCATCTGGCCAATAGACCTCTCATACTCTTCCCGTTTTATCCCGAGGCCATCAAGCTCGACTGGCTGCCCTATGGCATCAAACAGCTCGTTCATGGATTCTGCGAGGCCATCTTTCCTGTATGCTTCCGGAAAAAGCGAGTTTAGCCTCTCGTACTTTTTGCCTGAAACAGGACTGTTGAATGAAATGACGTGTGGAAGGTAAATGCCGACAGCATTCCCATGAGGAACTTTGAAATGTGCTCCAAGCGCATGTCCCATGGCGTGCGCAAGCCCTATCTGTGAATTTGAGAAGGCCAGGCCGGCCATGGATGCCCCTATATGGACACCGTTTCTGCTGCCAGCATCTGATGGGTTTATCAGTACTCCCCCAATATTTTCCAGTATCAACCCCAGTGCTTTTTCCGACATGGCTTCAGAGTATGGATTAGACCACGAGCTCGTATAAGCTTCCACCGCGTGCGCAATTGCATCAACCGAAGTGCTTACAGTCTGGGAAACCGGAAGAGACAGTACAAGTTCCGGGTCCAATATGGCATAATCAGGCATTATCTCAGGAGAAGCAAGCTCACTTTTCCTCTTCTCTGATTCTTCCGAAAGGACTGCAGCCCATGAGCACTCCGACCCGGTGCCGCTCGTAGTGGGGATCGCCATCAGCCTGCTTTTCCTTCGCAGGTCAAGTCTGGTGAGCGGAGTTACGTCATAGACCGACATATCGGGTCTCTCGTAAAGGAAAAAAAGGATCTTGGAGGTATCTATGGAGGACCCGCCACCCACTCCTATGAACCAGTCCGGCTCAAACTCCCTTATTTTATCCATGCTCCTCGTCATCTCCGAAATCGAGGGCTCTTCCCCTATGTCACCAATTACCAGGGACTCTGCCTTCTCCGGCAGGCTGGACCTGATCCTGTCCGGTATGCCGGTCTGCAGAAGTTTTGCATCCGTGACAATTACTGCCCTCTCCATTTCCAATGAGGAGAGGAAAGGAAGCGAATCTTCCCCGAAGACTACTTGAGGCGACCTGAAAAACCACATCGCGGTTTCAGAACTCAGTTTCCACTTCCGATGCAGTGCTGACCATGACCTTTGCCGCCTTGGTGTATCTCATAATCTTCATCATAGAGCCCTCGAGCTTGAATTTCCCTGTCAGAAGGCCCTGTATAGGATCTATTTCCTTGTTGATCAGCTTTCTCCAGTTCTTGTAAGGCCCTTTGTACTTGAATTCAGCAACCGGCAGCTCGTCTATGCTGGTGGAAAACGTATAACCCCTGCATTTGCCATGGTGAAGATCAAGGTACATGTACATCTCCTGATCGAATGTATCGTCCTTTTCTATCACAAATGTTATAGCGCCTTCCCAGGACTTTCCTGCATCCTGATAGCTTGGATTGCTGTTCAGCTTGTTGGTGTATTCTTCCGCCCATTCCTGGCTGGGAAATTTGACCATGGTAATTCCAATATATTTCCGTATTTAATTTTTCCCAATATGAAACAGCCCATCTGCGAGTGTGCCTTACTATCAGGAAACAATTATAATTTCTCCCGTAATGACACCAAGTTGCCCAGAACCAAGATAGTCACAAAGGAGAGAAAAGAATCACTCCCCCACATTCTGAAAAGAATAGCGAAAGACAGGCTGGTCATAGTGTCTTTGGTACTGATAGTTGTGGGGATGATCCTGATAGGGTATTCCTATTCCTACACCGACGTTCTGGTGACACCGAATATATCTACATACCAGAAAACTGCAAGCAATGCGAGCACAGAATCCGTTATCATTCTGCAGCCCTACAACGTTTCCGGAAACATTACCTTTGAAATGCCACAGCAGTATTCAGTGCATTACGAGCTTTACCAGTACTTTCACATAAACAACAAGGGTACCCTCCTCACCCAGTATGTACCCGTTGAACAGGGAAATGCAACAAACAATACTGTCATAAGCATCAGCCCCACCTACCACCCACAGGGACAGAGCTATGCCCTTAATTTCACATCCAACGGCAATGTGAGCTTTCCTGTCAAGATAAGCGCCGTCTTTAATGTGGTGATTGTGGAACACACCTCAAGGTATGTAGGGGGAACAGGGCTTGCACTCTCAATTTCTGGAGCGGTAGTGCTGGCCTATGCAATAACAAGAGTTTTCGGGGCAACCGGGCCGGAGTACAGGAGAATTTAGTGCTCTTTTTGCCATTTTAAACGACCATAAAGGGCGGGAAAGACAGACCTTAAGGTAATGCAAACCCTAGTAGGGCTTGGCCATTGCACACATCTTCAATTTTGTTCATATACCTTCTGACAGTGTGTAAAGGAAGAAGGCAGCTGTCATGGCCATCAAGAACATCAGCATAACACGTCTTGACATGAATATGTTCATTCTTTCTCACCACTTAATTAAAGATTCAGAAATTAAAAGCAATCTCCCTTACATATAATGGATCAAACTGTAAAGTTCATATAGTGAGTGTAGAACCATATTTTTAGCGCATATAGACCGTTTTTAGCCTAAAATGGGGCTTCCGGAAAGAATGTCCCTATGAGACTTCCTGAACCAAGTCTTCTGTTCCTTTCCTTTTGATTTCGCCGGGATTTTCATCTGGCTTACCTATAGGGATTATGGCAACTGGCCTTAGATTTCCAGCACCGATCGCGTCACTGACTCCCGCTTCGTCAAATGAGCCGACCCAAGCAGTGGCAAGTCCCTCATCCACTGCCTTAAGTACTGCGAATACTGCCGAAATGGTAGCGTCCTGAAGGCTGTAGAGTTCCCTGCCGCGCTTCCCGTATTGGCCTGCTGCCCTTTCCGGGTCCGCACAGAAAACTAGGCACATGGAAGCTTGAGATATGAATTCCTGGCCAAATGCAGCCCTGGATAGTTTACGGAGCTTATCCTTGCTGCTGACCCGATAGATCCGGAAAGACTGGAGATTGCCTGCGGAGGGCCCCATGCATGCTGCCTTGAGTATTTTCCCTACTTTTGCCTCCTCAATTTCCCCGCCCTTGAATGCCCTTATGGTCCGCCTCTTTTCTATTACTTCGTCAAGTTCCATAGACTTGCCCTTCAAACCGATGAAACGGACGCATCCAGGCGCCTTTCAGTCTTTTTTGTGCCTGCATATGAAAGGTATGCAGCTACGAGGCCGATAGGCGAGAAGAAGAACGATATTAAATAGAGTATCCAGGCGGCGTCAAACATGCCTTCATCGAAAACCACTGCCAGCCTGTGCAGCCCAATGAGCATACCCATTATTATTCCGGCAAGAAAGATGATTGCCCCGATAACTACCAGAAATCCCACTCCTGCGAGAGTTGCCAGTGAGGCCAGGTTGAAAGTAGGTGTTGGTTGAAGTAGGCCGGGAAGCATGGTGACGAGGAGCGCCACTACGATGAGCAGGGCTACAATGACCATAATCAGGCCCACAAATATTAAGGTCGTTCCAGTGACGGGAGTTGAAAAGTCCCTGTCCTCCTTGGCGAGTATCTTGAATCCGTTTCTCAGGAAATATATTGAGACAAGAGTAATGATTGCAGAAACACCTGCGATAATCTCGAATATATACAGCAGCGGCGTGATGGCACTCTGAACCTGTCCCGGGTTAACACTTGGGACATTGGAAAATATTCCATAAGAAAACTGGCCCGCGAAAACATACCGGTAGATGAAGTCTCCAGTCCCAATTGCAGAAGTGATCAGATAGATTATTGAGAAAACCCTGAATTCCTTCATGCTTCTTTTCTTTTCATTTATTATGTGCTCGAAGGATGTTCCACACTTTGAGCATTTGGAAGCATATGGTTCATTTTGGTACCCACATTCCCTGCATCTGTTTTCCATTTTGCGTTTTATATTAATTCTGTATAAAAAACTAATGCCTAACTTTTTACGACATATGTGATCATATATTGGCCAGGACGAGCAGCATAGCCTCCTGATAGCACCCTGACTGAGCCATGTATCCCGGGTTCGGAATAACTTTTTATGGTGCTCTCAGGATTACCCGGCATGCATACCCCTAAGATGCCTGCGAAAGATTCTATCTATGAATTGGGTGAAGCCCAAGCCAATATAGTGCCAACAGACAAGCGTGTAAGGGTCTTTTCCGGAGGGAAGGTATTGGCCGACTCGAAGGAGACCTTGATTTTAAGGATGACAAGGAAGCCGGTTGCATACTGCTTTCCTGAAAAGGATGTAAAGTTCTCCGAATTGGATGCCGGTGAAAAAGGAGAGGACGAGATCGGCGAATTCATGTCCTACAGGCTGAGAGGGCATGATACCATTCAGGCCACAGCCGCGAAGAATTACACAGATACCGGGAAAATCAAGGGAGTGCTCAACGGATACACACTTTTTGATGCCAAGGCTGTTGAGAAGTTGATGGAGGAGGATGAGACAATCACCGGGCATCCCAGGGATCCGTACACAAGAATTGATGTTCTTCAAAGCAACACGAGAGTAGAATATATCATGAAGGGCAGAAAGATCGTTGATTCGGAACGGGTTATGAAACTTTTTGAAACAGGCCTTCCGGTCAGGTATTACATCCACCCGGATGATGTTGACAAGGATGTCCTGTTCCCCTCAAAGAGTGAAACATTCTGCCCTTACAAGGGAAAAGCAACCTACTGGGACCTGAAGATCGATGGAGAGGTGTTCCATGACATGGTCTGGAGCTACCTGGAGCCATATGAAGAGGCGATGAAGGTCAAAGGGTATTTCTCCTTCTATATGGATCGGCTTGACAAAGTACTGGTTGGAGGCTCTGAATAATAGATGCCACTAATTTTCGATGCACAATAGCACAATATAAGATTAATAAGTTTATTAGGCAAAAAATGTATAAAAATTCACATAATTACGTGGCGTGAAAAATAAAAAAGCCATCGGTGCTCTTGCAATAACTGTTATTATAATTGCTGGAGCCGGAGCAATCTATTACACAGAAGCCATGGGGAACCAGGTGAAGGAGGGTACATTTACAATTTCGGTTTCCGACTCATCCGGCCCAAACATTTCAGGGATTTACATAACGTTCACAAAGGTCATGGTCAAGGATAACCAGTCGTCATGGGAGACGCATTATCTTGGAAACCAGACAGTCAACATCAGACACAACGCGACAAATTCCAGGAATCTCGGTTCATTTCCCATGGAAGCTCGAAACTACAGCGAGGTTGAATTCTACTTTAATTCCGTGAACGTTTCCATAAACGGCGTAAATACTTCATTCTCGCTTACGGAAAACCACTTTACTACGACACATACCCTGCGGATACTGCCACATCAGTCAACAATAATGCTCCTGGAGTTCAATGCCACAAGGGATCTTAACCTCTCTGCCCACACATTCAGCCCTAATGCGCGTATTTTTACCTCGTTCTGATTGGGCTTCCCGGGAATGTTCCAACAGTGGTAAATTTAAAAACGTAGACCGCATTATCCCGAAGATTGGGTCTGTGGGGTAGCCTGGTATCCTTCCAGCTTCGGGAGTTGGAGACTCCGGTCCAAATCCGGGCAGACCCATTCAATATTCTTTGATGCGATTATTGAACTGACAGAGCTTGACATTGGAAAAGGATATGTCTCATGCCTGCTTAATTGAAAACCATGAAGGCAGTTGGATTTTACAAGTACCTACCCGCCGAAGACCCCAATAGTCTGGTTGATGTTGAGGTTGAAAAACCTGTTCCAAAGGAACGGGAGATACTGGTTAAGGTCATGGCCGTATCGGTGAATCCCGTTGACGTCAAGAACAGGGCAAGAAAAGCCGATGACGGCAAGCTTGCTATCCTGGGCTGGGACGTGTCAGGCGTTGTTGAAGAGACAGGTCCAGATTGCCACATTTTCGAGAAGGGGGATGAAGTGTACTATTCTGGCAGCGTAAGTGCACAGGGGAGCAATTCAGAGTTTCACACAGTGGATGAAAGGATTGTTGGCAGAAAGCCCAAGTCCCTCTCCCATGCGGAAGCGTCCGCTATGCCCCTTACATCCATTACTGCCTGGGAGGGCCTTTTTGACAGGATGAAAATAATAATGGACCCTGATCTCAACATAGGCAAATCAATCTTGATAATCGGTGGCGCCGGAGGTGTTGGCTCAATAGCTACACAATTGGCCCACCTGGCCGGACTAAGGGTTATAGCTACAGCTTCAAGGCCGGAATCAATCCAATGGGCAATGAAGCATGGGGCTTCCTATACCATTGACAGAAACAAGGATTTCAGGGCGCAGATTGAAGAAATTGGGCTCAATTACGTCGACTATATATTCTGCCTGAACTCAATCGACGAGCACTGGAACAGCATGGCTGATATAATATCGCCCCTTGGGCACATCTGTTCAATAGTCGGTTCCAAAGGGCCGCTGGATATGGGCCTTCTCTGGGGCAAGAGCGTCTCCTTTTCCTGGGAGTTCATGTCAACCAGGCCTAACTACCACACGCCAGACATGATCTTTCAGCACGAAATTCTTGAGGGACTGTCCAAAAAAATAGACGCAGGCTTGATAAAATCAACCGTTTCCGAAAAGTTGTCCCCGGTAAATGCAGAGAATCTCAGAACCGCTCATGCAAAGATTGAGAGTGGAGCTACTATTGGAAAAATAGTTCTTGAAGGTTTCTGAAAGCCTGAAATCACTGAAAAATTGAATTGGAGAAGAGATCATCTTCTCCTGAAATACATCATGGTAATGCCTAAGCCGATTGCCAGCCCAATGGCAGCCCCAGCAGTCAACATCAGAGCCGTGGTTCCATAGTCAGGGCTCCTTGCAAAATCTACCACGGTTGTTTGTCCGTCAACTGATACAACCACTTGCCCTGAGGTGTTGGACGCAGTGTATCCGTCTGGAACCAGTATCGTGTAACTGTAATTTCCTGCAGGAACAGTGAAAGACACGGCCGAAGATGTAGAGTTGATCGTTTCGTTTCCGAACTGGACTCCCCATTTAACTCCGTTTGGAATTCCGTTATGCAGGAAATGAATTTCATAGGTCTTCTGATGAAGCTCAACCGGCAGGTAAATGTCACTGTCTAGCACCATTATCGTTCCGGATGGAGGTGATGCCACAAATTCGCCGGGTAATGATATGGAATACTCATGCACACCATTGGAAACGGGTATGACAAGGGTGCTAGATGCCGTTGTGTATGTCTGGCCTGACATTTCAAATGTCCAGGAAGAGCCTGCCGGAAGCCCGGTTATGTGAACTGAGATGCTGTGGAGTGCATATCTGAACGTCACCGGCTCATTTGTGCTGGTCCCGTAGACAAGCACCTTTCCATTAGAGTTGGAAATTGAGTAGTTATCTGGGCCAATGATCTCATAGCTGTAGGTTCCATTCTCCTTCACGAATGTGATTGTAGAATCCATGGACCTTGCCTGTTCACCTGCAATATTCACCCCCCAGGCCAATCCGGCCGGAAGGCCATGTTGAGTAAATGTAACGTTCTGGACAATATGCGTGAACTTTACCGTTTTCTCACCTCCAACTCCCTGAATCTGGATGGTTCCACTTGAAGGGGTCGCAGAATAATTGGATGGTTTTGCAATCCTATAGTTGTGGGTGCCGTTTGCCAGTTCCAGGACTATGGAATTGCCTGTGACAATTTCAGGCAGCCCGTTGTCAACAGATACGGACCACTGAATACCGGCCGGAAGACCAGTGCCATTGAAGGTGGCATTGTAGGTCAACTGCATCAGTGGGTAATAATCACCACCCTTCGCTATCTTGCCTGATGAGTTGTACGGGATGTACTGTACCTTTTCGCTCCAGAAGTTTCCTCCCTGATATCCGCTATCTACGATGCTCCCTGTCAGATTGAGGCCGTTGACCACTGTGGCATAATTGACGGGCATCTTTTCTGAGAGGTTCCAGTTGTTTGTGTAGTCGACGGGATAGTTTCCTGTGTATATATCATGATCTGGGCTGCCCGCACTTGCCCCCTTTGCAAAGAAGTTGTTATATATGAGATTCCCGGATCCTGAAACGGTAATTCCTGCCGGATCAGCCGAACCTTTCATGTTCTTTGAGTAGGAGCTTCCGATCACATGGTCGACCAGGAAATGGTTCCCCCACACCGTCCCGTTGGAAGCACCATTGTTGCTGTTGTAGATTATAACCGAACTGCCCATGCTCTGGAAATTGTTGGAAGCCACAAGGAAGTCTCTGGAATCAATTATCATAAGGCTTGCAGCTGGAGCGGAAGACATTGTGGATGAGAACCATCCTGCCACGGAAGCCGAGTCGTTGAAGGTCATTCCGCTTGTATTGTAGAATACCATGTTGAGGCTATTGCCTGCAGGCAGTCCCAATAACGACAGAATTGGGTGCAATTCGTCAGAATAGCTTACATGGAAGGATGGCGCATTGCCAATTACAAAGCTGGAGTTTGTATTCATTACCTGAATGCCGGAGAACGATGGGTACAGGAAGTTGTTCATGCCGTTGAACAGCATGTTGAGATTGCCGAACTGGCTGTTTTCTATGATGTAGGGATTTGCTGCCGTTCCATTTCCTACGAACGACCCGTTGTATGATGATCCTACCGTCAGGTACTTAAGCTGGCTGTTCCCGTTTGCGTAGAGTGGCGTATATATTCCATTGGAAAGGCTGAGGTTGAGGGTCGCATTGTACCAAGCTGCCACCTCTTCTCCTCCGGAACCGCCCTGCCCTCCATGGGGTTCCCCGGTGCCATGGTCGCCCCCTTCTTCCGACTCGACTGCAGCAGTGGTAAAGTACACCGGCTCATAATTGCTCAGCATCACCATAATGGAATACTGGATCCTGCCCGGCATGGAGAACTTGTAGCTTCCGTTTGCCTTGATTGGAGCCCAGGCTGCTGTGCTGTTGTCAAAGGTTCCTCCCTTGCTTATGAAAACAAAGGAGTTAGGGGGATCAATTGTTCCCTGAATGTTTACTGCCCCGGAGTGGCTTTCCTGTGAGCCCCACATGGAGACAAGCAGCGAAGGGCCGAGGCTCAAGTGTGCCATGGGCTTCATAAGTGAACTCCACCAGACTGATAGTCCCTGGATGGTTTCACCGGTGTTGGAACCGTAATTGTAAGCTGCAGGAAGCCTTGTGTAAGTGCCGTCGGCCGCCTTGAATTTCAAGGTCAACTGCCCATTTGCGCTGTACACTGTGGTTGTGCTCCCCATACCTGGGCCCGTTACAACAATCTCAGCATCATAAAGGAGGCCGGATTTTGTCTTGGTGAAACCGTTGACCTCGAACACCGCGTTCGGAGCCTCTGAAAGCCCGGACCCGAGAGAGTTGAAAACAACCGTGTCGAATGTAACAATCGGGCCCGTGTAATTCATCTCCTCGCTGGAGAACTGGTACTGGAACTGGACTGCGTTGCTCCCGTTTATGTTGACAGAATTCAGGAACAGGCTTGTCCTTATTTCATCGGGAACTGTCACTATAGCCGAAGCGGAGTAGTACAAAACCCCGGGGACAACTGTCCCGTTGCCAGCTGATATAGCATTTTGAGGGAATTGCATTGATGGTGATGACAGGTACCAAATATTTGATATGAATTGGGCCTCGGAAGTTTCAGGAGTGTAATACATAACGCTCTTGACCCAGAAGTCATTCCCCTGCTGCCCATTTATTGTGACACCGGAAAGGACTGCGCTCATCTGCACAGACAGCGAATTCGGATGGCTGTTCATGGAATAATATGCTTTTGCCTGCTCAAACATAACCTGCCCCTGGAAGCTGGAAGTGTTGTACTGGTATGGTATAACAAAGCCCGAAGGCTCCATCATCCCATAATCAACTACTCCCATTGGAGCTGGAGAATGGTCGTACATTTGCATGACCGGACCGTCGGCGTTGTTGACTGCCGCCGGATTAGGAAGGTACAGATACTGGCTCGGAATGTTGAGTGTGCCAACGGACCCAAGGACCCTGTCATATCCGGAGAGAGTCGATGGCATCTGGATCTGAACCGCATCAGAGAACTGTGCAACGCTTCCTTCATTGTCGGGATTGGTTGAGAGATCGGGAGGTCCGGAAATTCCGTATAAGTAGCTCAAAGCAACTGCTGTAACCACTAGAATTGACATTATCATTTTAATTCGTATAGGTTTCATAATTCGTCAAAAAAATATTTCCAGTCCAGCTATAACCTTAATCCTTAACCTTTAATGATTCCAGAACTGCGTGATCATGAAAGGGATCGAAGACCTATCAACCCATGAAGTACATTAAAAAGGGCATCATGGAATTGCGGGATGGTTTACCGACGAACATTCGTCTGTTACAACTTTAACCGCGGTCTATTCCTCAGAATTTAGGCTTAATGCCTTCCTTCTGTGAATTATCCGCTACCAGTGTTATTGTTGTAACTGGTATTCCATGCCTCTACTAGATTTCCACGATGCCCTAATTTATAATTACCATACCCTCTAATTACCATTGCTTGCTATAATTTAGGGCTAACACATAAATAACATTGGCCTGGTGCCGGAGAAGCGGTGAAACAAAGGGGCGCCTATACGTCCTTTTTAAAGAGGACTATCCTGTTTGTGTTAGTGCCGTCCCTGTTGTTCCTGATTCCCCATATGTTGGAGGTCTTGGTGAATTTTTGGCTGTTTATGAAAAGTTCTTCAACTGTGAGGCCTGCGCCGATGCCGGATTCTACCACATAATCCTCAAGATTGACCCTTCCGTTTCTCACTTCCCCCACTTCAAACGCGACCCGGCCGCCTGGGCGTGTTACCCTGCCAAGGTCTCTGAATATTTGATCAATAAACTCTTTCCATTCGGTAATCCTGGAAGTGACGAAGGGCGATCCAGTGTTGCGGTCAAGCTCTATGCCGTTGAACCATAGCCTCATCCAGTTGTCCAGCTTGTACTGGACAACATTGAGGAAAGGTGGCGATGTAACTGTAAGCGAGACTGTGTTGTCACCTATCAGGGAAGATGTGGCCCTGGCGTCCATCACGCTCAAGCTGCCCGCCTCACCCCACCTATTTAGAGTCGTCCTGGTTTCCTCATTCACGTCTCTAAGAAGCGACGCTGCCTTCTTTGCTATGAGTCTTACGACATCACGATATTGAGGCTCCTGTTTCAGTCGCCTGTTTATCCTGACCTGCGATTCCTTCGTAGCCGCCTGGTTAGGAGGAAGAGTGTAAACAGAAAAAAACCCCGCTGAGTGGCCGGTCAGCCTGTTGGTTGCAACCATTCTGATGAATCTGTCCACTCCGTCCTCTGACCCGTCTTCCTTCCTGGAAGCAAGGTAATTCCTCAGGCTCATTATCTCAGCTTCTGTCTTCCTGTGAAAGAACATTGAGATATCGGTGTCTGCAGACATCCCGTGGTCCATCTGAATTTCATGAAGCCTGGAAATTATTTCTTCCAGGGTTGGAATTTCAAGCCTTGGGGCAGTTAGTACGACTGACAGTGGGTTTATGTCGACTCCAACCGGCCTGCGTCCGAGTAAAGCAGCCTCTATTGGCGTTGTGCCCCTTCCCATGAATGGGTCATAGACTGTTTCACCCGGTTTTGTGTACCTGGAAATGAAAAACTCGGGAAGCTGTGCCTTGAAACAGGCCCGGTAAGAAATTTCGTGAATCGAGTTTGATTTTCTCTGGGCTGAGGTCCAGAGATCTGCCACTGTTGTGGGGTACCTTGCGTTTCCATGAATGCGGATATCAGCGTTTCCCGAATTATTGTCACCCGAGTGGCCAAAGGTCATTTATGTTGCTCAATAGTCCCACATTGATTTAATTAGTTTGCCATCGGACTCGCTGCATCAAGAAATAGGTGAGACATGCAGAGCAATCATTTTATTAGCCGCTCATAATTATGACGACATAATGGAAATAAGCCGGAATGAGGAACTCGTGCTTCGTTATCTGCTTTCCCGGAAGAGTTCGGGTCCAGTCAGGGAATTGGAAATTACAATCAAGGGCCTGTCTGACAGGGAAATATCAAGCGCAGTATCCTGGCTTGAATCTAAGCAGCTTATAGACATAGACAAAGAAGTCAACACCCGGATTCAGCTTTCAGACGAGGGCCTGGAATTCATTGAGTCCGGACTTCCGGAAGAGAACCTTTTCCTTCTGCTCGAGGAAAAGGGAAAAGTTTCAGTGAAAGAATGCATGGAATCGCTTGGAGCAAAGAACGGCAAGATTGCCCTTGCACAGCTTTCAAGATTTGGTCTCAAGCCAAAGGAGGGTGAAATTTCCCTATTAAATGCCGAGAAGGTCAAGAGTGAGATAGATGAGCGAAAGAAGTTTCTTCAATCTGTCAAAAGCGGCAATGGCCCAATTTCTGAAGAGCAGGTTGAACACTTCAGGAAAAGGGAAAATGTAATCACAATTAAGGCACAGACCACAAGGCTCGCTTCCATAAACGCGGATGGTGAAAATTACCTCAAGACACACAAAGATGTGGACAGGATCGACTTCCTTACTCCAGAAATGATCGCATCCGAGGAGTGGAGGGGAAAACGGTTCAGGGCCTATGACCTGAATACTCCTGTGGAAAGGATCCAGTCGGCCTCAAAACATCCCATGACCTACCTCATAGACAAGGTCAGGCAGATATTTCTTTCAATGGGCTTCAGGGAGATGAAGGGGCATTATGTAGAATATTCCGGCTGGAACATGGATGCACTGTTTATCCCCCAGGACCATCCTGCGAGGGATATGCAGGACACATTCTACCTGAATGCCACAAAAGAGTTTGAATTTGAACACCCTGAGATCCTCAAAGTGCTGAAGAAAGTCCATGAGTCCGGAATGGAAGGTTACCCGGGATGGCAGTATTCATGGAATGAAAAAAGGGCGAGAGAATTGCTGCTCAGAACACACACAACTGTCAGCACAATAAGATACCTTTATGAAAACAAGGAGCCGCCCCTGGCACTATTCTCCGTTGAGAAGGTTTTCAGGCATGAGAGCGTGGACTGGAAGCACCTTGCTGAACTGCATCAGATCGAGGGTGCGGTACACAGCAAAGACGCAAACATATCGACTCTCAAGTGGCTGATGAGAATCTTCTATGAGAGCCTTGGCTTCAAGGACATAAAGTTCCTGCCGTCATACTACCCCTATACCGAACCCAGCATAGACGTAGTTGTCAAGATAAACGGAAAGGAGGTTGAACTCGGCGGGTCCGGTGTTTTCAGGCCGGAAGTGACAAGGCCACTCGGTCTGAAGGAGCCAGTGATCGCCTGGGGGCTTGGGCTTGAAAGGCTTGCCATGATATATTACAACCTTTCCGACATAAGGGAAATCTACAACAGCGATCTTGACTGGCTCAAGAATTTCCGCCTTATCCCTTGAACCTTTTGACCTCTTCCTTCTCCCGGCCAAATTTCAACCTGCATGAGGGGCAGACAGCCATTCCTCCAGCTCCTGACAGATGCTCATTGCAGGTGGGCTTCCCGCAAAGGCCGCAGTGTAGATTTGTTGGCTTGCTGCAGATGTGGCACAGACCTAGAACCGTCATTGTAGATGAATTATGGATTTGCCCCTATTAAATGGATCACCCTTAATGAAGAGAGATGACTTTCGCGGTAATTTGCAGAAGTAGTGCATAAGCCTTTCAAGAATAATATCTCTGCAAAATAATATATAGTACTCTAGCCTAATTATCTCGATACATATGAACCGAAAAACATTCCTGGGCCTGATCATATTCAGCGTTGCCCTCCTCCCTTCACTGGCAACCGCTGCAGTGATAGTTCATAACCCCATAAATGTCAGTACAAATACTAACCAGAACAACCCCGTGTACATGGCAGGGGGGCCGGGATACTCAATTGCCAATGAGCTCGGATACCTGGCGCTTACGGGCAACGGGCAAAAGAGTACGGGATCTCAGAACCTGTACCTTAACACTACACCCGGAACAGGGAATACAACGCTTATGAACTCACTCGAGATTGTCAACGCAACATCCTCCTCATTCTCAGGCTCTGTTGTGCTGTTCCTAAACGGAACCCTTCCGCCCGGCGTGGCGATATATTACAGCAACTCAGAGATGAGCTACAGCAACGGCCAGGTTCAGGGAGGGACTCTACTTCAAACAGGCGCTCCCGTGCATATGACATCTTCACACATCTACCTCAGCTTGGTTATTGATGGGTCAATGAAAGCTGTGAGCAACGACAAGATGACTTTACAGGTGGAGTATCTTTAGAAATAACAGTAAGGTATGACAATGTCTGGAACTAAAAAGATACTGGGTGCAATTGCGGTTTCGGGGCTGCTGTTACTTTTCATACCCGCCTATGGAGCTGTCTTTGTCAACAACGTTATCACCGTCCAGACAAATGATGCAATGCCGTTTGCCTACCTTACGAATAACACCTCGCCGCTCCCGGCAAGCGACGTCATGGTCAATTATTATGGAAGTGAGGCAAATGTTTCCCTGACCGGAACATGGCAGCTTTCCAATACATCCCAGATGAAAAATGTTGACGGTTTCCTGGCGCAGGCACTGGCAAAGAATGCGGATGCAAGCACTTTCATCGAGGTGAGCCAGTTAACGGGATCTGCAAACTTAAGCCAGTTGATGATTTACCTCAACCAGTCAAACTCACCGGGACAACTGGAGGCAGAATATTCCAGCGGCGGCCTGGTGAGCTATGGGAGCCCGGTGAGCATTGGTTCACAAGCTCCCCTCAATTTGTCCATCTCCTTCAGCCCCCATACCAGTTCAAACAAGATAATACAGTATTACCACGTTTACATGAGCCTCACCCTTGTTACTTTCGTAAAGTCGCAGGGAGGTTCAGCATACATAAATGAGACCGTGAACATCGCCATAACGGAACAGATCTTCTGATGGTACAGCAGTCTGATCCGGGATGCTGAAGGTAAGGAAATAGGACATGCTGGATGCAAACTTCGCAAACCTGATTTCATTCATTCCCCAATACGTAGTATCAACTCTGGCGGCGGTCTACACCTTCACCGTCCTGAGGAAAAGAAGATTTTACAGCAGGCCGGAATTTTATCTTCTGGATCACCCAAAATCCATTGTCGGGCAGATTGAGCTCCTGGGAATGAGTTTTTACTCGGCCATGGCCGAAATCGGCTCCATGATATCCGCCATATTCATCATCCCCTCACCGGGGCAGTTGAAGCCCGGTATCCCAAATTCAGGCTTCAGGAGCGGATTGGGAAAGGGTGACCGAGTTGCCACAGATGCCATGGTTACCAGGAGAAGCCGAAGCAGTTTCAAAGGCCCCAGCACGAGAGTAAAATTTCCGGAGATCTATTTGAGAAAGGGCATCTACGATCTGTATTCCGCCCTTTTCTCCATAGCTGTCTGGGCCGGGATACTTCTTCTTCTCACGCCCTATCAGCAGATCTTTATATTTATACCGCACTTTTCATCCCTCACAGTAAATCTGGCCGTAATCATCGTCCTTTCAATTACTATATTTGAGGGCACCCTGGCTTCACTGTTCCTTTTCATCGGGACTTCTAGGAAGAGAGTTGCACTGGTCATGCTGTCAGTAATGGGGATCTTTTCCCTCTCCCTTCTCACTCCATCTTTCAACTGGTTCAGGATATATACCCTTACGGGAGAGCTGCTGATATACGCAATCCTTGGCATTCTGCTCCTAAGCACAACCTTTCTCATATCACTCTTCAAGGAGAAGAGAATACTTTTCAACCTTGCATTTTATTCAACTGTGGTGGCTTACATATTTTTGATTTCTACAACCGGGTACAACATTCTAGTTTCAATTATCCCGGGCCTCTGATTTCAGAAAACTCATCAGGGCCTATCTGACGGGGAAAAGTGCATATGACATTGCCGGCATTGACAGGACCACGAGGACTCGTATGTATACCATGATGTGTTCTGCTGCCAGCTGGACGACTTCCTCGATGTAGACAACGTACCCGACAATTGCGTCCGCGGTGCTCTTGAGATCGTCTTTCCAGTTCCCATGGTGGTGCGATTTGTGGGAGGTCGCCTCGTTGAAATGCACTTCAACCTTTACGTTCTGGCCATTGACCATCAGCGGCTGCGATCCGTTATTGTTGTTTGCCGAACCGGCCGATACCATTGTGGAGGCTGTGTAGTCACCGGTCCGGGAGTCCCCATATGTTATGAGTTCCCGGTAGCTCTGGTTTGAAGAGTCATGCACAGAGAAATTGTAGGTACCGTTTGGCAGAAGGATGGAAAACTCACCATTGTGAGTCGTGATGTTGTAGCCATTGATGACAATGCCCCACTGTGCACCATCGCTTAGCCCGGTTTCGTAAAATGTTATTTTGTACAGTGCAGGGAAATTGACCGTGATGTTCATGGCTGTTCCAGAAACAGTCAGGTTCCCGTATACAACTATATTTTGCCCGTATAATGTGTAATTGGCGCTGTATGAAAAACTGCCCTGCCCGGAATTCAGCACTATTGAATTTCCGCTGGAGCTGTAGGCCATTCCATTGAAATTCAGGTGCCAGGTTGTGCCGTCCGGAACTCCGTTCTGGTAGAAGCTCAACTGTGTGCTGTTCTCCTGGAACTGAATTGTTACAGTCACATTTGATCCGGACACGGTCACGTTTCCCCGTGCCGGATTGGCTGCATAGTTGCCCTCAAAATAGGCGCTATAGCCGTATGTCCCGTTCGTTGAACTGAACTGCTCCTGGCTGCCGGATACAAGATATTCACTCCCGTTGAAAACCAGAACCCATGTGGAGCCTGCAGGGAGGCCAGCTTCATTGAAACTGATGGTGTATTCCACCGGCTTGAAGTTTACCTTGACACCAATGGAGGAGCCACCAACTGCAAAAGATCCGCCGGGTGAGCTGTAGGTCCTGTTCTGGACCCCTATCTCGTAAGAATATGAACCGTTTGTAAGTTCGGCTCCTATTACGGGAGTTGAAGAGGAATACGACTGGCCGCCGGTAATGTTCACATACCATACAGTTCCAGATGGGAGCCCGGACTCAACAAATTGTACTGAATAGTATACTGGCTTGAACTGTACAACCACAGATGCCTGTTTTCCAATCACGGAAAGACTGCCTGAATTCGAAGCCGGAGAATATTCCTTGTCCGAAGTGGAAATGGCGTATGAGTATGTCCCGTTCATCAGCGACAATGTTATGCCGGAAGAAGTTGAGCGGTAGTCGTGGCCATTGCTTATGTTCAGATACCAGGCGACACCTGCCGGGAGGCCATTCTCACTGAACGTTATCTTGTACTCCACCGGAATGAAACTGATCTGTTCGGAAACACCTGAGCCATCTACAGTTAAAAAGCCCCCTGCAGCACTGTAAGATTTATCAGTAGTAGCCACCGAGTATGAGTACGTTCCATTTGTAAGATTTACCGTAGCGTAGGCTGAGGTTTCCTCGATTGGTGCCTTCCCCGTAATGTTTACGTACCACGCTGTGCCTGCGGGGAGGCCCGTTTCCTGGAATGTTGCCTGGTACAGTTTCCAGTAATTCAGATACACGGTTACCGATGCACCGTTGACATCTATGCTGCCTGTCCCGTTTTCCAGCACGTATCCGAAAATTTTGGAAGCGCTGTAGGAGTATGAGCCATTTGTAAGGTTAAGCGCGATCATGCTTGAGTCCGAGGTTATATTATGCCCACCTATGCTGACCCACCAATCTGCCCCCTGAGGAAGGCCAGATTCTGCAAATGCCACCTTGAAATCCTTTGTGAAATATAAGTTGACCTGCTCGTTGCTGCCTGATACAGAAACAGAGCCTGACCTGTAGGGCGGAATGTAATCCAAGGGTGCCGAAGCGTTAAAGGAATAAGTCCCGTTTGCAGCCAGGAAGCTTATTGTGCCTGTAGAGGACGAAATAAGGCGGCCACCCAAGGTTACGTTCCATTGGGAACCGGGAGAAATACCATGCTCAACGAACATAACTGTGTACAGCTTGACAAAGCTTATTCCGATTTGTACAGGTGATCCATTGATGGTGGCTGAGCCCGCAGTTGGTTGCAGCTCATACCCCTGAACATTGTTGACATAATAGCTGTATGTTCCGTTCGGAAGCATAACCGTTATGGTGCTGATTGAAGAAGTGAAAATTGTGCCGTTTACATTAACAGACCAGCTTTGGCCGGGCATAAGCCCGCTTTCGTCAAAGGTGAGAGTGTATGCAGTCCTGTAGTATAGGTATACATCGGTTCCTGAACCTGATACAATGACCTGCTTTGAAGCAGGAATGAAATAACCCGCAACCGAATCCGGCGTTATATTGTATGAGCCATTGACCAGCTTGAGATTTATAGCCCCAGCCGAGGTTGTGTAGTGATTGCCGTTAAGGGTGAATCCCCATACATTTCCTGACGGGAGACCGGATTCAATTACTGATACACCATAGAGCTTTTCATAATTGATTGTGACTGACACGTTCTGGCTCGAAACAGCTACTGCAGAAGGCATCGATGAGAGTTCATAACCCGGCACGGCTGCGGGATAAAATGAATATGCCCCGGGAGTCTCATTGAATGTTATAGTACCGGTATTGGAGGTTAATGAGACATTTCCAAGCCTGATCGACCAGGATGTTCCCGGACTTAGGCCCACTTCCTTGAACGTGACAGCCTTAACAGCCCCAAGGTATTCAAGATAGGAAATACTGCCGGAATCAAAGTTTGAAATTTCAACCAGGTTGCCACTTGGGCTAATGGAAATCCCATAGGGTTCTGATCCCACTTGGATATCATTTATGAATTGGTGGTTCTGGGGATTGAAAACAAAGATCTGGTTTGAATTTGCATCCGACACGTAGATCAGGTCCCGGTTAGGGTCATAGGAAACGCCGAAGGGATTCACAGATCCTGGTATAGAATAATTCGCAGTTACCCTGCCGTTGCTGTCAATAACAGAAATATATCCGTAGCCTGTGCTTGCAGATGTCTGTGCATCTGCCACATACAGGTTGCCGTTGGAAGTGTCATAGGCCATCATTGCCGGTGAGCCCATGACATTGAGATAACCCTGGAAATTAACACCGTTTACCACAGCGATCTGGTTTCCGTTCACATTTGACACGTAAATTGAGGCTGTGGACTTGTCATAGACGGCAAAAAATGGGTTGAATGAGGAAGGGAGGGAGATTGTAGCCACTGTCGCTGCCAATCCTGACTGTGAAGGCTTAAGGATCGTAATGCTGCTGGAGAAGAGATTTGCAACATAAATATAGTTGTTTGAGGGATCATAGGCAAGGCCGAACGGGAAATTGCCAACCCCGATGGAGCCAACCACTGTATTGTTCTTGCCAATTACCGAGAGGTTGTTTGAGCCGGAGTTTGAAACATACTTGAAGCCATTGCTGCTGTCATAGAGGATCTGGCTGGGGCTCGAACCGACATTTATCCTGCCTGCTATCTTGCCTGCACTGTCAATAATGTAAACAGTATTTGTTGATGAATCCGCAACATACGTGCAGTTATTTGCCGGGTCGCTTAAAATCCCTATGGGAGAATTTGAGCTGTTATGGGTAACATAGTTTCCCTTTGCCACTGTCCCGTTGCCCAGAAAAAGTGTGCTCTGGACACTGAGTGAGGATTGAAACACAGAGGCAATTGACAGCCCGGATGCCGGGAGGCTGAATGTGCCGGACGGGCTCCTCGAAATATACCCCGAGTATGCCCCGATCTTGTAGCTGTATGTTCCCGAAGGCAGGACTATGTTCTGGTACGTGCCGTTTGTAGTATGGTTCTGCCCGTCTACAGAGACAAACCATGTGACGTTCGACGGGAGCCCGGTTTCAAGAAAAGTAACGGAATCTGAGCTTGAAAAGGATGGCGAATATGAACCAAGCGGGCCGGTATGCGAAGAACTGTATGCGCTTGTGGCATCGGCCCTCGAGGTCCCGTTGAATCCGCTCCCGCGGTGATTTATCAGGTAAATAAGGTCAGAATAGGTATAATGATGGCTCTGCGGAGAAATTCCATGACCCTGGGAATTTGACGGGGCATTGGTCGAATGTGATGATATCAGGATAGCTGCCCCGACAGGTATGGCAGCCATTAACATTACTACCACAACTACAGAACTGAACCGGGTTGCCATCCTGTTAACCATATCTAGATGTTATTTAAAAAGGTTATATTCTGATTAAAAAAATACTATTGTACATACATAAAAGAAATAACATTATGCACACTAGTAATAGGGAAACAAAGGCAGGAAAAATTCCCATTCTTCATGGTCTGTCAAACAATACCCCATGAATTAGGCTCGAAAACGTGTATTTATTTGGCCGTTTTATGGCTGCCCGGATATGATGGTTTGAAGTCGCACCCTAGTCTCCTTCTATTTAAGTTAAGGAGTTCCATTTATAAAATAATTAAACTTGGATGTGTTGATCTATTATGGCGAGACACAGGGATATTTTTGACACAACCGTAGTTGAACTAGAAAAAGTAGAGTTCAACAAGCCGGTAGTGCTTGGCGGGTTTGTCGGGCCAACTCTCACAGGGTTCATCTCCGCAAGCTACATCATTGAGAGGATGGGGCTTCACCAGATTGGGCATGTCAGGTCACATCACATTCCTCCAGTCGCAGTGTTCATTGGCAAGAAGTTGAGAACGCCCTTCAGGATATACACCAACAAGGCCGGAAGCCTCATTGTGATGATTTGCGAGGTGCCAATGGATGATGACGGCCTTTACGAAGTATCACAGGCACTTATGGACTGGCTGGACGACAAGAGCCCACAGGAGGTCGTTGTCCTTGAGGGCGCTCCAACGGCGGACATCGTTAAAGACCACAAGGTTTATTGCATTGCAAACCAGAAGAAGATAGAACAGTTCACCCAAAATGGCATAGAGGCTGCACATTCTGCCCTCATAACTGGCATGGGAGGCGCATTGCTCAACGAGTGCCTTGCGAGGAAAGTACCAGGAACCTCTCTGATCACACCTGCCTCCATAAACATACCTGACCCAGGAGCAGTCCTTTCACTCATTCAGACTGTGAATTCAGTATTCAAGATTAAGATTGACACGGCCATACTTGAGGAAAATGTGAAGGAGTTCCACGACCAGCTCAATGAGCTTATGGATCAGTACAAGAAATTCATGAAAAAGGAGCAGAAGGGTCCCGCAGAAACCATGTACGGATGACCCTGCCGCCAATTTTTTTAGAACAGTTTTTTCTGGTAAAGGTCTTCAGCTGACCTCCAGCCCCTCTGCTCAATTATTTCCTCAAACAGCCCAAGAACCTTGTGCCGCCTGTGAAACATCTCCAGGAACATGACTGGCTCCTCCAGTGCGGTATGTATTCCCCAGTACATCGTCTGGGCATCGTGGCATCTCGCGCAGAGAATCACGAGGTTGTCCCCCCTGTAGGAATACTCCACCCCCAGATACTTGGCACCGGGGTACCTCAGCCTTCTCCCTTTTCTGTACCTGTAGAAGAAATCCTCGACCGGAGTTATATGTGCGAGTTCGAGACCGTCTCCCTCACCGCATGCACGGCATTGGCTGCCAAATGATTCAAGGAATCTTTTCCTCCATCGGTTATGGCCCGATGAAAACAATCCCCTCATTTTCTGCAACTTTTCGGGATCGCCAACATGATCTTTCATAGTTCTGACCCCAGTCCGGCCAGGATTCCAGAAGGAGAAGAGGCTGGAAAAGCATTCGGGGCATCCTACCTTACTGGCGTGGAAGCTCAAAAAATAAAGTGCCTCAGAAATTTCATCGATATAACTTGACACGCGTCCGGGTTGAAGGGATAAGGGAAGATAGGCAGGTATAGATGCCTTGTTCACTATGATGGCTGGGGAATCGGAACACGTCCTGAAGCGCAGCATGTCTCGGTAGAGGTACACCCTCATGTTCTGGTGGAGATCTTTGCCTCCATTTCCGGCCAGGAGAGATATATTCTCCATGCCCGTGCATTCCTGGCTGCCTTGCTTTTTATCCATTCTTACAATATGAAGAAGTTCAGGGCATTAATCTATCTTTTTATGGGAATTTTTCAAGACTTCGCAAAAATGAGCTGATGGAACGATAAGAATAAATCAAAGTCCGTTTCTGCTCTGCCTTTTCCTATTGAGGAAATCCCTGATGAAAACAAGCCCTTCGGGATTGTCCAGGTTCTCCATTGCCTCCTTGAGGCAGACGCACTCTTCCTCAAAAGTACATTTATTGCACATATCTGTCACCCGATAGGTGTTTTTATTACAAGTCCATAGTTTATAAAGGCAGTTCCTAATTGTTTACCCCTTTTAGCGGAAAACTTCAAATTTAATGGATCAAAAGGCGGAAATCATTTAAACTTCATGAATTGCGCGTGTGTTGCATCTTATCATTGCTGTTCATGAGTTGCTATCATGTTTGGGAATAATGAAGACGGGTTTTTTATAGCAATAATGCCCCGGCCTAGAATCCGGAGGCGATTCCGTCCCCCCTTGGGTCCGATCCGGCGTAAAGTCCTCCTTTCCTGCCAAAGACTATTGCCTGCGCGTGTCCAGTCATAGACGACATGTCTGGAATCTTTTCTAACCTTAGGCCCTGCGTGTCAGTTCCCTGGATTACAGGCATCAGAGATTCTTCTGCACTGAGCACAGCCGGCTTTTCATAAATAGTCCCGAAAAATGCCCACCTGGGGTAGTCGAGGGCATCCTGTACGTCCATTTTCCGGTCTATAATTCTGTTTATTATCTGGATATTGACTTGTGGCTGGATATCGCCACCCATTGTACCTGCTATGAAAGACATCTCACCATCGGTCTCCCCCATCGCAGCACACAGGGTGTGGAATGTCCTCTTGCCAGGCTGAAGGGAATTGTGGTGGTTTCTGTCAAGTGAGAAGTAAGAGCCTCTGTTGTGTATTATGAAGCCTGTGTTTGTTGGAGACATGCCTGATCCAAAACCCATGTAGTTGCTTTGGATTACTGATGCGCTGTTGCCTTCCCTGTCGGTTAGGCAGAAATATGTTGTATCACCGCCGTCTTCCTTGCCCGGAGGGGCGTCCCACTCTTCAACTGGCTCCTCCATGACCCTCTCCGCAAAACCGATGGATGTGAAGTCTCCTGGAAGGTCATGGAATTTCGGGTCGGTAATGTATTTGGCCCTTGCCATATAAGCCCTCAAGCCGGTCTTCAGAAGCAATGGCAGGCTTCTGCTCTCATTTGACTTTAGGGAGTCGTCACCGAAACGTTCCAGCAGGTTAAGCCAGAGAGATATGGTGGCTCCTTGAGTATTGGGGTACGTTTCGTAAATGTCGACTCCATGGTAACTGGTCTTAAGCGGTTTTTCCCAGGTTGACTGATGATTCCTGAAATCGTCTTCCTCGAATAACCCTCCATTTTCCTTTATCCCAGCGACAATCTTCTCCATCAGTCTGCCTTTGTAGAATGTTTCTGGCCCCTCCTCTGCTATTGCACGAAGCGACTCAGCAAGCAATTTCTGCTTGAATAACTCACCCTCTTCTGGTATCTTCCCTCCAGGCATGAAGAGAGATTCCCAGCCCTTCTGTCCTGAAAGATGCCTTGAGGTGGCCGAGATTGACTGGACGTATTTCCTTGTAAGTGGATAGCCGTCTTCGGCAATGCTTATGGCTGGCTTAAGCAGTTCTGGCAGCTCCATCGAGCAGTATTTCTCATTTATCTCCCTCCAGGCATCTACGATTCCCGGCACAGTTATTCCTGCCAGTGGCCCTCTGTCGGGTATAGACCCCAGTCCCTGTTTCTCATACATTTCAATTGTGGCATTTCCAGCTGCACGGCCACTCCCATTTATTTCCCTTATTGCACCATCCGGACCCCGCAGGAGAGCAAACAGGTCCCCGCCGATTCCACAAAGATTGTTCTGGACCACAGTCAATACTGAACTTGTCGTGATAAGTGCGTCAAACACATTACCGCCGTTTCTTATAATATTGGCACCGTGGAACGATGCCAGTTGATGGGAACTTGTTACTACTGCATTTCTTGCCATTACAGTTGAACGTGTCTGCATAGCCTCATTACAGCTACAAATTATTTAATCCTCTGGTAGATGGGCCCATTCACTGTAGTCAGACAGCCCATGTATCCTTCGGCCCCCATACCACCCATACAAGACCTATTACAATGCCGGTTATGAACAGGCTGACTATAGCCACAGTTATATTTTGGAAAAGGCTGAATAGCGTAGACCAGAAGAGAGCATACAACAGTATCAGTACTGCCCAGACAAGAACTGCAACCAATGAGGCTACAACCAGTTTTACCGGAATTTTCTGCTTCCCTGTTCCAAGGTCCCCGCCGGATGATGGCCCTTGATTCCCTTCGGCTACCATGATATTTTATCGCACATCAATTATTTATATTGAGAGCCTAACTGTTTTTCTGACAAATCCAGCGACCATGCACCCAATATTCGGCGAAAGACCTGCAATTACGACAACGGATGAATCTGGAAAAATTGTGTTCCAAATAAAAATATAAATTTAAAAATTTAAAAATAAAAAAAATTGAGGGTGGGTCATCAGCTGTAAGACATGAAGTTATACAGCATGTCATTGCCGAATAGACCGTTCTCCTCGAATGGCACCATCACGCTCGGATTCAGTTTTGTGGAAACTATGTGGTACTGGTAAATCTGCTCCGTATAGACGATCAGCGTCATGTTGACGAACTGCTCGTTTATCATGTGGAAGTAGTTTCCGGCAACATTCACGTCAGGCGTGGAGGTTGCGCTTGCATACCAGTCCAATAGCTGCTGCAGCTGATTTGCCTGTGTGGTGTTTGCAAGGCTGTTGTCCGGCGAAGTGAACCACGCGGGGGTTATGTTTTCTCCTCCAAGATGGCCTCCTGCCCTTGGCATTTCAGATCCTCCGACTGAATCGGTTGGGTAAGCATATGCTGGGGCAAGCGACCACCAGAACACCGTCAGCGGATTCTGTCCAGCCACCGCACTTTCACCAATTATCTGGGTGAATGGCAGCTTGACGACCGGTGCTGTCAGTCCTGGTATCACCTTTGCAAGGCTGGCTGCCCATGTTGTTGCACCTTCCTGGTCAACGGGGTCCGCACTCTGTATGAATATCGGGATGTTGAGCGGATGTCCGCCATAGGTGAAAGCTCCTGCTGTCTGGTCCCAGACGATGCCTCCTCCTTTTTCAGTGCCGTTCACAAAGGCGTTCCAGTATTTCTTTGCCATAGCCAAGTCGTACACAGGAACCTGTGACACATTCTTCATAACTGAGTAGTTCTGTGCAAACGTTACACCGGTTTCAAGGTATCCAGCATACAGCTGCGCGAACTTTGTGTTGAACACTGTATTCCCTACCTGGTAGTTCAGGAAGTAGGTGTAGTTGTATGCATAAGCGAATGCCTTCCTTGCGTTTTCACTGGTGAACATGTTGGACGGCAGGTTCGCTCCAGGTGAAAGGCCGCCAGATCCTGACAGTGTCTTCATGTCAACATTTGTGTTGAACTTGTAGAAGAAGATGTCAGGTGTCGGGAAAGTGTATGCTTTTGCTACTCCCGCTTTCTGCAGGCTGTTAACCTCATTCCATGAGTTTGTCGGTATGGTTGAGATCTGTGCAGCCCCGGATTTAAGGTTCAGATAGGTTGTCGTCGGTGACGAGATGTACTTCAGATCTATCTGGTCTATCTTGGCTGGGGGCATACCTGCTGCGGGCGGGTTGTAGGTCGGGTTCTTCACCAGAACAACTTCTGTTCCTGGAACAGTGTAAGACAGCTTGTACGGGCCATCAGACATTATGTTGTTCGTAACGTATTGGTTGTAGCCTGTCTGGCTGCCCTGGGATTTGTAAGCGCTGAAGCCACTAGGTGTCCACGTCAGACCAGCTCCATTCTGCTCCAGCCATTTGGAACTCGTGATCCTGTAGAAATCGAGAAGGCCGAACAGCTCAAGCTGGGTCATCGGGTGCTGGAAATGCAGTGTTATTGTCTGAGAGGTGTTGTCAACTGTCATGTTGTGCGTAATGTTGTAGAACGAGTTGTCCTTGAATGCATTTCCAGGCAGATAGTAAGGTGCTATCATCCACCCTCCTGTCAGTGGAGAGCCTGCATCAAAGAGCAGTATTCTGGCGAAAGAGTATGCAACGTCCCACGCGGTTACAGGAACACCATTCTGCCAGGTTGCGTTTGACCTGATCTTGAATGTGTAATTCTCATAAGGCGTAAGGTTAACTGCATAGGTAACTTTGTTGCCGTTCTGCTGGGTGTATGTCTGTGTGTAGTTTGCATAGTTGTTGTTTATCTCGCCATTCTGTACCGATGGAAGGTTTGCAGCAAGCATTGGGACAAAAGAGCTCGTCGAAGATCCATTGAATCCAACCAGTGGAAGCATGGTGTTGTAAATTGGTTCCAGACTTACAGTGTCGAAAGCCACTGCCGGGTCAAGGGACCTGTATCCTCCAACTTCAAGCTCGTTGTTTACCAGTATGGACTGCGTGGTTACTGATGTGCTCTTTCCAACTGCAGCATTCTTGAATACTGCAACATCCAGAAATGCGTGTGTGGTGTATTCCATGGACGTGTTGATTGTTCCCGTTGTCTTGTTTGTCAATGCTGCCGTGGTTGTGCTGAGGTCAATCCGATAGAGCCCGGGGTTTGAGAAGGTGAAATTCAGGGAATTGGCAGATGATGTGTATGCCGACGAGCCCGAATCCCAGCCATACCCGATATTGTATGTCTTCAACGTGCTTCCGGCCATGCTTACCGTGCTGGACTGCTTTACTACCTGGAACGTTGAGTTCACTGGCTCAGTGTAGTAACCGAAAGACATGTTGAGGTGGCTTCCGGGCGAGAAAATTGTCTCGTTGGCAACAGCAGGTGAAGAAGATGCTGAAAGGTTGTATGCTATTGTTCCCAGTGATTCATCATTTGAGACGTAGCTTGCCGACGGGTTGATGACTATAGGGAAGAGATCGCTTGAGTAGTTGACCACACTTCCACTTGATGTTTTCTCTGTGAAAAACAGAATAGCATCACCAGGCTGGCTATACTTATGCGTGAAAGTGTATTTTCCACTTGCTGTGTAATTCATACTAGCTGACGTTCCGTCTCCGAAATAAAGTGTTATGTCAGAGAATTTCTGGGTAGTTGACACATTAAAGTTATATGGCTGTCCAACCACTGCCAGACTCGTGCTGCTGATAGAAGGGGTTACATTCCCTGGGTTGTATAGTTTCTCATAAACAACCACAAGTCCTGCAACGACCACTATCACCAAAATAATTGCAGCGAAAATTTTAGTCCGCCCCTTTCCCTTCGGACCCGATGAGTTCATCTTCGGGGGAGAGTTAGGGATTTTTGGATCGTTTTCGTCCATGTTAGATCGTAGCAATAGGTAAATGGTTATATTTGAAAGTTTCCATTAAAATAGGTCGAAATACATACGATAATTATATTATAATAGAAAATGATGTAATTCGAAGATGAGATTATCGTATTTTGTCATCAGGCGTCTTTTACTTATGATACCAGTGCTCGTCGGCCTTAGTATTCTGCTGTTCATGCTGATGAGTGTGGTGCCTGACCAGATACTGGAATCTCAGCTTCTTAACCCCCAAAGCGGAGTCCCGATCAACATACAGTTGCAGAATGCAAAAATACAGCTTGGCTTAAACTACCCAAAACCTGTCCAGTATATTTTCTATATGAATAACCTGATCCATGGAAACCTAGGCTACATGGACTCTGGATTCTACTCAGGCTCTGTTTCCACCGGGATTATAGAGTTCTTCCCCAATACCATACAGCTCGTCATAATATCCCTGGTTGTCTCATTATTAATCGCAATTCCACTAGGGACTTACATAGGCAAAAACCCGGGTTCTATTGCCGATCATGCGGGTAGAATATTTTCCCTTACTGGATTTGCGATACCCACATTCTGGCTTGGATTGCTTCTTCAAATGGTATTCGGAAAAGGAGTCCTAAATCTTCCCGTTTCCGTATTACCCATAAGTGGAGTGATTTCTGCGAGCGCCCTGCCAAATCCCATACCCGAATGGCTCGTGAACCCCGGGACAGGAGTATTCCTCTCCAACCCGACCCACCTTATTCTTATTGACGCACTTATACACGGTGACCTCCCATTGGTAGGGAGTGCAATCCAACACCTAATTCTACCAGTGATAACACTGTCCTATGCCCTTATTGCAGGAATACTGAGATTCGTCCGTGCGGGAATAATAGATGCGTCAAGGCAGGAATTTGTAAAGACGGCAAGGGCAAAAGGAGTGCCTGAAGATAAGGTGCTGAAGCTGCACGTGAGAAAGAATGGCCTTATAGCTACAATAACGGTCGTGGGGATCCTGCTTGCAGATCTGCTAGGCGGCGTGGTTCTCGTAGAACAGGTTTTTGAATACCCAGGCATGGGACTTCTCTCAGTCAATGCGGCGATTTATTTCCAGATTTATGGTGTCCTGGGCACATCCCTGTTCTTCGGTTTTACTTTGATGATCGTGATACTGATCACCGACATTGTGTATGCGTTTATTGACCCCAGGATAAGGTATTAAGGTGAGTTAAGATGGTAACAATAGAGAGTAACATCGAAGTGCGTTCGAGGGAGAGGCACCCGAAGGTCGAAAACTTCCTGAATCTCTTCAAATTATTCCTTAAGAACAAGACTGCCCTAAGTGGGATGATTATTTCAATAGTCTACTTCATACTTGCCGCTCTTGACTACATCTACCCCCAGTATCTTGGCGTCAACAATCTGGATTCAATGATCGTGTTCCTGAAAGGACAGCCCGTGGGTTCATTCTTACCGACCCCACCAACACTGAGCAACGGATGGTGGTACTATTTTGGAACCACCGAGTATGAGATTCCGATATTTCCGGCTATGCTTGCAGCCCTGAAGTACGATATAGGCTTCTCGATTGTGATTGTTCTCATAGGAACTGTAATCGGAACTATTGGCGGAGCAATAGCAGGATACATGGGAGGATACATTGACGGCCTAATAATGCGTATCACAGATATTTTCCTCTCCGTTCCACTCATAGTTCTCGCAATAGCTGTAACTTTCTTTCTTGGGTCAACCTTCATAGACCTTGTCTTCGCCCTGATAATCGTTTCATGGCCAATGTATGCAAGACTTTCCAGAGGGGTGGCATTAAGTGTCAGATCTTCACAATTCAATATGGCAGCAATCGCTTCTGGGTCTTCGAGAATTAGGAATGTGTTCGTCCACGTAATACCCAATATTCTGTCGCCTGTACTTGTTCAAATGTCGCTAAGCGTTGGGAGGGTTATCATAATCTTTGCTGCACTGTATTATCTCAGCATTGTAAGAGGTAATCCTTACTTGCCAGAACTTGGAAACATGATGGTCATGGGGCAAAATTACCTTGCCGACGGAATATGGTGGCCAGTGGTTATCCCAGGAGTATTCCTGGTGATATTCGTCACTGCACTCAATCTCATGGGGGACGGCCTCAGGGATGTCCTGGACCCGAGAATGAGGAGTTAAAAAAAATTTTATCTTAATTGTTACCGCTGTGATACTATAGTTCCACTAATTCACGGGTCGTATCGGTCATGGTCAGTATTCCGTCGTCGGTCACTATCACGTCGTCTTCTATCCTGACACCGCCAAAGCCGGGAACGTAAACTCCAGGCTCGACAGTCACAGCCATGTTCCTCTTCAAGACTATCGTGGAATTCAACCCCATTGCAGGGTGGTCATGAAGTTCTAGACCGATTCCGTGGCCCAAACCGTGAATGAATTTTCCACTGTACTTTGATGCGTCTATGAATTCCCTTACGCGTTTCTCGACGTCTTTTGCAGCCACTCCATCCTTCACCATTTTTTTTCCGATCTCGTTTGCTTCCTTTATGAGGCTGTGCATCTCTTTCTGTTCCTCGCTTGCCTTTCCAAAAACCACCGTCCTTGTAAGGTCTGATGTGTATTTATTGTAGAGGCCGTTGAAATCAGCGAGTATAAAGTCCCCCTTCTTCAGTTTCCTGTCAGTTGCCTGAAAATGCGGAAAGGCAGTGTTTTCTCCGAATGCAACCGTGGGCTCGCATTGCGGAAGAGAGGAACCCCTGTCCATCATCGTATGAACCAGGTTGGAGGCAAAATCTTTCTCAGTCATCCCTTCCTTAACCGTAGCCCAGGTCTCCTCCAGTGCCCTTGAACTTATTTCACATATCTTCTTCAGGCTTTCAACCTCATCCTGGTCCTTTATCATCCTCGCCTGCATTATCGCGTCGGAGCAGTCTTCCAAGTCTTTACCGGGAAACATGGATTTAATGTCGAAGTAATGCTGAGCGTTTAACTTGGAATTATTGAGATAGATTTTCTTTGCTCCATTGAGCTTATTCTGTATAATTTCCCTCCTTTCCCGGTTGCTCTTGTAAACAAAAACTTCGCAGTCGGTATCTCTCGCTGCATCAGCTTCAAGTTCCATTGTGACAATGGTTGTCCTGTCTTTTTCAACAATAAGAGCACAGTTCTCGAACCCTCCAAATTTTGCACCTGAGAAATAGAAAAAATTGGGATCTGGATAGGTCTTTGTGCCATTCATAATTAGTATGGGACTCTCGTCGTTAAGCTTGCTGAAAACGTTCTTCTCTCGCATCTGGAGTGATTTGTGTTTCTTTATTTAAATCTTTTTGATTAAGTATTCGGTAACCCATATAGTCAGAATACATCCAGCTCAAGAACTGCTCCGTTTCTATAGCCGATGCCCGAGCCGGGATTTGAACCCGGCTCTGAGGCTCCGCAGGCCTCGAGGATATCCAGACTACCCCACTCGGGCAAGAACAGTCTCCTAGAATCTGCCCTACACATATAGTGAAAAGAGATATATGCAAGTTTGCAACAGATAATAGCCTGAATTGCGCACTCCATTGTTCATAGTGCTTGACATGAACTTTTGCCCGGCTAATAAATGTAATACGTCCGGATATGCCTGCAATTTATATGCGAGTATACAATTCCCTTATGCTGTAACAGGACCTGATGATCTATATGGCAAGTGGAAAGGGATCAAAAAATACAATTTTTGTTGCTCCCACCAACATTGTTCACGTTGTGGGAAGCAAGCGCGATTCGTTTGGCCTTACAGAAGACGAGAAGTCGGTCATTATTTTCGTTCGGAACCATGGCGGGAAAGTTCCAGAAGCCAGAGTCAAGGAAGAATCCGGGGTAAATGACGCAGATGCCTGTATCGAGAAACTTGTCAGCTATGACTACGCCAAGAAAGACAAGAGCAAGGTAATTCTCACAAACAACGGCGAGTATGTTGCACAATCGTTCAGGATGGAGACGATAAAGTACAAATAATTTCGTTCCAGCATCGCGGCGTGGCGCTTTAAGCCGCGCAGTTGTTAAATACAAATTTTAACTATACTGTCAATGAAAGCAGAGGTTAAATCACTTGCTTTTACTTCAATGGCGCACCTTGTAAATGACGGAAACTTCCTGCTTTATCCAATATTGATAACCTTTTACAGCGTGCTGCCGAATGTTCATCTTGTTGCCCTCGGCATAATGGCTGTAATCTATTATGTCCTGTCAGGAATCCTTAGCGCGCCAATAGGAGTGATTGCAGACAAATATGATATTGACTCAATCCTGGTGTCCTTTGGGATAGGAATTCAGGCATTGGCTATGATGCTATTTGCACTGCCGTTCCTGTACCCGGCTTACATATACTGGCTCCTTATTTCTGCCGCAGTTCTGCTTGGCATTGGGCAGGCCTTTTACCACCCGCTCGGTGCAAGTGTAATATACCACACCTATGGAAGTGCAAGGGCCCCTCCCGCAATGGGAGTCAACGGAGGCCTCGGAAGTGTAGGGAGGGCTGCAATGCCAATAGTCATAGTTGCCCTGATAGACCTCATAGGCGGTTTCAGGGGACTCAGCATAATTGCATTCTACACGATAGTGTCTGCGTCCGTGATTTATGCAGGGCTCAGGTTCTTCAAGAGAAGGGATTACCGCACTTCTACCGACGAGGCAGAGGACAAGATAGTTGTCGGCGAGAAGAAAGGAATGCAGATCTACTGGGGAATGATTGTTACAATTACAGTTGTGATTTTCCTCAGGTCGATGTTTAACATCGCCATAGTAACTTTCATCCCAACCTACATAGACAATCTGGTGGGATCTTCAGCCCTTATGGGCACTGTGCTGACACTTGCATTCATACCTCCAATATTCGGCCAGGTCTGGTTTGGTCAGCTTACAACCAAGAGAGGTGGGAAATTCACGGTTGGTGTCTCCACAGCGCTTTCAGCATTCATATTCTTCCTGCTTCTGCTGTTTTCCGGACCGATCGCATCGATGGGGCTCGTTTATGCAGTATCATTCATAGGCGTAATGTATGCCCTTTATGCTTTCCTCACATTCAGCGGTTTCCCCATACTCCTTGGATATGTTGGTCAAATAGTGCCTAAAACACTTTCCACGACGGCTAATGCCATGGTGTGGGGTGTTGGGCAGACCGTAGGCGGAGGAGCTGGAATAGCTGTGATCAGCCTCATGCTGCTGAGGTTTCCACTTTCGGAAGGTATGTGGGTAATGCTGATATTCGCTGCAATATCATCTGCAATGATACCTTTGCTCCCTTCCAAGAAGAATGTTGAGAGCAGGCTCAACCAGACACCTGCGAACTGAGCATGACTGGCGTGGGGTGATCTGCTGAGAGACCTGATAACAGCCCTTGGAGACAAAATCTCTGTTAAGGAGGATGTCCAGAGGATAATCAGCCTCAGCCCCGCTGTTACTGAGATACTTTTTGAGCTGGGTCTCTCAGAAAGGATAGTTGGAGTTTCGGCCTTCTGTTCCAGGCCCGGTGAAGCCTCTAAAATAAGAAAGGTCGGCAGTTACGGCTCAGCCAGAATAGAAGTCATAGAGGAGCTTAAGCCGGACATCATCTACACCATGTCCGGGTACCCTGAGGAGTTTTCAAGAAAACTCTCCAGCAAATTTCCCGTTTATGTGTTTGAGCTTCCCTCTTCTGTGGCCGGCATCATAGACCTTGTCAATAGGGTCGGCATAGTGGCTGAACGGCCCAGGAGAGCAGCGGAAATCGAGAAAGACCTTATTGCAAGGCTTTCTGCATTCCATTCAAGAAGAGACCTGACAGCATACGTCGAGATAGATCTTGGCGGCCCGGTTACATTTGGCTACAGGAGCTATATCACGGATGCACTTTCATTGCTCGGCATAAGCAATATCTATGGGAATGTCGATAAGGAGTGGCTGGAGCCCGATTTTGAAAATGTTGAGAAACTGGACCCGGATGTCATATTCTATGAGCCAAAGATGTACTCAAAATTCACTGAAGAGGGTGCCCGGAAACTCATATCCAATCGTGGCTGGAATAACCTTAAGGCCGTGAAAAACAACGCGTTTTTTGTTTCGCCCGGGCCTCTTGATTTCATAGCACACCATGGACCAACATTCATCAGGGAAGTGCTCCCATGGATGGAGATGAATGTTTCTGGAACCTATGGAAGATGAACGAAAGATTTCAGAGTGATGTTTCTAAAGAAAGGGTTTATATATTCAACAAAAATGACGGAGTGTCTTTTTTAGACAAAAGGAAGTAATACAAAATGGAAGGCATTACCAAAATAAAAGACCTTACACCTTCTTCCAGAAGAGTAAATGTTCTTGGGAAGGTTGTATCAGTTGGCGAGCCAAAAGAGATCCAAACCAGATTTGGCGAACAGAAATCTGTGACTGAGGTTATCATCGGGGATGAGACAGGAAAAGTCATACTGTCACTCTGGGGTAATCAGGCAGATCAGGCTTCTGATGGACAGACCCTCTACATTGACAATGGATACATTTCACTTGTAAGGGGCCACATGAGACTCAACGTCGGTAAATACGGCTCACTCAGTGAGGCTACCGAAGAAGTACCTGAAGTCAACGAGGAAATGGACATGAGCGAAAAAGAATACGAAAACCAGTTCAGGTACCGCGGTGGCGGTGGCGGCGGCGGAAGAGGTAGAAGAAACTTCAACGGCGGCGGCAGAGACAGGTATTCGGATTCTTCCGATTCATACGATTAAACAATTTAAACGATTCTTGAAAGTTCTGCCTTAGGGCAGATAAAACTTATTTTTTCCCACTTTGATTCTGATACATTTCCAGGACTTCTTGAGTGGTAGTGGCATCGCCAGGCTGCTTGTCGTCGCGCCATCTGCCGTTGAACCTCGGAAATCTCAAGGCCAGGCCTGAGCCTTTCTTAATCAGGTCGAACGCACATGTGTGGACCGGGCTCAGAGTAATTTCGGCACCAACGATCTCCATCACCTTTTCTGGGTAAATCCACACATCCGGTTCCAGGGCGCACTCGAGATTTGCCGGTTTCTTCTTCTCCACCAGGTCGGAAAAGACTTCCGGCAGCTTGAAAAGAACCTCGTCGTTGAAGCCCGTTCCGAGCTTGCAGACTGTTTCGAATACATCCTTGTCCTGATTGTATGCTGCCATCAGGAGAGCACCGTATGTTCCTTTCCTCCTCCCATGGCCGTAGAATGCCCCGACCACAACAAGGTCCAGGGCATCCCACAGTTCAGCCTGATAATCTCTCTTGAATTTGATCCAGAGCCAACCCCTTGACCCTGCCCGATAAACCGACTCATCTCCCACGTTTTTTGCCACAACACCCTCGCATCCATGTTCTATGGAATCTTCAAAGAACTTTTCTATAGCTTCAGGATCGTCCGAAACAAGGGACCGTGCCAGTTTGAATGAATCATTTTCTTCAAAGATCGATTCCAGAATGCGCCTTCTTTCAAGGTATGGCTTTGAAACAAGGGGCTCGCCATTAAGGTAAAGTATGTCGAAGAGAAAGACAACAATCGGGACAGTCTCCTTTATTTCTTCAAGCCCGTATTTCCTCCCCCTTCTCTGGGAGACCATCTGGAACGGGTAAAGTTCACCGGTTTCCGGGTTGTAAGGAACAGCTTCACCGTCAAGGATAACAGATTCCACGTCAAAGGTTTTCTTGAGGTTCTCAACTATGTCTGGAAACTGGGAAGTTGTATCCTCATTGCCCCTTGAATATATCTTGACTTTTTCACCAAGCTTGTGAATTCCAGCCCTGAGGCCGTCATACTTGAATTCAAAGGCGGCCTCCTTCCCGGACATCTTGTCAAGGATCTGGCCTATGTCGGGAAGCCTTTCCGCCAGCATCACCTTGAATGGAATCAGGGGTTCAGGGCCGATCTGCCTTATCTTGTCTATTTTTCCGTCCTTGAGCAACTCCGCTATGTACCCGAGATCAGGGTGAAAATTGTATGCTGTCTCGACAGTAACCTTGTCCGATTTTTCATAGAATGCTTCCACAAGCGCGTCAAGAACAGTCGCGTCTGAGACCCCGAGCCTGAGTTTTCCAGAAATAACTCTTGTTATATACATGGCATCGTCAGGGGTGCCGTTCAATATGAGGTCTGAGTATAGGCTTTCTTTTTCCCTGACACTTCCTGACCCGCTGGTGCCGGCAAGCTTCTTCAGGGCATTGAACACGTAAGAAACTGTCAGCTCCTCGTTAGCGAGTGATTTCTGTTTCTTGACTGCAGTTATATCCCTTGCTACCGCCCCTATGTCTCCAGACTTGTAGAACATTTCCGAGACATCCTTTTCAGTTAGGCCTGACACCCCTGAGAGAGCCTTTATGATGAGTTTGTTGCCCATTCCGAATTCAACGCCTTCAAAATCAGGGGCCACTTTTCCAAGTATGAGGTAGACCAGCCTCTTGAGATCATCTCCCGCCTCCAGGAAGAGGTCCTTAAGGATGGCAGTCATCTCAAGCCTCTTGGTAGTTTCGTTCAGTTCGTTGAACTTCTGGGTGACAAAATTGAATTGCACGGATAGATATTATTTGTAATTATTAAAATCCACTACAACCACTGTGTCCTTGCGTTCCTTGCCTTTTCTGGCCGCAAGAGGGTAAAGAAGTACAGAACCGGTGGAAATGGCTCCCATTACCACCCAGGAAGTGGTGTATCCAGAGAAGTAGACGATGGATGTGAATATGAAAGGGAATGTCGCCCCGATTGCCTGCTGCATGAAATTCACGAATGAGAGTGAGAAAGACACCATTGATTTGTCGGGAGCAAGCTTTGCTGCTATGGTGTAGAGTATGGAGAATCCATCAACCACAACAAGGCCCAGAATAACCGCAATAAGTGCTATTGGAACGGGGTGCCCCAGGAACGGTATGGCCATGGTGAGAATTCCGGTCAATGCCAGTACCCCGACGAATGTGGCATTCTTGTGCTTTGTCTTGCCGTACTGATATCCGCCTATGATTCCTCCAAGGAAACCCACAATGAGAAATATGAATCCCAGCGCCCCTGAAAGTGAGGGCGAGAAATTGAGCGACTGCTCGGAGTAATACACGAAGAATTGCCCCATTATGGTCTCTGAGACCATGCTTCCTATGCCAACTACCGGAAGCAGCCACATGGCAGGTTCACGCAGAGTCACCCTTATCTTGGTAAGTATGTCCCTTCCCTTGCTTGTGTGGACCACCACTCCCCTTAGGACGAAGTAGTTCTCTATGGCAAGGGCTATCGTCATTAGGCCGCCTATGATGAGGCCTATCCTCCAGCCAAGAATCTCGTCTATGTAGACCCATCCGAGAACTCCAACTGCTGCCCCTATATTGAACGATCCGTTGAAGGCGCCGACATAGAAGCTGTAATTCTCATCAGGCACGATCTCTGCAAGCATGCCCAGTGCGGGAGAAAAGAAGAACGCTGAACCAAATCCTGCCAAGAGGCGGGTAAGGAACAGCAACCCAAGGTTCGGCGCGAGGCCAGAGCCAATTACAGAAAGTCCGAGAAGCAAGAGGCCGAAGGTCTCGGTCCTTCTGTTGCCAATCCTTGAGGCAAAGTATCCCCCAAAAAGCTGGAATGATGCTAGGCCGACGTAGAATCCAGTTGTTACAATTCCCAGCTGAACAATCTGGAGGTCAAGTGTCTGCGCAATGTACTTCAGGCCGGGTGCTATGTCAAACCAGTTCAGCGCATAAACCGCCCTGGCGGCGTTTATTGATGCAGCCTGAAACCGGTAGTTCATTCTACCCTTAATTTTCGCAGCTTAATATAATTAATCAGGCTCCTTGTCGGATGTATTCTGCGATGCGTTTTCGATTATGTTTGAAATTACAGATGTGTGCATTTTGAGGTCCCTGACTGACCTCTTCCATATCCCCACCGTCTTTCTGCCCAGGTGCCGGCTGAATTCTACGTTCTTGTACTCGATATCCATAAGCGTAAGAGGTTCCGGCTCTGCCAGACTCCATCTTTTCTTCGCGGTGGTGAAGGGGTCGTGCAACTCGCCTTCGATCGAGGCGCAGTGTCTCGCGAACCCTATCATGGATCGGATCTGGTTCCATACGAAGTTCGGGCCGAATACATTTACCTCAAGGTAGTCGCCCCTATCCCTCACAGACACTTCGTCCACAGTCCTCACGGGATTCCTGGAGTCTCTTCTTGAGAACGATGAAAAATCGTGGGTACCAGCGAACATGCCTATTGAGCGTGCAAATTTATCTCGGTCTATGCCCTCATCGAAGAGGTTGTATCGGTAGTGTTTCCTGCTGGAAAACCTGACCCTGAAATCGCTGCCGACCAATGCATATGAGTGGAAGATTATGTTCCTTAGCTGAGAATTGAGAATCCCAATGACCTTTTTAATGTCCATTTCAGACCGCAGGAAAATCACATTTCCGGCTGCCGAGACCCCCCTGTCTGTTCTGGCAGCACTGGAAAACCCGTTTGAAATGCCGTACCTTGCCATCACCTTCAGTATCGAGTCCTCTACGCTGTGATCCCCATTCCCGCGCTGGTAACCGCTGAACATACTCCCATCATAGCCAAATTTGAGGAGGTAGTGCATCTCCTGGAAAATGCCAAGTGATTTAATGAACCTATCACATGAGCCTAATGAAAATGATACAGATATCCGGCTTGGGTGTGGCGGGCTCTTACCTTTTCAGGAGGTTGAGGGATAGTGGCTTTGGTGTGGAAGCCTGCGACCCGAAGCGAGCCGGCTACTACCTTCCATGCGGTTACGCGACAAACGAGAAGCTTCTAGATGCATACCTCAGAAACATTGGGATGGGCGCCGAAGACTATGTCCTGAGCAGGGCTAAGAGCGTTACTTTTTCCGGCAACAATTTCGGGGAGATATCATTCAACTCCAAGGGTTTGTGCACCATCGACAAGGCACGCCTCGAAAGTGACATGATAGGCGAGTACAAGGCCACCAAGCCATTTTCCCCCGAATCTGCTGACATTCGCGTAGATGCTACAGGCATAAGCAGGGCATTGCTCGGAAAACACAGTGGCGACTATACGATGTACGCGAAGGAATACCTTACTGCTGAAGCAACACACCATGATTTCTATTTCTATTTCTTCAGGAAAGGCCACGGATACTTCTGGGAATTCCCCCTTGGGGACAAGTACCATGTGGGAGCCGGTTCAGACAGCCTTGAAATGATAGATGAGAGGCTTTCAGCTTACCACAGTGAGGTGGTCACGGGAAGAAGAATCAGGCTTGCTCCCCTTTTCGACAATGTGGGGACGGGCAATGTAATAGGGATAGGGGAGGCAGTTGGAACTGTATCGCCCATAAGCGGTGAAGGCATAATGCCTTCCATAAAATCTGCTGAACTGCTTTTCCAGTCCATTAGAAGGTACAGCGATGTTGAAACAATAAGGGAAGAATACAGGGTCGAATTGGAGAAGGAGTTTGGCTACTACAGCAGGCTCAGACGATTAGTCAGCAGGATACAGAAGGGTGAAAAGCTCGGAATATCTGACCTTGCCGCGGCGAGGGCTGCAAAAAGGGATTTGGAAATGTTTGGCGTGGATTTCAGGATCTCAAAGGTAATAGGCCATTTTCTCTGATCAGATCACCCCTCCGTCTATGGGTATCATCGTATCCGTTGTTGCGCCGAATATATCCTCGTTTACGATGGCCAGAAGCATGTTAGAAACGTGTTCCGGGAGAACTTCCCTCCTGAGAAGGTTCTGCGTCTTGTATTCCTCCACAGTTTGGCCTTTTGCCTTCGCCCTTGCTTCGAGCACTCCGTTTTCCCATATCTTTGATCCCTTGAAGACCTTGTCCGGATTCACAATGTTGGCCCTTATCCCGTACTTGCCGCCCTCCTTTGCTATGTAATGGCACAATTGTGCGGCAAAGGCCTTGGACGATCCGTATGAAGTCATTCCGGGCCCTGGGTGGAGAAGATTCTTTGTAATGTTGAAAACAAAGTTTCCGCCTATTCCCTGCTTTTTCATCACCTTGAAGGCCTCTCTTGAAACCAGAAAACTGCCTCTCGAGTTTACACGATAATGCAGGTCCAGGTCCGATACTTGCACTTCTTCAAAGGGAGCGCTCTTGAGGACACCGGCATTGTTGAACACTATGTCGATGCCGCCGGTCTTCCCCACAATATCCGAAAACATTTCTGCAACTTGCTTCTCGTCTGAGAGATCAAGCACATGAGCGATTGCCTTTACCCCAGTTTCCTGCTCAACTGACCTTGCGACTTCCACCATTGCAGGGTCAATGTCGCAGGCCACAACTAGAGACCCATTTTGAGCCAGTTTCCTGAATGCTTCCAGCCCGATTCCGCTGGCCGCGCCGGTAACAAGCGACACGGTTCCGTCCAGGAGTTTTTTTACACGCTTCAGCAGCTTGGCTTCCTGAGGCGGCCAGTATTCCATATGGTATGCTTTCTCCTTGGAGACGAACTCATGTTCGCCCAGGCGGGAGGCGTTGAAATTCACCTCAAAGGAGTGCATGATCTGATCATGTATGATTTCAGCCTCATTCGGCGTGGTTCCACACGTTATGAGCCCATATCCCCTAACAAGCATGGCGGACGGGTGAGGATCGTGCATTGGAAAATCCTTGACGTATTGCCCGTATTCTTTCCTGTAATTCTCAACGTAAGACTCCACAAGTGCTTCGATTTTAGCCACATCGTCCACGTAAAGATAGCTGAACTTTGTCCTGATGAGCATGTCAGGAGTTGCCGGGCCTGCGGTCGAGTATAGTTCCCCCTCCTTTGAAAGTGAAATCCTAAGCGCTTCCTCGGTTCGGTCAACGTTAAGGACCTTTTTCTTCCCATTGCTTACCAGTCCCCTTATGGCAGGAAGGACATTCTCGACTTCGCTTTCGTCTGCCTTTTCATATGCCCGTTTGAACCTTTCTCCACCAGCATGATCTTCAATATACTTTTCTGCGGCGCTTACAATATTGGCATGCCTTCTGTAGCTTTGCTCCGCAGTATCTCCGAATGTCACGAGTCCATGCTTTAGGAGAACTATACCTTCTGTATTCTTGTCTATAGAGTCAACAATTCCCAAAACAGCCCTGGCCAGTTCCATTCCCGGAGAGAAATATGGGACAACAAGGACGTTCGGCAGTATTCTGCCAACATCATCTATGCTTCCCTTCCTGTTTGTGATTGAGAGGATGGCATCTGCGTGCGAATGGTCTACGTACTTGAAAGGCAGAAATGCGTGAAGGAAGGTCTCGACGGACGGAGAAGGCTCGGAAGGGTCCACCATGCTCTTTCTGAAATATCCGACAAGTTCTTCGTCGGACATTGTTTCAAACTGCCTTGCAGCCAGAAGATCTTCCATTCTGAGTCCCGTGAAGCCCGATCTTTCAATGGAAGCGAGATCCGAACCGCTCCCTTTCACTCTCAGAACATCTATTGTCTTACCAGTATGATCCTTCTCTTTCGTCTTGACGGATGTATTGCCGCCACCGTGAAGAACAAGCGTGGGGTCCGATCCAAGAAGCCTTGAAGAGTAAACGCGCTCATCAAGATCATCGGTGAAGTTTTTCTCCGACCACTTTGATCTCATTGAAAAAGGTAATTGCTGTTTCTAAATAATATTGATCTTGCAGCGAGAATAGGCGCAATGTGCGGGCCCTCTTCTTTCAAGAGATCACTTGCTGGTTGAAGGTTACCGTACAAAAACCAGCAGCGAGATGTTCCATTAATAGCCCGTGTTTGCTTGCAAGTGGACTAATTCATTACGGAAAAATTATTAGCGATTGGTATTATCCGAAACTACTATAAAAGAAGGGAAAGAAATGGATTGGGGAATGAGTAACAGGATTTCTAGAATGATCAAACCAAAAACGGGACACTCGGTTATGCTTGCATGCGACCATGGTTATTTCATGGGTCCCACCCAAAAGCTGGAGAACCCTCGAAAAACGATCGAGCCTCTTTTGCCATATGCTGACACACTGGCAGTGACGAGGGGAGTGTTGAGGAACTCTGTTGACCCGAGCTGGGACACCCCCATTCTTCTGAGAGTGTCAGGAGGGGCGAGCGTACTTAAGGACGATCTGAGTGATGAGGAGATCACAACCTCAATGAGAGAGGCCATCAGGCTCAATGTAGCCGCAGTGGCACTGTCCGTTTTTGTGGGAACAGCCCATGAAAAGCAGTCCCTCGTAAACCTTGCCAAACTGGTTGATGAAGGGGAGGACTATGGGATTCCCGTTATGTCCATCACTGCCGTGGGCAAGGAGCTTGAAAAGAGGGATGCCAAATATCTTGCCCTTGCATGCAGAATTTCCGCAGAACTGGGGGCGCGCCTGGTCAAGACATATTACTGCGACAATTTCAGCAAGGTCGTCGAGGGAACTCCTGTTCCGCTGGTCGTTGCCGGTGGCCCGAAGATGAACTCGGAAGAGGATGTATTCAACCTTGTCCACAACGCCATTGAGGAAGGTGCCGCAGGCGTGGATATGGGGAGAAATATCTGGAAGAACGACAACCCTGTGGCAATGATAAAGGCGATCAGGGCGATCGTGCACGAGAACGCAACCGTCAAGGAAGCAAAACAGGTCTTTGACGAAAACAAAGGCGCAAGCCAGTAAGATCAGAACCCGAAGTACCGCCCGCAGTAATGCGTGCGATACATCCTTCAATTTTTTTCAAACTTGTGAAATGCGTCAAATTGCCATGTATGGCCTTATTCCAGCCTTATCATAGGCCTTCCGGGCCATGGGTTCTTCTTACCAGGGGACGGGCCCGCTCGCTGCACTTCAACCTTTGCGGAAAACACCTTTTCAAGGTAGCCCGAATTGTGTGAAAGCAGGGCGAATTCGTCAAATGCGAGGAAGGATATGTTCTTCCTGACCTTCATGAATTCCGGTATAAGCCGTTTTAGTTCAGGCTTGAGCTTGTCGCGCTCATTGTTCATCAGGTGCCCGGACGCCTCTGCAAGTTCCAGGTCAGGAACGTATATTTCAATTTTCTCCGGTGAGATGCCGGTTGCCCTTATGATCTCCCTCACATCATCCTCAATTCTCGAAAGATACTCTTCTGAAGACAGAATTACCGAGGAGATCTCGTCTCCATGGTCTTCAACTGAAGACATGGTATCTTCCGGGAGAAGTCCAGAAAGCTCTCCCTTCATGGAAAGGAAACCTTCCATGAGTATCTTGTCAGTCGAAGGCGTAAGGAGGGCGGAACTTACGAATGTATCTTCAACGTGCTCGTGCCAGAGCTCCTCGCAGACGTGCGGTATGGCCGCCGATAATGCTACCAGCCATTCTCTTGTTATGTAACTAAGAGATCTGGCTATGTTACCGCCGCGGGACTCAAGCCTTCGAATGTCATTGAGCACTTCGTAGAAGATGCTCACATAGGCAGAACGCAGGTTGTATGTCTCCATGTTCTTCCTGAATTCGTCCATCCTCCTTCTGAATTTTGCGAGGAACCACAGGTCTATGTAAGAGAGTTTTTCATCTCCTTCCAGGCCAGTTTTCGAGAATAGCTCCCTGAATGAATCGTATTTCTTAATTATGGTCTTCAGGTCGCCCTCGTTCCAGTCCAGTGTTGACTGGATATCAGCCTGGATTGCAACGTAAAGCCTGTATATGTCTGCAGAGTAGTGATCTGAAATATTCATGAGGGAAATTACGTTCCCTTTGCTCTTGGAAATTTTCGCGCCGTTAGAAACAACGAGTCCGGAAATTATCAGTCCCTTTGGCCTTTGCTCATCCTTGAAGAGAGCCGCATGGTTCATGATGTAGAATGAGAGGTGGTTGGAGAGATGAGGATAGGCAGTAAGGCGAATGTCGACACCATACCAGTAGTTGAAATGCCTTCTTGCTTCTGAGCATGCTCTCCTGACTCCCTCGCTGAATTGCGAAATCGAATCTTCCTCCGCACCTGAGAAAATGTATTCCGTGACTTCTTCAGGAATGGTTCCAAGCTCACTGTATATTTCCTTCATCTGGTTTATGCATGTGTACACTGCGGGGTATATGGTGGAGTCAGAGAGCGATTCTATTATCCACCTTTCATCGAAGGGGAGCCTGGTCCCAAGGCCCCTCCGCCTGGCACATGGCCTCTCCTTGAGCCAGTCTACTGCATCGTTCATTGCATTCCTGTAGAATTCCGGATAGTAGAACATCGAGTTGACAAGATTGTGTGCCTCATCCTTTAGCCACTTAGGGGAATAATCTATGAACCACTGGTCCTGGAGGACCGCCACTACAACTTTTGAACCCGATCTTGTCTCTGCCTTTCTTGAAGTTTCAAGAAACAGGATGGCATTCCGGTTTTCAATGAGGTCAGCCTTGATTTCTTCCCTTGCAACACTTACCTTCATTCCTTTGTACTTGCCGCACTGATCGTTCATCAAGCCGTTGTAGAACTCCTCTTTGTAGAGTGTCTGTGTGGCCTCCAGAAGCTTTTCCCTGTCATCTACGGATCGTATCCCCAGTTTCTGCACAAGCCCCTCCACTGTCATGCCCTGGCTCTTCGGCATTTCTATGATTTTCGGGGCTTCAGACCTTCCGGCTGGGTCCAGTGCAACATAGTCCCAAATTGAGTGGCCCGGAACAGAATATACGACACCAGTGCCGTTGTCCGGATCTACAAATGTGGTCTCCCTTGCGTTAACTCTTTTTCCGGTATACGGAACCTCGT
>JBJKST010000036.1:0-4677 GCA_046703705.1 Thermoplasmataceae archaeon
GGGGCAGACCCGGGCCCTGTTTGTTACGGGAAAGGGGGCTGCGACCCTACCATTTCAGACGCAAATCTGGTATTGGGGGTGCTTGGGGAAAGCATCCTCGGAGGCGATATGAAGCTCGACCGCAAAGCTGCTCTTGAAAGTCTTGAAAGTCTCGGGGATCCTTATGAAGTTTCAGAGGCGGCAATCAACCTTGTCAACCTAGAAATGGCTAGGGCAATAAGGATAGTGACCGTGGAACGCGGGATCGACCCTTCTGATTTTGTTTTAATGGCTTTTGGAGGCGCAGGGCCCCAGCATGCCGCAAGGATTGCAGAAGAACTTGGCATACGAAAGGTTGTAGTACCTCCAAAACCAGGGCTCTTCAGTGCGCTTGGCCTCCTGTTTTCTGACTGGAAATTCGAGGCGAGGCAATCCTACCCGGTTGACACCGAGGAGGCATTCGCAAGATTAGAAAACAAATTGTCAGAACGTTTTGAAAGCCATCATTTCATAAGGTATGCTGATTGCAGGTACAGGGGCCAGGGTTCAGAGCTGACAGTCCCAGTTGTTTCAGCAGTGAGGGAGGATATTGAAAAAACGTTTCGTGACCTTCACCGCTCAGTCTTTGGTTTTTCATTGAAGAGAGATGTGGAGATAGTGACAGTTCGGGTTTTTTCAATCATAAAAAGAGAGAGTCCAGTCATGGACACCGTAGAAGCTGTCAGTAGTCAGGTGGCCAAAAGGGAATCGTTCATCAATGGAAGGAAAGTGCGACTTACTGTATATTGGAAAAATTCACTCAGTCCGGGCAAGGAAGTTTCCGGGCCATGTTCCATTGAAGACTACGACTCTTCTACATTTGTTCCAGAGAGTTGGGCAGCTTCATTGGGGCAAATGGGGGAGTTGGTTCTTGGGAGGGTTGACTGAATGGATTCAAGTTGGGAGCTGATATCCAAAGCTACTGAGTTTGTAGCAGAGGAAATGGGCATAGCCCTGAAAAGGTCTGCCATCTCGCCTAACATACGTGAAAGAATGGACCACAGCTGCGCCATTCTGGATCCTGATGGAAAGATAGTAGCACAGGCTGAACACATACCTGTACACCTTGGCTCCTTCAGAATATGCTCTGCAAACATACTGCAATGGCTGAATGAAAATCATGCCACATTGGAAGAAGGAGACATGCTGATTCTGAATGACCCGTACATATCCGGAACTCATCTGAATGATGTTACACTTATCGCGCCGGTATATTTTGATTCCAGGCTTGAAGCTTATGTTATAAACAAAGCCCATATAGTAGATGTAGGAGGACCGATTCCAGGAAGCCTGAATCCTAATGCCACCTCCCTATACGAAGAGGGATTTATCCTGCCACCTACCAGGATTATCAAAGGTGGGAACCTGGAAGAAGAGATTCTTGCGCTCATTAAGGAGAACTTCAAGGACCCAGACACAGCAGATGGAGACATCAATGCGCAGATGGCAGCAAACAGAATGGGCATTGCAAGAGTCAAGACAATGTTTGAGAGGTTCGGGGTTATTGATGTCAGGAAGGCCTGGAAACAATCCATCCGGCATTCAGGGGAACTCACTCAACAGGAAATTTCGAAATGGCCCGAAGGAGAATACGAAGCAACAGACTTCCTTGAAATGGGTGATAAAAGAGTGCCCCTTCACGTTAAAGTTAAAATCAGAAACGGACACATCCATGGAGATTTTACTGGGTCAAGCGAACAGATATCTGGCCCCCTTAACGCAGTTCCGGGAGTAACGTATTCCGCTCTCGCCTTTGTTGTTAGATGCCTGTTGAAGTCTGCGATACACACGAACGAGGGCTTTTATGAATCAATAGATTTTTTTGCGCCAAAGGGAACAATCATAAACCCAGATAAGCCAAGCGCAGTTTCAGGAGGCAATGTTGAAACTACACAGAGGCTTGCAGATCTTGTATTGCTCGCAATGAGCAAGGCGATGATAGGAAAAATTCCGGCTGCTTCCTCAGGAACTATGATGAACGTGATGCTTGGTGGAAGGAAGGAAGGCACAGGGTGGGCCTACTACGAAACAATTGGTGGAGGATCTGGTGCAAGGCCCCACTCCGATGGAGTTTCCGGTGTACATTCCAACATGACGAACACCCTCAATACTCCAGTGGAAATAGCAGAGATGGAGTATCCGCTGCAATTCACTGCAAACACGCTGATACCGGATAGCGGTGGAACCGGGAAGTTTAAAGGCGGTGATGGGGTCTTAAGGTCTTTCAGAGTGCTTGAGCGTTGCACCCTTTCTATTATCGCTGAAAGATTTGAAATTGCCCCGTGGGGCCTTGATGGCGGAACAGAAGGCAGAAAGGCAAGGGTCACAATAGTTAGGGGTGGTAAGAGATTAGAAATGCCAGCCAAATTCACAACCCCTTTGAATAAGGGTGATGAAGTTATAATTGAGACCCCTGGAGGTGGTGGTTATGGAGTCTCTTAATTAATTAACCAGTATTTCCTGCGCGATTAATCTATTATGAGATCCTCTGTCTCCCTCGGATAGTAAGTCATTATTTCCGGCCCATCTTCTCTCATCACTACGGTATCTGAATGTCTGAATCCTCCAAGGCCCGGGACGTATATTCCCGGTTCAACACTGAAAACCATCCCCGGCATGATAGGTGTGTGGTCCCCGACGTCCAGGAACGGGGCCTCATGCATTTCGAGCCCGATATTATGCCCGGAATGGTGTCGGAGGTATTTTTCGATATCGTGATCTCTTGCAAAGTTCCTCACTGCCTTGTCCACATCAGAGCATTTAGACCCCGGAACTATGGCATCATAAGCAGTCTGCTGGAGATCCAAAAGAAGCTGGTGAAATTCATACGTTTTTTGATCCGGCTCACCCAGAAACATGTTCCTTTCAAGTTCCGAAAAATACCCTTCTACGTCTGCATAGGCCCACGTACCGAGAATGTCGCCTTCCTGCATTGGCCTGTCCACGCTTATTGAGTGAGGGTATGCCGAATGCTCACCTATCTGACCCATGAAAACTGCTTCTACAGGTGTGCTCAGAAATCTTTTCTGCATGTAGCTTTTCCCGAGCGTTCTTTTCATCGCGACCGATGCCTCAAGTGAAGCTTCGACAGCAACTTCAAATTCATACCTGCCTGGGGCAGAATAATCCTTGAGATACGTATGGGCAAGATTCCCCCATTTTATTGTTTCACGGATTGCTTCAATTTCGTTTTGACTTTTTATCCTTCTCATGCTGTATATATCAGGCCCCATTGGTACCAGCGTAAAGTCGGGCAGGCCATCCTGTATTTCAGGACCCTGATAACCGTAAGCCGATGGATAGAACTGTGTTGATTCCACTCCCATCTTGTCGGGAAGCTTGAGTTCCCTTATCCACCTTGAGAACAGTGTCGCGGGGTGTTCTTCTCCAGGATAATCGGGATATGTTCGTATTTCCCCAATGAGGTCGGTCTGGCTGAATAGATGATCCTTCTCGATTGAAGGCCCAAAGAATGCTATTTCTCCTTTTCTTGTTATGATCATGCACGCTGGCCTCTCAGTCGCCAGATACGCGAAACCTGTGAAATAAGCAAAGGATATTGCTGATGACAGGTAAACACTATCCACTCCCTTTTTCTCCATGGTGGCAGTCAGCTTCTCTATTCTTTTTGTATACTCTTCCCTCGGAAATTTATGCATTTTTCCTTCCTCCTTTGAATGAGCCATTTTCTAGCAGCTTAAGTGTGGTCATGTAAAGTATCAGTGCGCCGTACTCCAGTGCATCTTCATTGACGAAGAATGTTGGGCTGTGCCATATATTATCTTCATTGTTGCTTTCCTTTCCAACGCCAAGATAGTAGTATGTCCCGGGCACCCTCTGGGTAAAATAGGCAAAATCCTCTCCGCCAAGGTCCGGCAACGGATACAGTATGTTTTGTTCTCCGAGAATCTCTGCTGCGACTTCAGCCAGAACACCTGTGACATCCTTGTCATTCACGAGGGCAGGGTACCCTTCTTCCAATCTGAGCTTGTATTGGGCGTCAAATGCTTTGCATATCCCTGACAGCATTGTTTCCATCCTTTCCAATAAGATGCCCCTTGTGCCCAGGTCAAGTGTGCGTATCGTTCCCGACAGCTCCAATTTACCGGGAATGATGTTTTCCTTGTCCCCGGCGTGGATTTTACAGAAAGATACTACTGCTGGATCAAAAGGATCCTTTCCAACAGATATTGCTGACTGAAAAGATGAAATGAATTCAGCAGCTATGAGCACCAGGTTGGGTGCTTCCTGAGGATAGGCAGCATGCCCACCACTTCCTGTGATTTCTATGTAGATATCATCCGTATAGGACATCATGGTGCCCGGGTATATTCCAACCTTCCCAGATTCAATTCTGGGATGTGTGTGCTGGCCCAAAATATAATCAACGCCGTCGAGGGCACCTTCCTTAATCATGCCAAGTGCCCCTCCGGGAGCCATTTCCTCTGCAGGCTGGAAGAGAAACCGAACTGTACCCTTGACTGGCATACTGTTTTTCATGAGCTGCCTGGCTATTGCGAGCAGTGTTGCGGCATGGAGGTCGTGTCCGCATGCGTGCATGACCCCATGGTTTTTTGACTTGAATTCGAGGTCATTTTTCTCCGTTACTGGAAGGGCATCGATGTCGCCCCTCAGGGCAACTGTTTTTCCGGGGTGCTT
>JBJKST010000037.1:0-57307 GCA_046703705.1 Thermoplasmataceae archaeon
ATTAATGCAAGTCCTGCTAAAAAAAGAAACGGTGATATATTTCGCAGCAATAAATGAGCAACCACTGTGATGAATTCAGCCTTGACTGAAACAATGATGAAAGACGGGCGAACTGAGTGGTTCTCAAAATTATTCACTTTGTTTTTGCAGGAAGCACTCTTGCCGGATAAATGCACGTTACTCATCAATTCTGAATCACCGTTCTTTATTATTTCTACAAAACATTTTTTTAGGTTAGCCTAATAAGTTGGCGGATGTGTTTCTGCATTATGTTGCAGCAATCCACTGAAACTCAAACGGAGTGACTGACTGAATGCACTATTTCCAGGCGGGTGAAAGGACGAAGCGAAGATCATTCTTCTCATCATTCGGCCCCGCCTGGGTTGTTATGATAGCGGATGTTGATGTGGCCAGCATTGTCACCGGCATTCAATCAGGGTCATCATTCGGTTTCCATCTGATTTTCATTGAGCTTATCCTCACACTCCCGCTCGCTGTAATACAATATGTTGCCGGAAGCATAGCGATCGCAACAGGAAAAGGGGTCGCAGAATCTGTGAGGGAAACATGGGGTCCAAAATACGCCTACCTTTCTGCAATACCGATGGCACTGACCGATTTTCTCTCTTATGTGACAGAGTACGCTGGAATAGCAATTGGTTTCATGCTTATAGGCCTCAATCCTGCCATAGGGATCATATCGGCTTTCATCCTGCACAACATTCTGGTAATGACAAGAAAATTCAGGACCGTCGAAAGGCCGCTCCTCATCATAAGCATCGTTCTCGTAGCCTCTTTCGTGATTGCTGCTGCCATGTCCATGCCAAGCTTGCACAGTCTTGTATTCACCGGCCTAAGCCCTCTTCAGCCCTATGGAAACCCTGATTACACCTATCTCGCAGTGGCAAACATAGGTGCAGTGATAATGCCCTGGATGATATTCTACCAGGCTGGCGCCAGCGTTGAAAAGAAACTTCCGGTAACCTCAATCCGGGGGCAGAGAAGGGAAACATACATTGGGGCCCTTGTGAGCGAACTCATAATGGTCGCGATCATAATCTCATCCGCCAAAATAGGCTCAATGGGCCCTCTGAACCTCCTGTCCCTCTCAACAGCATTTTCTTATCTTGGACCCATGGGGAACGTCCTGATGGCTGTTGGCTTCATTTCGGCAGCCTTTCTTGCATTGGTTGTGATATCCCTCTCATCCGCATGGGGTGTTTGTGAGGCCGCAGGAATAAAGTTCAGGTTTACTGAAAAGCTTTCCAGGAGAAAGGGCTTCTATACGATTTTCCTGCTGGAAAGCCTTCCGGCAATGCTTCTAAGCCTTGCCGCATCCAACGGCCTCATCGCACTAATGCTGAACTTGATGGTGGTCTACGTTATTGTGGACATACCGGTGCTGGCCATGGTCGGCATGATAGTCAGAAAGCAGAATATGGTGGAAAAAGGCCTGCTTTCGAAAAAAACAATGGTTGCGTACTGGGCATTCTTTGCCATAATTGAGGCGATGGGGATATACAGCCTTCTTACTTCGACCCTTGCCTTTCTGTAAAAATATGGTAGCGGGGCGGATCCAGTCCCGCATCATTCCTTTGACGGGTAGAATGAAGTTGCTTTTACCCTGTTCCCTTCATTGTCGTAGAAGTAGATACCTTCCTTCTCATCAAGGGTCCTCTTATGGGATCCGTCACAGTAGGGCTTGTTTCCGGACAATCCGCAGGCACACAGGTGAAGCTCCTCGTCACCGGCTTTCACTATGTAGGGCCTGTTTCTTTCATGCAATACAAGTCTAGACATTTTTGTCACCTTTAGCACTTATGTAATTTACTTAAAAAATAAAATCTTAGCGTACTCGTTCCAGTGTGAAGGACCCCAGATCGTACCCGGTCTCTGAAGTGTAAAGCTCGATCCACTCCCTGGAGCGTGCTTTTCCTATCCCCTCGACCCTGATATAGTTGTCCGAGAAAGTCTTCCTCAGGTGAATTGCACCATCCATCAGGTAACTCACGGCTTCATAGACCCTCTCATCAAAGAGGCCGTCCTCAAGGATGTAAAGTGTTACCGCCCCCTCTGTCTTCCTTTTCTGGGAAAATTGCTGGAGAAGCCTCAGGAACACTTTTTCCTCCTGCTGGGTAATGAATGTTGTCAGGGATGTGAACATGAACCTGTATCCTTTCCCCTTCCTGCAGACCTCGGACGTGATTGAATCGACTGTCTTAATAAGGGCACTGAGGTTGTATGAATCCACCTGGACGGCGTACTTTGAGCCCACATCGGCCTGGATTGACCTTGAATAGGCATCTACGAACTTCAGCAAACCCGAGGATTCGGCCCCATCGACATCGTCAACGATCCTGGATAAAGCCTCCTTCATCTGCACTATGTCCTTGTCAGCTGACAGAACAATTACGGGAATTCCGTCCCTCAAGGACTGTGCAACAAAATTGTTTGCTATGACAAACTTTCCGCTGAATGGGGGGCCTCTCAGAACAATGTTGCTCGGGGGCAAAATGCCGCCGTTGAGAAGAGAATCAAGCTTATGGTTCCCGGTGGAGATCTTCTTCTCAGAAATAGTTTCCTTTACCGCTTCAAGGAGCTTTTCACGGTCAATCCTTCCGGATGACTCGTTTCCATCGGTGCCGGAGGAACTTCTGACAGCTTCTACAAGCCTCTGTATCTCCTTCCTCTTCCGATCAAGCTTTTCCATGAGTGAATCAACCTCAAGGCTTTTTTCCTCAAGGTCCTTTATTGCTTTTGAAATTCTGTCAAAGTCTTCCTCATTTGTCACTTGCCGCTCTCCTTCCTTGCAAATGTGCCCGAAACAACCCAGGGTGGTTCCTCAGGATCAAAGGGCTCCATGCCTTCAACTTTATGGTCTTCTTCTATTTTTTGATCAACCTCAATTCCGAGACCGGGCTTACCGGAAAGCTCAAAGTAACCGTTCTTGAGCTGATAGCCTGATTTTACGAGGTTTTGCTTCCAGTCTGGCCAGAACTTCTCGAAACTCTCCTGTATCAGGAAATTAGTCAGTGTGGCATCCACATTTAAGGATGCGGCGGTTTGCACGGGCCCGAAGGCATTATGGAACGCCACCGGAACGCCGAATGAGTCTGCAATGGCTGCAGTCTTCTTTGCCTCCAGAATCCCGAGCGAATTTGTAAGGTCAGGCTGTATTGTGTCCACAAGCCCCTGTGCAATGAGCCTTGCAAAGTCTCTTTTGTTCAGGACCCTCTCACCCAGGGCGACTGGCGTCATGACGTATTTCTTGAACTCTGAAAGCCCGACTTCCAGCTCCGGGTGGACCGGTTCCTCCATAAAGAGAGGCGAGAACTCGTCAAGGGCCATTCCGGCCTTTATTGCGGCAGGAGTGGAAAACCTCCCGTGGAATTCGATCAGCAGGTCCACCTTGTCTCCAAGCTCAGCCCTGAGGGTCCCCACGATATCCCTGGCGTTATCTATGCCCTCCTTTGTGATAGTGTCGTAATTGTTCCCAAAGGGGTCAAATTTCATGGCAGTGAAGCCCATCCCTACGACCTGCTTTGCTTTTTTCAGAAAGTCATCAGCTGTGACGCAATCATCATACCAGCCGTTTGCATAGGCCCTTATCCTTTTATTGAACGTTCCGCCAAGAAGATCATATACTGGCGCCCCAAGCTCTTTCCCTATCAGGTCCCAGCTTGCTATCTCAAATGCACTGAGGGCCGATGTTGCTTCCATCGACCTGGAAAGGTAGAATGAATTTCGGTAAAAATCCCGTATGTTCTTTTCAACGTCGAAAGCATTGGCCCCTTTGAAAACTCTCTCGACTTCCCTCATGCTCTCCAGCACAGGAAGGGTCATCAGTGTGGTGGGAGCCTCACCATAACCTATTGTCCCGTCCTTGGACGTGAGCTTGACAAGTAGCATTGTCGAACTCCAGGGTGATGAAATCTCCTTGCCCCTGACACCCAATTCAAGAATTTCAACATTGCTGATTTCAGAATTCATGAATGAAAGATGGAAAACACTATAATTAATATTTTTAAACTTTACCTTTTGGCCTGGGCATAGGTATTTTCAATTTAATGTGGCACCTCAAAGCTCAATTTCAGGCTGAAATCAGGCAGTAGGCATACTGGATAGTTTTTATAACAATACTTGTTATATTATTATGGCCGAATCTAAAACTTCACGCAGAAGAAAGTCGGCAGCCATCTTTTCCGTGGTCATAATAATCTCACTGTCAATATTCTTCGCCGCATATTTCCACTCGCTTTACGGATCATCCTCCAATAATCTGAGATTGAACGTAACCCTCAGTTCCAACTCTATAGTTGAGGGCCAAAATATCACGATCTCCGTTGAAGTATTCAATAGCGGGAACAGCGTCCTTGGCCTTCCGCTTGACGTTCACGATTACAGGTTCTTTTATTCAAAGAATTTCACATACAACAATCTCAGTTACATGGGCCCGGCATGCCTGTATCTGCCCTTTGGGTTGGGCGAGGCTGCAGGGGACTTCCAGGAGAATAACTTAAGCGACGCAACTCCACTTTCAGCCTTTCCCCCAGAGGCCTCGCTGTGCCAGGCAGAACTGAGCCACGCGTTTCCGCCATCAGCTCAAGTTATGCCACAGAGCAGCAATGTGCACATACTCTATCCGTTTGGAACCACAACCTATTCAGTGATGAAGGGCAGCATCAAGGTATCCGGGTACTGGACAAACAGCGACGGGAACTACACATTCCACACCTTCAATCCTGGGACATACACTTTTGTGGGAGAGGACGGCTGGGGGCAGGTGTCCGTTCAGCATCTGACTGTAAAGCCCGCAGCATGAAAGCAAAGGTAAGGGTGCATCAACACCGTGGCCCTACTGAAAGCCTGTCAACTGGGAGTATTGCGCTGATATCCCCTCAAGGCAAACCTACGGGTGTTCTGAAAGGTTCGAAACACTAATTAGCATTTATCCGATTGCCGCCTATGCCTGAAGATTTGAGAATTCTTAAACAGATTGAAGTTTCCGGCAAAACGTACAACTATTATTCACTTACAGAGCTCGAAAAAAAGGGTTATAACATATCCAAGCTGCCAAGATCAATCAGAATAGTTCTGGAATCCCTCATCAGGAACCTTGACGGGAAGGCTGTGAGGGAGAAGGACGTGCTGAACCTGCTCAACTGGAACTCCAAGGACCCTGGAAAGGAAGAGATTCCGTTCAAGGTATCCAGGGTCGTGATGCAGGACTTCACAGGCGTACCTGCTGTAGTTGATCTTGCGGCACTGAGGGACACTGCCAAGAGGCTCGGCAAAGATCCCTCAATAATACAGCCACAGGTTCCTGTGGATCTTGTCATTGACCACTCGGTCCAGGTAGATTTTTATGGCACACCTACAGCCATTGAAATGAACACGGAGAAGGAATTCGAAAGGAACAGGGAAAGGTACCTGTTCCTGAAGTGGGCACAGAAATCATTCAAGAATTTGAGGATAGTGCCACCCGCCGTCGGTATCGTCCACCAGGTGAACCTGGAATATCTCGGCAAAGTCGTCATGGAAGGCGAAAAAGACGGCAAAACGTTTGCATTTCCGGACACCCTTGTAGGTACCGACTCGCATACCACAATGATAAACGGCCTTGGAGTAGTCGGATGGGGTGTTGGTGGAATAGAGGCAGAAGCCGCCATGCTTGACCAGCCCGTTACAATACTCACTCCTGAAGTGGTAGGCGTGAACCTCCATGGAAAGCTCAAGCCGGGAGTTACAGCCACTGACCTGGTATTGACACTGACAGAACTCCTCAGGAGGAACAAGGTTGTAGGAAAATTTGTGGAATTCTACGGAAAGGGCGTCTCATCGCTTCCTTTGCCCGACAGGGCAACTCTTTCAAACATGTGCCCTGAGTACGGTGCAACACTGGCGCTGTTTCCGGTGGATGAAGAGACGATAAAATACCTGAGGACTACAGGGAGAAGCGATGAGCAGGTTGAGCTTATAGAGAAATATCTTAAGGCGCAGGGCCTTTTTGGCTCACCCGACAGCCTTGATTACAGCCAGGTTATCGATCTCGATCTAAGTTCAGTTGTTCCGACTGTGGCAGGGCCGAAGCTTCCAAACCAGAAAGTAGAGATGGGAAACATAGGCAACAGCTTCCTCAATTTCATGGAGGGAAACTCTGAGATCGCAATGATGGATAATGGGCAGAGAAGCGGTACAGTCTCCCTGAAGAATGTCCCACTCTCAATAAAGGGAGAGGAAACAACACTTTCCGACGGTGATGTTGTCATAGCTGCAATAACCAGCTGCACTAACACGAGCAACCCCCAGGTCATGGTTGCAGCCGGAATCCTTGCAAAAAAAGCCGTGGAGAAAGGGCTCAAAGTCAGCAAGAAAGTAAAGACGAGCCTTGCACCAGGCTCAAGGGTAGTTTCAGATTATCTTTCCAAGTCCGGGCTGCAGGAATATCTTGACCGGCTTGGCTTCTATCTTGTCGGGTACGGCTGCACAACCTGCATTGGAAACAGCGGCCCTCTTGACGAAAACGTTGAGAACTCCATCGTCGAAAATAATCTGAGCACTGCCGCAGTACTTTCAGGAAACAGGAATTTTGAGGCCAGAATACACAAGAGCGTGAAAGCCAACTACCTTATGTCACCTCCCCTGGTAGTTGCATTTGCAATTGCCGGCAAGGTCGCCATAAATCTCGAGAAAGACCCCATAGGCCAGGACAGAAATGGAAACGACGTTTTCCTGAAGGATATATGGCCATCCGACGAGGAAATATCCAAGGTTGTGAATGAGACCATAAACGTTGAAATGTTCAGGGAAAAATATCAGAACCTTGACACCTACAATGAACGGTGGAACAGCCTTGATGCACCGTCTGGAACCACATATGATTGGGACGATTCCAGCACATACATCAGGAACCCTCCATTCTTCGACGATTTTTCGCCGGAGAAGTTTGTTGAATTGACGGAGATAAGGGATTCCAGGCCGCTTCTCATACTGGGAGACTCAGTCACTACAGACCACATATCCCCTGCCGGTGCAATTTCAAAGGCCAGCCCTGCCGGGAAGTACCTTGTTGAAAACGGTGTGGAGCCTTCAGACTTCAATTCCTTCGGATCAAGAAGGGGTAACCATGAAGTCATGATGCGCGGAACCTTCGGCAACGTCAGGATAAAAAACTTGATGGTTGAAAAAGAGGGCGGATTCACGCTTCATCTTCCGGACAAGTCTGAAACTACGGTGTTCGAGGCAGCAATGAATTACGAGAAGGAAAAAACACCACTGGTCGTATTTGCCGGCATCGAGTACGGGACAGGGAGTTCCAGGGACTGGGCAGCAAAAGGAACCATGCTTCTTGGTGTGAAGGCGGTTGTTGCAAAGAGTTATGAGAGGATACACAGGAGCAACCTCATTGGAATGGGTGTCCTTCCTCTGCAATTCCAGGAGGGCCTGGGATTCGACAAGCTGGATGCGGACTGGAACAAGCCCTTTTCAGTCAAACTGGCGGGCGATCTTGAGCCAGGGTCCAGTGCTGAACTTTCATACACCGACTCCAAGGGCAAAACAAGAAAATCAGAACTTGTCATCAGGCTTGACACTCCTATCGAGGTTGAATACTTCAGGAGCGGTGGAATTCTTCAGTATGTTCTCAGAAAGATACTGGAGAACTAATCCATTTTTTAATGCGAAATCTGAACCATCAAGATTAAAAATTTAAATAACCAGATTATTAACTGTAACTACTTATGTATATAAGCGCTCCACCCGGGACGGTGGAACTGGCCAGGCTGATAATCCCGAAGGATGAGTATGACAAACTGTCCAGCCTCGGCTTTAACTCCTACGGTGAAGCGAAGTCAATGACCATTCTGCAGTTTCTAAGGGACCTGGACTGGATATACATTTCGTACGAGGAGTCTGAGGTTCTGTCCCTTAAGCCCACCCAGCTGGGGCTTGAAGTTTTTGAGCGGGGAGTCGCTGCAGACGAGAAGGATGATGTTGAGACCCTTGTGGAGCTCATTAGAAAGTATCTCTCCGTTTTTCTCAAGGATGGCCAGAATGTTTCTGAAGTTATGCAGGAACTGGCAGAATATTACCTTAAAATCGGAAACTATACCCGTGCGATTGACCTCGGGTCCGATCTCATAACAGTAGGGAACGACCTTGGGGACCCGAAAGTCCTTGGCAAGGCCCATGACATCTACGGGGTCATAAACCTGTACAGGCAGGATCTAGACTTTGCACAGAACCACTTTGAGAAATCTGTATATTATGGGTCCCAGTGCAATGATCTAGCGACAGTTGCGAAGGGCCACGTTGGCCTTGGCTCGGTTAACGGTTACAGGCAGAAATTCGACGATGCAATAGCCAACTTCGAAAAGGCCTTTCTCCTGTTCAAGGAGATAGGGGATGAGTCCGGAATAAACCAGGTTAAACTTAACGAGGCATTCACCTATGCCAATATGGGAGACCTGAATGTATTTTTCAGGATGAACCATGAGGCAATAACTTATTTTGAGTCGGTCGGGGACAAGCAGAAGCTTGAATACTGTTATATCAACGAGTCGACAGCCCTGCTGAGCATTGGGAAGATAGATGAGGCAATTGACAGCATAGTTGAGGCGCACGAGCTGGCAAAGGAAGTCGGGAACAAGAGAATACTGCACATGTCAGGCCTTAACATTGCAAGAATATACGTCCTGACAAACAGGCCGGGAGATGCTTACGATTACATAGTGCAGGCCCACGAATACTTCAGGAAGAATTTCGATACAAACTCCGTTGGAGCGTGCAATGACCTTTTTGCCTCATATTTCGTGGCAATGAAAGATCTGGATACTGCTGAAGAGCACCTCGAGAAGATGGAGAAAAATTTCAGGATAAAAAACAACAGAAGGGGAATAGTCGACGGTTTCTCATACTTCATCAAGACAATGAAGACCTACGGGTATGATTCAAGAACAGTTGAGAAGAAGATCAAGGAACTTGAAGAAAGGCTTCCAGATAAGAGTTATTTAGAAATATTCAGGGAAAGTATGGATGAAGAATTTTAATTTTTGGCGATAAAAAAAACTTAAGTTATTTACTCTGCGCAGTATGAGCCGCCGGTCATGACGAACTTCAGCTTCTGCTTCGGTATTTCTACTTCTTCTATCATTTTCAGTTTTCCACTCATAGTTATCAAATGGAATACTCCAGCCAGTCTAATGACACTTGCGTGACAGGAAATCCGGGCCTGATATAGTTACATAGACAAAACATCTGCATTATGTATATGCAAATTTTTTTGCCAAACCATATTTGTCGAATTTCTATTCCTAACCCTTTAATCAAGGGATTGCTGATAGCTATGTACAGGAATGTGTTCCCTGATTTATATCATTTTTTTGCATGCTGTTATGTAGGTAAGAATTCCCTGAAATCTAGAATTTAAGCTGGCTTGCCAAGATCATGCGAAATTTTTCATGCAGGAGTTGATCCAAGACTGTCGATCCCCGGTTCGACATGTGGTAAACTAAAGTTATATATCTCCTGCAATGTTCCACTTTTGCATGGATGAAGACGTATCATCTGCGCTTAAACAACTTGAAAAAGACGGTGTAGGATTTTTACAGTTACAGTTTACTGACATACTTGGGGCAGTAAAGACGCTCACTGTCCCGAAGAATCGTTTTGAAAGTGCGCTAACCGAGGGTGTTGTCTTTGACGGAAGCTCTGTAGCAGGCTATGCACAGATAGAGGAATCCGACATGAGGGCAATTCCCGACCTTTCTACATACACTGTGTTCCCTGAGGGCAATGGTTTTTCAAAGACTGCCAGGTATATCTGCAGGATACACAACTCTGAAGGGGAGAGGTTCAACGGCGATCCGAGGTACATCCTTGAGAGTGTTCTGGAAAAGCTCCACTCTAAGAACATGGACTTTTATGTCGGGCCTGAGTTCGAATTCTTCATTTTCAGGAGGGACGAAAGGGGAAATCCGACAACAGTTCCAAGCGATTATGGTGGTTATTTTGACAACACCCCCCTCGATGCAGCCAGTGAGATCAGGCAGGAAATACTGATGCAACTCCACAACCTTGGCTACCAGCCAGAAGCAGCCCATCACGAGGTAGCATACGGGCAGCACGAGATAGACTTGCGGTACGGGAAGGCCCTTGTGATGGCAGACAGGGTGGCAATGCTGAAAAACATAATCAAGAACGTATCACAGAAGCATGGGATGTACGCAACTTTCATGCCAAAACCCATCAACGGGGTTAACGGTTCCGGAATGCACGTCCACCAGAGCATAATGAACATGGAGGAATCCTCAAATCTCTTTTATGAGGAAAACTCAAAATACGGGATAAGCGAACTCGGCATGCACTACCTCGGCGGGATACTGGAGAACATATCCCAGGGCTCGGCGATACTTGCATCGTGGGTCAATTCCTACAAGAGGCTCATCCCTGGTTATGAGGCGCCGGTCTACATATCCTGGGCCAACAGAAACAGGACAGCTCTTGTGAGGGTCCCGGCCGGCATAAAGATGAGGAAGAGGATGGAACTGAGATGCCCGGATTCTGCTGGAAACCCCTACCTTCAGTTTGCCATTATGCTTGGGATGGGCCTTGACGGAATAAACAGGAAGATTGAGCCGCCCGATCCGGTGGAAAAGGACATTTTCCATATGACGAAGGAGGAAAGGGAGAGCCACAGGATAGATTCAATGCCCGAGAGCCTTGGAGAGGCACTTCACCACTTCAGGAACAGCAAGCTGATGAAGGAGATCCTGGGAGAGCATGTATTCAATAATTTCATAACAGTGAAGCAGAGGGAGTGGGACGCATTCCGTTCCCATGTGACCGAGTGGGAGATAAACAGATATCTTCCCATACTCTAATTTTTATTCTGAAAATTCCCTCATCAGCCTTCTTTTCTTTTCTCTCCTCAAGGCATAGGCATAGGCGCTGAGGAGGGCTATTCCTGCCGGAAGCAGCACAAATCCGAACACCGTAAGTGCGAGAGCAGGTATCGAGGCATCGCCAATGCTTACAGACAGGTTGACAGGCAATGGCCCGGAGTTGCTTATCAGCAGGGTCCAGTCGCCTGCCGAAGGTACTATTATTGTGGCTGTCCCGCTAGTTGAGGATGCCAGATGGAGGCTTGAGTGCGCAGTCCCATCAGGGGCCTTTAGAATGGCCGAAATGTTCCCCTCCTGGTTGGCAGTCAGTGAATAGACAAGGTTTCCTCCGTCGGTTACGGACCGGTCATAAAATTTCGTTGCATTACCGGGGCCTATGATCACATTGGCGTGGGAAACCGAGTCATACACAACATTTATGTTGACATCATAACCACCGTGGTTTGCAATCTGCAGCGTCCAGTTTCCGGAAGAGGGGGCCAGTATGGTATTTGTGCCGCTTGGAAGCTGGTTGAAAGTAATCACGGAATATGCTGACCCATTCTGGGATATCAGGCTTGCTACAATGTTGAAATTCTGGTGGTATGAGATTTTGTAGGTAAGGTCATCACCTGCGCCGACGGATGGCTTCGTAAACGAAATTGATTTCCCCGGGTCGGTGTTTACTGTATATTCCGACGTGCCCGAGGACAGCAGATAAACTGAAAATGCAAAAAGCACTATGGAGGCAACTATCATCACCAGCCCGATCTGCCTTAACCTTCTCTTATTGGTTCTCATCATTGGGCATCCTGATTATGTAAGTCTAAGAAACGCCTGTTTAAGATTTCTTCGGTGATCATTGCGCCAGTTCAACCTCTATTTCCTCTGAATCTGAAATGTTAAGATTCTGGATCTTCATAAGGCCCTTAATGATGTTTTCGAACCTCTTCAGTGTCTCAGATTTTCCGGATATGTTGACCGAATCAAGCTTTGCCCCCATTGAGAGCTTCCTGGAAGTCTTGAGGCTCCTAATCTTGGCTATGGCCCCAATTATGTAATCCATCTCTTTCTCATCATCCGCATGGATATTTCCGTCAATTGTTTCTGGCCATTTTTCAAGATGCACACTCTTCTCCGTTGAGGAAAAGGGCATCATGTGGTATGCTTCCTCTGTGATGTACGGCATTACCGGGGCATAGAGGATCAGCGTTCTCCTGAATATGGAAAATGCAACTCCAAGGGTCTCCTTTGCGAGGCCATCGTCATCCGATGAGGATAGCAGGCCCTTGATTATCTCAAGATAGTTGTCGCAGAATGTATTCCAGAAGAAATTGTCCAGCGATGCCCGTGCCCTGGAAACATTGTATTTTTCAAACTCTGAAGTGGCCTCCCTCAGGGCCCTTTCATACTTAGTGGCAATCCACCTGTTCAGGCTTGACATAGGGGGGCGCTCCTCAATTTCGGCATCACCCTTGAGCATCATCAAGAGCTTGGCTGCATTGTATATCTTTATGACCGTCCTTCTGCCCCTGACGAAGTCCTGCTCCTTTATCTTGATGTCCTCACCCGGTATGGTGGTTGAGGCCCAGAATCTAAGTGCATCAGCACCGTACTCATCGATTACTGTTCTCGGCTCAACCACATTTCCCTTGCTTTTGCTCATTTTGGCGCCGAATGGGTCGTACACATTCCCGCTGATGAAGATTCTCTTCCAGGGAACCACGTCATCGTGTATTTTCGACCTTACTATGGTGGTAAAAGCCCAGAAGGAAATGATATCATGGCCCTGAAACCTGATGTCCATGGGGTAGAGCTTATCCATAAGATCCAACGGGACGAGGGCCAGCCTGGGGGAAAGGGAGGAGGTTGCCCATGTATCCATTATGTCAGTATCGGGGGTGAGATCATCTGAACCGCAATTATTGCATATTCTGCCCTTCTCCTCAAGCCTCGGGTCCACGGGGAGCTCGCTCTCATCTGCCAATACAGCCTCTCCGCATTTGTTGCAGTGCCATACGGGAAATGGAACACCATAGAACCTTTGCCTTGAAATGCACCAGTCCCATTTCAAGCCGGTCACCCAGTTGTCATATCTTGTTTTCATGTAAGGGGGGAGCCAGTCAACTTCAGCCCCATTGGTGAGAAAATCATCCTTGAGGTCAAGATACCTCAAGAACCACTGCTTGCTTATGCCTATCTCCACTGGTGTTCCGCATCTCTCGTGCGTATTCACCGAATGCTTGATCCTTTCCGTCTTCCTTACCAATCCTTTGCTGTTAAGTATTTTCTTTATCTCGCTTCTTGCTTCCTGTACAGTCCTCCCCTCAAGCGGGCCGGAAAGGGCATTCATCTTGCCATTGTCATCAATGAGGTTCCTCAAACCAAGCGAATACTTCTTCCATAGCTCAAGGTCATTCTGGTCTCCGAAGGTGCAGATCATTTCAGCACCGGTTCCTTTTTCAGGATCCACGTAGGCATCTTCCATAACCTTCACTTTATGGCCGTAAAGTGGCACGGTCACGTTCTTTCCAACCATGCCCTTGAATCTCTCGTCATTCGGGTTTACGCAGACCGCGACACAGGCACCGAGGAGCTCAGGCCTTGTTGTTGCGATTGGAACTGAATCTCCATTTTCCCCATCGAACTGCAGGTAAACAAAGTCCGTGTTTTGCTGTACATCCTTCATTTCGATCTGGGAAATGGCTGTGTGGCAGACCGGACACTTGATTGTTGGAGCCTCCTCCCTGTACGCCCTACCTTTTTTGAGAAGGTCTATGAACATTTTCTGGGATATCTTTCTAGATTCGTCTGAAACAGTCCTGTAGGGGCGCCTGAAGTCAGCACTCATCCCTAGGTCTGACCAGGTCCTCAGCAGCTCTTCCTCAGACTCATCTGAAGCCTTCTTGCACGCTTCCATGAAATCCCGAAGGGGCATTCTTTCGGCCTTAATCCCCAAGGTCTTTTCAGCGTATCTTTCGGTTGGAAGGCCGTTGTCATCGAATCCCCATGGATAAAACACCGAAAAGCCCCTCATCCTCTTGTAACGGGCTATGAAGTCCTGATGGGGATATGAAAATGCATGGCCCATATGCATCTTGCCGGATATAGTCGGAGGAGGAGTGTCTATGACAAAGTAATCTGACCGGTCTCCGCCTTTATACTTGAAGGCGTAAAGGTCGTTATCGTTCCAGAATTTCCTCCATTTTTCCTCCATTTCCGGTATGTTAAGGTCCATTCTTCAGGTTATTGAACTTCCTGTTAAAACGTTTGCTTATCAGATGCATGACTTCATTGTGCGGCTAAAGAAGCAAAGGCTTCTTGCTTGCGATGTGTTCGAGATAGTATTTTATAATAAAATTGCATAGTTCAATACTATGGTTATGCCGTCTCCAGTTGAAGACCTGGTTAAAGATGCAATAGAGAGGGAGGATGAGGCCTTCATGGAGTACAAGGAAATGGCAGAAAAAGCTCCGAAAAGCAATATCAGGTGGTTCCTCACATCTTTCTCTGAAGCACGGAAAAGAATCAGGGACAAACTTACAAAGATACTAGAAAACAAGATCGATGAAGACTTCGGATACCCGGAGGAGAAGATACTCCACATCCAGGCCACTGAACATCTGGACTTTACCGGCGATGTAGACAAGAACAGTCTCCAGAGCGTTCTATTGTACATCTCAAAGAAGGAATCGGAAGACCTTGAATTCTTCAGGGAGTTAGTGGAAAAATCCGATGGCGAGCCAATAGCTAAATTTCTCAAACCCCTGCAGGCTGAAAAAGAGAACATACACATAAAGGCGGACAGGCTTTACCACGATCTTATAGAAACATACTGAACCAGCATGCACAAAATCTGAAGCAATGTTTTGAGTAATAGTAGGAAATACTGGACAAATGCACCTTATTATCGCTTCAAGGGCGGACAGGGCAAGCATGTCCATGAAAAATTACATAATGGAAAGCGTACCTTTCACTGAAGTAGAGGGCCGAACCGATCTCCATAGGTACAAAGATTACATGCTGAAACTGATAGATGAGAGGCATCTCAACTATGATCTTGTTCCTGCTGGAGAGAATGGACTTACACCGGAAATAACCGATTTAACATTCCTCTCTAGCCATTCGTCATCGGCAGAGGTGAAATCCCTGACCGTACACCCCACAGGCAATTTCGGGGAGGCGATACTGGGAGGGAAGGAGAGAACCCTCTCAATGAGCTCTCCGGGGAAAATGACCTCAGCGCTCCGAAAGCTGGCAGAGGCTTACAGGGGGGAAGGGTTTGAGATAACACTGGAATCAACCCATCATGGACCGTATTTGCAGGTACCCAATTATTACATAGAAATAGGCACAACAGAGGCGGAATGGAGCGACAAAGCTGCTCTTGAAGCGGTAAAGGAGGCAGTATTTGCAGAACCCGACGCTCCTGCATTGAATTATGTCGGAGTTGGAGGCGGACACTACATGCCTAAGGTAACCAGATACGCACTGGAAAATGGCATAAACGTGGGGCACCTGATTTCAAAACATGATCAGGACGAAATAACAAAAGGGCAGATTGAGGAAGCGGCAGACAAGACGCCGGGATGCCGCGGTTTCATAATGGACAGAAAGGGATGCAGAGGCCCAGTAAGAGCCATATTAAAGGAAATCTCCGATGAGAGGGATATGGAAATAATAAAATTATAAATATTTAAAAATATAAAATTATTAATAGCTTAGTTACAATTTTTATAAACTCTTTGAAACAAAGGGTTTCTATCACAACATCATGCAAAATTTTAGCCCTTAATGTTTATATACTTGATGGAATTACTTCAATTAACCAGAAATAATCTGGTGAAAACTCATGGAAGAAGTTTTAAGCGAAGAGGAACCTCCTGGCGGAACGCCTTTCTTCAAGGCTGACAGGCTGGGAAAAAGCCTACATCTGAACAATCTTTTTATCAAGTTCGAGGGGGCCAATTTAACCGGAACTCAGAAGGACAGGATTTCAAGGCTGCATGTCCGCAATGCCCTAAGAAAGGGTTTTGATACCATATCGGTGGCCACCTGCGGAAATTATGGCGCATCGATTTCGTACTATGCGGGAGCATACGGTTTGAGAAGTGTGATCGGCATACCGGAAACCTACTCAGATTCGAGGCTGGGTGAAATCAGTCTGAACGGATCTGAAATTGTCAGGATTCAGGGAAAGTATGAGGAGGCTGTTGACTATATGAGTGACAGGGCCAGAGACTCGTCATGGTACGACTCAAACCCCGGCTCATACAATTCTGGAATTGATACTGAAGGGTATGAGGCAATCGCATTCGAGATTGCAGATCAGCTTGGCCACGCGCCTGAGTATGTTGCAGTTCCGGTTGGCAACGGCACCACCCTCTCCGGGATATTCTCCGGGTTCCGGAAGCTTAAGCAGAAGGGGTTAGTCAGTGAACTCCCCAGAATGCTTGCCTCCAGCACATCAAACGGAAACCCTGTTGTCGACTCCTGGATCCATGGGGCGAGAAAGATTTCCGAACTCAGCCCGGAACTGATAACAGAGACAGCCGTCAGCGAACCGCTGGTGGCTTACAGGGCAATAGATGGCCAGAAGGCTCTGGATGCCATATATGAAAGCAAAGGGGCAGCAGTTTACGTAAGCGATTTTGACATGATCAGGCTTTCCAGGGTAGCTGAAGAACTGGAGAATCTTTCTGTACTCCCGGCTTCCGCTTCTGCACTGGCAGCAGCCCATAACCTGCTGGGAGGATGCTGCAGCGGAAAGGAGGTAGTGGCAGTCATGACAGGGAGGAACCACCAATGGACAATGCGGTAGTACTGGCAGAGGGCGTTTTCGGCACTACCTACGGAAAAACGGCCAACGGCCTCGTTCGTTACAGCTCAAGATTCAGGATATCGTCTGTCATAGACTCAAGGTTCCATGGAAAGGACGCAGGTGCAATACTGGCAGGCAGAAGGAATGGAATACCCATTGTTTCATCCGTTGACCAGGGGCGTGCACTTGGGGCCGATACTCTCATAGTCGGAGTGGCAACAGACGGCGGTTACATGCCGGACCTTTACAGGGCATTTGTTTCAGACGCAATAAGGAAAGGAATGAACATAGTTAGCGGCCTGCATGAATTCATAAGCGATGATCCTGAGTTTTCCTCCCTTGCCTCAGTTTCAGGCTCAAGGATCACAGACGTCAGGAAAATGTTCGGGAACCTTAAGCTTCCCTTCACCGGGAAGATCGAGGAGGTAAAGGCAAGAAAGATTGCCGTCCTTGGGACAGACAGCGCCATAGGGAAGAGAACGACTGCTGTTTTTCTAACAAGGGAAATGAACAGGGCAGGCCACAGGTCGGTTATGGTCGGTACCGGGCAGACATCATGGATGCAGGGTTTCAAGTATACGGTTGTGGTTGATTCAATGATCAACGATTTCATACCGGGTGCGCTGGAGGAGATGACCTATCAGGCATGGATGAATGAAAAGCCAGAGTATATATTCATTGAAGGCCAGGGCTCTGTTCTTCACCCGGCATATCCGGGGAGCTTCGAGATCATAGGCGCGTGCAGGCCGGACGGGATAATACTGCAGCATGCCCCTGCAAGAAAATACTTTGACGGCTTTGAAAAATTCAAGATACCAGAGCTGGAGAAATACATAAGGATACTCGAGGACCTGTCTGGCAGGAGGGTCATAGCACTGTCGCTGAACACGGAAAATATGAGCAGGAGCGACGTTTTCCGCGAGAAGGCCTCACTCGAATCAAGGCTCGGAATACCTGTTTTTGATCCTCTTGGAAAACTCTCCGATGTCACCAGGGAACTATCGGTCATGAACCTGTGATCTGATTTGATAAGCGACTACATAAGCAGGGTGGCTGCATTCAAATCGATCAAGGTACACGATGTGAAAGTTCAGAAGAGGAGGATATCAGGCACAGTCTCCACAACGGCAAGGGACGGTAAGAAAGACAGCTTCAGGCTGATATTCACCTACTCCGAAGACATTGATGCAGACACAAACACCGCCGGCCTCATTCTTACGATGCCTGTGATAAACTACACATACTTCTCGGAAAAGCTTGAGCTTGATTTTCCAGTCTCATCCAACGACATCTCGCTCATAAAAGAGTTCCTGAGGATAAATGCCAGGGAGGTCTTCATAAACAAGATATGCAGGAGGAGGTATGAATTCTTCAGGAAGGAATTTATTCCGGAAGCCTCCGACATTACTCCTGAAAATGCCGACGGCAGGACGATCCTCATAGCGGAGGAGGGCTTTTCGGACAGCTCCGGAAACAGGCAGGTCCAAGAATCATCTCTCGTGCTGTCATCTGGAGGAAAAGAGAGCCTCCTCACTTTCGGGATGCTGAATGAACTCAACCTGGAGACGCATGCCTATTTCTTCAATGAGTCGGGCGGGCACTGGAGAACGGCCAAGACTTCGTACGACCACTTCAAGGAGCACTACAGGAACGTCTCCAAGGTGTGGTCCAATGCCGACAGGTTCTACCGCTTCATGATTGAACGCCTTGAAATTCTTGACATGGGCACCGTCAGGAAGAGGGCTGACACCTACCCCATAAGGCTGTTCATATTCCCGGTCTACATTTTCGCTTCTCTGCCGATTGTCACCAAACACGGAATAGGAAACATACTGATGGGAAACGAATTCGATGACCCCAGGGAAATGCCTCTGTTCAATGGAATGAAACATTACTACGGGGTGTTTGACCAGAGCAGTGACTTCACCGGAATGATGACAGAATATTTTGAGAAAAAGGGTGTGCCTTCAAGGGTCTGGTCAGCTGTATATCCCATTTCTGGACTGGTTGTTGAGGAAATCCTCGTGAAGAGATACCACGACCTCTTTCTGCAGCAGAGGTCTTGCCATTCCTGCAGTTACCGCAATGGCAGCATACGCCCCTGTGGGATCTGCACAAAATGCCTGGGCGTGATGATGTTTGTATTGTCGGCAGGGGGAAATCCTGAAGATATCCTTTATGACAGCAAGGCTGTCGAAAACCTGGAGGCCAATGTGATGAATTCCAGAATGCGGCTGGACTCCGACGAGCTGGCATTCCTGAAAAACAGACTATGGGGGGAAAGTCCAAAGACAGGGGCCGATCACGCCGGTGGAATCCATATTCTGCCATGGGAAACAAGCCCTCTGGAAAAAGTGCCTGAAAACGCGAGGGAAGGCCTGAAGAACATATTTAAACAGTACTGCAGCGGCACATACAGCCTCAAGGATGTCATGTGGAGAAAAGAGTCAGGCTAAAAATACTCGCTCTGCACTCTAATCACATCTTCCCTGCTTCTGCAGAGTGCATAATCCTTGAGCAGGTTCCTGTTCATCTCAATGAAAGTTGGTCCCCAGTTAAACTTTGACATCACTTCCTCAGCCTCCTGCTCCATGCCCATTATGAAAAACGCAGATGCAACGGATTCTGCAGAGCTCAATTTCCCGGGTTTTCCATAATTTACCGGATTGGCAGGAACAAGGACGGGAAGAAGGCGTTCATCGGCCGATCTTAATGCTTTCACAGACTCAATCCTGTTCCATGAACCCTCTATGATGCAAAGGCCCTTCCTCCTGTAGAGCCTGATGTCATCGCTCAGAAGATACCTCTCCGCATAGGGGGTGAGCATCATGGAACTCCTGCATCTTCGCCGGTCCACACTTCTGGCAAGCCCAAGGCGTTCCAGTTTCTTCATTGTAGACCTCTTGGGGTCGTCCTGCCCCATGTAAAGAAAGTATAATTTTTGCAAATGCGACTCCAATAAGTATCATTTCAACATTGCATTTAAATTAATATTTATGCCCTGCAGAATGGATTGTCTGACAAACTGACCGAAAGTAAAATAAAATTACTTTTGTTATAGAATAATGCATTACGTTGTAATCACAGGCGGAGTTTTGTCAGGCCTGGGAAAGGGAACTATAACGTCAAGCTTATCACATCTTTTGAAGAACAGCGGCCTTAAAGTTACCGCAATGAAGATTGATCCGTACATTAACTACGATGCAGGAACAATGAATCCGTACCAGCACGGTGAGGTTTTTGTACTGGATGACGGAAGCGAGGTCGATCTTGACCTTGGAAACTATGAGAGGTTTCTTGACATAGACCTTACCGGCAACAGCAACATTACCACAGGAAAGGTTTACAGGGAGGTAATAGAGAAGGAAAGGCGGGGCGAGTACCTCGGAAGCACTGTCCAGATAATACCCCACATAACCAACGAGATAAAGCGGAGAATTAGGGATGTCGCCAATAGAAGCGGTGCCGATATAGTCATGATTGAAGTTGGCGGAACGGTTGGAGACATTGAGTCCATGCCCTTCCTGGAGGCGCTGAGGCAGTTGAGGCGAGAGGAAGGTGAAGATTCGGTGCTTTTCGGCCACGTTACACTTGTTCCAGAAATGGGGGCAACTGGTGAACAGAAAACAAAGCCAACCCAGCACAGCGTCAAGGAGCTGAGGGAAATAGGAATACAGCCTGATCTCCTGTTCTGCAGGTCAAAATCTCCACTGACTCCGGAAACAGTCAGGAGGCTGTCACTCTTCACAGACGTTCCCGAGGAAGGGATAGTGAGCGTTGTTGATGTCCCCAATGTTTACCTTCTTCCAGAACTGATGCAGGAACAGGGAGTGCCCGGGTATGTCATAGAACACTTTTCACTGGGAGGCCATAAGTTCCAGGAAGTATGGACTGAATACAAGGAAAAAATCAGGAATCCGGCCGAACGGGTTACCATCGCCACCGTTGGAAAATACACAGAGCTTCAGGATGCATACATTAGCCACAAAGAGGCATTTTCACACGTAACAGGCAATACAGGCATAGCGGTTGACATAAAGTGGGTGGACTCGGACAGCCTGATAGACAGCACGGAGCCACTCAAGGACGTGGATGGAATACTCATTCCCGGCGGTTTTGGCTACAGGGGTGTTGAAGGGAAAATACAGGCAGCCAGGTACTCAAGGGAGAACAACATCCCGTTCCTTGGAATATGCCTCGGGTTCCAGGTGGCCGTGATAGAAATAGCAAGAAACATGCTGAACCTGAGGAACGCAAACAGCTCAGAGTTTGATCCTGAGACTCCACATCCGGTAATAGACATACTGCCCGAACAGAAAGGGATCAAGGATATGGGTGGAACAATGAGGCTTGGTTCAAAGAAAGTGCTTGTGAAAGACAATACCCTGGCAAAGAGAATATACGGTGCCGATGAAATATGGGAAAGGCACAGGCACAGGTTTGAAGTAAACCCGGAATATATTGATGCAATTACAGAACAAGGGGCGGTATTTTCCGGAGTCGACGACGAGGGAATCAGGATGGAGATACTTGAATTCAGGGACAGGGAGAATGCAATAGCGACCCAGTACCACAGTGAATTCAAGTCCAGGCCTTTGTCACCGTCAAAGGTGCACATGCACCTGGTTGAGCATGCGCTGGAATACAGGCTGAAAAGAATTGGTGGTATTAGTGAAAGAAGTGTTGGATAATCTGGTAGAAAAAGTGAACAGCAGGATAGCATCCGATGAGAAATACAAGAAAAAGCTGAGCGACGTCACGAAGACAGTTCTGGTCCAGTTCGACCAGGACAAGTTCTACAATTTCAAGCTCGACAAGGGACAAATATCACCGGTTTCTGAAGGTCAGATAGAGGCGGACATAAAGATACAGGTTCCATTTGAAACATTCAACAAGATAATGAACAAAGAGACTGATGCACTCACAGCATACTTTGAGAAAAAGCTCCAGATTAAGGCATCACTGATGGATAAGCTCCTTCTCCAAGATCTGTTGAAATGATAACCCTGAAGGACAGAACGGAAAGGTATTCGGACGAGATTGAACAGGCGGTCAGAGCCTGCTATGACCTGGCCAGCAGAGTCAGGAAACAGGGCAAGGACGTTGTGGACAAGGTTGAAATACCACTTGCCACAGATATGGCCGACAGGATAGAGGAACTCATAGGAATCAGCGGCGTGGCAGGCAAGATTCGGGAACTCAGCCAGACGCTCTCCAGGGAGGAAATTTCCATAGATATATCACGCAAAGTCGCTGAAATGTATAAAGACAAGGGAAAAATTTTCGCACTTGACAAGGCGGTCAGGGTAGGCCTTGCAATTCTGACAGAAGGTATACTCGTTGCACCTCTCGAGGGAATATCGAAGGTTGCAATTGAATACAACAATGACGGATCAGACTACGTATCAGTGCTTTATGCCGGCCCAATCAGGGGTGCAGGAGGCACTGCCCAGGCAATGAGTGTCCTGATTGCAGATATCGTCAGGAGAGACCTGGGGATCCAGAAATACATTCCGACAGAGGATGAAATAGAGCGGTATATAGAGGAGATCCAGGCATACAACAGGGTCAAGCACCTGCAGTATCTGCCGTCTCCTGAGGAAATCAGGCTTATCATAAGGAACTCACCCATTTGCATTGACGGTGAAGGTAGCGAGGAAGAAGAGGTATCCGGCCACAGGGACATGGAAAGGGTCAAGACAAACAGGATCAGGGGAGGAATGTGCCTTGTCCTGGGAGAGGGCCTTATTCAAAAGTACAGGAAGATACTCAAGCATACCAAGCAGCTTAACCTAACGGAATGGAACTTCCTCGAGAACCTCGACTCCAAGAAGTCAGGCTCGGGAGACGAGGAGAAAAAAGCGCCGAAGAAATCCGAGAAATTCCTCAAGGATCTTGTTGCAGGAAGGCCAGTTTTCAGCCACCCCGGGATGCCTGGAGGGTTCAGGCTGAGATATGGCAGATCCAGGGTATCCGGACTTGCTGCCTCTTCGATGAACCCTGCAACAATGTATGTGCTCGGCGGATTCATTGCAATAGGGTCCCAGCTAAAGATAGAGCTTCCCGGGAAAGCTGCGGCAATCACACCGTGCGATGAGGTTGAAGGCCCAACGGTGCTGCTCAAAGACGGCTCTCTTGAAAGGATAGACACCGTGAAGCGGGCGAGGGAGGTTTCCGACCAGATTGACACCATCACCGACGTGGGCGAGATCCTGATATCATACGGTGATTTCATTGAAAACAACTACAACCTTGTGCCCTCTTCATTCACTACAGAGTGGTGGATCGAATACCTGAAGGGAAAGGACGGGCTTGAAAGATTCATCAGAGAAAGGCCGGACCAGTTCGAGGCCGTTGAGATATCAAGGAAGTTCGGCATACCCCTCCATCCGGATTACGATTACCTTTGGCATGACATCACTCCTGACGACTTAAAATTCATGAGAAACGCTGCAATTGAAGGTTCCATAACGGGATCCGGTCTCAAGCTCCCCCATTCGGATGAGATCCGCGACATCATGATAAAGCTCGCGAAACCTTTCCGCAAGGATGGCGATAACATCCTTGTGGAGGACTATTACCCTCTTGTCTCAACGCTCGGCCTTGAAGTGGACGGGGACTCCGTCAAGGGAGAAGATGTAGAATTCTCCGGCGATGTCATGGAAACAATAAACCGAATTTCAGGAATGACGATTAAGCCACGTGCTCCTACACGTGTGGGCGCAAGGCTCGGGAGGCCTGAAAAGGCAGGGGACAGGAAGATGAAACCCAAGGTCCACTCTCTGTTTCCCATAGAAAACTGGGGCGATGCCAGAAGGTCCATCCTGATGGCAGTGAAGAACAAGCCTGAGTATCAGGTCGAAGTGGCTTCAAGGGAATGCCAGACATGCGGAAATGAACTGCCTGTTCCGGTATGCCCAAAGTGCGGTGGCCGCACGGTGCTGAAGGGAAAAACAAAAAAAATTACAGTAAATCTCGCCGAAATCCTGAGGAGGGCTGAAGACACGACGGGACTAAAGGCGCTTGAACTCAAGGAGTTCAAGGGGGTCAAGAAGCTCATGTCACGCAACAAAGTTGCTGAACCTCTTGAGAAGGGAATGTTCAGGTCGTTGCACGATGTGTCCACAAACAAGGACGGCACCTGCAGGTACGACATGACCGACATACCCATAACGCACTTCAGGGCTGAGGAGATTGGAGCTTCAAGGGATAAGCTGGTCTCACTCGGGTATGAAGACAGCGAGATGAACGAAATTTTCACCCAGGACATCATAATACCCAACGATTCAGCCGAGTACCTGCTCAATGTATCAAGGTACGTCGATGACCTGCTGATGAAGTACTACAACGTTGAGCCATTCTACAACTGCAGAACAAAGGAGGACCTGATAGGGCATCTTGTAATAGGGCTGGCGCCGCATACATCCGGCGGGATAGTGGGAAGGATCATAGGGTTCTCAGGTGTAAGCGGATGCTATGCCCACCCGTTCTTCCATGCTGCCAAGAGAAGAAACTGCGACGGTGATGAGGACAGCATAATGCTTCTGATGGACGGCCTTCTGAACTTCTCGATGGAGTACCTGCCATCCACCACCGGTGGCCTCATGGACGCCCCGCTCGTCCTGTCTCTGAAAATAAATCCTGAAGAGGTTGACAAGGAAGCCATGAACCTCGACACTCTCCCGAAGTATCCGCTTGAATTTTACGAAGCCACCGAAAAATCAACACCAGCATCCGAGCTGGAAACAATGATGAAGACGATAAAAGTGAAGCTGAAGGAAGAGCACACCTATGTTGGAACAAGCTTCACCTTCGATACAAAGGACATAAGCGAAGGAATTCCAGTTTCCTCATACAAGACCATAGGCTCAATGGAGGAGAAGATAGACACACAGCTTTCCCTTGCCAGGTCAATAAGGGCGGTGGACCACGATGACGTGGCGGCAAGGGTGCTTTCATCCCATTTTCTCCCTGACATGTACGGAAACTTCCGGAAATTTTTCTCGCAGGAATTCAGGTGCACAAAGTGCAATACAAAGTACAGGCGCATACCGTTGTCCGGAAAGTGCCTCAAATGCGGAAAGGAAGGGCTTATACTCACGATACACAGAGGCAGCATAGTGAAATACCTGAACTCCACAGTCAAGGTCGCTGAGGAGTACAAGCTTCCATGGTACCTGATGGTCAGGATCGAGAACCTTGTCAACACCATTGAGGGGACGTTCGCAGTGAAGGAAGAGGAAAAGAAAGTAGTCCTAGAATCATATTGGGGTGAAGAGGAATGATAGGCTCACTTTTTGTCACCGGACCGGCAGGAACAGGAAAATCAACATTCTGCGCATCGATGAAAGAATGGCTGATAAGGAATGGCTACGACGTAGCGGTATTCAACCTGGACCCGGGTGCAGAATTCATACCGTACGAAGCTGAATTCGACATTAGGGAGATGATATCGCTGGAGCAGATAATGTCGGAATACAACCTCGGGCCCAATGGGGCACAGATTGTTGCGGCGGATCTGCTTCTGGAAAATCTCCCGAAGATAGAACAAGTTGTTGAGCAGTTTCAGGATTACTACATCATATTCGACACGCCCGGCCAGATCGAGCTGTTCACCTTCAGGCACGGAGGTCCAATCCTGGTCGACAAGCTGTCAACCGGAAAAGCCATGCTTGCTTTCATAGCAGATTCTGTGCTCGCTTCGTCCCCCTCTGGGTACATTTCACAGAAAATGCTTTTCGCATCGGTAATGAGCAGGTTCTACAAGCCTATGCTTTTCGTGCTTAACAAGACAGACCTGGTGCCGGAACCTGATATTGATGAGGTAATCCGGTGGGAGGCTGACACCGACCTCCTGAAAGACGCTTTCCTTGACGAGCGCCAGGATATGGTCAAGGATTATTTTTCGGCAATACTTGACGCTTTCAGGGAGAGTGACATGCTCACAAAACTATTTCCAGTCTCTTCAAGGGAACTGACCGGATTTGAGGACATATACTCTGAAATGTCCATGTTCTTCAAGGGTGGAGAGGACGTCGACACAGCTTACAGGGACGACTGATTTCATACGATATTCGTAAACATAATATTCTGTGAAGATTAAAAAAAAGTGTTCCCGGGAACCGGCAACTCTGGTTTTTAAAACTGTCGCAGGTTGTATTTAAAACCGTGTCAGCCAGCTTGTCGGCTCCAAAAAAAGTTTTAATAGCCCACCGATGGGACTATAATATGACAGCCAAACATCACTGCCTGATATGCACATCACTTATCTTCTCAGGCATGTACTGTTCGAGCTGTTACAGGGAAATACTCCGGTCACGCACTCTGGACGACGAGAGCTTCGAGGAATGGCTCTCCAGAAAAAGGGAATTCAGGATCAGCTATGAGAAGATTTTCGATTCGAACTACAGCCAGCTTGAAGACTTCTTCCCGGCATGAATTGCACACAGAACCTTATTTTTTCGCATTTTGACAAAATTTTTAAACCAGAAGTTAATAATCAAACAGGTGAACAAATGGCAGAAGACTGGCAAGCAAAGGATAAACTGAAGCCAAAGGGACTAGACGGCATTTCAGATCAGCAGGTAGAGTACCATTTTGAGACCCATTATAAGGGCTATGTAAAGAAGCTGAATGAAATATGGGAGAAGCTCCCGTCAGCAGACAGGAGCAAGGCAAACCAGAATTACAGTGAATTCAGGGCACTCAAGCTCGAAGAGACATTCAACTATGACGGCGCACTCCTTCACGAGATATACTTTGGAAACCTGACCAGTGAGCATACCCAGGTTCCCGACTCCCTCAAGAAGCAGATTGAGAAGGATTTCGGATCATACGAGAAGTGGGTCGAGGATTTCAAGGCAACCGGAACTGCCTTCAGGGGATGGGCACTCCTTGTGTTCGACCTCAACACCGGAAAGCTGAGGAACATTGGTGCTGACGTTCACAACACGAACGGTATCTGGAACGCCATAGTAATAATGGCACTGGACGTTTACGAACACGCTTACTATGTCGACTACGGCCCCAAGAGAGCGCCGTACCTTGACGCCTTCCTCAAGAACGTCAACTGGAAGGACGCGGAAAAGATGCTTGAGAAAGCACACAAAATGTATGAGATTTTTAAGTAAACCAAACCCAATTTTTTCTTTTTTTCAGATCCTGTTATTCTGCTTTATGCATCCGGTGACCAAATAATCCCCAGTATTCCGCCGGCAATGCCCAGGATGGTTCCTATGAAAAAACCTCCCAGCGACCCAAAGAGGCTGACGAGGGAGAATGCTATGACAAGCGACCCCCAAAGGGCATGCTGGCTGGGCCTTTCAAAGAGCATTATCGCACTTGCAATGACCACAATGCCCCACACAACTCCGATTAAGCCGAAAAGTGCCCCTATTCCTCCGATCGGGAGCGTGACAACGGCACCGGCTACTGCAATGACGAATCCCACCAGAAGTATAATGATCCCTGACAAAAGTGAAAAAACGAAAGCAGCAACTGGCCTTGGTTTGCTGTAAGCCATAATGTTGTACCCTTTTTCAATATTAATGGGTTATCTATGAATATTGAGCCAGTCTTACGCCGAACTCTCGGGAATCCTGCACCTTTTGCAGAATTATATATATAACGTGGCATATATTCACACGGGATTCTTTTGAAAGCAGTGAGAGTAGTTGGATATGGCAAAGAGGCGGTCCTGGATGATATTCCAAGGCCAGAGATAACCAGCCCAGCGGATGTAATAGTTAAGGTGTCTGCGGCAGGAGTCTGCAGGACAGATTTGCACATTCTTGAAGGCGGCATGAAGGAAGCGACTGGAAACCCGGCCCTCCCTTTCACTTTGGGGCATGAGAATGTAGGAACCGTTTATGAAATCGGAAGTGGGGTGAAGGGGCTGAAACCGGGTGACGAGGTCATAATGCATCCTCAAATTGGCTGTGGGCTCTGCCTTCCCTGCAGGATGGGAGACGACATGCACTGCCATGACCCAAAGTCGCCAGGGCTTGATGGCACAGACGGAGGATTTGCAGAATACCTTAAGGTCTCTGAGAGGTCCGCGGTAAAAATGAGGAAGGGGGCAAACGCGGTGGAAGCAGCTCCGCTCGCAGACGCGGGAGTAACGGTGTACCACGCAATAAGGAAGATTCTCCCACGCGCATCTCCGGAATCCACCATTGTTGTAATCGGGCTAGGTGCTCTCGGTCAGATAGCAGTCCAGCTGCTCAGAAACATGACAAATTCAAGGATCATAGGCATAGACAATTCTGAAGTGAAGGTGAAGAATGCCGAAAAATACGGTGCGGAAAGCTTGTTTCTATCGGGCAAGGAAGGGGCAGTCCCCGATGTCCTCAAGGCGACCGGGGGAAACGGTGCAAATATTGTTCTCGACTTCGTAGGGGAGCATAACACTCCCTCCAGTGCACTTTCCATGCTAGGCAGGGGAGGAATATATTCGGTCGTAGGTTACGGCGGTGAACTGAACGTCAAGACACTCCAGCTGGTGGGAATGGAACTGTCAATTGCCGGAAATCTGGTCGGGGACTACAGGGATCTCATTGATCTTTTGTCCTTCTATTATGCAGGGAAAGTAAAAATTGCCACGGAGAGATTTTCCCTTTCCGATGCAAACAAGGCTCTGTCAAAACTCTCAGATGGGGAAATAATGGGAAGGGCAGTACTTGTGCCTTAATGAAAAGGAAATGCCCGGGACGGGCCTATCCTCTTTTATCCCCTCAGGTACGGTGACCTCTGTGTGAGATGTTCGGCAAGCCTGTCTGCCATTGCGTAGATTGTGAGCGACGGGTTTGCGTCTATGATGCTTGGAAAAACACTTGCGTCACAGGCGAACAGTCCCTTTACATCATGGGATTCAAGGGTAGAATCCACAACCGACTTGCTCTTGTCTTCACCGGCTGCACATGTCCCCTGGGGGTGGTGGGATATGTAAATTGCACCGTAGGTTTCTTCCGCCCCTGCTGCATAAAATGCCTCGTCCACAAGTTTCCTTGCCCTTGAGAATTTGTCCCTGTCGCTGTTTGTGACAGGCTTGTGGTACTTGAGCTTCCCCTCATCATCATAGAATATCCTTCCGTCATTGTGGTCATGGATAGCTATGAGGACGCCGGCCATGTTCTTGTAATGGAGTAGGGCATCGGTCAGCTCCTTCCCAACCATTGGCCTTGAATCGTTGTCCAGAATGACCTCTGCAAATCCCAGGGGGCCGTCCATGATTTCAGACATTTCCAGTATGAATCCGCCGTCCTTCTCCAGGGAGAACTCTGTAACGTGTGCAGACAGGGGATGTATCAGCCAGTTGTTGAGAGTCTCCTTGAACTTGCCGAAAACAAATGTGTTTGTATTGACTGCCATGTTTTCCCCAATTCTCATTGAACTTTTGGAATGGTCTGTGAGGTCCCTAATTTTGGAGTCCAGAAAAATCTGAGGAGTCTGGAGGGCACCGGCACTCACTATGACAATCTTTCCAGTTAGCTGCTTCAGCTCCCCGTCCTGCCTGTACTTGACCCCATAAGCTTCCAGCGGCTTGTCGGAATTGCTTTTTCTGATCAGGATTTCCTCAACGTGCGAGTTCTGGTAAAGCGTAAGCCCTTCGTATATGCCCGGGATAACATAGGAGAGCAAGCTCCCTTTCTTTGATCCTGTGGGGCAGCCGAAGATGCATCCGTTATGGTCGCAGTTCTCATCTATATAGGCATTCACGGCCTCTATTTCTATTCCCACCTTGGAATACCCTTCCTTCAGCCTTTGCACTCCAAGGTCCCAGTCGGTATATTTCCTGACGCTGGTTTCACCCTCGATTTTTGTATAATGGCTGTCGACATCATTGTGGGAAAAAGGCTGGGAGTTCTCATTTACGAGCCCCGTGGCACTGGTCCAGTCGTCAAAGTTTTCATTTGGAGCCCTGTGGGCCACAGCCGTGAATATGGTTGTTCCACCACCAACTGTCCTGCCCATTCCGAGGTTGATTTCGTCAGTATTCTTCCCTCCATTTAGCTCATAGTTTGTGGTCCACCTGGGTTTCCACCACAGTTTTCTTATTGCATCCAGCTCAAATCGCGTAAACTCATTGCTGTTGTAGGCTGTTCCTGTATCAAGCAGAGCTACTTTGTAACCTGCCTTTGTAAGCTTATAGGCTATTGCCCCTCCTCCTGCTCCTGACCCTACAACAATTGCATCATAGTCATAACTCATCGAAAATCACCTATTTTTCTCCCTTCCCGTTGCCGGAGTGTATTCTGAGGAAACTCCAGTCCTTGTTCAGTTCCGATATTCTCGGGCCTCCAAATTCTATCAGCTTCCAGGCGGTGACCCCGCTGTATCCGGGATCGGAGTAATCTGAATAGAAACCTTCAACACAGAGTGACCTCAGAAAAATGTAGGCTTCCTTTGTATCACTCCTGTCGAACAGGCTGTTCAATAATTCAATTTTCTGCCGGTCGGCCAGTGAACGGAAGTCGGACGCTCCCATTTTCACAGCCTCTTTCCTGATTATGTCCAGGACTTTCCCGAGCATTTTAACCTCTCCTTCCTCTGCATCCAAGAGGACGGAATCTATGTAGTTGACTGAACCCACCTCTCTGGCACCCGGCTCCTTTAGGGGGTCTTGACCGGGTGGAACCACGGTTTCGGCGATATCTGCTATCAAATCGTACTGGTCCTTTTCGAGAAAAAAGGGCGGGCCATGTTCGTTGAAACTCATAAGTATCATGCGTTGCACGAATTTTAGAAATAAATAGTTTGCTATTACACAGTTTAGTATGTGATAAATGTATATATGCGACCGAATGTTATATCCGATCAATTGCAGCTGGAATGGGCGAGTGATCATGCGTGGTTTCCGGACCAGACAAATAGCTGCAAAATCTTGGGAAAATGGAGATAAAGCATGAAGGCAGCACAACTGGTTGAATACAGAAAACCACTCGAGATACGGGAAGTTGAAATTCCCGAGCCAACGGGTCAGCAGGTTCTTGTGAGGATTGCCGGTGCAGGAATCTGCCATAGCGATCTGCATCTGATAGAAGGTATGTTTCCATTGCCTTTCCTGCCCCTTACTCTTGGACATGAGAACACAGGGTACGTTGAAAAGGCCGGGGAGGACGCAATAGGGTTTGATGTCGGCGACCCGGTTGCTGTCTATGGTGCCTGGACAGGCAAGAGCGATCGTTTTGGATGGAAGGGCGAAGGCAACCTTTCACAGGTGAAGGACTGGGTTGGTGTGGGGCATCACGGGGGATACGCCGAATTCCTGCTGGTGCCTTCATACAGGTACCTGCTTCACCTGGGTCGAATGGATCCTGTAAAATCCACCCCACTCGTGGATGCCGGATTAACATCATACAGGGCAGTCAAGAAGCTCGTTCCAAACGTCTATCCGGGGAGCAATGTTGCCCTCATCGGGATAGGCGGGCAGGGACAGTTTGGAGTGCAGTATTCCAAGCTGGTACTTCCACAAGTAAACACAATCGCGGTTGACATAGACGACGGTAAACTGGGTACGGCAAAAAGCCTTGGGGCAGATGAAACCATGAACAGCACCCATGACGATGTTCTGGGAACTGTCTGGGAACTCACTCATGGTGAGGGCTGCCAGGGCGTGATAGATTTCGTTGGCACGACTGAAACAATGAATCTTGCCTATTCCCTGCTGGGCAGGCAGGGGAAACTGGTCATAGTAGGCCTAAATGGCGGCAAGCTGGAAATAGTCCCTGACATGATTGTGAACGAAGCAGAGGTTACAACCAGCAACTGGGGGACAATGCTCGAGCTAAGTGAGGTGATAGCCATTGCATCTTCAGGAAAACTGAGGATTGAGCTCGAGGAAATGAAGCTTGACAAGGTCAACTATGCACTAGAAAGATTGAAAAAAGGGGCTGCAGGTGGAAGAATAATCCTCACACCATAATATTAGACATCCAACCATCTGGTTCAACTCTATTCACTATTTTCCAAAATGATTCTCTGTCAGGCTCGTGTTTTAACTATTCTGCGAATGCAGTTATTTGTACAATCCTTTAATATTAGTATCTTGGAGAAGAAAATTCTATAAGAACAAAAATTAAATACTATATTGAAGTAAATAGGTAATGGCTAACACTTCGCTAACTAAGTCAAGCGTAGGCATGCCCTTCCTTCTCGCGCAAAGTATCGCCAGCGTCGCTCCGATGGGAGCTGCACTGGGAACCCTGTTGGGGACGGCAGCATACGCAGGAGCCGCATTTCCGCTTTCGATGGTCATCGGGTTGCTCATCACGCTTCTCTGGGTCAACACCCCATTCCAGTTCTCGAAGAAGATTGTTGGAGCAGGTGGTTTTTACCACTTTGCAAGTGAAGGGGTTTCCCCTTCATTTGGAGCTTTTGACGGATGGTACTATATTGCAAATTATGTCATGTTCATAGCTCCAGGCGGCCTGCTGATATTTGGAGTCGTGCTTCCCGGCATTCTTCCCATACTTGGAATAAACAACTATCCGACAGCACTCTGGATACCCCTGAGCATTATATTCATCATAGTCGCTTCAGCACTGGCCTATTACGGAATAAAGCCATCCCTGAAATTCAGCCTCGTGGCATCAATTCTCGAGATAGGCTTCCTGATAATATTGAGCCTTGTGATCATTACCTCACACAACACGCACAACACCCTGGCAGTTTATTCTCCCACATTGTCTCCAGACGGCTTCAGTGGAGTTTTCCTCGGGGCAATATTCGCACTGACAGCAGTTGGAGGGGTCAGTTCTGCAGTCTACCTTGGTGAGGAAGCAAGGGCACCGCTAAAGAATGTCAGAATCGCAGTTATAGTCGCATATCTCGTGAATGCACTTACATTCGTTCTCTTCTCCTATGCTGCTACCGTGGGATGGGGAATAAACGACATGTCAGCATTTGCGAACTCTGGAGTTCCGGGAATAATCCTTGCCCAGCAGTACATGGGAGAGGCTGGCCTGATCATTATCACGTTGCTGATCATAAACAGTGTATTTGCGGCTATTCTGGCGCCTATCAATGCCACCTCAAGGCTGATTCATTCAATGGCCAGGGATAAAGTGCTCCCAGAATGGTTATCGGTGCTTCATCCCAAGAGGCGCACACCATCACGCCCCATAATGATTCTCGCAATTGTGGCAATTGTCACCTCAACCGCACTAGGACTGATTATGGGCCCACTCAACGCATTCATCTTCATATTCCTGCTGGCAGGAACTGCTGCACTTGTTGCCCACGTGATGGGATCGGCAGCACTGCCAAAATTCTTCAGCAGGATAAAACAGGTGAACCCGCTCTTTCACATAGTCGGTCCGGCTCTGTTCATCATTTCGGCAATTGGAATAGGATACAGCCTCTTTGTGCCATTTGTCTCGCCGGTCTATTATGCTCCAATTTTCATAATAATCTGGACACTCTTCGGTGGGCTGATTTTCTTCAACGCAAAGAAGAAGCTCTCCACGTGGAAGGATGTAGGAAAATCCAAGTGGACAGAAATGCAGGAAGCCCCGGCAGAAGAGGAGAGCTGAAACCCCTTTTTTTAATCTCTTTTATTTATCTTAAAACTCATTTTACTTTTTCTTTGCATTGAGATCAAGAGTTATTTATGTGTACGGCATCTGACCAAGGTAGGATAGAGGTGGAACAGGTTCTTGCCCATTCTTGAAGAAGTAAGCAAACTCATGAATTCCGAAGTTTCCCATATTATCAGTTCCAGGGCAGCAGAGTTCAGGGAAATGGGAAAGAGGTCCAAGGAGGAGATCTTCGGCGAACTGTGCTTCTGCCTTCTTACGGCCAACACATCGGCTGAAATGGGCATACGGACACAGAATCTCATAGGCATTGACGGATTCATCAACTACGACAGGGACTTTCTCAGCAGTGAGCTAAAGAGGATCAAGTACAGGTTCTACAACGTGAGGAGCAACTTCATAGTCGGAGCCAGGTGGATTATCGACGAGCTTCCGGGACTCCTTAAATCATCAGACAGGGCATCGGCAAGGGAATACCTGGTTGAGAACGTGAAGGGAATAGGCTACAAGGAAGCCTCACATTTCCTCAGAAATGTAGGTGTATTCGATTTCGCCATTCTTGACAAGCACATCATGAAAATGCTTTCGGAAGAATACAGGTTCAAGCTGCCAAAGGCCATAGCAAAAAAGGATTACTACAGGAACGAGAAGATTGTCGTGGACCTTTCGGGAAAGGTTGAGCTGGCTCCTGGCATTTTTGATCTGTATATGTGGAAAATTGCCACTGGAAAAATAATCAAATAATGATTTTTGAAGAACTGCGGTAAACTTATTTCACGATTGCACATTTTCATCTCAATGATGGGCTACCTGGATGTCAAGAGGGACGACATCAACTATGCGAATCTCTACAAGGATACAACTGCCCTAATGGCAAATGCTGCCAGACAGATTAGCGAGTTTATAGAGTCAAGATTCAGAAAAGGAAGCAAAATCTGTGCCGCCTGCGGAACCGGGAACAACGCCGGTGATGGCATAGCCGCACTTGAGATCCTAAGGAAAGACTATCAGGTGGTTGCAGTGCTTGTGAAGGGAAAAGGCTCACTGAAAACGGAAGAGGCCAGGTGGGCCGAGTCCAACTACAAGGGCAGGCTTCTAGGGGCCAGATCCCTTGAGGCTGAGGTGAAGGATGCGGATGTGGTTCTTGACTGCATATTTGGCATAGGAATATCCGGTGAGCCCAGGGAGCCTTATGCCGGAGCCATAAGGACAGTGAACAGATTCGGGAAAGAGATTGTATCCGTTGACGTTCCGTCAGGCCTTGGGACGAAGTATTCCGTGAAACCGAAGTACACCGTAACTTTCACCGATTCCAAAGAAGGAATGGACAAAAGCAACAGCGGAGAGATAATAATTGCGGATATAGGCATCCCCGAAGAGGTGAAAAAGTACGCGGGCCCGGGGGACATGGTGTACTTCACCGAACCTGATCCTACTTCACACAAGGGCATGAATGGCTCACTGTCCATAATTGGAGGGTGGGAGTATTATGGGTCATCGGTGATTGCCGGCTTGGGCGCAAACAAACTGGGAACTGATCTGGTCAAGATATATGCCACATCAGGGAATTATGGCGTCATTGCATCCTACAGCCCATATATAATAGTCAGAAACATTTCCTCCCTGGGCGCATCATGGAAGTCTGATGCACTGAAGGGAACAGCTCTATTGATTGGCCCGGGCCTCGGGACAGGCGAACAAGCAGAAAAGGAAGTTCTCCAGATTGTAAAAAAGGCAGAAGTCCCTATAATTGTGGATGCAGACGGGATAAAGCTGATTTCAGGGAAAATGGAGGCGGCAAGGAAGAAAAAAGTGATATTCACTCCGCACAGAAAAGAATTCGAAATACTGTCAGGGAAGGAAGCCAGCGAGGGTAATGCCGTTGAGTTTGCTGAGAAACATTCTGTAGTAATTGTTCTCAAGGGCATGACCGATGTTGTTACAGATGGCCGGAGAACAATATATGTAAGGGGAGGGAACCCCAGAATGACCATGGGTGGGACTGGAGACCTTCTTGCCGGATTGATCTCTGCCCTGGCCTCCCGGGGCATTGACACATTCAGGGCAGCGGTGATGGGTGCCTATATCAACAAAAAGATTGCGGAATCAGCCTTCAGAGCGAATTCCTACTGGTATGACATTGACGATATGATCAGGTGCATCCCTGATTTTATGAAAGCCAACGTATCATGGGCAGCGAAAGGAAAAAAGAAAAGCTGAAAAAATTTATTATTACAGTGTGAGTTCGTAATTCGTGCCGGAAAACTCCACCGAATCTTCCAAATCGGACCCGCCTTCCGAACAGAAGGTGCAGGGCAACGTGAAATCGCTATATGCAATGTTGAGTGAAACCGCTGAGAAGTACAGGAGCACGCCGGCCACGATCTTCTGGAGGAGGCGTTTCACCTATGACGCGCTTCTTAAAATGGTCGATTCCCTGGCAGAATCCCTGAGGACAGGTTATTCAATACCAAGGGGAGCCAGAATCGGGTTAGCCCTCCCGAATTCCCCACCGTTCGTCATATCTCTCTTCGCAGTCTCAAAGATGGGCGGGGTGGCGGTTCCGGTGCATTCCAGGAGCAGCGCCAGGGAACTTGAGAATGTTATAAGGCACAGCGGAATGAGGTGCCTAATCACAACGGAAGCAAACCTGGAGAAGGTCAAGGGCCTTGCTTCAGAAGACCTGCTCATAGTTGTTGCAAGGATGCAGGACTTCGTATCATTCGGCTACTCGATCAGAAAGGCATTCAGGGCGGGCCTGAACTACATAGCGGAAGATAATCTCGGACCGGCCACGGTGAAATTTTCAGATCTTGTATATACCTCCGACAACGGCCCGGAAGAGCCGTACATGCCTGAAGACATCGCCATGCTTGCATATTCCGGAAGCACTTCGTTGTCGCCAAAGGCTGCAGCGCTAACACATTCCAACCTGCATGCGAATATAACTAACCTGTCTGAGTGGTTCCCGAAAATAGAGCGGAGGACTGTTACCATTGCCGCTGTCCCTTTCAATCATATGTTCAGCCTTCTCATCGCACTGCTGGTCCCGCTTTCATCAGGATCCACCGTGGTACTGATCGAGGATTACGGGGACATGGGAAACCTCCTCAACTCGGTTACAGAGTATCTTTGCGACTACTTTGTTGGAAACCCATCTGTTTTCAAGGCACTGCTGGAGAGGAATGACATCCTGAAATACAGGCTAAGCACCGTTAAAGTCTTCATCGCGGGTGGCGACACTGTAACCGAAGAGTTCGCGAAACATTTCGAGGAAACAATAGGCTCCAGCATTGTTACAACATATGGAACGAAGGAAGTGACGGGTGTTTCACACATAAATCCCCTGGACAGGAAAAGAAGGAAATACGGCTCAATCGGCATGCTTGTTGGCAACACTAGTGCAAGAATCATAGATGAGGATACAGGGGAAGCAGCAGAGGAAGGTTCTGCTGGAATCCTTTGCATCAGGGGCGGCCAGGTCATGAAGGAATACTGGAACAACGAGTCGGCCACGAAGGAATCCTTCGTGGACGGATGGTTTGAAACCGGTGACACGGCCAGGGTGGACTCTGAGGGCTTCTATTTCCTCTACCAGAGAAGAAAAGAAGCGATAGTCTCCGACAGTTCGATGGTTTACGCAATAGAGGTTGAGGAAGTCATAAGGCAGAACCCTAAGGTTGAGGAAGTGGCTGTAATTGGGATCCCTGATGAAAAGAGAGGCGAGATTGTCAAGGCATACATAGTTGCCAAGGAGGGGGAGAAGGTTTCAGAGAAGGAACTTCAGGAACTCTGCGAATCTCAGCTGTCGGACTACAAGAGGCCAGCACTGTATGAATTCAGGAATGAGCTCCCCAAGAATATGGAGGGCCAGGTCATAAAACGCATCCTCAAGGAGGAGTCCACGGGGGAAAAGTCCTGAAAACAAAGCGGCAAGTGTATCCGGATAATGCATAATACCGAATAAAAATCGTCAGTTGTCGAATTCGATGTATAACACTTTATATATTTCTCATCTCAATGTTTATAAAAAATGTTGCATGTTTTAAATAAACCCTCATATTTGGCGGATGTCCTATAAATATTAATTAACGATTTTGCCATCATCATATCGAAGGTGTTATTCTTATGTCGAACGAAAGTACTCAGGAAACTCAATTTTCAAGGGGCCTGGAGGGAGTTATAGCTGCCGAAACCAAGATCGGATATGTTGACGGTTTGAACGGCAAGCTTGTTTATAGGGGATATGACATCAATTCCCTTGCTGAACAGTCCAATTACGAGGAAGTGTCTTACCTTCTCCTGAAGGGCCATCTCCCGACCAAGGAAGAGTATGATGAATATGTCTCAAGACTCAAGAAGTCAATGGACCTGACCAAAGACGAGTATGACCTTATATCCCAGGTATCCAAGGTGGCACACCCCATGTCCGCACTGAGAACAATGGTCTCGTACATAGGCGGCCAGGACACGGGCAGCGTAGAGCCTGACATTCCAAAGCAGGAGCAGATTAGCGTCAACCTTATTGCCAAGATGCCGACAATTATTGCGGCAATTAACAGGGCAAGGGAAGGCAGGGAATTCATAAAGCCGGATCCAGACCTGTCATACTCCTCAAACTTTTTCAACATGTCCATCGGGAGGAAGCCGGACACGGTCGAAGCAAAGATGCTGGACACAGCTCTCATGATTCACGCAGACCACGGGATGAACGCGTCAACATTCGCGGCAATGCTCACAATATCCACCCTATCTGACATGTATTCTGCTGTTACATCGGCAATTGGCACACTGAAGGGTCCGCTGCACGGTGGAGCAAACGAGAGGGCACTGGCGCTGATCAGAAAGGTCGGCACGCCTGAAAATGCAGACAAGATTATAGGGGACATGATAACGAATAAGGAGAAAATTATGGGATTTGGGCACAGGGTGTACAAGGTCTATGACCCTAGGGCCAAGATCCTCAAGGAATATGCCAAGTATGTGGCGGAAAAGAACAACAAGCCTGAGCTCTTCCACACTGCGGAAAAGATCGAGGAAGTTATGATCAACAGGCTGGGTAGCAAAGGCATCTTCCCCAATGTGGATTTCTACTCCGGAATGATATACTACTCCATGGGATTTGAGCCCGAAATGTTCACGCCAATTTTTGCCCTGGGCAGAATATCCGGCTGGGTCTCACGTGCCCTGGAATATCTCTCGGAAAACAGGCTCTTCAGGCCAAAAGCGAGATACATTGGAGAATCCGACCTAAAGAAGTATGTTCCAATACACGAACGCTGATTTTGCAAATCAGCCATTCCCATTTTTTAGACTCGCCCTTTGCTGCCTGAAATAATAGGCATCCTGGAACACCAAGTTTTATCTTTCAGCCGAACATGAAATTTCATGGTCCATTTTGAGCCGCTGACTGCAGAAGAATTCAAGCATTACTGGACGTACTCGGTAAATTCATGGAAGCAGAACATGGTGCGGGCCGGACTAATAGACAGCAGCGTTACATACGATGAGGCCGAAATACAGATAAGAAAGTTTCTCCCCAAGGGGCTAAAAACTCCGAACCACTATTTTATGCACATTGTATCGGATGAAGGAAGGATTGGGACACTATGGCTCGAGATCAGAAAAAAGCGGTCTACTGAAGCCTACCTCTGGGACATTTACCTGAATGAGGAACACAGGGGAAAGGGGCACGGCAAATCGGCAATGGCAAGAATACACCGGTTTGCCAGAGAGAAAGGTGCCACAAAGATATCGCTCAACGTCTTTGCATATAATGAAATTGCCAGAAGCCTCTACAGGAAGGTCGGCTATCAGGATGCTGCCATAACAATGATGAAATACCTGTGAAGCAGTCAGCATAAAATCCGGAAGCAAAGCACGATCATGGTGCGAAAGAAGATGGCCTGCGGCAAATGGGCAGCGGAATGCTTAACTCGTTCCGCGGCTTTTCAATGCATAAATGAGCTACGTGCTGGACACCTCCGCGATACTCTCAAGGAGATTCAACCTTGTAGGGGAAGAGGTCCTGGTGCCGGGATCTGTTATAGAAGAGATCAGGAAAGGTAAACTCAAATCAATGCTGGACTCGCTTGAAGGGATTCTCAGGGTCTCATCGCCTGCCTCCGAATCTGTGGCATTGGTCAGGGAAAAGGCAACAGAGTCCGGTGACATAAGCGAGCTGAGTGCCACAGACATCGACGTGATCGCACTGGCTTACGAAAACGGTGCTACAGTAATTTCCGATGATTTCGCAATACAGAATGTTTCCTCACTGCTGTCCCTTGCCTATGCGGGGGCTGACCTTACCGAAATAAGGCAGGAAGTCATCTGGAGATACAGGTGTACAGGATGCAGGAAAGTTTACAATACTGCAATTGGCACCTGTCCGGTGTGCGGCCATGAGGTGGTCAGGTCAAGATCAGGCTCAAGGATCAAGAGAAAGAAATAGAAATGTTAATCAGCTGAAGCTGTGATATGTTCTCATGATAGACATCAGCCTCCCCCTGGAAAGAGGCCTAATTACTTTCCCGGGGGACGCAGAATATGAAGAATACGAGTATTACACACACGAGAAGAACCATGTGCACATAATGAGGATCATAATGGAAACTCACAGCGGCACGCATTTTGATGCCCCGTACCACATGATTCCCGACGGGAGAAAGGCCGATGAGATAGACCTTGAGAAATTCATGGGGAAGGCAACGGTGGTGGAAGTTGGCGGAACCTCTATCGAGGCTGCTGACATACCCGACAAGCATCAGGATATTGTGCTTTTCAAGACAAGAAACTCAGGTTTGTACGGCAGGTTCGAGAAGGATTTTACCTACCTGTCTGCGGATGGGGCTGAAAGGCTCATCAAACATAATGTGAAGCTGGTGGGGATAGACTACCTGTCAATTGAAAAATACGGAAGCCCGGAACCTGTGGTGCACAAGAAACTCCTTGGCAACGGCGTCGTAATTGTCGAGGGCCTGAACATGAAGGATGTAGAAGCAGGAGATTACGATTTTATCTGCCTGCCCCTCAGGATGTCTCAGGACGGTGCACCGTGCAGGGCAGTACTGAAATAGGATGCTCGCCTCGGATGAAACATTTTTCCATCCATCGATATAAAATTATTATAAGGAAATTCGTTTAATTAGAACAATGACCCTCCTTCCATTCTCACTCTCCAAGCTAGAATACTACCTTTACCACTGGGTATATTTCCCGAACATTTTCCCGCACCCCTACTCCCTCATATCTCTCATCATACTCTTCGCAATAGGCCTTGCACTCATGTTCAAGGGCAATTACAGCTGGAATGTTATTTTCGGGGCACTTGGGGCATATTTCGGATTCATAATGGCACACTATGTGACAACGCTGGTATCGGTGACACCCTTTCCCGACATACTTGTATATGTCGCAGGTGCAGTCATAGGTGCGGTGGTCCTGATATTCCTTGTAAGGGTCTTCCTGTCGCTCGGCATTTCTTACCTTGCATACCTCGCAGTAGAGACAATTTTTCCTGGAGACATGCTTACGGGAGCAATAGTTTTTCTTGCAGTATTTGTGGTTTCCCTGATTTTTTACAAGAAGATAGTAATGGGGATAGCCGGGGTAATCGGGGCCTTCATAATCTGGTTCACCCTCCTGAACCTTGGAATTGCCAGCCTCACGGCACAGATAATTGCAGCAATAATGCTTCTGCTGGGCCTATTTCTTCAGGCCAGCGAAAAGGGGACTGGGCGCGGCAGAAGGAAAAAGATCCAGCCCTTTGACCAGGACTCGCAATGGAACGGGGAATGAGCGCTGTAGGCTGAAAAATCAGCGCTTTGCCTCAAGATATTTGTTGAATTTTTCCACAAAGTCGTTGGCATCAGCCACAATGCCTATGTCGGCATACCTGAATACTGGAGCATCCCTGTCCGTGTTCACCGCTATGACTTTTCGTGCGTACCTTATGCCTACGACATGGTTGTCCTGCCCAGAAACCCCCAGTGAAATATAGGTCTTTGGAGATATGGAGACTCCGGTCAGGCCAATCTGCTGCTGCCTGGGCATCCAGCGCATATCGACAACAGGCCTCGTCCCCCCTACACTGCCCGAAAGCCTGGAGGCCAGTTCCATGACAGGTTTGAGGTTATTTCTGCTCTTCAGCCCCCTGCCTACACCGATCACGGTGTCTGAGGCGCCAAGTGGCTTAAAATCCACGGAGACTGGCTCGAATCCGAGTTTCTCCAGAGAGCTGGATGAACTCACCTTCACCGGCTCAACCATGAATTTCACCTTCCCCTTTACGAGCTTGAACATTCCTGGCCTTACGGTTGCCATCCTGGGCGTGGTCTTTGAAACAATGGAAGCGACGATGCCTCCACCGAAAGCCGGCTTGTATTGGACCAAATCACCGTCTTTGATGGTGATGTCTATGCAGTCTGCAGTTAGTCCAAGGTTGAGTCTGGCAGCTACCATCGAAGAAACTTCCCTGCCGTTCACGGTTGAGGGGTATATGACATGCTGAGGTTTTTCATGGCCTATGAGCTTAACAAGTTCGGCTGCGAAAGCATCGCTTTCTTCCGCATTGACGTGCAAATACTTGCTGCAGCTCATCCCTTCTAGTTTCTCAGGGTGTATGTTGCCCACCATTACTGCATTGAGGGAATTTTCCAGAGCAAGCTGAGAAATCTTTGCAGCAATTTCAAGTGAAGCACCGGGATCATCCATTGCAACTCCCCAGATTGAGCTTCTGCTGTTGTCGTAGCTTTCCAGCTGTATTTCCTCCTCATCTGCCTCTTGATCTTCCCTTTCAATAACTTTCATCAGTGTCTCAAAAATTGACCCGTCGTATTCGACAAACTCCACACTTCTTCCGCTCTTTATCTCTTCTGTGCCGGTAACCACCGTCGGAGAATCCCTGCTGCCGACAATATTGACATTCAGCCTGGCGGAATCCATTACTTCTATGCGTTCATACATAGAAGGCACATCTTCCTTGACGGCCCTTGCCCTGTTGATTTTCTCGCTTACCGATAAAACTGCAGGCAGCTTTATTCTGTAATCAACCAGTCCCTGCTCGTTCTCATGCTGGACTGTGCATGATCTGCCCCCATCCTCGATCTGGATTCTTGATATTGAGGACTTGAAGCTGTAGCCCGTGAAAACAGCCACTTCAGGCGGTACCTGGGAGGTCTCACCGTCCAGTGAGTACTTGCCCATTAGGACCAAGTCAGGCTTGATCGCCTTGACTGCCTCGGCAAGAATCTTCGATGTTACGAGTGTGTCCGATCCTCCAAAAGCCCTGTCTGTTATTAGGTACGCCTTATCGATTCCCATCCTGAGGGATTCGTTCAATATTTCCTTTGACTGTGGAGGGCCCATGGTGGCAACCGCTGTTTCCCATCCATGGGATTCCTTGATTTTCACCGCCTCTTCAACCGCTTTTTTGTCAAAAGAATTGATAAGCAGGGGGACATTCTCCCTGACTATCCTTTTAGTTTCCGGGTCAAATTTAATCTGATTTACATCCGGTATCTGCTTGGCGAAGACCAGTACCTTCATTCAACATCTACCATTACTTCTCCGCCTTCCACCTTTGTCTGGTATGACTTGAGGGGAGAAATATCGCCTGCTCCTTCAGGAGGGCTTTTGACCGAACCGTCGGCCGGATTGAAAGTTGCGAAGTGGTTTGGGCATATCAGGTCTCCCTCATCCATGAAGCCTTCCGAAAGATCATAGTCTTCATGGGTGCAGTATGAGGATGTTGCAAAGTATTTGCCCTTGTCTTTTATAATAAGGATCTCGACGTCGTTCACTGTGCCTTTGAATAGGTCACCATCTTTCATTGCTCCTTCTTTTACTATTTTGTACCAAGCCATATTTCGTTATATTAACCAGTTAATTATATTTTATCGTAATGAACAAAATGCTACATATGCGATCCCTACAGGGACCCGAAATCACAATGTGGGACTACTTTCAATTTCCACTCCACGATACTCATGTAGAAAGCTAAGATAACCGCCGAAGGCTATCTGCCACAATAAGATTGGATAGAAAATCATCCGTTCGATCCCCCCAGGCCCAAGAATGTTCCCTCCACCAATGTACCCCGACAGGTAGGCCGCTATGGATGTAATCCCGGCAGCCAGGGACATCTTGGCCATTGAGCCTCTTGTGATTCCAACGGCGGAAAGGCTGCTTATTGCCCCGAAAATGAAAATCATGTTCGCACCGAGGTAATGGGCAAGGGGCCTGATGTTCCAGGGTGAGAGCCCCACAAGCAGGAAGCCTATGCCTGCCAGGTAGAACACAAACGGCCTGATTTTCCTGCCTGAATTCCTGAAAAGGAGATAAGTGCTCCAAATCCAGAGGATTCCAACTATCACAACGCAGATGTCCCAGTATATCTCAGTTGGAACTCCCGCCCCACCAAGATAGCTGATCGCCTGGGAGCGTTCAGAATAGTTGGGGTATACAGCAGTTGCAGCAGTTATCGATAATATGGCCAAGGCTCCCCCAGCTGCAAATCCTGTACCGGCGCTCCTTCCGCGGCCTTTGCCCTTATCTTTCACCAACTCTGCTCCTGCCAGTCTCTTAAACTGTTTCGAGGGATCAAATTTTCATTGTATAATAATAAGTGTCTGGTTGCGGGGTTTTCGCCGGCTTTTCCCGGTGGACATATGGCAGGGTCGGGGTACAGCCTACCCGGCGCTCACATCATGGAACATATCCTTGGGAATAATTATTAAAAATAGAAATATACACAATAATCACAGGGTGCTGCGAAAATGGATGTGGAAGTCAAAAGAAATTATCTCAAGGCGGGAGAAATAGGAAGGAAGGCACTGGAGTTCGCAGCAAGCCTGATTGAGCCGGGGGCAACCTTTTACGACGTAGCTGAGAAGTCTGAGAAATTTATCCTCGACGAAGGTGCGAAGCCTTCTTTTCCGCTCAACCTGTCTGTGAACAATGAGGCGGCCCACTATACGCCCTCAGAAGGAGACAGGAAGAAATTTCGGCGCGGGGATCTCGTTAAGGTAGACCTCGGAGCTGAGGTCGACGGATACCCATCCGACAATGCGTTGACAATCGAAGTCGGGGAAACAGGAAACTATTCGGATCTTATTGATGCCTCAAGAGAGGCCCTGATTGCAGCGATAAAGAGGCTGAGGCCCATGCTCCAGGTTAGGCAGATCGGGGCAGAAATTGAGAGGCAGATAACAAACAGGGGTTTCAAGCCAATCAAGAACCTTGGGGGCCACGGCATAAACAGGTACGATCTTCACTCTTCAATATTCATTCCCAACTACGATGATGGCAATGCGGCAATGGTAAAGCCGGATACGGTGATCGCCATAGAGCCCTTCGCAAGCACCGGCATCGGAATGGTCCACAACGGCCAGAACGGCAACATCTACATACTCAGTGGTACCAAGAAAGAGAAGGATGAGACAATATACAAGAATTTCAGCACCCTGCCCTTCGCCGAAAGATGGCTGGCCAAGGTCAAACCGGACTACAAGAACTACATAAAGAGCATGATGGCGCGAAGCCAGGTTTCGGCATTCCCGGTCCTCAAGGAACACTCTTCAGCCCGCATATCTCAGGCTGAGCACACTTTGCTGATACTTTCTGACGAGATTATTGTCACAACCAGGTAGCTTTCGGATCATCTTATGCGGTCAAGTATCTCTTCCATGGCCTGATCCACAAGACCCCTTATTGTTCTTGAGCTGTCGAGTGTGACAGTGTCCTTTCCCAGGACCAGCTTGTAGTATTCACGGACTTTTTTGAGGTATCCAAGGTTCTCGAAACCCGAAAACTCCTCCCTGTTTCGGATCCTTCTCATCGCAATATCCGGATCGGCGTCAAGGTAAATGGTAAAATCAGGGCGTGTATTGATAATTCTGGACACCTGCTCCATCCACTCTATGGTCTTATCTGCGCTCCCGAACAACGGTTCGATGAGGACGCCCTGATATGCCATTGAAGATGCTATATAGCGGTCTGAGATGACAATACGGCCATTCTTCAGGTTTTCTTCTATGGATTTCTGGTGGTAGAAACGATCCTCAGTGAACCTGAAGAAGAGTTCTATGGCCGTCTGGACATCATGCTTTGAGCTCTCCTCCCTTGTAATGTTGAGCCTATCGGTGGGCTCCCTGGTCTGATGCACCCTGTATCCAAGGGACCTGAGCCTGTCGTTGACCAATCGTGAAAGGGTCGTCTTTCCGCTCCCGTCTATCCCCTCGAAAGCTATGAACACTCTGCTCTATCTCAAACGAAAATTAAAACAGTTGCCTTTGACCGATACATTTTATATTTGCACATTCACTGAAGTCAGGTGATCTCAAAGGGAAAATTCAAGGGTTTCAATACAATTGCCGCACATTCGGGAGAGTTCAAGGACCCCAGGTTCGGAAACGTTACAACACCTATTTTTCAGACATCAACTTTCATCTATCCGAACTACACAGAGGATGCCTATCTCGACCATACCAGGAATGAGCCATATATATACAGCAGGTGGGGGAACCCAACAATGGAATCGCTGGAGAAGAAATATTCATCACTGGAAGGCACTGACTACGGGCTTTCCTTCTCATCCGGCATGGCTGCAATAGTGGCTGTGCTGTCCACCCTGTCCGGAAAGAGGGGAAGGATACTTTCAATCAGGGAACTCTACGGCCAGACCTCATCTTTCATGAGCGGCTTGATGAGGCGGTGGGGGACAGACGTGGACTTCATTCCAACCGCAGAGTTGAACAGTCTTGGCTCAATTGAGGGAAGCTATGACCTTGTTTACACGGAATCTGTCAGCAACCCAACGCTTCAGGTATCCGACATAGAGCACATCTCCAAAATAGCTGGTGAAAAGGGAATACCGCTTGTGGTGGATGCAACATTTGCCTCGCCTTACAACCAGAAACCTCTCTCCCTCGGGGCTTCAGTGTCGGTCCACAGCGGTACCAAGTATATAGCCGGGCACAGTGATGTCATAATCGGCCTTGCCGCATCAGGAAAGGATATATTCGACAACCTGCAGGCCACCAGGAAAACACTGGGAGGGACGCCGGATCCCCTGCAGGCATTCCTTGCAGCCAGGGGACTGAAGACCCTTGGCCTCAGGATGGAAAAGCACAATAGAAACGGAATGGAAGTGGCCAAGTTTCTAGAGCAGCACAAGAGGGTCAGGAGAGTGTTCTATCCCGGGCTTGAAAATTTCGAGATGCATGACGTGGCAAAGAGAGTTCTGTCTGGCTACGGAGGGATGGTGTCGTTTGAAGTCGATGGCGGCATCAACGGTGCGAGGAAATTCATCAAGAACCTATCGATCGCGGCTCCGGCACCAAGTCTCGGAGGAGTGGAAAGCCTTGTGACGCTTCCTGTAGATACAAGCCACTCAACAATCCCCAAGGAGGACAGGCGAGCAATGGGGATAGAGGACGGGCTTATCAGGTTCTCATTGGGGATAGAGGATCATGAGGACATAATCGAGGACATGGAGAATTCCTTCAGCATTCTGTAATCACATCAGCTTGAAGTTGCTGGTAATCGGATCGATCACGTCCTCTTCTGCCGGTCCGAGGCCCAGGCATGTTACCGTCCCGGGAGCGATCTGAGTGAGGCCTGCATCTGTAATCATGGAAGTCACGATTCCTGCACACTCAGCCATTGCCTTGAGCCTGTAGAGGGTTTCCAGATTTTCGATCTTAACGACTATCTTCTTCTGTCCTGTCCTGACCCATTCCTTGAAGACCTTCTTATCATCCTTTTCGGACTTAAGGGCACAAGTGACAGCCGCATGGGCTACTTGTGCGGCCATCTTCCCCTTTCCGAGGTCGACATCTTTCCTGACGGCAATTATCATCTTTACTTCTACCATGGCACATCCTTCTTGTTGAGTTTGTAACCGATTATGTTTATGGCCCTGTGAAGGGGCGGCGTTATGAACAGTATGGCAAGGGCACCAACTATGTTTCCATAGTATGCCATGAAGAAAGCCGGTGCGAACGCATACACCAAAAGGAATGAAACGAGCGCAAAGGGCCACTGGTCCAGGAGGAATCCCTTGTCCCCGCTTTTGAGCCCGAGCCTTCTCTTGATGAAGGAGCCGGCCATGTCGCCAATCAGTGAACCGAAGGACATCGGGACAATTACCACAAGAGCTGAAGAAAGAGTGCTTCCGAATGAGCCGAAGTAGTGCAGGGCAGGGACGCCCGTGACGTAGTAAAGTATTACTCCTACAATGACTCCAATGAGGGATCCTCCAAAAAACCCGCTCCAGGTCTTGCCATCGCCAAATATTCTGCGCCCGTCCCTGAGGCTCTTTCCGAAATCCACCTTCCCGTATCCGCCCGTTATAACTGCTCCGGGGTTTGCGGCAAATGCAGGCAGGAACAGAACAAAAGCGTCGATGATGTCCTTGGCGATGTTAAGCATATTCTTCTACTGCCTTGAGTATGTCTGCCTTTGTAATTATTCCTTTCAGGTCGCCGCTCTCGACTATAAGTACCGCGTTGGAGAACTTGAGAATCGGATATATCATTGAAATGGGGCTGGTCTTGTCTACCTGCGGAAGTGTAGGCCCCATGACCTTCTTGACAGTAAAGCCACGCAGAGAATCTATGGAAGCTCCCTTGATCAGGAGCTCGTTGACATCAGTCTCGGTTATGGTGCCAAGAACTTTCTTGTCTGGAGTTACTACGGGCAGCTGGGAATAGCCTTTCTCTCTCATAAGGTTAAGTGCGGAGATAACTGAATCGGAAGGTGAGCATGTGACAACCTTGGTGCTCATAATGCTCTCACAGGTGAGGTCAATGTTTCCGGCCCTTTGTCCGGACTTGTTGAGGTATTCGAAAATCCTCCTCACCTTGTCATAGGTCGGATTGAGGCTACCCTTTTCAAGCCTGGCTATGTACGACTGGCTGACCCCGCTTATGTTCGCGAGCTCTTTCTGGCTTATGCCCAGGTTCTTCCTCATCTTTCTGAGTTCTTCTATGGACGGCAGCATGTTCTTTCCACCATAATATTATTGAATATTTATTATTGTCGCTCATTACACTGATAAAAAATAATACCTGCAGTAATTTCATCGCTGGGGATGGGCAAAAGAGATTAAGCAACAATGACTATTGGCTTTGATGAACGAGCGCCAGGAAAGCTCCATGAAGCAGTTCCTTGTGGATCACAATTCTATTTTCGTACTTGTAATTTCCATATTGATAGGATCCCTGCTGACCTATCTGGCATACGATGTCCTGCAGAGACTCGAATTGATATTCCTGCTTCCAATACTGGCTTTCCTGGTGATGCATTACCTTCGGTTGAAGGGAATAAAGCGCAGGCTCCTGGCCGGGCTGATCATATTTCTGGCAGTGGGAATTGTTTCCGCCGGCATCACCTCAGCAACCTATTACCAGCAGGACCATCCTGTTACATACACCCTCTATAACGGAGCACAGGCGGAATTGGTAGTAAGCCCGTTCGGGGGGAACAGCCAGAACTACAACTTTTCAATGTACATTACCAACTGGCCTTCGTCCGCTCCTTTCTCGACCTCTTTGAATATATCTGCCAGTGCGATATCATACACAAACTACGGTTTTGGCCATCTTAACAGTGTTCAGATGAGCAATGGCACAATACTGGTCTATAAGAATCTCAATAATCTTTCGGAGGGAATATATAGTTATAACTTTGCAATAGCGAATGGTACCTCGCCCATAGTCTTAGGCTCTACAGGACCCGTAAATGCTGGCTCATCGTCACTTTTCGCTTTCATACTGCCTGGTTTTGTGGTGTTGTACCTCATCCCGATGGAAGTTATACTTCTCGCAATCGTCTTTCTCGCTAGGAGCTTTGAAAGAACAAGGGATTTCAGAAGGCCCCAACCCCCGAGGGAAGACGAAACGAAGAAATAGTAAAGTGGAATCGAAATATAAATATATATAGTTATTCCCATTTTCTATATACAATGGGCGCAACCAGAAGAATACAATTGACGGGGGGATCAACGTACATCGTATCCCTTCCTTCCAAATGGATCCAGAAAAACAAGCTTTCAAAGGGCAGCGAGGTAGAGCTAGAAGAATTGGACGGGGACCTGCTGATTTCTGGCAGGAACTCTTCAAACAAGAAGGAGATAAAGAGGACAGTGAACCTGAGCGACAAGGTTGACAAAGCAAACCTCCTGAGGGTCCTGACCTCGATCTACATCGCGAATTTTGACACTCTTGTAATTAAGAGCAAGGACTACATCAGCCCGCAGATAAGGGAAGAGATAAAGAAATTCTCCAAAATAGTGATGGGAGTTGAGATTTTCGAGGAATCGTCCCGTTCAATGGTGCTGCAGAACGTGCTCGATTCAGAGTCTTTCCCCATTGCAAACGCTGTGAGGAGAATGTCCCTGAACGTTGTAACAATGCTTGAGGATACCATAAACGGCATTTCAAACCATGATCTTGAGCTGCTGGAGAGTGTTATCCACAGGGATGACGACGTCGACAGGTACCAGTGGTATATCTACAGGGAGGTGAGGTACAAGAGCAGTGAGGCTGAGAAAAACATATACTACCTGATACTTTCGCGGATACTCGAGAGGATAGCCGACCACTCGGCGAATATATGCGGACTCTGGAAGAATGTGAAGAAACCGGAGGAAATGCCAATCAAGACACTTGAAGAGAACCTTTCACACTCCATGGATATGTACAAGGCGGCAGTGGAGGCCTTTTATTCGAACAATTTCAGTGTCCTCAACAAGCTTATAGACATGAAGGAGGAAGTCATTTCCAGGAAGGAGAAACTGATAGGCGACTCCCGGGGTAAGGCGGGAATTTCGACAATATCCTCAATATCAGAGGAATCCTCCAGAATAGGGCTATATTCCACTGACATAGCCGAACTGGCCATGGACAACATTCTTTCAAACCAGTTCGAAATTGAGGTCTAGAGCTCTACTGGCTCAACCTCAACATTATTTGCATCTCCCTTCAGGTAAGCCGACTTTACAGTTGAATCGTGGTTGAAGATGCAGATGTAGTTCTTTTCTATAGCCAGCTCTATGAGTTTCTTCTTCATTTCCAGGGTTTCCAGGGGGAAGGTGTCAATTGCAGTTATATATGGCAGCTTGAGGTTGAAGGAACTGGGCATTATGTCACCAAAATATATCAGGCCTTTTCCGCCGTTCTCGTAAATAATTGCCTGGTGTCCGGAGGTATGGCCTCCTGTCTTTACAACACGCAGGCCGTCCCTGATTGTTATGGATCCTGAAATTTCAGAGATGTTGAATTTTTCAGGATGCTGAGGATATTTTACGTAGCTTCCCTTTGTCACTTCATTTGGCACCCTCATATTGTTATACTCTTCCTTCTGGGCGATTCTCAGGGCTCCGCTGAATGTTATTCCTTGGCCGCTGGCCTCGAAGGAGTGTCCCATATGGTCAAAATGAAGGTGCGAATGGACTATGTAATCCACTTTTCCATTTCCAGTCTTTGACTCAACCTGCCCGGGGAGGTCCTGATCCTTCCCTATCTCGTATATCTTACTCATGCGTTCGTCAGGGCTTGTGCCCACTCCCGAGTCGATCAGAGCCGACCATTCAGGGGTAACAATAATTGGGACATTCAGGGACATCTTCACCCTGTTGTTTTCATTCTCCGTTATGTATCTCGACCAAATCTTTTTCGGCACAACACCAAAGCATGCGCCAACCTCAAGCGTAAAAGAACCGTCTGAAAGAAGCTCTACTTCCGCATTTCCAAATTTCACTGCAACCACTCTCCCTCTTATCCTGCCAGTTTCAGTCCTATCTTCCTTATTTTGTCCAGCGACTCTGCATCCTCTATCGTGCTTGTATCGCCCGGATCTGAATTGAGGAAAACATTTCTTATAACTCTTCTCAGGATCTTTCCATTCTTGGTCTTAGGCAGCGTTTCGAGGAAGATTACATGCTTTGGGGAGAACGACTTTCCAAGGTCGGACTCGATCTGCCTCCTGACCCTCTTCTCGACGTCATCGCCTGGAGATCCTGTGTAAAAGAGGACAACGGCTTCTCCCTTTATCTTGTCAGGAATGCCTGCTGCTGCGCATTCCGTTACCTCTTCCACCTTCATTGCAGAATCCTCAATCTCGTTCGGGCCTACTCTCTTGCCTGCAACCTTGATGACCTCGTCCGCCCTGCCATAAAGGAAGAAGTACCCATCTTTATCCATTTCCGCCCAGTCCCCCTGGAACCAGGCATTTCCAAATTTCCTCCAGTACGTCTGAAGGTATCTTTCCCTCTGCTTCCATATTCCACGGGTCATGGACGGGCAGTGCTTCTTTGCCACAAGATAACCGACATTCCCGTAGACTTCCTTTCCTTCATCATCATATACTGAAGCATTCATTCCGAGCCCTTTGTAGAGGCATCTGGGCTTAAGCGGTATTGCAGCAGTCGAAGCCAGGAAGCACCCGATTATGTCCGTTCCTCCGGAGATGTTTGCAATGGGCACCTTACCTTCGCCTATTTTTTCAAAGAGCCACATCCAGCCTTCTTCGTCCCATGGCTCTCCAGTGGAGGCGAACAGCCTCACGCCATTCATGGGCTTACCTATGCCGTTGAATTTTGCCAGCCTGACAAAGGTCGGAGAGAGGCCCAGGAGTGTGACTCCATTGTTTGAAACCAGGTCCCAGACCCTGTCCTCATCGGGGAAGTTCGCTGCCCCGTCATAAACGAATACTGCACCTCCGAGCGCGTGTGCTCCAATAATGGACCATGGGCCCATCATCCAGCCAAGGTCGGTTATCCAGTAAAGTGTGTCGTCCTGCTTCAGGTCCATGTAGTACTTGACCTCCTTTACGGTGTTCACCAGGGCGCCCCCATGAACGTGGACTGTTCCCTTGGGCATGCCTGTGGTTCCGGATGTGTATAGCATAATGGCAGGGTCCTCGCTTCCTGTCCTTTCGCTTTTCACATATTTGCCTCCCTTGACCAGGGAATAGAAATCATGCTCGTTCTCATGCAGGTCCTCTCCTCCGTGGACTATGAGCGTCACGTCGCCGGCGCTTCTGGCTGTTTCCATCATGCTGACTTCCTTCCCCTTTCTGCTGTAGGAGCTCGTAACAAAGAGAGTCTTTATGCCGCTGTCGGTTACTCTGCTCCTCACTGCTTCCTTGCCGTATCCTGAAAACATGGGAACGGCAACTGCGCCTATTCTCATTATGGAATAAAATGCAATCACGCACTCAGGGTTCAGTGGCATGTAAATCCCTACACGGTCGCCCTTTTCAACGCCGAGCTCCCTGAGGGAACCGGCAAGTTTTCCGGTCATTTCATCCATCCGGCGAAAGCTTATGGCACTCCTTCTGCCGTCTTCCGACTCGTATTTAATCGCAGGCCTTTCAGACTCAGAGAACCTTTCCACACAGTTGTACGTGATGTTTACTTCCCCGCCTGCAAACCACCTGGTAAATGGTACGCCCTCATTAGGTTCAATGACGGAAGCGTATTCCCGGAAAAACTCGATGTTGCAGTCCTCTATTACAGCTGGCCAGAACCATTCCGGATCCTCATCCGCCCTCCTGTACAATTCAGTGAGGCTGGAAATGCCATTTTTTTCAGCAAATTGCATTATATTGGTTTTCCTTACCTGGTCGGGAGAGGGGACGTAAACAAAATCTTCCATACGGATAGAGAACGGAAAGAATAATCATATAACTTTTGCAGTGCCATGCCAAAACCCGGTGCATCATCACCCGTTTCATCGTAGAGCAATATTTTCAAGATACTTGGGAAGAAAGTGCAGAACATTTATTACTGGCCCTTTCAGTATATGTGCGTCTTCATGAAAAAGAGCAGCCTGTATTCTATTCTGGCCCTTGCCATTGCGGCATTCTTGCTCTCACAGTCACTGGCCACTCCCTTAAATACAGCTCATACGGTGCAAAAGCAGGGAGTGGGGACAGTATTGCAGACTGTTTCCTCAACGAATCAAATTAATTCCACCCTTCCCTCAGGCTCTGCCGTGCAGAATTATACGTCGGGAGCTTCAGGCCAGCAAAATGGCACTTATGATGCAAGCGGCTTCAAGGTCCCTTCCAGGTACGTATACCTTCCAAATACCCATCCGCTGATGCAGAACCTTTCAACATACCAGTCGCAGCTTTATACAGCCTCGCCGGCGCCAATGGGCATTGCCGATTACGGGGTTTACAACAACTCTGGAAATATTGAGAGTTACAGCTACAGCACGACCAGTTTTGAGGGGACAGCTTCAATAAGCAACCTGTCACCGCTTTACGTCCTGAACGGGGCTCCGCAGAGCCTATCCCTCCAGCTTAATGCCATTCTCAAGAATGTCACTCTGGGAGGCAATTCCAGCTATGTCTTCTGGAACCAGAACGTGGTCCTTTATTCAGCAAGGACACATCAAATCCAGCTGATTGACAACATCTGGAACTTTTCCAGCCCCGGCGCAGCCATGACAAACTCCACCCTGTCGGGGTATAATGGCACCCTCGTGCCCAACTCACTCTATTACGACGTCGGGCCTTTAATAAATGTCACCTATCCCTTCACGGTCAGCCTTTACCTTAATTCAACACTTGATAGGGGATCAAACGTGATTTTCTTCAACTACTCAGTGAGGAATGGCGGTGTCGGAGGGAAGACAGTCTCCGGGTCCTATGACAATGTCACGTTCAACTCATCATCAGCCCTTAAAAGCCCCGCCGGCTACTACGTGAGCGGAAGCAAGAACACGCCCCTCGGATTTCTTCCATATGATGCCGAGTTCGTAATTGGGGGCCCGGGCGGTGGAAGCACAACTTCACTTTACGGGGTAAACGCCACCATGTCACTCAGTTACCTGAACAGCACTTCCGGCTCCTACAGCAATGTCAGGGCAGCCTACGATGCAGGGTCAGATACGGGTGAAACTGCCAGCGGCATATCAGTATCATGGAACAAAAAGGACCAGGCAATCCTCACTGCCGGACCGTCCATCATATACGGAATGTGGGGGATATCAAACTCCGGAATGTCTACTTTCTCGGGAAAGATCAGCCCGGCAGGGTCCTTCCTGTTCGTGAACGGCGGGGCATCCTTCGACAATAATACTTCTTCATGGGTCCCTCTGGCGACGGACGGAACCTTCAACTTCACCTTGGCAGCAGGGACTTACTCGGCTGCCATATTCTCCAGCTGGCACAATCCACTTTATTCGTCACTCCAGGGAATCAACGGCAGCAATAGCGTGCTTGCAAGAAATTCCTCAATGGGCATCTATACACCACTGTATGTATTCGGGAACAATCAGCTTTCACAGGTAGCTACGGCCGGGAGCGGGACCGCTGCTGATCCCTATTTGGTGACAGGCATTCAAAACAGGTCAATTCTGCCAGTATTCGGAAGGTTCAACGACTTTGCATTCCCGGTGTTCTCGGGAATTCTTGTGTCCGGGACAACAGACCATGCCTATTTCTCCGGCTTGCCTTCATTCCGCATACAGTATCCTTATTATGAGCAAAATTTCCTCAATTTCAACGGTTTGCCTACATTCAACTACATGAACATGGAGTTCTATAACGACAGCAACCTGGCTCTCCTGAACGGCAGCTTCCTGTCGGGCTGGTTTTCATCTAACCTTGCTGCCTACTTCCCTGCAGCCAGTGTTGTGTTCTGGAATACTACGAATTCACTGGTATCTTCCAATTACTTCTCTTCAATGGACCTTTCATTATTCATCTATAATTACAATGCAACGGACTCAAACATCACTGTATGGGGGAACGAATTTGCCCAGAACGGCCTAGTGCAGTCAACGGTCTTCAACAGCATAAACGTGGCGGGTGCACCAACAGGGCTTATGCTTTATTCTTCGGGGAACTTGATTTACAACAACATTTTTGATGTATACCAGACGGCTGTAAGCCCAGGAACGGACTTCTACACAGGGAATCCTGTCAACTATACCGACCAGTGGAATATTTCCAGAGAGCCTCTTGCCTTCTACAGCATGGTGCTCGGCAAGAATCTTACAGGAGGGATCATGGAATCAGGGCCAAACGGAATTAAGTATCAGGCAGGCAACTACTGGTGGAATTACCTGGGCAACGGCTCCCAGATCTATAACAACAGTGGCCTCATAAGCTATGGAGGGGACATGGACCCCCTGGTGCACCATGTTTACGGAATAACGTTTTCCCAGACCGGCCTCCCTGCTGGAACGGAATGGTTCATAATAATCAACAACGGCTCTATTGCAGTGCCGGGCTCAGGAAGTTCAATCACCTTTTATGAGCCCAACGGATCCTACTTCATCGAGATTTACACGGCTGCATACCTGGCGAACCAGAGTTCGGGATTTGTTATAGTGTCTGGAAGCCCTCAGCAATTCAACATCACCTTCAGCAGGCTGTACTATCTGGCATTCATTGAATCAGGCCTTCCCTCTGGAACAACCTGGTCAATAACCGTGAACGGAGTCACGGGAACAGCCAGCACTGACACAATAGCGTACCTGGCCACCAACGGGTCCTACCAGTACTCCCTGGGAAGCGTAAACGGATACTATCCGCTCTCAAGCACAGGATTTTTCTCACTTGCAGGCGCAAATACCACCGTAAGCATAACGTTCTTTCCAGTCGCTTTTCCCGTCTCTTTCTCTGAAACTGGCCTTCCCACCGGCACTCTGTGGGGGATTTTTATCGGGGGGCAGAAATACATGGGAGCATCAAGCACCCTGTCAGTGAACCTGCCAAACGGCACGTACGGCTACACACTTCTTGGGGTTTTGGGGTACACATCACCTGACCAGTACGGCACTGTCCACGTCCAGAACGGAAGCGCCAGCGTCCAGGTGACATTCCAGGTCCAGAAGCTGATCCTGACTTTCACTGAGAGCGGCCTCCCTGCCGGCTCATCATGGTCGGTAACCATTGGGGGCCAGACATTCAGCTCCACAAACGGATCAATTATCCTCCAGGGCTCCACTGGTGAATACAATTACACCATTAGCGGACCTTCCGGCTATGTTCCGTCCCATACAAGAGGAACGGTGATGCTGAACTCAAACCTGAGTGTTCCCGTTTCATTCTCCAGGGCTGGCGGGCTTAGCCTCTTCCAGATAGTTGATTATGCGCTGTTCGCAGGCTCAGCTGCGCTTCTTGCCTTTGCCGTATACACGGTCAGGAAGAAGCCATGAAGGGATACGATTCAGTTGGGGGAACCAACATAGGGCGGGCAAAATTAAATAACTTACTGCCTATGAAAGTTGGAGCACTTTGAACGGAAGCATATACGAAAGGGAGTTGGCAGGGATCCTTTCCGGGTCCCCAAATGTTCTGGAAAAGCTCTCAAAGAGGCTGGATGACGAATCCAGGTCTGCCATTGGAACCCTGAAAGAAAAGCCATTCTATGTCGCCAGGGCTGCCGGCTCTCTCGGGGCGGATATTATTGCGCTCCGCCACGATTACTCCATGGTAATAGAGGTGAAGTCATCAATCAACCCGACAATAACGTTCACCGAGGCTTCAGGAATGCGCCAGGAGCAGGCCGAGAGGCTGCAGCAGAAGTGCCTGAAGTCCGGTCTTTTCATAATCTACGCATTCAGGCTCAAGAATGCCCAGGGAGACCCCTGGAGGATGTTTTCCCTGCCTGGGGAACCGAAGGGAAGGATGAGGTTCCTTTACAACATGCTTTCCGAAATCAGCCAGTCCAGGAACGGCAATTACGTTCTCAAGTGGAACGAGGGAGTGCCTCTCTCAAAAATGGTTGATTACCTTAACCAAACTATCTAGCATTTTCGTTATAAGGAATGAGTCAATCTTGTTGACCTATATGTGTCTATTTTTCGTACACACAGAGGGAAAGTGTCGGATGTCTGCCTAAAAGTTGCATAAATTAGTGAGTATATAAAACTTGAAGATTGTATTTCTTGTGATTCACATATGATAAACCGCAGTATTTCGCGGTCTAAAGGCTCATTTATTGACTATATCTGCGCCCGTGAAGGGTGAGAACGAATTAAACTGAAACAGTTAGAGCTCACAGATGGAATAATCCGTCCCTTGATACTTCACTTGTGCGATTCCTTTAG
>JBJKST010000038.1:0-11110 GCA_046703705.1 Thermoplasmataceae archaeon
TGGTACGTCAGTATGTATTCTATAACCCTGAAGTTGTAGTACGGATCACTGCCTCCAGATGTATTGAAGGCGAGTCCGACCCATGCCTGGTCCCACGCAAAGAAGTTTGAGATGAAAACGTAGAAACTCACCAATACCAGCAGAGCGGTAAACTCTGGGCGAGTCCTGAAAACTGAAAGTTTAGATTCGCGTTGTTCGCCTGTTTGTTCCATCAGTATACTACCTAGGGTGCTCTAATAGAATCTTCATATAAAAAGCTAATTTGAAAGCAAGAGCGTAACAGTGTCAGCCATAAAATTTAAAAGGATTAAAGAAGAGTGATTACTTCTTCATCTGAGTCATAATCCAGCAACTTGGTGTATCGTCCCCACCCTATTATGAGGTTGAAGGTGTTTATATCATCTTCTGATGGGAAATTGCCCCTGATGAAATCCTCCATTTCTTCCTTTGACATCTCTGTAGCCTGTTTGGCCTGAAATTCATTCAGCAATGAGTTGAAGGGCTCAACACGTGCTACCTGTGCCTTAAGGATTTCCTTCCTTCCGTCAATATTTGACTCCAGGAATTTCTTTCCAAGTTCTGTAAGTCGAATGTCCCCGTTCACTATCTCCAGCAATTCAAGGGCGTCAGCATCGTTCAGGAGGTTAAGGAGCGTGCTGCGCTCTTCATCCAATGAGTCATCCAGCTTGGCGATATCTACAGACTTTCCAACATCCTCCATTATTTCGAGGAGCCCTACAATATCCCCAACGCCTCTGGTTTCTAAAAGGTGCATGTCTTTATACAATATCCTGTATCCGTGTTCATTTAAATTTTTTCTGTTTTTGCTGAACATATTATTCAATTGTTTATGCCATTGGATTGATTCATAAGGCCATAACGCATGCAAATAAGCAGATGACCGGTCTAAAACCATTGCTTATAGAGGAACTCAAGAAGCGTAAATCATCAGGCATGAGGCAGAATGAGCTTTACCATCTTTTGAGCTTCTCAAGGGCACATGTCTCCGAAACATTGGGATCACTCGAAAAGGAAGGAAAAGTCATAAGAAGAAAGGAAGGAAGGGCCGCAAACAGAATTTGGCTGACGGAGTATTTTCCATCACAAGTGGAAGGCGTGCTGCGTGTTGGTATATTGAGGTCTTCAGAATATGTACCCTTTCTTAGCAGCCTCCGGCACAGCCTGCCTGAAGGGTACAACCTGAATGTTACTGTTTTTGACGATTCCATAGAGCTGATATCCTCCCTGCATGAAGGAGTGCTGGAGGTAGCGCTTGCACCTACATTCACGCACATACTGTACTCAATCATCTCAGCAAAGGAGTTGCTATTAGGAACTGTTTCCTATGGTGGGTCCTCACTGCTGGAGAATAAAATGTCGGGGAACGATTTTCTGGCAACTTCGGAGTCCTCAACAATGGCACTTATGTCCAGAAATCTTGTGAGGGACGGCAAAGCTGCAGTCCATTTCTTCGAAGAGCCAGGTGAAGCTTCCATGAAATTTCTGAATGGTGAATACAGGTATATTGCGATCTGGGAACCTTACCTTTCCTGGCTGCTTTCAACAAAAAGAGTTGAGCAGGTCGAAAATGATGACAGCCGTGTCTTCCTCTCCCCATGCTGCTCCGTAGGTGTAAACCGGGTATTTGCAGAAGCAAAGCCGAAATTGGTTACGAGAATTCGCGATGATTACTCCAGGTTCATAGAAGACTTGGACCCCGGCAAATTGGGATACGGGCTCAAGACAGTGGCAAAGGCGACCGGCATAAACGAGTCAGAGATTCTCAAATCGTTATTGTCTTATGATTTCCGATCCGAGATAAATGCCGATCTCCTAAGCAAATACATGATTAACGTCGGGATTCCTATGTCTTCAGGCAGGCTAAAGGAAATGATTTTTGATTCAGTCACTGGCCAGAAAGTCCCATAAGGGCCGAAACGTAAAGTTCCATTGCTGCCACCGGTGTTGAAATGTCAAACCTTACCAGCACTTCCGGGTCTATCTCGCCGATGAATCCTGCCGGCTTTCCATTGAGGAAGACTTCTCCCGATCTTCCATCTATGAAGCCCTCCTGCGCTTTCGGCTTAACTTCCACTGAATTGATGCCAAGGCGTTTTGCCACGTAGTCCAGAACTTGCTTTATCGAAGAGTATGAAGCCTTTGAGTCCATTATCGTTGCACAGAACCTTGTTTCCTGCTCCCCGTTGTTGTATACTTCGCCTATTTCAAAGACCTTGTGCGGCAATGCCCTCCTTTTGTTTATTCTCAGCAGGTCAAGTATGTTGATGTAAAGCCTGTCTCTTACCGATGAGTAATCGAGGCTCTTCGGGTTGAGAATTTCAAGGCCACCGCCATACTTAAAATGATTGTAATGCTGCGAGGAAGAGACCACGAATGTCCTTACTTCCTGCATTCCGATGCCCAACATGGCATCTCGGAGTAATGATGAGAAATCATTGGAAGGATCGGGAATTCCTATCAAGGGGAGATCCATGCTCTTTTCACTTACATTCGATAGGCCATAAGCCTTTACAATGTCTTCAATGACGTCAACTGAACCCATTACATCTATTCTGTTCCCGGGAACCGAAACGTCAATCCACTTTGAAGACGGGCCAGACATGTATCCCATTTTTCTGAGCAACTCGGCTGCTTTTTTCTGTGGAATAGTAATACCTGTGAATTTTATCAGTTCTTCCTGTGTTACCTGCAGACTTCTTCCGTCAAACTTCGTGGTTTCCAGTTCCTGGAATGCCTCTCCATTAGACTTTACAGATAGAGTATTGTACCCAAGGTTCCTGAATTCATAGAGCAGCAGGAAATAGGCATCTCTTGTTGCTTTCCGGTCGGGGCCGGTGATGTCGATGAAAAAGTTTTTTGTTGACTGCTCAACCTTTGACTTAGTCCCGTTAACAATGGGTGGCATTGAAAGCACATCGCCGTCTGCGTCGAGGATAACTGGCACTTCCTTATCAGAAGGGATCAGCCCGGAGTAATCAATGCCCTTCGTATGTTTTTCAAGGATTTCCTTTGGCGTTCCAGATACAGCCCCGTCATATGTGGTAAATTTGATTTCCGTGATTCCAACTGCTTTGTAGGTAAAAGGCCCTCTTAACTTGTCCATGTCATGGAGCCCTATGGAAACTTTGCTCCTATTCTTCCCAAGATTGTCGTGTATCCTTTCCTGATACTCTATCAGACTGTCGAGCTTGCCTGAAATGGGGCTTCCTTTTGCCACGAATGCAATTGCATATTTCCGAAGCTTCCTCACGCCATCGTCAATTGTGAAGTCTACTCCGGAAGGTTTCATATCTTGCCCGACCCAGTAGTCCTTGTCATAGAAGCACTTCATAGATCTGTTCATTGAGGCGAATGAAAACAGGTCCGGCCTGTCTGGGTTGAATTCTACCCTTACCTCTTCAGAATCTTCTTCCACGGTATATCCAATTACTTCTGAAAAGTCCCTTATTCTGCCTAAGAAATTGTCCCCATACTCACTTGCAAGATGAGCTTTGGAATCTCTGATAACTACCATGATCTGAAAGCAATGAGATAGCCTGTTTATTTAACGTTTTCCTGCCTTGAGATCTCGTCTATCTCATCGTTCAGCCTTCTTAGAGTATAATCTCTCAGTATTATTCTGATGAGGTCATCCAAAGAGATTGCCGACCCGCTCTCAACATCCCTTTCGAGCTCGCTCAGAATTTTCTGCGGTATCATTACATTGACCTTGCTTGCCTTTCCGCCTTTATAATTCCTTTCAATGTATTCATCAATAGATTTCCGGATTATTTCAGAAATGTTCTCAAACTGCATTGTTTCAACAAGCTGCTCAAGCTTCTCCATCGTCTCTTCTGAAATTCTTACCGTTACCCTGTAAGGAACTGACATTTCCTGATCCCTCTAATAAGACCATGCTCCGGTTGTACCATAATGAGCGAGAGCGTGACTTACTGTTGTCTGACACAGTTATAATTTACATATAAACCTTTTCGCAATGAATATAACACATAAGCTGAGACCTTCGATCTATTTCTTGCGTTTGCCTCGAATCTAATAAATATCGCAAAACCCTTATCCCTTTGATGCCAGCCATTGTCGGTAAGGGAGCATACATTGCTGAGACAGCAGTGCTTATTGGCCAGGTCAACTTGTCAGACGGAGTCTCCATATTTGACCATGCGGTCTTAAGGGGCGACCTTAATTCAATAACTGTCGGAAAGAATTCCAATATTCAGGATAATGTAACCATACACGTTGAGAGGTCCCACCCCACTAAAATCGGAGAGAATGTTTCAGTGGGCCACAACGCCATAATACACGGTGCTGAGATAGAAGACAATGTGATCATAGGAATGGGAGCCATTATTCTTAACGGGGCCCGCATTAAAAGTGGTACTGTGGTGGCTGCAGGTGCGGTAGTCACCGAAAACTTTGAAGGCGAAAACAATTCCTTGATAGCAGGAGTTCCGGCAAAGACGAAGAAGGTTGACAAATCTTTCCTGGAATATGCGGTAAGAAACGGGGAAGCCTACCAGAGCCTGAGGGACCAATACCTCTCCGGAAGTGTTGAAAAACAGACGGGCCCACTTAAATGATGAAACTTTGATGAGCCCATAAAATAGCGACTCATCAGATTTCACCTACATAGTGGCATACACGTTAACAGACGGTGGCCGATACATAATTCTATACAGCATTATAAATTTAGAATTATACAAAAAACGGATATAAATAACCAGACGCTTCGTCAATCTGAGGTGTCTAATTGAATAGAGCCGTAATGAAAGGAGCTAAAAAGCTCGGGAAATTGTTCAGCCTGAAAGTGGACAGCAGAGGAGACACAGGAATCGGAACCCTGATTGTTTTTATAGCAATGGTTCTGGTAGCTGCAGTCGCTTCAACTGTTCTCATACACACGGCTGGATCGCTACAGCAGAGAGCACAGAGCACAGGTCAGCAGACGACCCAGCAGGTATCAACCGGTCTGGCAGTCTCCTCGATCTATGGAATAAACAACGAAACCAGCGCGTTTACAGCAGGTAACATTAAGTGGATAGCCATCTACATTGGAGAAACATCCGGAAGCCAGCCGGTCAACCTCGGTAACGTCACACTCCAGCTGACATACAAGGGACAGACTGCATCGCTTACCTACATAGGTTCGAACGGGTACAACAGCGCGTCAAGCGGAACCAGTAACATCTTCAACAGTACTTACTTCAGTTCCCTTAACGGAGCATCAAACAAGACAAACGCGACAAACCACTTTGCAGTTCTGACAATAGCGGATCCAACATCTTCGCTGTCCGGAACATACCCTGTCATATCATATGGTGACCAGGTAGCACTGCTCGTCAACATGACCGCAGTCTTTGGCGCAGGAATATCACAGGGACAGTCTGTAGTTGGTTCAGTCACACCGCCAAGCGGTAACCCGGGAGTCATACAGTTCACTGCACCGGAGTCTTTCACACAGGCAATAGTACAGCTGCAATAAGCTGTACTATTCCTCTAATTTAATCAGTGAGTTCAATGGGTCTCTTTGACAAAATACTGGGAAGAAGGAAAAAAGAGGCCACAGCAAACGTACAGAATCCTAATCAGCAACAGCCAGTGAATGTCAGTCCCCCTCCACAACAGCAGCTTGACCCGAAGATCATTGAGGGCATAAACTCCAGGTTGACATCAATCGAAAACGAGGTCAACAGGTTGAATATGTCCTTCGAGGCATCGAGAAGAAGCATATCTGAGGTAAAAGAAGACGTAGAAGGTCTAAAGGAGAATGTAAAAATGGTAGTTTCACTATATGAAATGGTCTCGAAAGAGTTCAATCCGTTCATAGATCAAACACCGGAAGAGATCAAGGATCTCACAGACTCACTTAGAGAGAACGTTGAAGACCTCAGGGAGCTTGTGAACTCGGCCATAATGGACCTCAGGGAGTTGTATGGAGCACCAGACATGGATTCAATACTTGACGAGATAGAACAGGAGGAATCAGATGATTAACGATTCCCTAAAGGGATTTCTACAGACAAAAGTGGATTCTATAGACAAGTCCATACCTAAATTCGTTGTGGAAGAACTGAGACAGAAAATACTCAACTCACCGACTAAGTTCTCAAAGACAGATATTGAGAATCTGTTCAACAACCTTCAGAGAAAGTACATGGAGGGCAGAGAAAATTCACTCCTGGGTAAAGTCGACCAGATATTTCGAGAAATATCAAATGTCGAAAGCATGCTGTCCGGGGGAGCTGCAAAGCGCTCCAGGCCGGCTGCGATTGACTCGGAAAGTGGAGAGTCTGAGCCTGCAGCAGACAAGCCAAGAGCACCTTTCAAGAAGAGGTACAAGCTTGAGGCCGTCGGAGATGATGTCGTGTCATTGATGGTGGCCCTCAGGTGGCTGGAGTTTCTGCTAGACAACTATGGTGCAGAGAACACACTTGACATACTTGACTACTACGAAAGTCTTGGATGGATATCGCCTGCAGCAAAGGAACAGATGTTCAAATTCACAAAGATTACGGGCATAATGGCTCCTGCACAGGAGTACAAGATCAAACCTACGATACAGGACCACATAGTGACCATGCTTTTCATTGAAAAGCTCAACGGTGGTGAGATATCCAGAGACCTGATAGAGAGGCTTGAGAGAGATTTCAGGCTGCTCAAGAAAGGAGTAGACGAACTGTATGGGATTTAGTTACGTTGCAGCTGCGGCAATTTTGCTCAGTTCAACCCTTATTTTTTTTGGAATGGTATACTCCGGATTCGTCCAGTCAAACCTGGAAATTCACAATTCGGGAGTGCAGTACGATCAACAGAGATACGATTATCTCAATTCAAATGTGAACATCACAGGATACAATGTGGTGAACCAAAGCACGGCAAACGCCAGTGCGTACAGGGTATATGTAAATATGACCAACACAGGAAGCATAACGTTCAACATGAACTCGACGGATGTCCTTGTAAACGGACTGATGACGGGCTTCAATTCATCGGCCGAGTACCTGTTCCCCCTGGGAAAGGGAAACGTCTCATTCAATGTTAATTCAACTTCGACATACAATGTCGAAATAGTATTCAGCACAGGATATGAAAAATATACGGAGGTGAAAGTGTAATGGGATCTCTCGCAACGTCGGAACTGATATTCTTCATAGCCACACTTGTGATCAGCGCATCAGTGGTGGGAGTGCTGGGAGGGCAGACGTTCCATATAACACAGAGCATGGATCAGTCCACAAAGTCAGTTTCATCAACAATAGATACGAGCTTTTCCATAATTAATGACCCGTCAAACATACCGTACAGCAACGGTTATGTGTTCTACATAAAGAACACGGGAAGCTCGAGTTTCTATTTCACCAATAATACTATCTCAACGGTGATCAACGGAACTCTGCTTTCGGGCAGTGAAATATCATACTCAACACCCGGAGGCAACGGGATGCTCATACCAGGGCAGGTAGGAAACATAACTGTATCGCTTGCACTGACCCCCGGGTATTATACGCTTGATGTGACTCTTAGCAATGGCATAAGCCACAGCATAGTGTTTCAGGTAAAGTAAGGAATAGATATGTATCTTGATTACGGCATCGAAGGTGACGAGCTGGACAAGAGGATGGGCGGAGGACTCTATGTCGGCCAGATCATGTCCATTATGGGTGAAAGCGGAGAGGGAAAGACAATGCTTTCGCTCAGGCTAGCCTTTGGCCTGATCAAGAACGGGGCAAGCATTTGCTATATTTCATCGCAGTTCCCCATCAGGGAATTTGTATCCGAGGCAGAATCTCTTGGCTACCCGCTGATGAATGAAATACTTTCAGACCAGATGTCGCTCATAACAAGCGTGTTTCTGCTCAGAAGGACCAGGAAAGCAACCATTGACCAGATACTTGAGAATGACAAGGTGAAGGAGAAACAGGTACTGATCATAGATTCGCTAATACCGATAATGTTCAACGACTTCGACGTGGACTACTTTCTCACGAGGCTGAGAAAGTATTCTGAGGGAAGGATCGTGATAATAACGCTCAACCCGACAGACTTTGACCAGAAGACACTGCTGAAGATACAGCAGCTTTCAACCACTGTCGTTAGCCTGAGGTCAAAGGAGCTTGCCGGGGAAAGAAAGAGAGTCATAGAGCTTACAAAGTTCCCGATGGCAATGAAGTCATTCCAGCAGTCAATCCCCTACAGGATTGAGCCTGGGAGGGGCTTGATAGTGGAAATCACAAGCGTATCATAAGGAGGAAAGAAGAAAATGGTAGAGATCATAAAATCCGACAGCCTGGAAATGGCCTTAAGCAGGAACCCGCATCTCTATGCTTACATTAACCGGTACAGGGATACAACCGGAAGGACTCCCGAATTCATTTCAGTGGCAGACAATTCCCTTAGAGAACTCTCCTCAATTGATGTGATCTACCCTGTGGGAGACCCCATTTTCATTCATATACACCTTAACGACGAAGGTGCAAAGCTCTACACACCCATTGAGCCGACCCTGACATTTGATGAAGAAATGGTAATGGATGAGATCCTCAGCATGATACTGTCCTTTGCCACGGACTATCCTGCTCCCGAAACGGAGGAAATTCTGGAGCAGAATCTTGAGGAGATCTACAGGAAAAGGGTAACAGTGGGAACGGCAAACAAGGTCAAGGCCAACTCCGCCACTGTACTGCCTGAACTCCACGAACGCCTTCTGTACCATCTTAAGAAAGATGTCGTTGGCCTTGGTCCGCTGGAGCCGCTGATCAGGGACCCCAATATCGAGGATATCAGCGGAATAGGCGCAAAGGACGTGTACATAGTCCACAAGATTCTTGGATCTATGCAGACAGAAGTTACTTTCGGTGACAACGACAGGCTTTCAATATATTCCAAAAGGCTCAGCGAGAGGGTTGGAAGGCCGGTGAGCGACAAGAATCCAATAGTGGATGCAACACTCCCCGACGGGTCAAGGCTTTCCATTGTCTACAGTTCTGACGTGTCCGCCAGGGGACCAAGCTTTACAATAAGGAAATTCCAGGACATACCGATCAGCATAGTGCAGCTGATCAAATACAACACCATGTCGGCGGAAGAAGGGGCATACCTCTGGCTCGCACTGGAATACGGACAGAGCGTTTTCGTGTGTGGTGAGACTGCCAGCGGAAAAACCACTGTGGTTAATGCCATGATTCCATTCATAAGGCCGGAGTCAAAGATCTTCAGCGCAGAAGATACCCCGGAAGTGAGGGCGCCTCACCCTGCATGGCAGCAGCTTGTTACGAGAGAAAGGGGATCGGAGGACAGCAGAGTCACACTTTTCGATCTTCTCAAGACCGCCCTTAGGTCGAGGCCCAACTACATCATTGTGGGAGAAATCAGGGGTGCAGAAGGCTCTATGGCGTTCCAGGCAATGCAGACGGGGCATCCTGTAATTGCAACCTTCCATGCAGCCTCAGTCAAGAAAATGATACAGAGGTTTACCGGTGTTCCAATCAACATCCCTGTGACTTTCATGGATAACCTGAATATTGCCCTCATACAGCAGGCAGTCTATGTCAACGGAAAGTTCCTGAGGAGGACCACGAGCATAAACGAGATTGAAGGATATTATGAGGAACTGGGAGGAGTTTCCACAAAGCAGGTCTTCCAGTGGGACCCCACAACCGACAGGCATATATTCAGGGGAATGAACAACAGCTACATCCTTGAGAAGAGAATCGGCCAGACAGCAGGACTGCCCGACCCCAAGATGATCTATGATGAACTATTCAAGAGGGCCAGGATCCTGAATTACATGGTAAACCAGAACATCAATTCATACTACGACGTGTTCAATCTAGTGAAGACTTTCTACACAAAGGGGGACATAGGAATTCCAATATTCGGATGATAATATGGCAGACGACTTATATGGAGGAGCAAAGAGAACGGGCCCGTTTACGGGGATAGAGTTCAGGAACATGCAGGTCACGCTCATGCTCGGTTCAGCCGGCGGCACGGGCTTCCTGCTGATGATGTACTATTATTCCGGCATCATTTACCTCCTTGTAGGTGCTGCCCTCTCCGGCCTGGTGCTGTTTGGAGTGCTTCTGAAACCGATCATAGAGAGAGATACAAAGAAGAATGACATTAATTCAAACATACCGTTCTTCGTTACTGCATTCGCGACACTTTCAACAAGCGATTCAAACCGCATAACCCAGCTCGATATCCTGTCCAAGAAAGACAAGCTGGGCCTTGTAAGGGAAGATCTCGGGAAAATAGTCAACCTTGTCAGGAACTGGAAGCGTGGCCTCTCTGAAGCTGCAATGCTACTGGCAGAGAAAACCCCAAGCGATGTGTTTGCTGACTTCCTCTCAAGGTTCGCCCATGCCATAGACAGCGGGCAGGATTTTGAGGACTTCGTCAAAACAGAGGCGAACACTGTCATGAGCAACTTCGAGACTGCCTACCAGTCCGCACTATACACCTTCGAGCTTTACAAGGACCTTTACGTGTCGATGCTCCTTGCGTTTGCATTCCTGATAACATTCGTCATGATTATGCCCGTCCTGATGCCGATAAATGTGATCACAGTCCTTGTCCTCAGCCTCCTTGTAGTGGCCCTCGGGGAAAGCATGCTCGTGTACGGGATCAAGATTGTGCTTCCAAATGATCCGATATGGCATAACACAGGCATAAAGTCAGAGATACAGATGAGGCTTGAAAGGAACTTCAAGTTTGCCCTTATTGGCTCGGCAGGCATTGGAGGAGCGCTCTATCTTTCGGGAATGATTACGGAGGTGCCAATATACTTCATTATTCCCATAATAATGACGCCATTCGCCTTTCCCAGCTATATAGGATCAAAGTACGAGAGGAAAGTCTCAAAGAACGATGACATGTTCGGGAGTTTCATACGTTCCCTTTCTGGATCTGCTTCTGCAAGGGGAAACCTTGTAATTGACGCGCTTAAGGCAATAGTTCTCCACGATTTCGGAGTGCTTACAAAGGATGTGAGGAACCTTTACAAGAGGCTCAAGTACAGGGTCAACAGCATCGTCGCCTGGAGATATTTCAGCGCTGACACCGGATCTCACCTGATCGAGGTCTTCTCCGG
>JBJKST010000039.1:0-28994 GCA_046703705.1 Thermoplasmataceae archaeon
CAATACCGATTGCTGAGGAGACTCAGAACCCCAAAAAGAACGTCCCTAGGGCCATACTCACCACAGTGGCAATTCTGGGCATAACGATCATCATATCTTCATACGCACAGGTTATTGTCTGGGGAGCAGCAAACATGGGAACATTCGGCACTAGTGTTGTATACCCGGTGATGGAGATATACAAGCATGACTTCGGCTTTGCGAGCCTCTTAATGTACGGCTTGCTGCTGATAATAGTGTCAAACTCGTTCTTCACGGCAACCGTATCACTGGGCACAAACGCTACCAGGGTGCTGTTCTCGCTTTCAAGGGAGAGCGTTATACACCACTCGATTTCAAAGACGCACGAGAAGAACGGCACACCTACAGTCGCCATTGCCGTTGTGGCTTCCCTTTCCGCCGTCATAGTCATAGTTACAGGGTATGTGTTCATGTATCTCTATCCCGGAAACATTGACCAGGCGCTCCTTTACGGATCAGTCTTCCTGCTGATACTGGAAAGCCCGATCATGTACCTGGTGCACATATTGACCAACACTTCCCTGTTTGTGTACCTGAGAAAGAACAAGCTTAAGGTATCCTACCTGAAGCATCTCGTGATACCGTCGGTCTCTACAATCACTCTGCTGTTTGCGATAGTGGTCGCAGTCATTTTCAACCTTGAGGCCCCGTACATTTACGGAGTCTATGGCTCACTGGTCTGGATAGCAGTCATAGTGGCAGCACTGGTAGTTACATCAGTAAAATACAAGCATAAACTGGAAGCTATAGGGGAATTTTCCCTGTAGCCCAATTTTCATCCTAATCAGAAACTGTCAAGGGTAATGTTGCCCTGTCTTTTTTCCTTCTTCTCTTCCTTCTGTGAGCTGTTTCCGTTGTTGTTGACCGGCTTCTCGCCTTCGCCGAAAAGATCTGTGAGGGTCTGCTGCCCGGGGTCTTTCTGGGAAATGTTTATCTCTTCCTTGAACGCTTCAAGAACGCGGTTCAGCGTTTCCTCAACCCTTCTGGCATAATATTCCCAATCCGGCTTGAACTCAAACTTGCTGCCGTCGATGAACGGTTCAACAACCTGGGGGTTCCTCTTGTGGTCTACAACAATCCATGATACCTTCATGCCCGGAATGAAAGTCTCCCCGCGCTCGATGAGTTTCTGGGCAACCCTGACATTGGCAAGTGATTTTCCGTCCTTGTAATCGCCGAATTTCTTGACGCTTCTTGATATGACAAGCTTTTCGATGGGTATGGATTCGTCTCCTTTCCTGACTCTCTCCACCATGTCACGGGAGTACTTCACTGCCCCTTCGACATCCCTGTCAAGCACATATTCAAACAGCTTGGACAGAGACTCGCTCTGCAGGTCGAAAGAGTCAGTCCGCCTGACCTCATACCCTCTAACGAGGGTATCGCCCTTCTGGTCGTCGGGATATATGATCCTCCCTATGTACCGCTTCTTGGCACCGCTTGAGAAGAAGGGGTTGAGAACTTTCTCAAACTCCAATGATATGCTCTCCTCGGCAGAAAGGCGGTCACTGAGTTCCTGGCCCATCTTTATGGTATCCTCTTCTGTTGTCTGCCCGGATTCCACGAATACGCTGTCCGTGTCACCGTAGATAACGTTGTAACCTTCCTTTTCCAGCTTTGTAATGACTTCCTTGATGGTTTTCCTGGCGAATGCTGTGATGGCACTTCCAATCTGGACATTAGTGAACCTGTAGAAATAGGAGGCAAGAACACCGTAAAAGGTGTTCATCAGGATCTTGAGCGCGCCCTGCACCCCGTCATAGTAATCCCTCTCCTCTTCGTCCCGGGCATTCTTCATCTTTAGCTTTACCTGGTCCCTCTCATCCATGAGGTCCTTCAGGATTCTTGGTATCAGCCCCTCTCGCTTGCTTTTCTCGAGGAACCTGATGCCGGTCGGGGAGACGATGGACCCTTTCTCATTGAGGGTGGTGAAGCAGATGTTGTGCTTCATGATCATCGAAGGGTACATGCTCTTGAAGTCAAGCACTATGACAAAGTCGTACAGACCCGGCTCTATTGAATGCACATAGCCGCCCTCAATCACGTCCTGCTTCATTGATCTGGTCGTCAGCGGTACACCTATGTTCTCGCGGTCGGCCCTCCTGATTAAAATTGAGTCTACGTAGTTGCTTGTTCCGCCGTTGGTTACATCATCAAGCGGAAGCTTGGTCACAGTGGACATGTCCATGTTCCTGTCCAGGATCCTGATCTTCTTGTATATCTGGAGGGTCAGGTCTGCATCCTTGATGCAGTATTTGATCACTTCATCACGCCTGTTCTCCCATTCCTCCTCTATCTTCAGCCTGTTTATGTTGTCCTTTCCTTCGCCCAGCAGCATCTTTGCCACATAGTTCAGGGTCTCATGTTTCGGGTGGAGCACTCTCTTCACGCTCCACCAGGTGTCGTTCACTATCCTCCCATGCAGGCGCCAGAACTGCCCCATTATCCTGGTTGGCGGGCTGTAGTCCCTGCCTATCCTGAGGGGAATCCTGTACTTCTTTGCCCGGTACTCGAGCACCGGAAGATCGTATCCGTCTATGTTGTAACCTGTTATGACGTCCGGGTCCTCATCGCGGACAAGGTCAATGAATTCCCGTATGATCTTTTCCTCTTCCCCGTATATGCTGCCTTTCTTATTCTCAGGGCCCTTGCTTATCGAGTATCCTATCATGAGGAGCCTGCCATAGTCTTCGGAACCGTCAAATACTATTGCATTTTCAATGTCAAAGCTGAGTATCTTGAGCGCAGGGTTGAAAGCGTCCACTGTCATTGCGCTGCTCATCTTCACGACCAGGTCGGTCGTGTACTTGTCATGCTCTTCCTCCAACGGCTCGCATTCCATTTCAATGCATGAACCAAGGTCAAAATCGTAGATGAACCTGTGATGGAAGGGTATGTCTGCAGCCAGAACCCTGAAGGGGCAATCTTTCCTGAACTCGGGCACCTTCCACGGGTACTTGATGTATATCCTAACGACCCTCTTGTCCGATCCCTCGTCCCAGAGAACTTTCTCCTCCATTCTGATAAATTCAGGGTTTTGCTTAATGGAATTAATGTAAAGCTCATCGGGATCAACAACGTCAAAGTACGGATTGAAGCCATAGTACAAAGCCGTGACTGATTTTCCGTCCCTGGTCTTTCCATAAAGCTCCACAACCACGTCCTCCCTTCTGTAGGACGCAGTAATAATCCTCATCTGGATCTGCATTACAGTCATCCTAACTCCGGACGCCTAATAATTCTTTTTGGTGCACAACTCAAAACAGAATTTTACTTGCAGAATTTGACCCTATCATTATACATTCCATTTGAGGAACTGTGTAAGAATTTATGAAAGGAACCAATAAGAACCAAGGATTGCTTAACCTTTGGCCTTTGTCGTTTTCACGCGGCATGTTGGGCTGGTAAGAAGCTGATCGGGGACTCCATTAAAATCTTATTATTGAATGGCGAACCCTTCTATGGCAGCTCCATGACAAATTAGTGGTGCACGGTTTTGGCAGTCTCCAGTAAACGCGAAGAATACTGCTCCCTCAATGCCAACGGGACACTCCTGAATGCACGACAGCAACTATAATGGAATCAGCCCCTAATTTTCAATGGTTTCTCATAATCTATGATATCGCCTGCACCTATGGCTGCAGGGTAGAGAACCTCCTCCTCAAGCGCTATGTGGTGCCTGAGCTTGTGTATAAGCTGCTCAAACTTCGCAGTATCATCAGTAAGCATGCTCTCTGCCTCGGTTGACAATGTATTCAGGTCCGAGTGCTCCTTGATCATGCTTTCGTACTCTTCATCAAAACCTTCAGCAGCCTGAATGAGCCCAGCGTAATCTGCAATATTTCCTTCAACAGTCCTTTCAGAGAGGTATTCAAGGAGAGGTACCACTGTCTCTTCTTCCCGGTCTAGATGATAGCTGAAAAGTGAGAGGATTTCTGAAAAAGTCTCTCCAAGTTTTCCACCAGATTCCGCAGCAAACTGAAGTTCTTCAAGCAGTTCCGTATGTTCCTTGTCCAGGAATGATTCTTTCTCTTTCATGCTCAAACAATACAATGCAGGGCATACGCATTGTCCCGTAAAGCTTTGGGAGTGGCAGTCAGAATTTACTCAAAATCTTAATTTTGCAACCCAACTCTCCCAAATTATGCCTACATGAACACGATCTCAATTTGCAGAGACATTGGAAAAAACTTCACTTTAAAGCCTCTGTGGATTATCTTCATGAGATGCCATTAATGTGTGAGACATTCATTGGCCTATCGAAAAGAGTATTGGAAGGAGGATAAATTGGAGGCCTAAAATAGGCAAAGCACTATTGCCAGAAAATGAGGGGAAGGTTCAGATGAACCTGTTTTCAGCTAATTTCTTTACGACTTCCTGGTGGTCATTTTCATCCGGGATCGGTGAAACGACATGAAGCCCTTCCAGGTCGGTGTTGGCCTTGATGCCTCTTCCTGATCCGCCCCTTACCATGACCAGGTCTCCAGGCTTTATCCCTCTTTGCTTGCTCCCAAGAACAGCTACGCCTTCTCCCTTGTACACCATGAAAATGAGGTCTGTTGACGGGCTGTGGACAGGTATAAACTGCCCTTTCTTTATGTAGGTAAGAATTACTTTGTAGTTGTCACCCCGAAATACGGATATTGGATTGAACCTGTCGTCGCTATAGCTCCTCTCCTGATCAAAGCTTGTAAATACGGACCCGTCCGGCAGCTCCTTATCGGGCAGCTTTTTGAAAACTGCTTCATAGAGGCCGTCCTCCGATATGGAAATTCTGTACGCATCAGCATCTACCGGGAGGCCCTCATGCTTCATGTGCTGCAGGAGATGCATCGGGTCATGGTCCACAAACACATGCAGCTCTCCTCCCTCTTCCAGTTCTCCGAACATCCTGAAAACGGTTGCATGCCTCTCTGCAGGGACAATTTCCCTGACGTCAAGCTTTATCATGGTTACATTCTCGGTTCCCATAGGAACTGAAGCTCACACTACGGTTTGCATTTAATCCACAAGAATTTAGGGAGTCCACATTTTGGCACAGGGATAGCAAACCGTAAAATCAGCAACTCTCTCGAAAGGGAATTATGCCTTAACTCCGGTTTTGGCAGCCTCCTTCTCAGAAGAAACCATGATCCTTCTGATATTATAGAGGAAGGCCAATATGGCTGCTATGAGGATGTACGCCGAGGCATAGCTCATGACGTTCCCGTAAAATCCGCTTAGGAGCAGAATATCCCCTGTCACTCTCAGAAACGTTGCCATGGTTATGAGAACGATGGGGGCCATGGTGACATTTTCCGGGTTTGCCTTCTTCTTCAGGATTAGCGGAAATATCACCGGACTGTGGGCTACTATGAATGTTCCAAGGAAGCCAAGTGCAATCGCATGTGTCGCAGGACCTAGGATATCGAGATTGGTGCTGTTCCTTACCAGGAAGAGTAGAATTCCGGTTACGATCCAGATGTATGAGATTATAACTCCCCTCTTCATGAACGCCTGCAGCCTGCTGCTGCGCGGAGATTTTCGGAAGGCAGGGTCATATCTCAGAAGAAGGCCGATGATTCCGAGGAAAATGAGAGCTGAAATGTCAAACAGCCACTTCCCAGATGGATCTGACCCTAGAAGTACGGAGGTTGACAGGAGGAGCACTATGGCCCAGGCGAATGCCACGACCAAGAAGGTTGCCTTTTTTGGCATCCCGCGTACAAAACCAAGCTCTACCCTTTCTGCGAGGACATAGAGGATCGGGAACGAAAGTATGAGCAATGCCATTGGCATGTCATCCACTACGGGAAAAGCGGAAGAAAGAATCGCAGAAGAGACCATTGCCGAAATTGCCCCGCCAAAAATCCATTTTATTCTCCTTTCACCCGGATTTTTCCTGCTTGTCATATAGTAGAAGAAAACAATGCCAGCAAGGGTCACCAGCAAAAGGCCGGTTAGTCTTACCGCATACAGCCCCAAAGACGCTCCAAGCGACGTGATAAACACTCCTGAGAAAAGAAGGGAAATGTTCACCAGCGAGCTGTTTACTCTGCCAATAAGGTGAAAATTTGACATGAGGTCAGCCTTTTCTGTTATGAAAAGCCCGGCTATTACTCCAAATACCATTATTTCAGGATGGAACCGTATGTCTGAAACAAGAACATCCATCCCATTTACTCTGTCATTGTAGCCGAGTGTGGCTATCCCTATAAGGAACCCAAATAAAAGGGAGGTCAGGGACGCTGCTATGCCGACGTATACCAGCGGATTTACCGCTCTTTCCAAGGATTTTTTTTCTGCTGCCATGAGTTCCAGAGCCCCTTTAGGCCGATTTATACCGGCAATCTGTGAATATACAAGGGAAACAAGCCAATACTATAGTAATGACCCCGAAAAATTTAGTGCCCCTCACAACCGTAAAAGCTCATTCTTTCTTCTTGAAGTATGATGTTATGATGTTCTTTTCAGCCCTTCTGAGTATTTCGGCCAGCGTGACGTACGATACATTGAGCCTTTTCGAAAGCCCCTCCAAGTTTACTTTTTTCGGGTAATCAAAGAATCCCAAGTCCAGGGCGGTCTTGACAACATATTCCTGCCTGGCTGTAATGTCGCTCTTCCTGCTGAGGTTCCTCTTTTTCAGGAGGCGAAACACCACTCCGTCATGTTCCAGGACTTCCAGGAAACCGGAAACTGTCTTCTCATCCGGCACAAACCATTTCATAGTCACATTCCCGTTCTCATCCGATCCGGCCTCAGTAAGGAACAGATCCCAGTTTAACATGTTGCTGCATACCTGGCATTCATGCGCATCTACTATGCCTGTTGCATGGCTGTCGTCAATCATGGTGAAGCTATTATCTGGCGCGTTTGCCTGATTACTAATGCCTGAGGTGATGTTTCTGACGTCTCCCTCCGGCGAAAATATATCTATGAGGTTTTTGACACCTTCCCTGCTCCTTCGTGTATCCCTGATCTTTACTCTGGCCGAATGGGTCTCTACAAGCGACTTGATCCACTCAACTGGCGTCTCAAACTCAATCTCAACTTCCATCAAGGCTATCTGTTTTTCTTATCATATGCACGTATATAAGGTAAAGGAGGCAGTATGGGCTACAAAACAACGTAAATATCGCGATAATGTGCAGAAGTTTCAAGCTTTGAAAAAGCCAATAAGAAAATTTTGGCCTCTACAAGCCATTAAACAATAATCTTCTCTATTTCATCTTGCAGGGCCTTTTCTCAATAGTGCGTTCAGTTTAACCTTTCTCAACCTGAACAGTATGGTCAGACTTGAGGGCAGGAATACTTTTCTGAATATCTGCCGAAACTTGGGAATGGACTCCAATATAGGCCTGTAACTTCTCAAAAGAAGTTTGCCGCGAGACAATGGCATGAGAACGTTGCTCATGGGACTCCTCTTGGGATAAGCTTTCATGAGAAATGCTTTAATTCAACTTCTGAAAAGCAGATTTCCTAGAAGATACAACTCAAAAACGTTAAATATTCTCGTTGAGATTCATAAATGTGCACCCGGAAATTTTTGTTCTCAACAGTCTGAAAAACTATTCCGGTGTGGATATGAAAAGGAGTTCAAAATTTTATGACAGATGTCATGGATATTGTAAGGAACCATAACAATTACAGGGCCTCGACCCTGAATATGCAGGTATCAGAAAACGTATTGAGCCCCAAGGCCAGGGAAGCCCTGTCCTCGGATATGGCCTCGCGCTACTCCCTTGTGATAGACAGTGAGGACGCGTACGGAGGGGCCAGGTACTCCACAGAACTCCTGGCTCAGGTTGAGAGACTGGCTTGCGAGGTTTACGGCTCGAGGTACGCTGAAGTCAGAACAATTGGTGGGCATGTTGCCGCTGAAGCCGTAATTCTGGCACTCATCCGCAAGAGGGAGAGCATACTGGCGGTCGCAGAAAAGAACGGAGGATACACCGGTTATGCACAGGGGTACCTGCCAAACATGTTCGGATTCCAGAGTTATTATATTCCTTTCAACAGTGGGAAGCAGGAGATTGATTTCCCGAGCCTGGAGAAGGTCATCAACGAGGTAAGCCCGAAGGTAATAGTACTTGGCCAGTCCTTCTTTGTAAAGCCGTATGACCTGAAGCAGGTACGGAAACTTGCCGACGAATCAGACTCCCTCGTGGTCTATGACGGTTCACACGTGATGGGACTCATTGCGGGAAAGCAGTTCCAGCCTGATGTCCTCGAGTACTGTGATGTTCTCTACGGTTCAACGCACAAGACGTTTTTCGGGCCACAGGGAGGAATTGTTCTGACCAATGACAGGCACATCATGGACTCCGTAAGGAAGAACCTAATCTGGAGGACAATGGACAATTACCACATTTCCAGGGTAGCAGCCCTGGGCGTCGCTCTTCAGGAAATGAAGAAGCACGGAAAGGAATACGCCGCAAATGTGGTTTCAAACACAAAGAAACTTGCCAAATCAATGGACGAGAGCGGCATACCGGTGAACCATGCCCCATGGTACTCCGAATCCCACCAGTCTCTTCTTAACGAAGAAAAACTCAAGGGCATGGGCCTCAGTTTCCTGGATTTCAGCAGGAAACTGGAAGAAAACGGAATAGTTGTGGACAGGGAAGGGAGAATAGGAAGTGCCGAGCTTACGAGGATGGGGATTAAGGACATTGAACGGATCGGGCCACTTATGGCATCCGCCATGAAGGGCGGCAACGTTAAGGATGAGGTCAGCAGGATAGTGGCTGAACTCTCAATCCAGTATTGCGAGTGATAGCGTATGTTGGTTGAAGAAATAATGACGAAAGACCCAGTATACCTGGATGGCGATGACGGAATATCGGAAGCCATAGCAAGGATGCGAGAGCTGCACATTCACCATCTCCCTGTTGTAAACGGGAAGACGTACCTGGGTGCAATAAACTACCGCGAGCTGATGAGGAGGAAGAGCGTAAGGCTCAAATCCAAGGCGAGGAATTTTGCCGTCAAGACTCCCGAACTCGCAGAGAAGGATGATGTTCTTGTGGCAGTCTCTGAACTCAAGGAGTCTGGCCTGCCGGCACTTCCTGTGCTGAGGAAGGGAAAACTTGTCGGCATAGTGACTGAAACGGACATAGTGAAGAACATAGACAGCATTCTCACCAACGGCGGACTGAAAGTCAGGGACATAGCCACGACTGACCCCGTAGTCGCCCAGGTCGATGAGGACATATTCTCTGCAGCAGAGAAAATAAGGGGGCTTTACGAATACGAGATACCCGTAGCCTCAAAGGACGGCACTCTCAAGGGCATCCTCCGCCTCGACGACGTAATGGACATGATAATCCGGGATAAGAGCAAGACTACAGTGGGTGAGGTCAGGGGGGAAAAGGAGAGGGTCAAGGTTACCTGCGCCTCAATAATGGACAATTCCTATTCGGTCAGGAGGACAGACGGCATATCTGAAGCATCACAGCTCATGACAGGAAAGAAGCTCCATATGCTCCCTGTCGTCGATGATTCAGAGAAGATCGTAGGGGTGATTGACCTCTGGGACGTCCTGGAACTGGTGGAGACAGACAGCAAGGACGAGGGCATACTCATCTCAATAAGCGGATTGACCCCATACGAAACAGACCTTTATGACATCACATACTTCCTTGCCAGCAAATTCACCTCAAAATTTTCAAACCTCACCAATCAGCCCTACGGGAAGCTGGAGGTTCACGTCATGAAATACCACAAGGAAGGCGTGACCAAGTACTCCATCAGGACAAAACTCATCTCTGAGCCCATAGTCCTGGCAGAGAATTACTCCGGCTGGAACTATGGTGAAGTCCTGTCGGAAATTTTCAACGCATACGAAAAGAGGCTGAAAAAATACAAGGAGAAAGGTACGACATGAGCGGGGAGCTTCTCGACAAGCTTCTCGAATATGCATCCCGGCACTCAAGATATGCCGAGGCCCGCTATATGTCAACCGACTCAAAGGGGGTCTCATACAGGAACGGCATATTTGAGGGAATGGCTTCTGCCAGTGAAAGCGGCTATGCCGTCAGGGTCCTGAATGAATCAATAAGCATGGCATACATAGACTCAGAAGACTGGGAGCGCGCAAAGGAACTTGTTGATGAAGCGCTGAAGCATTCCCGGCTTCCGGGGAAAAACCAACTTTATGAGGGAAACGCGATAAAAGATTCCTGGAAAGTGGACGGGAAGAAGAAGATTGAGGATGTGTCCATAGAGGAACGGATAGGCATCGTAAAAGACATGGATCGGCTCCAGGAATCCCTCGGCGCCTCCGTGAGGATGAATGCCGTAGGTGACAAGAAAATAAGGCAGGTCTACGGGAATTCCGTCGGTTCTAGAATCGAGGGTGAAACATCGCGTGTTTCATATTTCTACATTGTGGGAGTCATGGAGGACGGCGAGTTCGAGCAGTCTTCAGAGGAGTTTGGCGGCACCGGGGGTTACGAGGTGGTCGACGGCATGCACCTCGAGGAGAGGGTGTCTAACGACATCAGGGACCTCAGGGAAAGCCTTATGGCACCGAGGCCGAACCCCGGAAAGTTCGATGTGATAGTGGGGCCGCCGATTTCCGGAATAGTTGCACACGAATCATGCGGCCATCCTACCGAATATGACAGGATAATCGGAAGGGAAGGAGCACAGGCCGGAGAGTCTTTCCTTGCCGGCAAGCCGGAACACTTCAGAATCGGCTCCGACATTGTCAGCGTGATAGATGACCCTACAATGGAGAAGAGCTACGGCTACTACAAGTATGACGATGAAGGGATCCCTGCCAGAAAGCGATATCTCTACAGGAACGGCTTCACCAATGAGTACATACTCAACCGGGAAAGCGCCGCAAGGCTGGGTGTGGAGCCGAACGGGGGAGGGCGGTCCGCCTCATGGGATCTTGAGCCTCTCGCAAGGATGAGCACAACATACATAGAGCCCGGGGACTACAACTTCGATGAGCTCTTTGACGGCATTGGAAGGGGCATTTACATCAAGTCATTCACCGAATGGAATATAGATGACATCAGGTTCAATCAAAAGTATGTCGGGAAGGAGGCATATCTCATCCAGGACGGAGACCTGACAGGAAGGGTAAAAAGGCCCATAATCGAGACAAACACAATAAATTTCTACAGTTCCATAGATGCAATAGGCAAGGACCTCCAGTTCAATGCGGGGAGTTGCGGCAAGGGAGATCCGGAACAGGGAGTGGATGTCTGGATGGGAGGCCCGCATATGAGGCTCAGGAACCTGTACATCCAGTGAGGCGATGCAATGGATCACGTGGAGGAAGTATTCAAGAAACTCATGAAGGAGGGCATTGAGGAGGCTGCTGTGGAGCAGTCTGATGACCAGGTAAGGCAGACGCGTTTTTCGGAGAGCAGCAAGGACCTCTTCAACACATGGAACGAGAGCACAATTACAGTCCTGGCCAGCATGGGGAAACGCGTTGTCAATGTAGCAATAAAGGACTACAGCAAAATAGACAGGTCTGTGGATGAGATTGCCTCCCTGTGCAGGATGGTTCCTGAGAACCCGGAGTTCATGGGGATTAATCCAAGAAAGTCATCGGTTCAGGCCAGAAAAGTATCTCCAATGGACTCAGAGAAAGTCAGCGAATATGCACAAAGCATGATCGACGGGGCAAAGGATTCCGGGTCTGAAAGGTCTGCAGGCGTCGTTTACAGGAGATACTCAAGGACCCGACTAATGACGGGGTACAATGATGTGGAGTACGAGACAGGAGGGACCGAGCTTGTGATAAGGTCCTTTATAGGCGATTCCACAGGCCATGAAAGTTACCACTTCGGGCCGGCCCTCTCTGAGCCGGATATAGACCCGTATGAAATAGGAGGCAGCTCTGCACGGACAGCTAAGGAAGGTGGCAGCCTGAAACAGGGCGAGGCAGGAAAATTCACCGTTCTGATGTCCCCGTACGTCATCGGCAACCTCCTTTCCTACAGCGGCGGGTTCCTGTCTTCGCATATGGTCAGGACAGGCCTGAGCTTCTTTGCAGAGAAGCTCGGCGAGAAAGTTGCTTCCGATGCTGTCACGCTTGAGGATGATCCGACAAACCGCCTTGGAGAAGGCGCAAGGCCTGTTGATGATGAGGGAACCCCAACCAGGCGGAACACCCTGATTGAAAACGGGACACTGAAGACATATCTTCATTCCTACTCCACTGCTGTACTTGAGAATACGGAAACAACCGGAAATGCCGGAATACTCTCGCCTTCTCCATTTCAGCTCGTCCTGGGGAAGGGAAAAAGCAGTTTTGAAGAGATGCTTTCAGGAATTAAGGACGGCCTTTACATAAACAATGCCTGGTACACTCGGTTTCAGGACTACAGGAACGGAGTGTTCTCAACAGTGCCAAGAGACGGGGTATTCAGGGTCAGGGACGGCAGGATAGTGGAGTCCTGGTCAGGCATAAGAATCAGCGACTCTGTTCCTGAAATCCTGCAGAATATCACCGGGGTGTCGAGGGAAACCAAGAATGCAAAATGGTGGCTTGAGATTGAGCCCTCCATCATGCCCTACGCACTGGTAGAGAACGTCAACATAACAAGATCTTTCTGAAATGAAGTTGGCGGCAGGAACTAGTCCCTGCCATATTTTTCCCTGAATTTTTCATTTATTTCCAGAAGCTCCGTACCTTTAAGGATTCCCTTCTCCGTTTCCGGAGAATTCAATCTTTCAAGAAGCTTCAGCATCTCGGCTTTCCTGCCAAGCCCCACCAGTGGTATGACCCCTTCCAGGGAGGCCGCGGCCCTCCTGCTGCCCACGAAAGTCCTCTTCAGGAACTCTATGGATTCTTCCAGATGGTCAAAGCAGAAGTCTCTGGACCATGGCGCTGCCGCGATGGAAGAAAAGAAGCTCATGGAGTCCTGCCTCTTTATCTCGCCGTCTAGGACCATCTTATTGGCTTTCTCCAGGCTCTCCCTATCCTTCAGCCATCCGAGGGCCCCTATTATCCTGGTTTTCTCCTCATCCTTCCTGGAACTTCTCATTTTTGAGACAAGGCCATCGAAGTCATTTCTGGAAACTGCGTATGAAAGAACAACCGCACCCCTCATGTCCGGGTCCACTTCATCGATGCCCTTGAATTTCTCTGCAAGCCCTTCTGCAAAATCATTGTCAAGAATTGCAAGCTTCTGGCTGATGGACCCTCTGAGGATGGAAGTGTTCATGTCCTCGGAATCAGACTTTTCTCCGATCCCGGACAGGAACCGCCTCATGGTTCCCAGGGAGAACTTCCTGATCCTTTCATTTTCGGGCGCTTTCATATGAATCCTGAGGAGTTGAGATGCTATTTCTTCCAACACAAGGTGATGGTTTTCCCCGGAGAACATTTCGACCAGGCCAAGGTATTCCTCAAGCCCTATTTTCCCTGCCATAAGGAAGGCGTAGTAGTCGTTGATTATCCCCCACCTGTCGAGATAGCTCATATCTTTGAGCCTTCCGCCTATCCCCTTAAGCAATTCAGCAGAATAATGCACTCTGTAAAATCCCGTATTATCAGCATTTGCCTTGATGAAGCCGGATGGATCTGCAGTTCCCTCAGCTTCCGTGAGTACCCTGCTCTCAACGCCGCTCTCCCTAACCACGGTAAGGGGGACGGGCCAAATTGATCTGTCACTTGAATTAAGGAGAAATCTTCTCTGGACGAGCTTGAGCCTATCACTGCCCTGCGAAACATGAATAACGGGATAGCCCTGCTTGGAGATCCACGCCTCCATTATCTCAGACACGGGCATTCCGGAAACTTCGGAAATTGATGACCAGAGGTCCGCGCCTCTTGTGTTTGAGTAGCTGTGCTTCCTGAGATATGCCCTGATTCCGTCCCTGAAGTTTTCCTTCCCCACATATGCCTCTATCATTCTAAGCACGCTTGCTCCCTTTCCATAGCTGATCTGGTCAAAAATCTGGGCGACGGAGTTAGGGTCAGTCACTTCCACATCTATCGGGTGAGAATTTTCCAGAGAGTCGTCCATAAGCGCCCCTGATGTCCTGGTCATTATCATTTCGCCGAAGGAGTCCATTTCAGGGTAGAGCTCATTGATCATCCTGTAGGCCATGAACGTTGCAAAGCTCTCATTCAGCCACAGGTCGTTCCACCATTTCATCGTGACGAGATCGCCGAACCACTGGTGGGCTATCTCATGGGCGATGACCGATGCTATCCTCTTCCTCGTGAGCGAACCGGTGGACTCGTCGGCATACAGGAGGACCTCCCTGAACGTCAGCGCTCCCCAGTTTTCCATTGCGCCAGCGGCAAACTCGGGAACTGAGATCAGGTGCATCTTCGGGAGCATGTAGTCGATTCCGAAGTAATCCTCGAATATCTTCAGGCATTTTCCTGCGACCTCAAGCGGGAAATCCGAAGGGCTAAGATGCCCTTTCGGGGCGGCAAGAATCACGTCCTTGCCCCTGTAATTGATCTTCTTCTCCTCGAACTCTCCGACACCGATGTACAGGAGGTATGTTGACATTCTTGGAGTCTCCCCGAAAATTACAGTCTTTCTGCCGTTCTCTTCATTCACCTCCTCCGGGGGCATGTTTGAAATGGCGCTAAATTTTGAATCCACGTTCAAGGTGAGCTGGAACTTTGCCTTGTATGCAGGGTTGTCGATGCATGGGAAGACCCTTCTCGCCCCGGTTGATTCAAACTGGGTGGAGAACATGTCGCTTTCCTCTGTCCTTGCAAGATAGAGTCCGGTCAGCTTCTGCCCTATTGTGCCTTCAAACTCAATGCGGACATGGTGGTTTCCGGAAGGCAGGCCCTCAATGGCGAGTGACCCGCCGGAAACCGAAAATTTTGCGGGATTGCCGTCTACCATAACGTTTCCGACGTTGAGGTCCACGGAGTCGAGTTCGAGCCTGCCCCCGTCAGTTTCTATGGATATGTCCTCTATTCCCGAGAATTTGTAAGTTTCACTGTCTATCTTCAAAAATATCCTGTAAGAATCTATCTTCATATTAGAGGTAAAGAACTTTGCCAATTTTACGTTTGCTCCCGAACATAAAATGGCTAAAATAAGATGAAAATGGGAAAAAATATGTTTTGCCGGGATCAGTTGCCGGCGCTCTTCCTGATTCTGGAATAGATGTCCATCAGTTCAAGGCCCTTGGCAACGCCCTTCTCTGTTTCTGCCTGCCTGACCTTCTCGGCTGCCTTCCTTGCCAGCTCCCGGTCCATTAGGCCGAGGTATGGAAGGGTGGCTTCCACAACCATTCCCGTATAGGCTGTGCCTACGAAGTACTTGTTCATTTCATCAGCCATCTTCACATAGTTTTCAAGCATGAACTGCCTGCCTTCCGGATTCATGGCAGCAGACACGAAGAACCTGATCATATCCTGCTTCCTGATTGTATCATCCTCGATCAGTTCCATTACCTTGCTGTAGTTATCATTTCCTGCGAGCCATCCCATCGCACTTATCAGCTTTATCCGGTCCTCGTCGCTCTTGGTTTCCCTGAGCTTGCCGGCCAGGGCGCCAAGGTCATTCTTGCTTATGGCAAAAGACTCTGAGATGGCTGTTCTGAGGTCAGGATCTGTTTTGCTGAAGCTGTCAAAGTGTGAGGCCATGCTTGCCGCATAGTCCCTATTGATATGGGCAAAGGCACCGGCAAGCGTCCCCCTTAGAATGGAGACCCTGTCCTTCTCCCCCTCCTTCTTTTCGCCTATGTGGTCGAGCTGTGACTTGAAGAACCTGTCGGCGATTTCCTTGAGTTTCTTGTTTTCCGGAATTATAAGATGCAGGCTCATCAGCTGACCGCTTATGGATTCTGCCAGCAGAGGGTCAAAATCGTTCAGGAACCCCTCCAGCCTGGAAAAATACTCGGCAAGAGATATTCTTCCCGCACTGAGGAACGAATAGAGGTCATTTACAAGGCCCCACTTGTCAAGATTGGAAAGGTCCCTGCTTCTGCCCAGGATACTGTCAAAGAGGTCGCTTGCGTAGTTGACCCTGTAGAATCCGGTCTGATCTGCGTTGATCTTCACAAAACCCTCTGCTTCGATATCCATCTCCCTATCCCTGAAGAGTATGCTCTTTACGCCGCTTTCCGTCTTCACGGTGAGCGGTATGGGCCACAGGTCATCGGTATTTTCACCGCTGAGGAGGAACCTCCTCTGCTCGAGATGTATCTTCGAGCCATTTCTGGTTGCACTGACTACCGGGTATCCCTGCTTCTTTATCCAGGCCCCCATGATCTCCTCTACGGGCTGGTCTGAAATTGATGCTATGGAACTCCAGAGATCTTTTCCCACGGCATTTCCGAACCTGTGGTCGTTCAGGTACTTCCTGATTCCGTCCCTGAAATTATTTTCGCCGACAAAAGACTCGATCATGCGGAGTATGCTTCCACCCTTGCCATAGCTGATCTCGTCAAATATCTGGGCAACCTCGTCAGGGTTCTTTACGTCAACATCGATGGGATGCGAGTCCTTCAGGGAATCCCCGCCCAGTGCGCCCGAGGTCTCGGTAAGCAGGAAATGTCCCCACATGTCCCAGTCTTTGTGGAACCTGTCCACGGTCTTGAATGCCATGAAGTTTGCAAAGCTCTCATTCAGCCACAGGTCGTTCCACCATTTCATGGTGACCAGGTTTCCGAACCACTGGTGGGCTATCTCATGGGCAATCACTTCGGCAATGGTCCTTTTCACCATTGCACTCGTGCTTTCACTGACGTTGAGCAGAACCTCCCTGAAGGTTATGGCGCCCCAGTTCTCCATGGCTCCGGCTCCAAAATCAGGCACAGATATGAGGTGCATCTTTGGCAGGACATACTTTATGCCGAAGTATTCCTCGAAATTCTGCACAGATTCCTTTGCAAACTGGAATGGCAGCTCAACCTCCCCTATATGCCCCCTCGGGGCAGTAATGTGGAGCTGAAGGCCATTGAGCCTGTCGGACCTCTCCTCAAGGTTTCCGGCGCCGATATACAGGAGGTACGTTGACATTCTCGGGGTCTTTTCAAAAACAACAACTTTCCTGCCGCCTTCTGTTTTCACCGACTTTGCCGGCATGTTCGATACCGCATCAAAATTCTTGTTCAGGACAAGTGTGAGATTGAACTCAGCCTTGTAGCCGGGGTTGTCCACACATGGAAATACCCTCCTTGCTCCGGTGCTCTCAAACTGAGTTGTGTAAAAGTCACCAGACTCAGTCTTTGAATAGTAAAGGCCCATGAGTACATCCTTGACCTCTGCGCTGAATTCAGACTCGAGAGTGACATCCCCGTCGAAAGTCCCCTTAAGCCTTACTTCCTCCTCTTCTTTGAGGACATCGAACTCAACATCCCTGCCGTTTACCTTTATGAAGGAAATGTCCAGGTCGACCGCATTCAGGACAATTGGCTCATTTGACGCTTTAAGGGAGACTTTCTCCTTTCCTTTGAATTTTCTGTTGACGTCATCGATGTCTATCGTGATGTCGTAGTTTTTGAACTCCATAATATCATTGAGATAATTGAATGACTGTAATATAAGGTTCCTTCTTATGATGTAATGCAACATTTGCACCCCGCCATAAACAGGCGCATTAAGCCGTCCCGGCAGGGTGCCGGCGTGCAAAAACGTTAATCAGGCAATGGGCATGGGTAACCGGGGCAATGAAGACTAGGATTGAGAAGATAGACCAGGTCGATCCTGAAATTTCCATACTGCGTGAGGCCGCTTCCATAATCAGGGAGGGAGGCACTGTGGTATTTCCCACGGAGACCGTTTACGGCCTCGGGGCAAATGCGTACTCAAGCGAAGCCTGCAGCAAGGTATTCAGGGCCAAGAACAGGCCGGAGGACAATCCGCTCATAGTTCATGTCTTCAACAGAGAACAGCTCCTTGAATGCACCGTGGACCAGGACCCTGAAATGCTCAGGGCACTGGAAAGCATATGGCCCGGGCCGCTCACCGTTCTCATGAAAAGAGGCGCCAGGATCCCTGACAATGTAACTGCGGGGCTGGAGACCGTGGCAGTGCGCATGCCCGCAAATCCGCTGGCCCTTAAGCTTATAGAGCTTTCCGGATGCCCCATCGCAGCACCATCTGCGAATATTGCCACTAGGCCGAGCATAGTTGACTCCGCAGAAGCAATTTCGGAACTGGACGGCCTTGTGGACATGATCCTAGATGCCGGCCCGACTTTCTTCGGAATAGAGTCAACCATAATCAATACCATGAAAAGGCCTGTCGAGCTGCTCAGGCCCGGGGCATACAACCAGGACGATCTTCGCCCATACTTCGGAGAGATAAGGATAAGTGACGTGGCGAGGGGGCTCGAGGCGTCAGAAATGGCGATTACTCCGGGAATGAAATACAAGCATTATGCACCGGACCGGGAGATGTATGTCATTTCGGACCCGGAGATCCTGAGAGGTTCGCAAGCCGCCCTCGCGGAAAGCGGAATCATGCCCATAATGAGCACAGAGACCCTGGCTGATTTGAGCCTGGAAGGAATATCACTCGGAAGCTCCGGGAATCTGTATGAAATAGCAAAAAATCTTTTCACTGCCTTCAGGAAGTTGGAGAGAAGCGGAAGCAGGACGGGCATCATAGAAAGCTTCCCTGAAACCGGTGTAGGGCTGGCAGTAATGAACAGGATAAGGAAAGCCTCCTCGGGGACAATCTCAACTCCAGGCCAGCTCCATGCCCTTCTGGGACAGTAATCGGGAACTCATTTGCTGACGAGCCCCGTTCTCTTTAGGATGAATATGTCGATAAGTATGTTCTCGGCAATAAGCACCGGCCCCAATATGAGGACTGCCTGAAACAGGAAAATATGCGGCTCAGTCAGGAATGCAGGCAGGGAAATGAAGGGCGAATCCGGTATGGGCGATAAAGTCGAGGTGAGGGAGAGCAGGATAAACGATACGAGATCAAACAGTATTGTAAAGATCTGGACACCTATTGAGCCTAGCCTGAAGAGGTCATAGATCAGGTAGCCGAATACAAGGGCAAGTATTCCGAAAAGGACCACGGATGGAGTGATGAAATATTCCGCAATGGCGGTCACGAATGAAAAAACGGCTACAAACAGCGGTAGCCCGTCGGACCGGTTCAGCGTCCTTATGGTGGCCTTGCGCAGCCATAGAGGTGCAAGGTTGATTATGGAAAGGCTGATCAGCGCCATGAAGTCTATGATGCTGACAAGGAAATTTTCCCCCGCCAGCGAAAGGATGGCTATGAAAAGTATGCTGAATATCCATGATGCGGAGCTTATGGACTGGGGAATGAAGCCATCTTCGCCAAGGGACCTCAGATGCCTGGACGATGCTACAAAGGCTGTTACAAATGTCCCAACAGTCGATATGAGGAACGCGATGGACATTGTGAGTGCCCCGGCATCACCCAGCACCATCTTTGAAATTGTAACTGCAGGGATGGTTGCCTCAGAGATAAGCTGTGCGCTCGGATGTGCGGAAAAAACGGCAACTGCGTAAAAAATCTCAACAGCAGAGCCTATTGAAACAGCGAGAACCATGGTGAGCGGGAGATAGTGCTCTTTCTTTATCCTGAGCCTCTTCCAGTTGAACAGGTTGATTTCAACCTCCGGCATGGATTCCTTCTCAACGCTCTGTATCTCCTGGAAGCCGAAGAAGAGAAGGTATACATAGCCGACGTTTATTATCAGATCCGAGGGCCAGTTGCTTGGTATGGGAAGAAGGTGGGCCATGTTCCAGCCCGTCTTGCTTCCGAGGAGGACAGTCTGGACAATCATTATTATGGCGAGGATTGCCACGAGGAACACCTGGACAAGGCCTATCAGCTTTGTGTAGCGTTTCTCAAAGAACGCATTTATGACGAACCAGAACACGAAGAGTGCTATGACTATGACCACGATTATGTTGACAGTTACCGGGCCGATGGAGAAATCCCGCAGCACGCCGGGGAAAATCTGGAAGTCAAAGTCGCTGAAAAGGAGTGCAGAATAGGCTGCCAGTGCCGTATTTGCGAGCCAGAGCGACAGCCTGGTCAGAAAATACCTCAAGCTCTTTGAGCCAGTTGCAGACCTCACGAAGGAAGGGCCCCCTACGGCATCGAGGCCCCTGCTGTGGGAATACTTGTAGAGTGTCCCGTAGTTCCTTGCCATGAGCGTGGAAAGGGTCGCTGAAATTATGAGTGAGGCGATGGAGATGAGCTCAAACTGCATCACATTTTCAGGAACAAGGACAAAAAGGGGAGACGCGATTGTTGCGGCCATGCCTATGGAAAGTACGCTGAAAAAGCCCAGTATGGGCTTGCTTACCGCCCTTCGGACCGGCCTTATGAACCTTACCGAAAAAGAACCTGTCAGCGATGATATGAGCTGTATGCCTGTAATGAGCGCAGCAAAAAGCGAAAGGAGAAATATGGGGGCGTAAAGGACAACATCTCCCTTGGCAAAGAAGCCTGCGATTGTTCCAATCAGGTAATCCGTGGCAAAGAATGTTATACCGGCCCCAACAACTGCAGCCGCAATCTTGTATGCGAAAGCAAGCTTTCTCATCGCCCTCTTCATGGAAGCCATGAATCACCTGTACCTCAAGCCCGCATCGCTGAAGAGGTCCGCGGACTCCCTCAGCGCATAGAATGCTGCTGAGAGCAGTGCAATTGCAATTATAAAGTCTGTCAGGAGGACAAACGGGAAGTACGGAAGCGCATTGATTAAGGTGATCTGGGTGCTCACAAAGTAATGCAGGAACGCATCCGGCCCCTGGAAGCCTACAAGCGCCGGTGCAAGTATGGCCACTCCTATGAACAGGAGCATGGAGGCCAGCAAAACCTCACCTATTGCCATTGAAACCTGGGGAACTATGCTTCTCTGTGGCTTGTGAAACAGGTCTATGAACGCTGTGACCTCCTCATCCTGCATAGTGTTAATCTTTTCCCTGAGGCTGTTCCTGCACTCCACTGAGTTTCCGCAAAGCAGCATCACTGCCTTTACGGAAAGGACAAGGTTTCCAATTTCCTCTTCCATGCCATCTTCTGTCTGCTCCATGGTTATAACCCTCGGCTTAAGAAGAAAGATTAAGGATTAATAAGTAGTTTGATCTATACTGGCAATGATCCCTGATACTCAGACAAGAACAGAAGATAACGCATCACTTTTCAGGGGCGTTATAACGGATCTATATGAGGCCGTGCTGTTTTCCAGCAGGCAGGATCAGTCGTCAAAACTGACGGATGAGCTTAACGAGAAACACTCTGAGAAGATCTCAGACGTGGACGAGCTCTTCAGAAAAATAACCAAACCCCTGAGGAATTACTTTGAGGCAAACCCTTCAGAGCCATTCAAGCAGACTAACGAGGCAATTACGAAGTTTGCAAGGACGGCACTTGAGCAGTACAAGGAAAAGATCAATGCGGAATTCCGTACCAGGGAAGAGGAGATAGCCTCTACAAATACGTCCTATGTCACAAAGGCGCTAAAGGGTGCAGAGACTTTTCTTTTTGAAAACCCCATCCCGATAGACGAGAGCGCCATGTATATCAGGTACATAAGCGGCGGGTACAAGGCCGTCAGGAAAGTGCAGTGCCAGGGTGGCATACAGTATGAGATCATTCTCAACACGGCCGAGACCGAGCTTCTTGAGGGACCTCTCTACTTTTCGGGCCTTTACAAAGGCATGAGGATACCCATAAGGCAGTCATCATCATGGATAACAAAGGAGACTGTCATAGACAGGGAGAAGCTTGATAGCTACCTGCTGGTGAACGCAGAGTTTGCCCATGGCACCATGATTGCAGTTTTCAGGGACGAAGAGAGCCGTTCCGAAGTGAGGTTTGTGCTTTCGGGAACCGGCAGCCAGGCAGTTTTTGCAATTGAATACAAGGATGAGCACGACACGGTGGACATAAACTCACACCCTGCCCTGCAGAACTATGTTGACGGCAAGGCAATAAAATCATCCCTCACTACCCTTTCAAACACAATAAAGTCGCTCAGGTCCAATCCTGTAAGGCTTTCTGCGCTGGAAATAAACGGCGAGGACATACTGACAAGCCAGAACTTCGAAAAGCTTGCAGGGAAGGTGTTTGAACTTCTTGGAGACCGGGTAAGGGACGGAATGAAGACCTTCATATCCGACGATGAAAGGATGCTCGCCCTGGAGCTTGACAACCAGAAAGTGCTGGACCGCCTGAAATTCCTTGGCTTCCATGACAGTGAAATAGAGGATCTTCTTTCTTCATAATTTTCCCTATCATTTGGTATTTTTTCAATTTGGCAACCATATTAAGGCGGGAAAACATCCAAAAAACATGGCCAAGGTTGCTGTTATTATGGGAAGCAAGAGTGACTATGAGCACATGAGTGACGCAATAAAGACACTCGGGGATTTTGGTGTGGAAGTCGAGGCTAAGGTTGTTTCAGCCCACAGGACCCCGGAGCTCATGTACGAATTTGCATCATCTGCTGCCGATCGGGGAATTGAAGTTATAATAGCCGGTGCAGGAGGTGCTGCGCATCTTCCCGGAATGACTGCATCAATGACTGTCCTTCCTGTCATAGGTGTGCCTGTTCCAACCAGGAACCTCAAGGGAATGGACTCTCTTCTTTCAATAGTGCAGATGCCGTCGGGCATACCCGTGGCCACGGTTGCAATCGGCAATTCAAAGAACGCAGCCCTTCTTGCGCTGCGGATCCTCTCAATCAAGCACGGAGAGATAAAGAAGAAGATGGCTGAATTTATGGAGAACCAGAAAAATACTGTGTTGAAGCAGAAACTGGAAACAGATTGAACACATACAGAATTAGCAGGTGGATTTTATGGATATAGGCATAATGGGATCAGGGCAGCTTGGATGGATGATGATACTGGAAGGCAGGAAACTGGACAACAGGTATTTCATCCTCGACAAAGACAACGGCGGCCCCGCATCGGAAATCGCCCATGGCTTCTTTGAGCTCGGGGACTACAAAGAGTTCGTCGACAAATGCGATGTTGTAACATATGAATTTGAGCATGTTTCACAGGAGGCCCTTGAATATGCAGAATCAAAGGGAAAGCTGTTTCCGTCCCTAAAGCCGGTTGAACTGAAGAAGGACAGATCACTGGAAAAGGATTACCTGAGGGACAACGGATTCCCGGTCGCGCGATATGAGACCGCGGAGAACCTGGAGGAACTCAGGAAAGCCAGGAAGAACTTCGGGAAATGCGTGATAAAGGCAGTTAGCGGAGGATACGACGGCAAGGGCCAGTACTTCTTTGAAGAGGAAGAGACCCTTTCTTCAGACATTCCGGAGGCGAAATACGTGATCGAGGAGTTCGTCGACTACCAGTTCGAAGCTTCCATAATTGCCTCAAGGGACAGGGATGGGAACTTCACAAGCCACCAGCCTTCGTACAATCTGAACCAGGCCGCAATACTGATAAACAACGCCGCCCCGATTGAGGACTACGGTATGGCAGAAATAGCGCGGGAGCTGATGAAGAAGCTGGATTATGTCGGGGTCATGGGAATCGAGTTTTACATAACGGGCGGAAGGCCGGTCATAAATGAATTTGCACCAAGGGTCCACAACACCGGCCATCACACGCTTCATGGGTCATCGATCTCACAGTTTGAACAGCACATAAGGGCAATATCCGGGATGCCGGTCCCGAAGCCGGAGCTGTTTGTTCCCAGCGGCATACAGAACATAATAGGAATAGAGCCCGATGAGAGGCAGGTCAGGGACATTCTTGCAATAGACGGAACCAGGTACTACTGGTACGGCAAGAACGGTGTAAGGAGAAAGAGAAAGGTCGGCCATGTCAATGTGACTGCGAATAACTACGACACACTCAAGAGCAGGCTGGAAAAGGTTTCCGGCATAATATACGGCGGAAGGATGCAGGATTACATCTGAACAGTCCACCATCTTTCCTCGAACAAACCCTCAAGACCCCAAATTTATAGTGTTAAAACCGATTCAAGGTCCATGAGAGTAATTGATCTGCACGAAGATCTTGCCTTTACATCACAGACCACTGATGTCAGGACGGATTCAAAACAATCAAACATAAAGGGCCTTGCAGAACTTGGCAATGCAACCGTTTTTTCAGTTCTTTTCCCCCATGTTGGAACATGGAATGAAAGAAGTGATATGCTTTCCAAGAAGTATGGCTTCAAGCAGCCGTCAACAGCACCGCTTTTCCACATTCTCATGGAGCAGGTGAAGCTCTACCATTACTTTGAAAGGGCTAAGCTGGGAAGGATTGTAAGAAGCGCATCTGATCTTGATGCTGACGGTGTGAAGTTTCTCATCGCACTGGAAGGCCTGGACGCGCTGACTGACCCTTATGATGTGTACATGCTCAAGGAACTTGGAATGAGGTCCATGGGCCTCTGCTGGAACTACGACAACAAGTTTGCAGCATCCTGCATGTCAGAAAAGGACTACGGCCTCACAGGGTCGGGCATTGAAGCGATTAAGATATGCAATGAAATAGGTGTAGTAGTAGATGGTGCACATGCAAGCAAGAACACTATTATCCAGGCAGCAGAGACGTCTTCAAAGCCTATGCTGGAATCACACACAAACGCCAAGGCGGTCCATGACCACGCTAGGAACCTGGACGATGAAACAATCGAGGCTGTGGTCAAGAACAAGGGGACAATAGGAATAACTGCCATAAAGGCAACTCTGTCAGACGATGCCACAATAGACGACATGGTGAAGCATGCAAAATATATTGGCGAGAACTTCGGCTGGGAGCACGTATCACTAGGAAGCGATTTCCTCGGAATTCCTGATACACCAAGAGGATTTGAGAACCTTTCCAAGCTATCAGATCTGGCCGAGAAGCTTGGAGAGCACGCAGAGGAAGTGTTCTGGAAAAACGCCTATAGGGTGCTGAAAGCAAACCTGTGATCTTTCACAGGATCACCACAGCCTCCACTCCCGGAACTTTCCGTATCTCTGGAAGCAGTGAGGGTGGGACGGGGCTGTCGGTGACAATTATACCACGCGGGTCCTCATTTATCTCCGGATCATCCACAATAACCTGGCGGATGCTGATCCCCTCTCTTGCAATAATTTGTGAAACTCCGGAGATTATTGCAGGCCTTGTGGCTGAATCTGGAACAATCTGAATTACGCCGAAACCCATCCTGGAGCTTGCCCTTCCGAGGTTGGCAACCGGGAAAAGCTCCTTGAAGAAGGGTCCAAGAGTGCTGTCTTTTACGATTTTTTCCATTACCTCTACGACCACCCTACGGTCAACCTTTAGTGCCTTGGCAAGGCTGTTTGGCTTGATTTCAATATCATCGCAGAAAATCTTCAGCTCGCCATCGGCCGAAACAACCCGAAGGCCAATCGAAATAAGCTTCATAACAACCTTCAGCTGTGAAGGCTGCTTGGCAAATTCATCCTTGATGTATTTCCACATTTGACAGGCATGTACTCTGAATTGGTATGTTAAGTCTTCTCTTTTCAAGCCTTGCTTCTGGCTTATTACTGATAAATATGGTTAAAAAAGATGGTGTTTAAACACCGTCTAATATTCCGTCTTCGGATAGCTGGATTACAGTTTCCCCTTCCGGAAGATGGGGCGAGTCAATCAGCCTTGCTATCCTCTTCCCGGCTTTCCCTTTCCTGAGGTAGACACGGAAAGTTGCCGTGTGCCCTACTATGTTGCCACCAATGGGTGCCATCGGGTCTCCGAAGAAAACATCTGGCCTCGCAGAAACCTGGTTTGTCACCGCAATTACTGCGTTGTTCAAGGTTCCGAACCTAAGGAGGTCGTGCATATGCCTGTTGAGAAGCTGCTGCCTCTCGGAAAGGGATCCCCTTCCCATGTATTCTGACCTGAAATGGGATGTAAGCGAATCCACAATCAGAAGTTTTATCGGAAATTCCTTGGCCAGTTCTCCCGCCTTCTCTCCCAGAAGAATCTGATGGTGCGAATTGTAGGCCCTGGCAACATGTATTCTCTTAAGGACGATATCGGAGTCAAGGTCCTTGGCCTTGGCCATCTGTATAATCCTTTCAGGCCTGAATGTATTTTCAGAATCTATTATCAGTACGTCGCTGTCAAAACCTCCCTTCTCCTCTGGCATGGTGGCATTGACTGCGGCCTGGTGCATAATCTGGGTTTTTCCCGAGCCAAACTCCCCGAAGAACTCCGTTATGGACTGGGTCTCAAATCCTCCCCCAAGGAGCTCATCCAGGTTCTTGCTTCCGGTGGTCAGCTTCATTACATCCTTTCTTCTCTGGAGTATTTCCTCGCCAGTTTCGAAGTTGCCAACATCGGCAAACCTTCTCGCTGCGGCGATGATCTTGACAGCTGCGCCCTCGGCTATGCCGCTCAACTCTGAAAGGTCCTTCGGTGATGCCACCGCTAAGCTCATTATGTCATCGTAGCCATTTTCTCTTAATTTCTCGGCAGTCGCTTCCCCAACTCCGGGAAGATCTTCTATCGTGAGTTTTTTCTCTTCTTTTTCTACCATTACAGGTTCCTCCTTCCAATTCCAAGACTCTTGTCAGTCATTTCAATTGATTTTTCTTTCTCTTCAAGTTCAAACATTGCCCTTATGGCATCGACATTCTCAGGAATAACATCGCTTTCCTGGTGCACTGCCTGTATATAATTAAGGCTTCCACCCGACACTCCAATGCTTTCATCCCAGACAGCAATTTCATACAGGTCTGACCTGTTTCCCTGGAGTTCCCTTGCGGCATCCATTATCTGTGCAGTGGAGGACAGCCCTTCCTTGCCATGAACCCTCAGCACCCTGCCGTATTTGTTCCACTCGTCAATAACATCCTCTCGGGCAGCATTTTTCTGCAATTTAGCTTTCACTACGTGAACGTGCATAAGTGTCGTCGGGACCTTTATGGCAACCGTATCTATGGTTATGCCTTCGATAACAGTTTTTAGGTCAGGAGCGTGGTGTGATGGAATCTTGAGGCTCGGCTCTATGGAATTAATTGGCCCCTTCTTGCTGTCGTTTGGGTCTGTTGCCCTTCTTATGAGTGTGGCATCAACGTGTTCTATGCCAAACTTGTTGAACACCGGGAAAAGTGTCCTCGCCAGGCCGGTAGTGTTGCAAGAGACAACCCTAACATAATCCTTGCCAGTTGACTCATTGAAGTTGGCATAAGCGTTGAAACTCGCCTGGGCTATGGTGCTTTTCTCACCGCCCTGAAAAATTGCCTTAATGCCTGCTTTTTCGTAGAGGGCTTTATTCTTCTCGCCCAACCCCTCAGGAGTGGCATCGACCATAAGGTCAACGTTCATGAGAAGGTCATCAAGTGTGCCCTTCACCTTGATTCCGTGCTTGGAGAATTCCTCCTCGTTCTTTGACTCATTTGCAAAAACATTGAACGAATGGCTTGCGATCCTTGACACGTAGTCTGGCTTAGTCTTGACGACGCCTACGACTGTCATGTCGGGCTGCAGGCTGACTGCATGTGCAATCCTCCTTCCAATTGTTCCATAGCCGTTAACGCCTACTTTAATCATGAATGGAAGCATATTTTGATGGCAGTTATAAAGCTATCTCAGGCAGTTGCAAATGAGAATGTAGCTGAAAATACAGCATTACGAGACAATTCAACTGAGGTATATTTTTGGTGAAACTCTTTTATTTCTCGATGAAATAATGAAAAAATGCGAAGACATATTTTAATTGCTATTTTGGTCATATTGTTATTATTGCCAAATGTCTCAATTGCAAACACGGGAGGGGCAGGCCAGCCGAATCCAAATAACGGGGGACTATCGTATTCATTCTCGAATTACTCGGTTGGCTCATTTCCTAAAAATGGAAGCTGGATCACATTTTCAGTCATCAACAACAGCAGCTCGTTCAGCGATAAGGTTACTGGAACATCGTTGGGAAATGGCCTTGACGTGTTCACTTCAGGGATGAGCCAGACTAGTTATCTTGAGATGAATATTTCGACGTTCTCCTCTTTCACATTTTATCTCAATTTTTCTTGGAATTCCAACGGATACTACGGAGTTACTGCCGATAACCTCAACTTTTACAGCGGCACTACCAAATTATTTTCCACATCTTTTGGGCCACTTGATTCATTCGATACGAGCATCAGAAACGGGACAGGAAGTACTGTCCTGGGCACAGAACCACCCGCCAATGCAATCACTAATCTCTACCTCTCCTATAATTCCACTCAGCCGGGTCTTGCTCTTCTTGAGTTGAAACAGGCCGGGGTCGGTATTGCAGCCTTTCCAGTCAAAGTGAATCTACCTTTGGGCAGCATATCCAACCTGTCACTTGAGATAGGCGGAAATTACTCAAACCTGACATTATACAACTTTTCAGAGGTGGATGGCGCCAATCCACTTCTTGCCCAAACGAACTCTTTAATGGGGTTCAACAGTTCGGCCTTCCCTACCAGCAATGTCTATTCCCCTGAACCAAATGTAAACGTCACGCCGTTCATGGACTCAACTTTAAACTCAGTGGTCTATTACTCAACATCCGGGAAACTCGTTTCTTTTGATTATTATAACGACAGTTTCGATAACCTCACACAGAGCTTCGGCAATCTCTCAGGCGGAATCGAGTATAACGGTAGTGTATTTTACTGGCAGGATAACGGAAGCCTGACCCTAACTATCCTGAATACCAAGAACCTTTCAGTGGATTCAGCCCGAACCGGGATTGAAATGTCGGGGGACATAAAAGCCGTGTTTGAGGGAGGGTGCGCACTGTTTTACAACTACACAGGTGCAATGGTTGAATATAACCTGAAAACTGGGACTCCTGCAGCCTATAACAATATAACGCTCGGAGGAACCAATGCCGGAATCCGGATCTTGTCCTCCGGGATAACTGCAAATGCCATCCACTTTCTTGCATATTCCAACTCATCAAGGGAACTCGTATCATGTGTCTATAACCTTACAGGCCTGACTCTTTACTCAGAAAATGCCTCTGAATACTCTTTTCTTACAGGAGATATTAACAGCACTTCCACAAGCTCCGGCGCCTCAGGTTCCTGGAGCTTGTTCAAGGTATCGGACAATACTTCCCAGATATATTTGGCAGAGAG
>JBJKST010000040.1:0-21010 GCA_046703705.1 Thermoplasmataceae archaeon
GGAATCCCGGTTTCAACATTCGAAGGCCTGTCATTCCTGTTCACTACGTATATTGACACAATGATCACAAGTATTCCTGCCAGCTGCATTGCATTTATTCTCTCTCCGTAGAGTATGTAAGAAGCAACTAGGGCAACGACGATTATCATGAACATGTAAACGCCCATGGATGAAGCATTGTACCTGGACAGCAGTATGAACCAGAGTGTAAATGCAATTGCGGTTCCTATGATTCCTATCCAGAAGACCGCTCCGATAAAGACAGGATTCCACTGAATTACCCTGAATGGCTCAGTGAGGATCGCCCACAGGCCAAGTGGAATTATTGCGCCACCCAGCTGCCATAAGTTTGCCCCAAGCAGCTCCCTGCCTTTAAAATACCTCTTGAACAGGATGTTCATAAAGCCGAACCCAAACCCGGAGATCAGGAGCTCTGCATCGGCAATTATGTTATTCTGGGTATGCTGTAATAATACGTTTGATGCAAGGACCACTCCCACGAAACCTGCCAGAGCTGCGGCAATTTTAGTACCCCTGGGCCTGTCGCCAAGAATTGGAATTGAAAGGAGCAGCATCCACAGGGGGTACGCAGTGATTAGAACACTGGAAATTCCGGGTGCTACTGTCTGCATTCCAAGGAGCCACAAACCGAAGAAAAGGACCGAGCCGGGAATGCCTCCAGCCACTGCAATCGCCTTCTGCTTTGCAGTAAGCCTTACCCTTGCCCTCATAAGAATGAAGATCACGGAAAATCCGAGGAATGCAGAAAATGCCCGAAAGAATGCGAGCCATATCGGGGAAGAATAATACATTCCGGCAAGGGAAACGGGGTAGTTCAATCCCCAGACTGTCACAATGAACGCAAACCCGAGAAATTCAAGGTAAGATGTGCGCATTATTCCTAACCAGTTTTCCGTATTTGAAAGACCCTATTGAGATTATTCTTCAACTCGGCTTTTCAATAAGACGGTTGGTTCAGAGCATTAAAAATGGCCTTATGATCTCAAAGTCCACCTCATCAAACCGCACCTCTTCACCGTCCTCAAATACCACGGCATTCTCTTCCAGCCGCTTTATGAATTTGCCCTTTATCATGGCAAGAGTCTCACCAATGTCTATCCCGCTGCAAAGCCCGCTTAATGCTTCCCTGGTGTTGACCTTGCATTTTTTCGCTGATCCCGGCACAGGCTCATCCTTGTCTCCAAGGAATGGATAATGTGTGAATGCTTTGCCATTGGGCGAGGGGGCCCTGCGCCTGTCCGGATCATAACGGCACTTCTTCAGGGCCTGCTCATACTGTTCAAGCTCAAAATACTTGAAGAATCCGCCACCGTTCCAGTTTATCTGGCGGCTTAGGTGGCTCCCCCTCTCCTTGTTGCCAAGCCGGAATTTGCTGTCTCCGGAAAGCACTATCTTCATTCTGCCAAGGATGCCTATTTTCAGCATCCTGGCTTGAATTGTTCTTTTCCCCTCCCTCAGAATCTCAATGTTATGGGGGTTGTCCCTGTTTTCATCTGTATTATTCTCATCCACAACGTCTTCATAGGTTTCCCAGAAATGGTTTGACATCTCTATCCCTATCCATTTCCGGTTCAGTTTATGGGCTACCGAAACAGTGGTCCCGGTGCCAAGGAAGAAATCCATGACAATATCCCTTCCTGATTTCCCGCCTTCAGTGACTGTAGTGGACTGTATTATCCTCCTGAGAAGATTTTCCGGTTTCTGGGTTGTGAAGCCATAGTTTTCGGTGATGCGCATCTCAGACTGGGTAAAGGAGTAGATGTCGTTCCAGATATCGCTAACAGGATAGATCTTCTCATTCCAAACAGGAACCGTTTCAAACACGAGTTCGTTCCGTTCATTGTATTTTTCAATCCCGAATTCAAAATCTTCCAGTTTCTTAGGGAATTTCTTCTTTGGAATGGATATCAGGTCGAGCCAGCCGATCCCGAGGTTACTTGTATTGCGGTTCGGTTTCCAGAGCTTTCTGAAAAGGCTTTTCTTTCGTGAAGCGTGATATATTGTCTGGTGCTTCAGGCTGAAATTGTTTCCGAAGCTCTTGTAGGCGTAGAGATCAGCTTCCGGATCCTTGGTGGCGTTAGTGTCGAATATAATTTCCTTAACATCAAACTCCTTTCTGTCAATAAGCAGCCTCCCGTAGTGGTTGGCATTCTCATCGTAGTGGGCGAAGTAATTGCCTTCGCCCTTCAGGAATTTGCCAATGAATTCCAGCCTGTCATTCATCATTGTAAGCCAGGTGGAATCGCGGAAGCTGTCATTGTAGAAGAAATCACTTCCTGAGTTGAATGGCGGATCAATGTATACTGTCTGCACCTTTTCCCTGAATTTAGGGAGTATGGTATTGAGCGCCTGATAATTTTCACTGTGTATCAGCCACCCGTCGAGATCCTGGTCGAGGTTGTGGAAGAGCTGCAATATGGGAATCTCAAGATCCTTGAAGAATTTCGTGTCAACTGGGAGCCTGCTTGATCCCTCCTCAAGAACAGAATTTGAACCTTTTCCGGCATAAAGGGCATCGGCGGTGAATCCCTCATCAACCAGGCCTAGCGTTTTCCACTCTTCAACCTGGTGCTTGAAATTCCTGTGCGACACAATTTGCCTTAATATTGCGCCGCCCCCTCTTGAGATGATCCTGTCCAATGTTATGACATAATTTGAATTCAGGATGAATTTTGGCTTGTTCCAAACTTTGATGAGCTCGTCCTCAAAAACGGAAACAGCATCAATAATGCTGTAGCCTGCCATTCTCATCGCCGAAAATGCATCAAGGTCAGGTTCTGGCACTTCATCCCCATAGTTGAATATATGGTTCTTGAGCCATAAATCGAAGCGTTCCTTGAGGTAGCCATGAGCATCCCTGTTTATGAAGTAGTCAACCTCCGCCATTGCTGTGTATGCCCTGAGGACCCTGTTAAGCGACTCCTCGTTCATGGGGATGCCTTTTTTTGCCAGTTCCCGGATAATATTTGCTTTGTTTGTCGCCTTACCCTGGTTGGAATATTTCGGAATGAGAGTCACGATATTTCCTTCTGCATGGCCCAACTCGAAAGTCAGGGTTCTTTTCTCGTTGGACACCTTGCCCTCAATCTCGGACGCATCAATTTTTACAAGAATAGGGCACGCACCTGATATTACCTTGATTTCAGCACTCTTCCACATCCGATCCGTCTTGACGTAATAGTGGCCCTGTGTATTCCAGAAAACCTCCACTCCGGAGGTTGAGTCATACTTTTTGCCGTGCAGGATTGGAACTGACCCCTCATCTTTTATGCAGATGCCGCCTGATTCCGAGAAACAGATGCCGAAGAATTCTGCAAGCCCATCAAAAAGTGAAATGCTTGCACTGGGGTGCCCGGCAATAATTCCCCTGAACTCTCCTTTCAGCTTGGCAGCGATAGTGTCAAAATATTCAGACTTGATCCTCAAGAGGTTGGTGTAGCCGGAACTTCCCTCTATCTTTGAACCAACGAAAAGATCCTTCAGAAGGTCAAAAAATTGTTCCTCACTTAACGTCAATGTCAGATCCCCTGATTAAATGGCGTGCCTGAAGCCAACGGGACTTTATCGGCCCAGTTGAAAATAAAACTTGTGATGCGGCTGAAGGGACAGCCATCGAAGAGCCTCGAGCCATTGAAACGGACGGGCAGGTTGGCACATTAAAACTTCTATATATGTTATATAATTACTATATCACATAGGCATTATCTGAGAAGGAATATGAACCGGTGGCGTTAAATGAGAAAAAAGATGGCAATTGTAGGTGCTGTAATCCTAATAGCGGGTGTTGTGATGTTTTTTTCAGTCAGTGCAGAGATATTGGGGTCAACCACGGTGGGGAACTCACTTTCAAAAGCGGGAAATGGGGAATGGGAAACGCCTGAGCTTAACGTCACTTTTGGCGGTGAGGTCACGGTAATATCAAATTCGTCAGATGTCGCCCTTGTTCCGGCTTCCGACATTTCAACCCTCACGAGCAGCAACATAATGAACTACAGCATATCACCGAAGAGTGGAGCCAACACGTCTGCGGGCTCAGTTTCGGTTTATACGCCTCCGGCGGGAAGCTACTACTTTGTATCATTTTCCAAAAGCTCACCTTCAATCACATACACCGTTCTAAACTCAGCAGGTACTGCAATAGTCTATGGCTTGCTCGAAATAGCGGCTGTAATCATGGGCATTGGCGGGCTGATTGTTCTGATAGTGGGCGTTATACTTAAGGAAAAGAACAGCAATCAGTTCGAGGAACTCTTCTGAGAATGCCGGCAAAAGAGTGGCATTCAGACATGTTAATGAAGGATGGCAGAGGCTTGTGCCGTCTTCCATGCAAAACCGGCAAGCCAAACAAAGAAGGCGGAGGATTAATTTGTGCCACGCATCTGTTAATCCATCCCTCCAGGACTGATTGTTGAGGTGCTAAAATGAAGGTCCAGATCGACCCAGACTCCAGGATTCCCATATATCTTCAGATCTATGAATCAATAGTTACAGCAATAGCACACGGCGGACTGAAGGGCGGAACTGTTCTCCCGTCGGCAAGAAAACTTGCCAAGGACCTGAAGATAAATTACCATACTGCGAACAAGGCATACAATCTCCTGGAGGTTGAGGGGTTTGTCCTAACTACCGGAAGGAGAACAATTATTGCCGCTGAGGTTTCCAGCCAGCAGAGAAGCGAGTTTGCAGAGAGATGGAACACGGTCGTTCTGGAACTCATAAGGGAAGCAGCAGCAAAGGGTTTCACCAGGGGCCAGATAGAATCTATGTTCGAGGAGCTACTGGAAGATCTTTTCAGTCAGCAGGAATAACTGCAGAGTGCTAAATAGAAGAGTTTATAAATCAGTTATAATACTTGTATATCAATAAGGTGGCCTTGTTTGAATCCACTCTTGATAAGCTCCATTGGCAGTTTTGTTATAATAGCCCTGTCGTACTGGTTCATGCCCTATGCGACTCCAAAGACAGTTGTGTTTGGAGTGAGGGTGCCGCCAGACAGGGAGAATGATGGGCAGATTAGTGATCTGAGGAGATCATACCATATTACCATCCTGGCAGGGAGTGTTGTGATCTTCCTCTCCTCAATTGTTGTTCCTGCATATTACGGCATCTATTTTGCATCACTCGTCAGCATTTTTGTTGAAATTGTTTTCGCATACCTTGTATATTACTGGACAAACCGGAGACTTGAGCACATAAAGGCAGAACAGGGGTGGTATGTGGACCTGAAGCAGGCTGTGGGGGCCATGTACAAAGATGAGGACCTCAGGAGGAAAGGCTGGGAAACGGGTCTGTTCATGCTCCCGTCACTGGTAATCATAGCCGTCACTCTTTACGTTGGAATCGTGACTTACCCTTCACTTCCGAATCCACTTCCGACACATTTCAATGCGAGCGGGCAGCCAAATGGCTACGCAACCAAATCGGTGGGAATAGCATTTCTGACAGTATTTATAGAAATTGGAATAACCGCCATGATCTTCCTTATTGGATTCGCCATCTCAAGGACCAGGCAGGAGATAGACGTTTCAAGGCCCCTTGAGACAATGATCCAGCAGGAAAAATTCAGGCACTACACAATTTCTGCTTTGTTCCTGTTCCAGGCCCTGATAAATGTCACCATGATGTTCGCTTCATTTTCGGTCTGGGAAATAATGAGCGCACGATACACCATTGCGTTCACGCTCATTCCCGTGCTTGCAGGGGCTGCACTACTGGTCCTCGTCATGATGAACATCGGCCAGATGGGTTCAAGGCTGGATGTTAAGGTGAAGGAAGGGCCAACCGGAGTGGTAAACAGGAACGACGACCAGTACTGGAAAGGAGGGGCAATATATTACAACAAGAATGACAGCGCAATACTTGTTGGGAAGAGGTTCGGGGTAGGGTGGACTTTCAACTTTGCGCATCCGGTTACTTGGCTGGTAATGGGAGCAATTATACTGACAGCAATTATTCCTCCGTTGCTGGCACTTCATGTAATATGAGGTGCTCATTACTGCGGGCAGCGCTTGCCAAAGTCCAACCGATCTTTAAAAGATGAAAAAGAATGACTATTTACAGTCTCAAAAAAAATTTGAGCATTTTTTAAAAAATAGGGGATATGATTAGGATTTCTTCCTTCTCATATAATATGACGTGCCTCCTATTGCAGCTATCACGACTATGGCTCCCACTGCTACCCATAACAATGGTGAGGTGCCCGGCGGTGTTTTCAGGGGAGGCGGTATTACGGCAGCAGGGCCATACGCCCAGACAAGCTGCGGGTCTCCCTTCAAACCTGAAACCTTCAGTATGACAGTGAAATTCGAGCTGATAGTCACGGAGAAGTCACTGTATGGCTTTCCGTTGATATACACACTGCTGTTGAGGATATCGGACACACTTACATTCTTCATAACCGAATACGGGACCTCTATGGTGAGAATTCCGTTTCCGGGGGATGTAAAGTTGAGTGAAATGCTCTCTGATCCTGCTGTAAGGTTCGAAAGAGTTACGTTGAACCCGTCCCCTGTCACGTCACCAAGAGTCTGCATGCTGGTAGGGGTGGGCTCCTTCTGCAGTGAGAGATTCACTTCCATGTTCGAAGCCACGTCCAGAGACGCAGAGTATGGGAAATATCCAGCCATATACGCAGACAGTGTGTACTTCCCGGCGGACACATAAATGCTGTAGCCGCCGGTGCTGTTCACTGACGCACCCAGGCCGTCAAGCATTACGGATGCAGTGCCTGGCGATACTTGTCCGTATACCCTGTAGGTTGTGCTCTGGTTCATGGATATGCTCACGGAAGTGGTGGCAAATGCACTGACAGTGACTTCCTTGAACACAGGCGCAGATCCGTTCGCATACGCTGTCAGGTAGTATGTTCCCGGTGCAAGTGTGACGTTGAACGCACCGTTTACAACCTGGATGGGCAGCCCGTCCACAGTTATGTTCGCCTCTTTATTGGAGACAGTTCCGCTAAGGTATCCGAAGGTAGACGACGAGGAAATTATATTGATTGCACCGGAGGCAGAATTCGAGACAAGCACATTTCCATTCAGCGGGTTCACTGCGGCCTGATAAGTTTGTAGTCCGGTCGAAAAAGTGTCAATCACTTTGTTGCTGCTGACATTGATCTCTGCAAGGATACCGACGCTGAGGCTCGAATAGTTGTAATTGGGGCTTACATATGTGTCTATAGGTGCATATAAGTTTCCGTTTGCCGGGTTGACTGCTATCATGAAGTCAGTGCCATACGGCAGGGAGATCGGGTTGAGGAATGTTCCAGAAGCTGGATTGAAAACCTCAAGCTGTGAGGAAAAAGTTTCAGGGGAAACATACATGGTCATTTCCAGGTAAATGTTACCGTTCTTGCTGTCAAGAGCTGATCCTCCTGTAAGTAAGTATGCGTTCTTTGGATAGCTGAAAGCAAACTGCCCCGAAATAGTATTTGTCCCGGGGTTTATCTCAACTATACTGTTGGATGTGTACCCGGTTGCGTATATCATGCCTGTTGCGTTCGAATATTCAAGCCCGATTGGCTGATCGTAGTAGAATGGATTGAAGTAGGCTGTCCCGGGCATGGGTATCACGGATTCCACAGCTAGCGAATAGGGATTGAACACGTAGACGCTATAACTGGTTCCAGCGTACAACGCTCCAGTTACGGGATCAACAAGAAGGCTTACAGGCTGCACGTAGCCAGTTGGCGTAATGGAAGTTGTGAATGTATTCAGGTTAATTGATATGATGTATCCGGAGTATTCGTAAGAGTACGAAGCATAGAGGTATCCGGTTGCCTGATCAACTACCATGCTGACAACATTGCCGTAGGTCTGGAGGGGTATGCTCGCAACAATGGCATATGTAGATGAATTTAGGACCAATATTCCGGCAACATCTGACTTGGAATACCCTATGTAAACATTCCCGCGTGCCTTGTCGAACGCAATTGGACCACCATTGGAGGTGGAGTCCGAACTGAGGTAAGACCCCTGGTGAAGTTTCATGTCAGACAGTGTGAAGGTGTTTATGTTAGTGAAATCCCCGAAGCGCCCGTTGGAAGTGAACACTACCGGAACTACGAAATTTGTATTGCCGTTTGTGTTGGAAAGGTTGACCGACCCGGACCCGGGATTCGAGGAATAGCCCTTGACGTTGCCAATCACAAACGGATATGAACCGGTCTTGAAACCAAGGTTTACGGTCGCAGTGATGCTTGACCCCGTCGATGTATATGTATTTCCATTGAGGGTCACGGACCAGCTCGATCCTGGAAGGAGTCCGGACTCATGGAAAGTAATGTAGGAGTACGGTGTAATGTTCAGGTCAAATACGTTTGGCCCTGCGGCTGTCACATTTATGGTTGTGCCGTTTGAAGCGAAGTCCTGCGTTGTGTTGCTTGCTTTGTTAAGGCCAAGTTCATACTCTCCTGCAGGCAGCCAGAGCGAGCCTGAAGTTTTTGTTGTCAGGACAGTGATTGCCGAGAAGCCATTTCCTGTCATTGCACTGAAGTCTGCATTCCACTGGGTTGACGGAGCAAGACCGACTGCCGTAACTGTTGCGTTGTAAAACTGTGTGGGGAAGTTCTCGTTTATGGTTACAGAGGCACCGGTTATATTGAAAGCTCCTGACTCTGGTATCCCTATATTGCTTGGCCCAGCGTTGATGTCAGTCACATAATAACCGTATGATCCATTGGGCAGGTACCCAACTAGAGAAGTGCCCTGTGTCGACGTAGTTGTGTCAAATATGCTTGACAGCCCATTGCCCCAGACGCTGGCTCCGATTAAACTTGACGATGGAGAGGGAAAAGTCACTCCGTACAGCATAATGCTCGAGGTGGGGTTGTTTCCCCCAACGGTAACGTTAAAGGAAAAGGACTCACGAATGGGAGTTGAAAGACTCATCCCAAAGCTGTAAGTCCCATTCGGTGCGAGTATGTTGAACGACTGGCCTGAAGAAACAGTCTCGCTGTATCCTGAAAGGCCTGCACCATTCCCTGTGATCGTGGCATAGCTGCCTGAAGGGATTCCTGCAACTTTGACTGAAGTCGTGGTATAGCTGGTAAATTGAACAGACTGGGGAGCTGTGCTGCTGGACACATCAATGGTGTATGATGGCCAGGGCACCAGGTAGCCTCCGGTGCCTGAGTAGGTGGTGGTAAAACCATAGATTATGTACGGGGTAACATTCACCTTTGCGGAGTCAGGGAGCCAGACATAATCCAGTTCGAATGAGGCTGAAACGTTAAAGCTGTTGATCATTCCTGAGGAGCTGAATTGTCCTTGAACGCCCCATCCGTTTGTGTATGCCGGGTATGGCTGGACGTCATTAAAGGAAACGTTGGTAAGTGTTGGAAACTGAAGGGTGTAAGAGTTCGAACTGCCCGCGTTCAATGTAACGTTTCCGATATTTATGCTCTGTCCGTTGTGCAGCACATAACCGTACGTGTAGGTGCTCGGCCCGTCCTGAAGTGTCAGGTTAATGGTGCTCCCGCTTGTTTCTTGGGTAGAAAGGCCGGGGTTTTGGGGAGCAAGAAACCAGGAGGTTCCTGAAGGAAGATTTGCTTCCTTGACGGTAACATTACTCAGGGAGTTCAGTGGCAGTTTGTAGGTAAAATTCTGGTCTGCCGAGTTTATGCTTAAATATGAACTTCCTAACTTAGTCATTGTCCCGTTGTGTACTTCATACCAATCATAGGAGTAGCTCGTATCTGTGCCGTAATATACAACATTTGAACCGCCCTTTGCAGTGGCATTTGGAGTGTACATATTTGATAAAGTAAACGGAGTCATGGTGACTCCCCAGGTGTTCTGGCTGCTCAATCCCGTTCCAATGAAAGTGAACTTATGCGGGACTGTGAAGTTTACGTTGAACGTCATGTTGGAATTAACTGTGAAGTATGATGGAAAGATCTCGTCCTGGAAATAGTTATATGCCTCATAATAGACATAACTGCCCGCTGCCAGGGTTACAGTACCCTGTGTACCGGTAAAATAATGGAGAGCACCCGCAGAGGAGTTCCGGATAATGACAGTCCAGTTCATAGATCCTGGAAACAAGTTTTCCAGGCCATTCTCCTTGAAAGTTAGAGTATAATTCTGACTGGCGGTCGAATATGGAAGAGCTGCACTGCCTGAATGACCCTTGTTCAGGCCCGAGTCAATAACGACTAAGGAAGAGGATATCATCAGGACAGCCAAAATTAGGGAAATAATGATTGTTTTATTCACAGCTTTCAAGATTAAGTTTTATTAAATACTTTCTTTTGGGATGTTTTTATAAATATCTTTAAATATACAAAAAAGGTAATTATGTACTTTTATCTATATTGATTACTAATTAACATAAACAACGAAATACTAATCATTTTATTGAACTCGGGCCAAGGAAAAGTTCTTATGGCCTAAATGCCCCAGAATTCTGCTGTGATTGCAGAATGGTGGAACCAATGTTAAATACGGCATATAGCATGCTTTAGCCGGGAGTAAATTATGGTTAAGTTCGGGATACGGCTACTTGGCACCCTTGGAAATGTTGAAGTTCTCCAGAAACTTGGTTCTGCAGCAGAGAAGAATGGCTTTGACGCGTGCTGGTTCGCACACGATCCGTTTCAGCCCAACTCATGGGTCAGTTCTGTTGCAGTAGCTTCGGTGACAAACAGGATATCCATAGGGTTTAACATCAAGCCATACACCATAGACCCTTCAGAGATCGCAACTTTCGCGACCCAACTGGACGATTTTTCAAAGGGCCGTGCAGTAATAGCCCTCGGCTCTCACACTGAAACTATGTTCAACGATTGGATAGGCCTTCACCAGAACCTGGTGGACCTAACGAGGGAATCGGTTGAACTGGTCAGGGGGCTGCTGGACGGGAACATCATGGAATACAGGGGAAAGGTATTTCAGTGGTCAAAGGAAGCATACCTAAGGTTCAAGCCCCTCAGGAGGAAAATCCCAATCTACGTTCCCGGAATAGGTAAGGAGATGTTCGAACTCTCTGGCGAAATCGGAGATGGAAGCCTTCCCATGGCAACACCCCCGGAGTCATTTGACTACCCTATGAAATATATCAAGGAAGGGATGAAGCGTGCCGGCAGGGAAAATGACAGTTTTGATTATGTCGGGCTGATATGGATATACCATTCCCCTGAAGGCAATGTGGACAAGATGGCCCTCAAGCGGATAATTGCCTATTTCATCCCATACCTTGAAGACGAAATGGTATCCATGGTAGGGGTAACAAAAGGCGAAGTGGCAAAAATTGCTGAATTCCTAGACAAAAGGGATTATGAAGGGGCTGCCCGGGCAGTACCGGACAAGATGCTTGACCTTGCGGTATACGGCACAACTGAGGACTGCATAAAGAGAATCGAAGTTCTCCTGAAAAAAGGGGCAACGAGCATATCTATTGGAGGCCCCTTCGGAAATAATCCTGAGGAATCCATTGAGAGGATTGGCAAGGAAATTATTGCTTACTTCAAGGACGGGCAATAGAAACCCCGCCTCCTTTTTTAAAGCCTTTTTATTTCCGTTCTCTGGCAATCCAGTTTTTCAGGAATGGAATAACATGTTAATGCCGAATCATTCGCGCCTTGAATTGCTTCCGGTCCAGTGTATCGTGATGGAAAAATGCATATATCCGGGAATGTATGGTCTATTCCCATGAGCAGTGCAACAGCAAATGATTTCGCAGCAACCGATTTTGCAACCCTTTCTGGTGGAAAAGTAAAGATAGATGGCTCCGAACTTATCCATGTTTCAGGCATGATGCGAGGCGGCCTCTTCCTGCCGGGGTCCTTGGAATATGAAGGGTCAGTCAGGATATGGAATGGAATGTTCCGAAAGAAGCCGGCTGCTGTTGCCATCTGCAAAGAGACCTCTGACGTATCAAGGGCGGTGGAATTTGCCGGAAACCACAGGATCCTCACTTCAGTCAGGTCAGGAGGGCATCATGTCGCAGGGAACTCACTATGCGAAGGAGGGCTGACAATAGACCTCACCTACATGAACAAGGTTGCAGTAAACAGGCAGGCCATGTCAGTCAAGGCTCAGGGTGGTGCCTTGCTGGAGGACGTTGACAGGCTGTCTCAGCTGTACGGGTTGGCAACGCCGTTCGGAGTAGTGTCAAAAACCGGAATTGCTGGCCTGACTCTGGGAGGCGGATATGGACATCTCAGAAGGAAATACGGCCTCACAATAGACAACCTGTTGTCAGTAGAACTCGTAAAGGCAGATGGCACTGTTATACATGCAGACGAATCACAGAACCCGGACCTGCTCTGGGCCCTTAAGGGAGGAGGGGGGAATTTCGGCATCGTCACGGAATTTGAATACAGGCTCCATAACGTCGGCCCTATGCTGTACCAGGTATATACAGTCTATCCCCTCTCAGAAGGCATCGAGGTAATGAAGAAAGGGAGAGACTTCCTCGCCAGCAAAGTGTCGGAGGATGTTTCTGCCGAATTTCAGCTTGCAAAGGTTTCAGACAGCAGGTTCTACCCAATGGAGATGCGAGGCAAAAGGGTAGTTGTCATGAGGGCTGTCCATGCCGGAAGCGTTGAAAAGGGAAAGGAGGAGATGGAATACCTGAGGCATCTTGGAACTCCGCTCTATGATTCAAGTGGCCCAAGAAGCTATGTTGACATCCAGACCTATACCGACAACACCGTTCCTGAAGGAATAAGATACTACTCCGCAGGCATAATGGTGCAGGAGCTGAAGGACGAGTTCCTCGAGCTCATGATCGATGAATATTCAAGAGTGGAACTGGATGAGGTCGGCGTGACAGGGATATGGCACACAGGCGGCGCAATCAACAGGGTCGGAATCTCAGATACGGCCTATGCAGCCAGGGACAACCAGTATATGATAGTAATAGACCTAGGATGGACCGGCCCGGAACACGACAGTGAGCAGATAAGCTGGGGCAGGAGCCTGAAAAGAAAGATAAAGGAGCTCTACCCGGAAAAGGAGGAAACAGGTTACATAAACTTCCAGCCCGGGGAAAATGAGAAACTTGAAATCAGCGCAGCGTACGGATCTAATTACACGAGGCTTGCTGAAATAAAGAGGAAGTATGATCCGGAGAACTTCTTCAGGGTGAACCACAACATAAAACCCAGCTGAATTTTTCTCGTCGGTTTAAGGACATCATGAGTAAACATCCCTGTACAAGAACCATAGTTGCATCTAACTTCCAGTGTGCCTTAAAAGTGACTCTGTAAATTGTTTCAACAAGTCGCGTACATTTAAATATACAAACATATATATTTCGTGCATGGAAACTGTTAACAAGGATACAGCGGAATCAGGATTCTCTCACCGCACAGCCCTGAAAACGTCAATTGCTTCAGGCTTTGGAGTCATCCTCGAATTCTACGACTTCCTGGTATACGGGTTTATATCATCGGTGTTGGCGACCCTCTTTTTTCCTTCTAACACCTTCCTGATATCGCTTCTTCTGACATTCGCAGTATTTGCAATCGGGTTTGCAGCAAGGCCAATCGGGGGCATTGTCTTCGGCCATCTCGGAGACAAGATAGGAAGAAGATACACGCTAATCTTTACAATTGGCATAATGGGGCTGGCATCTCTCATCACCGGCCTTCTGCCCACATATGCACAGATTGGGGTCCTTGCCCCGATTCTTCTCACAATACTCAGACTGGTCCAGGGATTCTCTGTGGGAGGAGAGTATGGAGGTGCTATAACCTTGACATCTGAAACTTCCCCTCCAAAATCAAGGGGATTTTACGTATCCATTGCCCAGATGTCAAACATAGGACCCCTGTTCGCCCTGAGCATGGTCCTCATAATGAGAAGCATCACAGGCCCTGAATTCTCCGCATATGGGTGGCGCATTCTATACTTTGTGGGAGTCCTCATCGCGGTTGTCGGCCTGGTAATAAGGCTGAGAATAAGCGAGTCAGAGATCTTCAAGAAAATAGTTGAGAACCCCTCAAAGAGCGAAAGAGTCCCCCTCCTGTCGACGCTGAGGAAATACTGGAAGCTGGTGCTGCTTGGCCTCGGCTTCCTCATCAGCTCTACAATTGCCGAGTATGCCGGAAGCGTTTTCATAATATCATACCTGGGAAGCATAGTAAAGGTTCCCTTCAACACGATCATCTACACATTGCTGGGAGGCCTTGCCGCTGGTGCGCTGATCAACATAGCCGCGGGCGCTGCCTCTGACCGGGTAGGCAGAAAGCCAATAATGATTGCCGGAGCCATACTGATTGCAGTATTCATCTATCCATACTTCGTGATGGTATCGACCGGAAATGCAATTCTGATCCTCATTGCCCAGATCATCTTCTACGGCTGTATCGCATTGCAAACCGGCCCATTTGTAACAATGCTGTCGGAAATGTATCCCACTAAGGTCAGATATACGGGAATGTCACTGGACTACCAGCTCTCCACTGCAATATTCGGGGGCACTACTCCGTTTATAGCCACTTTCCTCATCTACTCGACACATTACGACCTTGCGCCTACGTTCCTTGTTCTTGCAGGGACTGTTGTAACTCTGATTGCATTCATAATCTCGAGGGAGACGGCCAAGTCCAGCGTGAGCTACTGAGACAGGGAAAATTAAACCGGAACCCGGAAGCCATTGGTTCACGCAACAGGGTGGTTTTCCGGATTCCAAAATAAATTTCCGGCAAAATTTATTGAAAATCAAATATTACATTAACAGTCTGGCGGGGGCATGATTATTGGCTGAATATGGCAACTCAAAAGGAACAGGACACTCTTTTAGGGACTTTCTCGAAATAGTACGGGGATTCGGAAGGCAGGAATTTCTTGAGGTGGACAGTGAAGTTGACCCTGTCTATGAAACCACCGCAGTGTACCGCGCCCTTTCGGGTAGAAATCCGGTCATTATGTTCAACCGCATCAAGTCTTTCCCTGATTTCAGGATTGTCACGAATGTCTTGGGCTCAAGCGCCAGAATGGCGCTCGCGGCGGGTCAAAAGGATATCGGGTCAATGCTTGCCAATTGGCACAGTATCGTTGGGCAAGACGGAATCGCCTTTGACGGGCATGTCGTGGAAAATGCCCCTGTAAAGGAGAGAGTGTTCTCCGGGAAAGAAGTCAACATACTTGAACTTCCTGCACCATGGCACTATGCAGAAGACGGGTCAAGAACAAATCATGGAAGGTATATCACATCAGGTTTGGCCGTAACCAGGGAAAAAGGGAGCGGTGTCTACAACCTGAGCTATTCCAGGGTACAGCTGATCGACAGGAACACTTACGCGTTTGACGTGGGCAGCCACGGACATTTCTGGAAATCGGTCAATGACGCCACTGGATCGGGAGAAGGGCTGGAAATATCAGTTGTAATCGGCGCACATCCTCTTTTTTACATGCTCGCTGCCTCTTTTACAGACAATGAGTACGCCAAGGCTTCGGCAATATTGAACACGAAGTTTGCCGAGGGGGTGAACAACTCCCTGCTGGTCCCCGCTGACGCTGAAATTGTCCTGGAGGCTGAACTGCTCCCGGGAGAGGTTTACGAGGAAGGCCCCTTCGCAGAATATACAGGATACCTTGGCATGGATTCAACCAGAAACGTGGCCAGGGTGAAGACCGTTATGATGCGCAAGGATCCTATATTCTACGATATTCAGCCATCAAATTCCAGCGAGCATGTTAACCTGTTCTCGATTCCCAGGTCATCAGTCATACGGAATATGCTTGAAAGCTCACTCCCGAAGGGGTTCAACTACAGGGTGGAATGGCCAAGTTACGCCGCGAGGTTCCTTGTACTCGCACAGATCGAGAATCCCAAGTCAGGCATAAGCAATCAGCTTGGACTCTCCCTTGCGGCCTTAGATCCGCTTTGGGCAAAAATCGTGTCAGTCTCAAAGGGGAAATCTGGCCTTACCCTCCTTGGGGCCCTTGTAAATATTGCACACAGCTTCGCAAATGGGAAACTTTCAAAAGTCCTGATTCCAGAAAACTACATCATAAGTTCCGACCCAGTGATTCGTGAAAGCGGGACGAACGACAAGATCATACTGTTGTCCGACGAGTATTCAGGCAAGGTGGAGGAGACCTTTGAAGCAGGCATAAGGAGGCTGAAGCTGGAAGATGGGGAGGTGGTAATTTCCCACAAACCGGTTGGGGGCGCAACTCTCAATGTCATAGTGCCCGATGAGATCGATGTTTCAGACGAAGCCCAGGTGGGCTGGGCAGTCGCCACGAGGACGAGGCCCGGGGAAGATATTGTCATCGGGCCGGATGGCATCACCATTCTGGCAGGCAGGAAAGCCCTTTTGACCCCATCTATACCGGAGAGTGCCCAGAAAAGGGCAAAAGATATGCTGGGCCTGTGACGAAGCAGCCAATCGGGAGTTTTTAAACTGTTGAATTAACAGCCCACTACCTTTAAAGGCTCACCCGGCATTACTTACTTTATGTGGGTCGGCGACCTTGAAGCTTCCACTTCTTTTGGTGTAATCAGGACAGTTCTGGACAGGCTTGCCAGAGGGGACAAGATTTTCTCCCTTGCAATTGGAGAGCCATTGTATGACACCCCGCAGGAGATCATGGACTCCGCCAGCAGGGACATGTTCGAAGGTGACACACACTACACTTCATCGCTTGGCACGAACGAAGTGCGTGAAGCAATAGTTGAGAAAGTCAGGCGCAAGAACTCAATCAATGCGGATATCAGGAACTCCATATTTATGAGTTCCAGGCACGCGATATACACCACTCTTCTTGCCCTTGGAAACATGAAGGGCGAAGTGCTTGTTCCTGATCCGGGATACTTCTACACAAACCCTGCCAGGCTTGCCGGGTTTGAGCCAGTGCCCTATTATCTGGCAGAGGACAATTCACTTGATGTTTCTTTGATTGAAGAGAGGATTTCAGGCAAAACAACCGCAATTTTCCTCAATACGCCTTCCAACCCCACCGGCAGGGTCGCCAGCAGAAAGGCGCTTCAGGAGATACTTGAACTGGCAGAGAAGCACAATATGATGGTCATAAGCGACGAGGCTTACGAGGATCTGGTTTACGGCAGGAAGCACGTTTCAATAGGTTCCATGGAAGATAGGCCGGAGAGGGTCGTGAGCATCTTCTCACTCTCAAAGAGCTATTCAATGACGGGATGGAGGGCGGGATACACCATTGCAGAAGAGCCCATAATCGGCAACATGGCCAAGGTCATGGACCATAGCTTCTCCTGCTACCCACCATTCATACAGAAAGCATCAGCCTATGCACTTAAGAACGGAGATGAATTCATAAGGAAATTTCAGGGCGAATTCAGGGAAAAGCGCGATTTTGTAGAGAAGAGGCTTGCGGAAATAGACGGGATGGTCAGCAGCCCGATTGAGGGTGCGTTTTACGCATTCCCAAGATACGGCCACAAGATCTGCTCAAGCGAACTCGCAAACAGTCTTCTGGAAAAGAAGAGTGTGGCAGTACTCCCCGGCGTCGCGTTTGGAGAACGGGGGGAGAACCATATTCGGATCTCATTCTCAGGGAGCCTTGAGATTTTGGAAGAAGGGATGAACAGGCTGGATGAATATCTTGGGAGCCTCTCTTTATGACCCCTAAGCTGTTTTTCATTCTTTAGCGGGCTTTCTGCACGCCCCGCTACACTAGAACGAGCTTGGACCCAAGCTCAAGAGCCTTTCTGTTAGACTCAAGAACTTCTCCTCTGAATCTGTTCTCAAGGGACTTCATGACATCGTCAAGCCCCAAGGGGAGGATTCCGGTTGATATGGCCGCGCCCAGCATGACAGTGTTGGAAGTCTTTGGATTTCCGGCCTCCTTTGCAACTTCATTGGAATCGACCATTATGTACCTGATGCCCGGATACTGCTCATCCAGGATGCTCTCCACATTTGGGTATTCCTTCCTTGAAATGCCAAGGGATATGGGCGGGATCTTCTCCGTGCCTATGAGCGCAATGCCGCCTTCCTTTAGCTTGCCGGCGTTCCTCACCGCCTCAACCGGCTCCAGCGCTACAAGAAGGTCGCATTTGTTCTCTGGGATCATTGAGCCCCTCGCCTCGCCGAATCTTATATCTACAGAAACGGCCCCCCCTCTCTGGGCAAGGCCGTGGATCTCGGACATTATGACGTTAAGGCCCTTGGACATTCCTGCTTCCGATGCAATTATTCCGGTTGTGATGACTCCCTGCCCGCCTACTCCGCATATTTTCAGGTTTACTATCACTTCAATCAGGCCCCCACACTCTTTATCGCCTTGAAAGGGCAAACGTAAATCTCAGAGCAGAGGCCGCAGCCGTCGCACAGTTTTGCGTCAATGCTGACTGTCCCGGAATCGACCGAAATGGCGGGGCAGGAAAATTTCTCCACACAGTTCCTGCAGGATGTGCATTTTTCCTGATCAACGTAGTACGGCACAAGAGGCTCAATTTTCTTCTTTTTCTGGTCCGCAAAAATTGCACACTCTCTCCTCGCAATTATGACAGAAAGGCCGTCATAGTGGAGGCCATCAGTCACAGCCTTCATGGTGGATTTGACATCAAAGGGGTCCACAATGCTTATCTTCTCAACCCCTGCGGAAGCCACGAGATCCTCTATCTTAGCATAAGGCGCCGACTCACCCAGGCTGTCGGTGGCTGATCCTGGATTTGGCTGCTGTCCGGTCATTGCAGTAACTGCATTGTCAAGGATCACGAGAATCATTTTTGCCCTATTGTGTACCGCATTCACAAGTGGCGGCAACCCGGCATGGAAAAATGTAGAATCTCCGATAAACGCTATCACTTTCTGGTCCGTGGAAAGGGCAAATCCCTGCGCCGTGCCCATTGATGAGCCCATGCTCAGCAGCACATCGGACAATTCAAATGGCTCAAAGACGCCCAGTGAATAGCACCCTATGTCAGAAGGAAAAATGACATTCTCGGCCTTGGACATCTTTACAGCCCTCTTTACCGCGTAGTATGTTCCCCTGTGGGGGCAACCCGGGCACAATACCGGAGGCCTCGAAGGAATCCCGGGAAGCCCTTTCTCGGGTGCAGGCTTCACATCGATGCCAAGGACTTTCGAAAGTGACTTCGCAATCACGTCCTGTGTGTACTCAAAGCTTGAAGGGAAAGTTCCATCAAGCTTCCCGGCAATCGGGGTGCTTATGCCCTTAATCTGCGCCATGGACCTTATTTTCGTCTCGACAAAGGGATCGAGCTCCTCCAGGATCACCACTTTTTCATTATCTCCTAAGAAGCTCTCGATCATTTTCTCAGGGAGGGGGTTGACTAATCCGAGCTTGAGGATTGAAACATCGAGATCGTGCTCATCAACTACATCAATAAGTGGACCATATGCCGCCCCGGACACGATCATGCCGACCTTTCCCGAGCCACGCCTGTCGATCCTGTTGAGAGGCGAATTGTTGGATGCCTCTGCAATCCTCTTCATCTTATCAAGGAGCTCCGTTTTCATCCTGGAGGAGTATGGCTGGAACGGCAGGTACTGCGGAATGTCCCTTTTGAAGAAACCCTTTCCGGACTTTGGCCTGACATCGCCGAAGTGAACGGGTGCCCTCTGGTGGCTCACCCTAGTTGTTGTACGGAAAAGAACCGGAACCCTCTCCGACTCACTTATCTCAAAGGCATGGAGCAGAAAGTCCTTGGCCTCCTGCGGGCTGGCAGGCTCAATGAGGGGCATGTGTGCCAGGTCGGAATAATGCCTGTTGTCCTGCTCATTCTGAGAAGAGAACATGGACGGATCATCTGCGGTCATGACAACGAGGCCCGACTGTACGCCTGTGTATGCAGCGGTCATCATGGAATCTGCAGCAACGTTCATTCCGACAACTTTCATGAATGTGAAGGCCCGTTTGCCGGAAAGTGCCGATGCATAAGCGATCTCGAAAGCCACCTTCTCATTGACGGAGTACTGGAAATACATCCCGTTGTTCTTTGCAAACTTCGCAACTGTATCGCCAACTTCGCTGGAAGGTGTTCCGGGGTAAGTGGTCGCAACATCCACACCGGCTTCCACCAGGCCTCTTGCAACAGCTTCGTTGCCCAAAAGAAAAGCGACCTTACCCTTCAGATTATCGGCAAGATTCTCGGGTTTAAGCATTGAAGAATCAAGTGAAATAAAGCTATAAACTTTGTTAGCCCTACAAAATATTCTATCATATAAAATTATATAAGGTCTAATATTACGGTGCATTAAGAAAAGCAAACCTTAAACTGCCTCAATAAAGGGATGATTAAATTGTATTTTTTGGAAGCTGCCCCTATGCGGTTTTGGTCAATTCTGCCCATAATCTGGAGGAGGGTTTAATGTATTGGACCTTAAACCAACATTTTTGCTACTGCCTTTTTCCCCTTCCTGCGACACTTACTGTTTCAGGAATATCACTTTCTCCAAACAGGAGGGCTTCATCCCACTGATCTGTGGTTGTGCAGGCATGGGAGGGCAACAATAATACTCTATCCCCTATTTCCAGCTGATCAGAATCCTTGCACACTGTGTGCTCTTCAGACATGGATACAACCGGGGCAGTTTCTCCGGACGGCATAACCAGGATGGGATACCTGCCGTTATCGATCGATGTGGACTTGTATCCGGCATCAATTACTGCATGGTTAGAGCGTGTCTTGCTCATGACGGTTCCAACTACACCCATTGATATCTCTTCCAGACCTGAGGCTCCATATTCTGTAGTTCTTCTGTCATAATACACGTAAGTTCCTGGCTGGAGCTCGGTTATAAAGTCATATTCTGCCCAAAGGTCATAGGTTGATGTTGCCCCTACACTTACAGTTCCGGGCTCTCCGAACACCTTTGAATATTCTCCAACAACTTTTCTTAGGACAATTGACTCCTCTTCCACTTTCTTTTCTCTCTCCAACTTGGAATTTGCTGCAACATTCCCATCATAGGCCATAATGCCATAAACGTTAAGATGGCTGTAACTAGCTGACTTCCTGGCAAAATCAGAAAAATCAGCGGGCAGTATGCCACACCTCTCCATGCCGAGATCCACATCTATCAGCA
>JBJKST010000041.1:0-6176 GCA_046703705.1 Thermoplasmataceae archaeon
CTTGCTTACACCCGACCCGTATTGTGCCGCCTTCTTTGGAATTCCGGCCACTTCGGGCGGAAGGCCCAGAATAGACGCAACGTCCCGAAGCACTGCCTTATTGGTCCCGCCCCTGATGTTGGAATCCTTCCCCGCTTCTTCTGCAATTCTGATTTTCCCGGGATCAAGGAAAGGTGTTATCAGGGTTTTGCCATAGTAATCCGAGATCTTGGTTTCCCTTGGAAGTGTCACCCCGAACAGCTTTTTCAAGTGTGAGTCGTTGTTCAGGAGAGGATCATCCATGAAGCGCCTGTAGCCGTAAAAGAGTTCATCAGCCCCCTGGCCTGTAAAAAGTGCCGTTTCCTTGATGTTATCGAGAACCGCAGCCAGAACTATTTCATAGCCCAGCTCGACCCTGGTTATGTAAGGGTCTATCTCCTCAACCAGATGCCTGTATTCCAGAACGTCTTCTTCGGTTAGGTTTATGATATGCAATGGGAATTGTAGCGTACTGGAGGCAGATCTGGCATTTTGGATGTCCTTTGAATCCGTGAAACCGACTGTGTAAGCTGCCATTGAAAAGCCTGATGCAGCCATGAGTATTGAGCTGTCAAGCCCCCCCGAGTACGCGATTGCCGCCTGGCCGGCGTGCCGTCCGGTTTCTGCCTTCAGTATTTCCGCAATTCTATCGGCGAATGATTCAAGAGTGCCTTTCATCTGATGTCGTTCGTACCGACCAATGTAATGCAAGATTTAACAGTTGCCCATTTTAGAATTCCTTAATAGGGACAACAAATTCTGGAAATGTGGATTACGTACCTGATACATCTGTCATAGTGGACGGGAGATTCTATACCTTCATAACCGGCCTCAAGGAAGAGTGCAGAGTCATACTGGCTGAGGCAATGCTTGCCGAGGTAGAGCACCAGGCGAATGAAGGGAGATCCATCGGATTTGCAGCCCTGGGCGAATTGAAGAGGCTCAGGGAACTGGCAGACTCAGGCAAAATATTCATAGACATTCAGGGAAGAAGGCCTTCAGACTGGCAGATCAGGAGGGCCAAGAGCGGCGAGATCGATGAGATCATAAGGTCTGTAGCAGCCGAAAATGATGCGATATTGGTCACCGGGGACAATATTCAGAGAGACCTGGCGAAGATAAAGGGCGTCCAGGTTGAATTCCTTCCGCATCCTGAAACAATAGTCAGGAACATTGAGGAATTCTTCGATGAGATTACAACTTCAGTCCACCTTAAGGCGGGGATGCACCCACTAGTCAAGAAGGGCTATCCCGGAAAGGTCGTCTATGAGAAGCTCAAGGACCCTGTTCCCCAGAGTGACCTAGAGAACATTGCAAGCAACATTGTCAAGAGGGGAAAGCTTGAGGAGCAGTCCTTCATAGAAATGGACATGCATGGTGCAACAGTAATCCAGCTGAGGAACATCAGAATAGTCATAACCAGGCCACCGTTCTCTGACGATCTGGAAATAACTGCGGTAAGGCCAATAAAGAAGCTTTCAATAGAAGAGTATAACCTTCCGCCTTCCCTTATCTCACGGCTTGAGAACCAGGCAAACGGGATACTGGTTGCGGGCTCACCCGGTGCCGGGAAGAGCACCTTCGTGCAGGCCCTTGCAGAGTTTTACAGTTCCGAAAACAAGCTTGTGAAGACCATGGAAAAACCGAGAGACCTCCAGGTTTCAAAGGAAATTACCCAGTATACAGGGCTGGAGGGCTCCATGGAGAAGACGGGAGACATTCTTCTGCTTGTGAGGAGCGACTACTCAATTTTCGATGAGATGAGAGTCACCTCCGACTTCAGAGTATACGCAGACCTAAGGCTCGCAGGAGTAGGGATGGTTGGAGTCGTCCACGCAACGCGGCCCATTGATGCGGTGCAGAGATTCATCGGAAGGATAGAGCTCGGTCTTATACCACAGGTGATTGATACAGTCCTGTACATTGAGAACGGCATGGTCGGGAAAGTGCTTACCGTCCGGTACACAGTCAAGGTGCCGAGCGGAATGAGCCAGGAAGACCTTGCCAGGCCGGTCATTGTTATCGAGGATTTCTACTCGGGCTCCCCAGTTTACGAGATTTACAGTTTTGGAGAGCAGATAGTGGTGGTCCCCATATCCACCGAAAAAGTGGGCAGCCCAGTCCAGAAGCTTGCTTCCGAATCCGTCATGAAGGAGGTAAAAAAGAGGCTTGGGACCGACCATATATATGTTAAGTTCATTGACGACGGCAGGGTGCAGGTGAAGGTTGACGAGGAGTTCATACCCCAGCTGATCGGAAAGAAGGGGGCAAACATTTCAAGCCTCGAAAAGAAGCTGAACCTGAAGATAGACGTTGAGCCCAACCTGGAGAGGACCTATTCAGACAGGGAAACAGCCCATATTGAGATAAAGAACAAGAATATCTACATCGACGTCGGTGCACAGAACAAGCAGACCAGGTTCTATGTTGATGACATCCTGGTCCTGAGTGCGAAGAGCTCTGCCAGGGGAGTCGTGAGGCTGCGAATATCAAGCGACACAGGTTCCGCGCTTTATAAGGCAATAAAGAGCGGCAAGAAAATAGAATACTCCTTCGCAGACTGAATTCACAATGACAATGTGTTTTTGAAAAAATGGGTTTTTGGGGGTGTATACGCTTTCCCCCTCATTGAGACTCGTTTGAAACCAGCTCGAAAAGGAGCCTGGTTCCGAAACCGGTGGCGCCCTTGGAAAGGTAATCTTTCTTCGCGGTGAACTCCTGGCTCCATGCTGTTCCTGCAATGTCAAGGTGCGCCCATGGCTTGTCACCGACAAAGTTGCTCAGGAATGCACCTGCAGTTTCAGATCCGCCTGCCCTTCCTCCCACATTCTTGATGTCAGCCACTTCACTCTTGATTTGTTCCTTGAAATCCTCGTCGATTGGGAGCGGCCATAGCCTTTCCCAGCTCTTTTCTGCGGCCCTGAGAAGCTTCTCGTTCATTGAGTCATTGTTTGTCATAAGACCTGCTATGTTGTTTCCCAGAGCTATAACGCATGCTCCCGTGAGAGTAGCAAGGTCAACGACAAATTTCGGGTCATATTTCTCAACTCCATATGAGAGGGCGTCAGATAGCACAAGCCTTCCTTCTGCATCGGTGCTTATGATTTCCGAGGTCTTCCCGTTATAATGCTTCAGAATGTCCCCGGGCTTGTATGCATTCCCGCCCGGCAGGTTCTCCGTCAGGGGCATCATTCCGACAACGTGTGCCTTAAGCTTCATGCCGGAGATTGCACTCAGGGCTCCAAGGACTGCAGAGGCGCCGCACTTGTCGAACTTCATCTCCTCCATTCCCTGAGAGGGCTTGATTGATATGCCTCCGCTGTCAAAGGTTATTCCCTTCCCGACCAGCAATATTGGAGGCTCATCAGAATTCATGTATTCTGCGATGATGAGCTTTCCAGGCTCTGTGGCTGCCCTTGAGACACCCTCAAGTCCTCCCATGCCAAGCTTAAGGAAATCTTCCCTGCCAAGCACTGTCACCTTCAGGCCCGGAATCTCCTTCACCTTCTTCTCAAAGTAGCTTGGAGTTCCCCTGGAAGGCGGCATGTTGGCCATGTGGCGTGTCAGGTTCGTGGCCCTCCCTACAACATCACCCTTGGCTACACTGCCTGAAACATCCTTTTCAGAAATGACCAGGGTCTTGCCCACGTTTGTCTTACCCTTTTCAGACTTGAATTCGGAAAAACCGTACTCTGTTATCCTAGCCGTGTATGAGATCTCGTATGCTTCATCTTCCTGAGAAACTACTTCGCTCAGCAGGTAAGCCATGGACCCGGGGTTCAGTTTTCTGCCCTCTGCAAACCCCTTTGAGTACATCACCCTGAGTTTCTCGCGGGTCGCATCGGCCTTTTTCCCCATTCCCACTGCAACGAGAGTTGCTGAATCCGAGGGGACGGTAATGCATTCCTTGTATTCTGCCTTGAAGTTCAGGGACTTGAATGCCCTGTCAAGACCAAATCTCTTCTTCATCTCAAGGCCGGCTGAAGACGTGAAATCTTCAAAAAAAGCACATACTAAAACGGAAGCCCCTGATTTGTCAGGAGCTCCCTTGAAAGCCTCAATCTCCATGGGCATGATATACGATATCAGCTTAATTTTTTTCCCCGGCCATGTTATCTCGCCATGGAGTCAGTAACGTTAAAGATGAAAAACCCAATCAAGAATGAGGCTTAAGGTGTGAGCAGGGAATGAAATGTTCGCTATGCAATGAAAATTCAGTTTATGAGGTACGCTACAACGGAAGCTACCTATGCGGAAAACACCTGAGCCGGTATGTCGAGAAAAGGGTCAAACAGGAAGTAAGGAACCAAGTCAGGGTAGGGAACAGGAAAACCAGGATCTCAGTGGCAATCTCAGGGGGGAAGGACAGCTCGGTAACTCTTTTCCTTCTGCACAAGATTTTCTCAGAACGCCGGAATGTTGAAATCTCGGCCTTCACCGTGGATGAGGGGATAGAAGGCTACAGGAGCTCAGGGCTTAAAGCTGCAAGGGAACTCTGCGAGAAGCTTGGCATTCCCCACGAGACCATTTCATACAGTGAAAGTTACGGGGTTACCATGGATGAGATAGTCAGGGCGGATGGCGGGAAGACGATACCGTGTGCGCATTGCGGCCCAATGAGAAGGCAACTGATGAACCGTGTATCAGAATACCAGAGGGGAGATTTCGTCGCACTCGGAATAAACCTTGATGACTACGCCCAGTCGATAATGATGAATGTTGCGAAGGGCGACGTGCAGAGGATGGCCAGAATGGCGCCGCACACCAGGCCACAGGAAGGGCTCACGCCAAGGGTGCTGCCCCTCAGGAGAATTCCTGAGAAGGAGGTAATGCTCTATGCAGTCGTCAACGGCATAAAGTTCGAAGGCGGCTGGTGCCCGTATTACGCACAGGCAAACCGGAACAAATTCAGGTCACTGGTTTCAGATCTGGAGGAGGAAAGTCCCGGTACTAAATTCGCAATTGTGAATTTCCTTGATTCCATAAGAAAGTCGCTGAATGACAGCTTTCCACCAGTTGAGCTTAAGAAATGCAAAAGATGCGGTTCCTCCACTACATCTGAAATTTGCGTCGTCTGCAGGGATTTGGAAAGCCTTCGTGACATAATGGGATGAATGCAATTGTGCCCAAGATTTCCTAGAAACTTTTATCTATTCTGCCCCGATTTTAGCCGGCACTGTCAGGCCTTGTCGCTTATGGTTTGAGTGCGAAGAAATTAGGGGCCGTAGCTTAGCATGGTTTGAGCACCCGGCTGATAACCGGGAGGTCACCGGTTCAAATCCGGTCGGCCCCATTACTTACCTATATTTCTGCTGAAACACTGAATATCCTATTTTCCACATTTAATGGCACTAGCATCATGAAACCAAAAATATTGAATGCCGGGGTTCTTTCTAGCGATTAAGAAGCTTGACCTTTTACTTAAGGAGCCTTTTCTTTCGATCATGCATTTTCGTGGTTTGATTGCATTTCTATTGGATTATAGAAATTTTTTAATATAGATTATTAGTAGGTCTGGGGTGAATTGCCAGAATTGTAATGCTGAACTGATGGGTACTGAAGATACCTGTCCAAGTTGTGGAAACATGGTGAAACAGACACTATCAAGCCGTGTGTCCAGAAAGGTTGACGATGCTATTGGAGAAAAGGGGGTGGCACCTGTGACAGCCCGTGTACAGACCATAACGAATAAAGTCATAATGGTGTTTTTGTCCATTCTTCTGGTGGTTGAAGCCATAGTATTTACTATTGCCATGCAACATGGCCTGCCATTCTACATACCCCTTGTATTCATCTTGTTCACAATAGGTGGATTCGCAGTTACACTTAGATCAAACAAGAAAATTGGCCAGATAGACTACAGCAATCCTGAGGAGAATTATGAAAAGCAGATGAAGCAGTCTGTCTACAGGAACGTAACGGCGGCTGTAAAACCAGGCACAAATTTGTTTGGAGACGAAAAAATAAGCCTGGGGGAAGGAGAGTCCTTGATCACATATCTGTCTCCCATATACAGGCTGCAGCAGAACTTCACAGGAATAAGCCAGGTTTCAGCGGAAAGGTTCACCGAAAATGTTATTGCAGTCACAGACCGAAGAGTTCTTTTCTTCACTGTAGCACTCCCGGGACAGGGGATGCTTATTGGGGGCGCCTCTCAG